>NZ_JBFAKK010000008.1:0-388917 GCF_040655735.1 Phytomonospora sp. NPDC050363
AGGTGGAGGTGACGGCACATCGGCGGGAGTGCCCTTGAGGTCTGCCCCGCAGACCGGTTTGCACAGAGTCGATATCCCTGTATGGTCTGCCGTACGGCCGCTTCTCGTCGGTGCGGGTCACACGAGCGCGTAGGCCCGGATCACCGTCTGCTCGGTCCGGTTCCCGGCGGCGTCCCACGCCACGACCCGCAACGAGACGAACCCGTTGGTGGCCGACGGCTTCGGGTGGTGCAGGGAGACCTCGGCGGTACCGTCACGGCCGAGTTTCACCCGGTCGGGACTCGCCCAGGTCGAGCCGTCGTCGTAGGAGACCTCGACGGTCATGCCCGTGACACCCGGCCCCTCGTACCCGGCGGGCCGCGAGGTGGTCACCTCGAAGCCGAAGCGCGAGCCCGCGTGGGCCTGGTTGTACAGGTCGAGCGGCACGTCGTACCCGGTGAGGATCACCGGCAGCGCCTCACAGGCCGCCGCGTCGGGCCACATGAACGCGCACCCCTCGGGCATTCCCGAGGTCGGCGCGGCCGAGCGGAACGTCCAGGACGTGTCCACCTTCGTGCCGAGGCTCTCGACCGCGGTCGGCGTGCGCGTCAGGCCGTAGTCGATGCGGTAGCTCGCCTCCTCGGGCACGAGCAGCGTGTCGTAGGAGTCCTGCCGCACGCCGTCGCGGAAGAAGGCGACGGTGTTGGCCGCGCCCGCCGATCCGTAGTGCGTCGGGTCGGAGTCGCCGAAGGGCGCCACCGCGAACAGCGACCCTGAGTCCGTGCGGCACATCGGGCACGGGTAGTTGCCGTTGGCGGCCGGCACCCCAGGGGCGCGCGACCAGTCGCGGTGATAAGTCCGCCCGGCCTTGAACGACGTGACCGGCTCCTGCGTGGAGGCGGCGCTCACCGTCGACGTGCGGACGGCCTGCTGCCACACGACCCCGTCGCGCGCGTAGACGTAGTCGTCGCGCTCGCCGGGAGCCCAGTGGTAGTTGGCGACCCGGCTCGACGTCGGCTGCGTCGGGAACCACGACAGGGTCGAGTCGTAGGCGAGCCTGCCGACGCGGTCGGCGTGGAAGTCGTTGGCCAGCTTCGCGAAGTCGTCCCGGTCGGCCGTCGCCGTCGGCCTCGCCGGGATCTTCCCGTCGAACTGGACGGGCAGCGAGTACGTGAAACGGCTGTCCATGCGGCCCTTGAGGGTCACCGTGACCGCTCCCCCGCCGAGCGCGGCGATCAGGTCGCGGCCGGCGTCGTAGGGGACGGCCGCGGCGGGCAGCACGACGTCACCGAAGGCCGAAACCGCCGTGGTGCCCGGCGTCGCGCGCGTCTGGAGCAGGCCGGCGGCGCCGTGCGCGGCGGCCGTGGCGATGCGCGCGGTGAGACCACCGGGCTGGTCGGTGACGGCCAGGACGAGCTTGCCTGTCACGTCGAGACCGGCGTAGTCGGCCTCGGTGCCTGCGCCGACCGCGACGACGCTGCCGCGCACGTCACCGTCGAAGCGCAGACCCACGACGGACGACAGCACGTCGAGTGCCTTCGTGCGGTGACCCGAGGCGATCGTGGCGGTCAGGATCGGGTCGCGCAGCTCGTGGCCGATGTTGAGGGTGAACTCGCCGTGCCGCGCCTTCGTCACCGAGGGGATCACGCCGTAGACGGAGTCGCCGTCGGTGAGCAGGTCGAAGTCGCCGAGCCCGATGCCGGCCCCGTCGGCACGGACTCGCCCGAGGTGAACCGACACCGACTGGGCCTCCATCGGCCGCTTCTCGCCGCGCACGCCGGCGGTCACGTCCACCGCGTCGCGGGCGTCGGCGTCGAGCGTGACGTCCTCGTCGAGCACGATCTCGGGCTCGCCGTAGTAGTCGGTGGAGGCGATGGCCGTCCCGAATCCGTCGTCGTAGGTCGTCAGGCGGATCTGCACGGCGTAGCGCCCCTGCGGGACGGTGATGCTGTGCTCGGCCTCGCCGAGGGTCGTGGCGGTGCGGTAGACGACCGCGTCGGTCGCGACGTCGAGCAGGTCGATGTTGGCCTGACCGGCGGCCTCACCGTCGCGTCCGGTGAGGTGGAAGGTCATCGTCCGCTGCGGCGGCGCCTTGATGTAGCCGACCGAAGTCGTCAGTGTGCGGCCATTGGCAGTCGCTGCCAAATATCCGTTGTAGCGGCCGATCTCGCCGATCGAGGGGTCGACCGTGACGGTCACGTCGGCGGTGCCGTGCGCGGGGACGTCGAGGGTGGTCGCCGACAGCGCGACCGCGCCGGCGGGGACGGCGTTGCCGCGGTCGAGGTTCAGCGCCAGCGAGAGGGTCACGGCCGCGTCGCCGGTGTTGGTGTAGGTGACCGCGCGGGTCTGCGGCCCGGCATCGGAGCCGACGTTGCCGAAGTCGGCGGTCGAGGACGCGAAGACGGTGGCCTTCGAGGCCTCGTCGACGGCGAGCCGGCCGCCGCCCTGCTCGTACACGGTGTACTCGGGGGCGTTGTCGGCGGTGGAGACGAGGGCGTCCTTGAGCTGCCGCGCGGTCCAGTCGGGGTGCTGCTGGACGAGCAGCGCAACGGCCCCCGCGACGTGCGGCGTGGCCATCGAGGTCCCCGACAGCGACGTGTAGTGGTCGTCGACGGGCCGCCCGGCGGCGGTGCCGGAGGCGCGCGCGGCGACGATGTCGACGCCCGGACCGGCGATCTCGGGCTTGATGGCGCCGTCGACGCGCGGCCCGCGGCTGGAGAAGTCGGCGAGGCGGTCGCTCTTGTCGAAGGCGCCGACGGTCAGAGCGCTGTCGGCGATGCCGGGTGAGCCGACGGTGGACTCGCCCGGGCCGGAGTTGCCGGCGGCGATGACGAACAGGACGCCGGTGGAGGCGGTGAGCGCCTCGACGGCCTCGGTCATCGGGTCGGAGACCTCCTGGGTCGCTCCGCCCAGGCTCATGCTGATCACGTCGGCGCCCTGCGCGGCCGCCCACTCCATCCCGGCGATGATGCCGGAGTCGTTGCCGGAGCCGCGGTTGTTCAAGACCTTGCCGACGAGCAGGTCGACACCCGGCGCGACGCCCTTGTAGGCGCCGCCGGAGGCCGCGCCGCTGCCCATGATGGTGCTGGCGACGTGCGTGCCGTGCCCGTTGAGGTCGGCGACGGCCTCGCCGTCGATGAAGCTGGCGGTGGCGGAGATGTGCCCGGCGAAGTCGGGGTGGGTCTCGTCGATGCCGGTGTCGAGGACGGCGACCTTCACGCCGGTCCCGTCGAAGCCGCTGTCCCAGACTTCGGGTGCGCCGATCAGCGGGACGCTGACGTCGAGGACGGCGTCGACCCTGCCGTCGAGGGAGATGCGCTCGACGGCCCCGGAGGTCGCCTCGCGGTAGAAGTCCTCGGCGGCGGCCTTGTCGACCTCGACGGCGCTGGCGCCGATGGAGGCCAGCGGCGTCGACGCGGTGACCGCGTCGAGGGCCGAGGCGTCGCGGGAGAGCGTCGCCGCCGAGGGCGTGCCGGAGTAGTCGACGATCAGCGGCAGCGTGGCGCTGTCGGCGTCGCCGTGGCCGTCGGCGACGAGCCTGGTGATGTTGAACAGGTCCCGGTCGAGCAGGCCCGCGGCCATGCCCGCCGACGCGCTGTCGGGGTAGATGAAGGTGTCGCCCTCGGGCGAGGTCTCAGTGCGGTAGATCGGCGAGGTGCCCTCGGCGGGAACGGCCGTGAAGCCGGTCTTGCCGTCGGGGCCGGTGCTGACGGTGATGGTGTCGCCGGTGACGAGGGTGACGGTGGCGGTCGGGGGCAGGGCCGACGGCCAGGCGAGCGACCCGGACGGGACGCTCGGCGCGGGATCGGCGGCGGCCGTCCCCGGCGCCGACAGCACGGCCAGGGTCACCGCCGACGCGAGAACGAGACCGAGTCTTCGGTTGGTGGACTTCACGGGGGCTCCAGGGCTGAAGGGCATGATCGTCGGTGATGCTTCAGCAGTAACGAGCCTTGCTCAATGCCTTCGGCTGGCGGGTGCTTGCCAGTGGCACAAACACGTCATGCCCCGTCGGGACCGGCCGCCCGGGGAATGTCGGGGCGGCGCAGGCCGCTGGCGCGCCAGGGCGCGGTCACCCACCCCAGCTGCGCGGCCTGCCACCCCAGCTGCATGCGGGTCGCCGCGCCGGCCCGGTCCATGAGGGTCTTCACCCGCCTGGCGACCGTGCGCCGCCCGATGCCGAGCTGACGGCAGATCGCCTCGTCGGTGAACCCGGTCAGCAGCAGCACCAGCAGCTGCGCCTCCTCCTCCGACAGCCCGTCGGTGCCCGAGGCCGACATCGGCAGGGCGTGCAGCCACAAGATGTCGAACAGCGAGATCAGCGTGTCCAGCAGCGGTGAGCGGTGCACGAGGAAGGCGCCGCACTCGCTCGGCGTGACACCGTGGCGCTGCGGGAGGAGGGCGTACGCGCGGTCGACGATGACGAGCTTGGTGGGCGTGTGGTCGAGGACGCGCGCCTGCTCACCGGCGACGACGAAGGTCTCGGCGCGCTCGAAACCGCCCGGCTCCTCAAGGCCGCGCCGGTCGTAGATCGTGCGATAGGTGATCCCGGCGGCCATCTGCTCCAGCTGCATCGGATTCGCCTTGACGTCGAGATAGGGCGGGGCGTCGACGATCAGCACCTCCCGCTCGGCCTGCCCCTGCACGTCGGCGAGACGGCGCGCGACGGTCGGCCCGGGCAGCAGCTCGATCAGCTCGGCGTCGTCGGCGGGGACACTGCGGTAGCGCTCGGCGAGGTCGTTGAGCTCCTGGCGGGCACGCTGGAGGTCGCGGGCGCGGTCGAGGAGGAGAGCCTGCCCCGTCAACTCGGGCGGGGAGGCGGTCACCACGCCGGGACGGTCGCGCGCGACGTCGAGAAGACCGAGAGCTACCAGCCCCTCGATCGCGGCGGCGACCTCGTCGGACGTCAAGCCCGTGACGGCGGGCAGACCGTCGACAGCGGCACTGCGGCGCTCGGCGACCGCGCGGTAGACGGTCGCCTCCCGCGTGGTCAGGCCCAAAGCCTCCAGCGCCATCCCGACAGTCTGCCCCGCCGAAGATCACGCGGCGGTCGAGAAGAGGGCTCGTTACGACGCGTACCGCGCCGCCATCACCGAGAACAACTCCTTGCGCTCCCACTCCGCCTCAGCACCGAGCATCCGCACCACCCCGTAGGAACCCAGCTCGGCCGCCCCCGTCCGGCCGAAACCGGCGAAGGTGAACCACAGGGCCGTATCGACGCCCTTCTCCTCGAACACGTCCAGCAGCTCGTTGAAGTAACGCACCTGCTCGCCCTCGTCGGCGACCGCGTCGGCCGGCGCCTGCCACGCCATCCCCCCGCGCAGCCCCGCACCGGTGTACGCGCACGTGCCGTACTCCAGAATCGCCACGGGTTTCCCGAAGTCGCCGAGCGCGGCGATCTCCTGGGGAAAGGTCTGCGCGTTGTAGGCCGCGCGGTAGGCGTCGGCGCCCACGTAGTCGAACGGCGTCCAGTCGATGAACTCCCACGGCGCCGCCGCGTAGGTCACCGGCCCCCCCGAAGTGCTCGCGCACCCGCCCCACGAGCCCGGCGAGATGCTCGTTGAGGCGCGCGATGGCCGGTCCCAGGTTCATCCACCACTCCTGGTCGGCGTTGCCGATGACCTCAAGGCGCTCGCCGTAGCTCGCACCGGGAATGAAGCCGGGCATGAAGGCGGTGAACTCGCACCCGGTCACCAGACGCACCGAGGCGCCGTCCGCGCGGAGCCTTTCGGCGCGGACGGCGCAGTCGGTGAACAGCTCGGCCGCCTCGGCGTGCGCGACGTCGACGGGAAACGGCGCGAACCAGATCTCCAGCCCGGCCTCGGCGGCGTGTTCGGCGGCGGTACTGAGCCGCTCGGGGTCGCCACCGGAGATCCGCACGGCGTCGCAGTGCAGTTCTCCGGCGATGACGCGCATGTCGCGCGCGGCGATGTCGGGGGTGAGGTGCGGGCGGCTGGTGAACCCGGGAAGGAAACCGGTGTCGTAGTTGATTCCTCGTGCTCGCATGCCTACGAGTGTGGCTACTCCTGCTCGTCCTCGGCGCCCCTGGCGATCGCGACGGAGCATTCGGCGTGATGGATCAGCGCGTGGCTGACCGAACCGAACAGCAGGCCGCGGAAACCGCCGCGACCACGACCGCCGACGGCGATCATCGAGGCGGTACGGGAGGCTTCGACGAGCGCCTCGGCCGGCTGGCCGCGCACGATCTCGGCGCTGACCGACACGTCGCCGGGAGCGGCGTCGATCTCGACCAGCGCGGTGTCGAGGAGCTTCTCGGCCGCGGCGAGCGCCTCGGCGCCCTCCTCAGGCGGGAAACCCTCGGGGAGGGCGTGCAGGGCGCGCACGGTCGCGCCGCGCAGTTTGGCCTCCGTGATGGCGAAGCGCAGTGCGAGGCGGCCTTCGGGCGAGCCGTCGACGCCGACGACGATGGGCCCGGTGGGGTCCTCGCGCGGCACGTCGGGGCGCACGACCAGCACCGGGCACGTGGCGTGCGCGGCGACCTGCACGGCCGTCGAGCCGACCAGCAGTCCGGTGAAGCCCCCGTGGCCACGGTTTCCCACGACGATCAGGTCGGCGTTCTCGCCCTCGGAGAGCAGCGCCTGCGCGGCGCCGGCGATCTCCATGTGCGTGGAGATCTCGATCTCCGGGGCCGCCATGCGGGCGCGCTCCTCGGCGTCGGCCAGAATCACCTTCGCCGCCTCGCGCAGGTCCTCGCGCGGAATGCCCATCGCGGCCAGATCCATGGGGGTGTCCACCATCGACCAGATCACGGCGTGCACGATCCGCAGCCGAAGCCCTCGCAGCATGGCTTCGTGTGCGGCGGACTCGATCGCGCGCGTCGACGATTCCGATCCGTCCGCGCCTACGACTACCTGCCCGACCATGGTGATCACCTCTCCACGTCCAATGTTTCACGTGAAACGGCGCGTTGTCCCCGGCTCAGTCGGGCCGGCGGTCACCAAGAAGCCGGGTGGCCAGGACCGCCGCCTGTGTGCGGCGCTCCAGGTCGAGCTTCGACAGCAGACTCGAAACGTAGTTCTTGACGGTCTTCTCCGCCAAGTACATCCGTTCGGCGATCTGCCGGTTGGTCAGACCTTCGGCGATGAGCGAGAAAATGCGCCGTTCCTGTTCCGTCAAGGCGCGCAGCTCGGCCGGTTCCTCCGGACCGCGGCGGATCCGTTCGAGCACCCGGGAGGTGACCACGGGATCGAGCATGGACCGCCCGCTCGCGACGATCCGTACCGCGTCCACCAGGTCCGTGCCACGCACCTGCTTGAGGACATACCCAGCAGCGCCCGCCATAATCGCGGCGAAGAGGGCCTCGTCGTCCTCGTATGAGGTGAGAATGAGGGCTTTGACCGCCGGATCGGCGGCTCTGACCTCGCGGCAGACGTCGATGCCGCTGCCGTCGGGGAGTCTCGCGTCGAGGATCGCCACATCCGGGCGCAGCGCCGGGATCCGGCGGCGGGCCTCCTCCGCCAGGCCGGACTCGCCGACCACCTCGATGTCGCCCTCGCGCTGCAAGAGTTCGCACAGGCCTCGGCGGACGACTTCGTGGTCATCGAGCAGAAAGACCCTAATCATGCTGCATTCTTACCGCGCGTAACGGCCGCGCCTTCGGGCCCTTGGCCTGTTCGGGTGAGGTCGGGCGGCCCTTGTGGACGGACGGCGGGCCGGGTACGGAGTCGGGCCGGCCGCTCGGCTCGCCGTTCTCGTCATCGCCGCCCGGGTCATGGTCCTCGCCGTCGTCGTTCTCCTCGTCGACGCCCAGCAGTTCGCGGCAGTGGTCGCCGACCTTGCCGTGCCCGCCGGCCTCGGCGCGCAGCGCCGGGAAACCCGGGTCGCGGCGGGCCGTCCACTCGTCGTCGAGGTAGAGCCGGCACAGTGACGGGAAGTCGGCGGCGGGTGCGCTCTCCTCCGCACCCGGGGTGGGGGCCGAGGGCTCCTTCGCCGAAGGTGGTGGCGGTTCCTCGCCCGCCAGAGTCGCGGGTGTGCCGTCGGTGGTCTCGCGCTCCCCGGCGGCGGTGTCGGCGGTGTTCCCCGGGACCGCGGGGTGCTCCGGCGGCTCGCTCGAACTCGCCGCGAGCGCGACCCCGCCGAGAAGGGTGATGGCGATGACTGCCTTGACGACGGCGAAGCGGACGAGGAGGCGGCGCGCCCTTGTCGGCTGGACCGGCGACAGAAGGGTGCGGTAGGCGCGGACGGCCTCCTCCTCCCCGGCGGTCTCGCCCGGACGCGCCGGAGCGGCGGCCGCCGTGAGCAGCGCGGCCAGGCGCTCGTCGACGAGGTCGGGCTGTCGGCTCATGTCGTTTCCTTCGAGGTGAGCGCCGGTGCCGTGGCAGCCGGGGTCGCGTCGGCGGCGAGCCGGTCGGCGAGGCGGCGCAGACCCCGGTGGGCGGCGGTGCGCACGGCGCCGGGCCGTTTCCCGAGGACGCGCCCGGCCGAGCGCGCGTCGAGGCCCATCACCACGCGCAAGAGGACCGCCTCGGCCTGCTCGCGCGGGAGGGAGGCTATCAACGCGATGGCTGCGTCGGTCGCGAGGGCGTCGACGGCGAGCAGGGCGGTGTCGGCGGGGCCGCCGAGTTCGGCGAGCTGCTCGTCGGAGACGGTCGGGCCGGGTGTGCGGCGTCTGCGGCGGACGTGGTCCATCGCGCGGTGGCGGCCGATGGTGGCGGCCCAGCCGCGAAAACCGTCGAAGTCGCCGTCGAAGCCGTGCAGGTCGCGGGCGATGTGCAGCCACGTCTCCGAGGCGACGTCTTCGGCGTCGGCGCCGACGAGGGCGCGGAGGTATCGCAGGAGGCGGGGCTGGACCTCCCGGTAGAGCAGGCGAAAGGCGTCCTCGTCACCACGACGTGCCGCCTCGATGAGGGAGGACAGGTCGTCGGTCACCGCTCAAGGGTGCCTCAGGAACGGTGACGGGCAACACCCGCCGACAGGTGTAACACCACGACCCACCCGGACGCTTAACCGGTGTGGAGGCGGCCGAAAGTACGGGTCGCCACGGCGTTGTGCAAATTTTCCTGTCAACCATCGATTTATCGAAGATTGCACCGGTCTTTTGCTTGACCATCCGGAGATTCTCCGGCAGAGTCGAGGCGCCGGGCCGCCATCCCGGCGTCGCCGCACCGGCGGGCCTTCGGGCCGGCGACCAACGGTGCGCGTGGCAATTGCCGCCCGCCTGCTCCGCGGCTCACGGCGCGGGGCGCACCTGCGGGGGTTTCCCCGACCCCCGCAGGCCGGGTCTCCCGACTCGTCCCCGCACACCGCGACCGAATGTACCGGCAGGTGCGCCCCCGGGACCTCTTCATCGATTAGAACGAATGTGCGAAGATCTCCGGGTGATCAACGGCGAGAGACTCGACCGCGCCGACCCGGCGAGGAAACCCGTGCGAGCGTGGCAGACCCTGAACGGCGAACACCGCGTGGTCGTGGGCCGCCTTCGCGGCCGCTGGTACGTCGAGCACCGCTCGCAGCACTGGCGAGCGCACACCTACGACGAGCGGGGTGAGGCGATGGTGATCGCCGACCGCGTGCGCGCCTCGATCCCCGGTCACGCGTGGATCGAGCTTGAGCCGCTGCACTGAGGGGTCCCGCACCGACTCGGCTCAGCGGAGCCGGTCGTAGACGAGCGCCAAGGTCCCGTACTCACCCGCGTGCTGGCTCGCGAGCGTCCACCGGCCGGTCGGCAGACCGTCGTCGAAGAGACGCGGGCCGCCGCCGAGGAAGACCGGGAAGATCGTCAGCGTGAGCCGGTCGACCATGTCGGCGGCGAGCAGGGCCTTGATGACGCTCGCGCTGTTGAGCACGAGGATGTCGCCGCCTTCGGTCGCCTTGAGGTCGGCGACCACCTCGGCGGTCGGCTTGCCGGCGATCGTCGTCCGCTCCCACGGGGCCTGCGTGAGGGTCGAGGACAGCACCACCTTGTCGGTGTCGAGGAGCCATTTAGCGAAGCCCTCGTCACGCGGGTCGACGCCCTCGGTTCCGATCACGGTCGGCCAGAAGGCGAGGAAACCCTCGGCGTTGACCCGCCCGAGCAGGGCCGTCGTCGCCGACTCCCGGATGCTGGTCATGTGGTCGCGGGCGACGTCGGTGTGCGCGTAGGGCATCACCCAGCCGTTGTCCTCGGGGTCGCGCGGCCCGGCGTAGTGGCCGTCGAGGGAGAGGCTCATGTTGGTGACGACCCTGCGGCCGGTGGTCTGCGTGCTCATGCCGTGTTCCTCTTATCGGTGTCGAGTGAGTCGGCGGCGAGGATCGCCACAAGCTTGTCGAGGCTCTGGCCGAAGCCGATCTCGATGCCCGCGATGAAGTCGGCCGCATCGACGGTGGTGTCGGTGGTCTGGAATCGGATGTCGAGTTCCGTGCCGGCGTCGGCCGGGCTGAGACCGACGTCGAAGTGGGCGGTGAACGCGGGCCGGCCGTCGGGAAGCCGGGGGGTGAGCCGGTAGGCGAGGTGTTCGCCGGGGCGGACCTCGTCGACGACGCCTTCCGCGCGGCCGGCGACCAGGTCGGAGCCGTCGGCGTCCTCGACGTCGCGGTACTCCTGGACGATCTGCCCGCCCGGCCTCGCCTCGAAGACGAGTTCGGATACGCGGAGATCGTCGGGTGTCCACCAACGGGCGAGCAGCGCGGTCTCGGTCAGGTGCCGCCAGACCAGCGCGGGGTCGGCCGCGAGTGTGCGCAGGAACCTGAAGGAGCGGCCGTCGGCCCAGCCCGGCTCCTCGGCGGCGAGGCGTTCGGTGTCGAGACTGAGCCCGTAGCGGTCGAAGGTCGCGCGGGACCCGTCGGCCTGTTCGGCGGTGTCGGCGGTGTCGGCGAGGTGATTGAGCGCGGCGACCAGGCGACGCAGGGGCTCCGACCGCAGCGCGTAGACGCGTCGCTGGCCGGAGCGCTGCGAGGTGACCAGGCCCGCGCGTTCGAGGGTCTGGAGGTGCTTGGTCGTCTGCGGCTGGCGCGCCTCGGCGAGCTGGGCGAGGACCCCGACCGAGCGGGGCCGCTCGGCCAGCAGATTCACGAGCCGCCAGCGGGCCGGGTCGGCCAGCGAGGCTAGGAGTGCGTCCATGGACAGAAGTATTCCTTATGAGGAATATTCTTGTCAAGGAATATCTTTCGCCTGGTCAGCGCCGCCCGCCGAACTCCCAGGCGTGCACCTCGATCTCGGCGTACAGGCCGGCCGTGAGCGATGCCCTCGCGGCGTCCGGGCCGGGTGCCGTGACCAGCGCGCCGGTGCCCAGCCAGGCGTTGCCGTCGTCGGACAGCAGCGGGCCGAAGGCGATCAGCGCGTCCCGGTCCGCGGGCACCGGTTCCTCGATGAGGCCCGCGCCGAGGCCGAGGACCAGGTATCGCCGGGCGTCGCGGTCGCCGGGAAACGCCCACATGTCGCGGCCCAGCTCGTTGCGCCAGCGCCGCAGCAGCACGTCGCGGTAGACGCCGGCCTGGTAGCCGGGCTCGTCGAAGGCGAAGGCGCGGGCGGCGGCGACGTCGGGGAGCTCGGCGATGTGGACGCTGCCGGTCGGCGTCTCACCGTCGGCGGCGAGGGTCGGGCCGCGCGCGATCAGCTCGGCGGCGAAGCCGTCCATGTAGGACCAGTGGGCTTCGACGAGTTCCTGGCGCAGGGCCAGGGAGCCGGGGCGGTCGCGGTGGTAGCAGAGGAATTCCATGGGCACAGTCTCGCCCACGACGGCGAAAGGGCCGGGCGGCTCAGTCCCGCGAGGCGTTCTCGCGCTGCGCGCGGAACCACAGCATCGGCCCCACGCCCAACATGAACACGCCGGTCAGCGCCAGCACTGCGCCCAGGTGGAACTGCGCCTCCGCGGTGAGGGCATGCGGCGGGCTCACCGGCTCCGAGGACCGTGCATTGCTGTGGACCCTCGATCCCATCGACGGCACGGTGAACTACGCGCACGGCGTGCCGCTGTGCGCGTGTCGCTGGCACTGCTCAAGGACGGCGTGCCCGTCGTCGGCGTCATTGATCTGCCGTTTCTTGGGACGCGGTTCCATGCCTCCCGCGGCGGCGCCTTCCAGGACGGCGAACCGATCTTCGCCAGCGACACGGCGGCACTCTCGGACGCCCTGGTGTCCCTTGGGGACTACGCGGTCGGCAAGCGATCGGAGGAGAAGAACAGGCGCCGCCTGGCGTGGTCCGCTGACGCGTTCACCGCGCTCCTGACGCCTGGCTTCCGAGCCGTTGACAGTGGAGCAACAGCAGTGCCGCGACGGCGTTCGCCGACCGGATGTCACCCCTCGCGTGTCATCGGATAGGTGTCCCCGTCGATCCACAACGCGTCCTCGTCGGTGACGAAAAGGAAGAGACCGCGCTCGGGCGGCGGGTTGCGCAGGTAGGCCACAGCGGATTCGGACAGGTGGACCTTGCCGTCGCCGAGGTGGGTGATGCCCGGCGGTTCCGTATGCTCGGCGAGCCATTCCGCCCGCTCCGCGTCCATGACCGTCTTGTAGACCCGTGAACGGCCCGACTGCTCCAAGTCGCGCACGATGTCGTCGTACCGGGCGAAGGTCAGGACGGTTTCCAGCGCCTCCTCGAAGGTCTGTTCACCCAGGAACTCATTGTTCCTGAAGGTGCCGTCGCGCGGAACCCGGGCGTAGGAGATCCAGGTGGAGCCCGAGGACACGACGTGACCGACGGGGAACCCATCGGGATGCCCGTCGGTCAGACGGACCGACACGGTCTGCGAGCCGGGAACCGAGGAGGGCTCCCGGAGCAGGAAGAGGTCGCGCACCGCCAACTGGCCCTTGAGGTCGGCGCCGATGCGATTCAGATCCATGGATTCCTCCGGTGACGACCGCGGCGACCCATCGGCGGATGAAGGTGACACCGCCCGGCATGGGAGGACAAACATGAAGATTACCCGGCGACCTAACGGGGACGAATCCTGTCAACGGGGAGATCTCCCGAACGAACTCACTCGTGAACGGGCGACGCCGGCCGGATGTCGGACCAGGAGGCTTAGCGTCCTCGTCGCAACCAGCTGACCCTGACCCACGGCTGGCGGTAAGGCTGATGGGGTGGTGTCCTGCTGAGTGGGTGGCTCGTTGTTCTGGTCCTGCCGGTGGAGTTCTTAACAGATGATCAAGCCACGTCGTTCGCGGCAAGGTCGGCAGCCCACCGCCGCGACCACTCGATGACCGGACACAGGGCCTCGCGGGCGTCGTGGCCGAGTGGGGTGAGGGTGTAGTTGCCGTCGCGCAGCACCTCGGCGAGCCGAGCCTCTTGGAGCTCTGTGAGCCGTTGCTGCAGGACGCTTGACGACATGCCGTCGCAGCGCCGCTGCAGGAGCCGGAAGCCGAGCGGCTCGTTGCCCAGTTCCCAGATGATGCGCAGAGTCCAGCGGCGCCCGAACAGGTCCAGTGCGGCCATCAACGATCGTCCCGTGGTGGAACCGCGGACCGGCCGGCCCGGCATGGGCGTCGGCGACTCGTTCATGACTCTCCGTCAATTCTGGCGCTTCGGATTCCGAAACGGTAGTATCGCACATCGCGACCGCGCTTCGGAATTCGAAGCACTCATTCCGACACTGGAGGTTCCATGCCCAAGGGCTACTGGGTCAGCGTCTACCCCACCATCACCAACCCTGAGGGGCTTGCTGTCTACAACGAACTGGCCGGTCTGGCCCTCAAGGCCGCGGGCGGGCGGGTGCTCGCCAGCATCGGCAGCCGGGTCGTCGCCCACGAAGCCGGAATCGCCGAGCGCGTCGTCCTGATCGAGTTCGACAGCTTCGAACAGGCGGTCGCCGCATACGAGAGTGCGGCCTACCAGGAGGCGCTCGCCGAACTCCCCGACGGCTTCGAGCGCGACTTCCGCATCATCGAAAGCCTCGACTGACCGAAGTCCGGTCAGGTCTTCACTGAAGCTTCGATGAGTCGAGGCCCGGAGCGCTTGGCGCTGCGGGCCTCATACGTAAGGAGCGAGACGGTAAATCATCTGCGAGAGGGGAGCGGCCCATGGGGACCGTGCAACGACGATCCGCGCCTGCGCAAAGATCTCGACCGGTCCTGTCCGATGAGGACGTCGACGCCCTCACCGCCGACACCGTCCAGCCCTTCCACGATCGCGCCTTGTGGTCGCTGCCGTACGAGTCGGTCGCCCGCTCCGAGGAAGTGCTCTTCCTCGACATCCGCGCCCACCGCGCGAAGGTCCGCAGAAACCCCCTGAGCAGCATGAAGGCCGGTCGCCGCCCCTGTTCAGGAGTGGTTACCGGCCTTCAAGGTCAGTGGAGACTAGGGGACTCGAACCCCTGACCCTCTGCTTGCAAAGCAGATGCTCTTCCAGCTGAGCTAAGCCCCCGGGGCGCCGGTGCGCGCTAGCGCACGTCCTCGGCGGGGGTGGTGGCCTCGTGCCAGAGCGCGCGCTCTTCACCGGCCGCCTTGACCTTCTTGACAACGATCGCGGCGACGGTCACAACGCCCGCCAGCAGCAAAAGCTTCTTCCACATCGGCAATGTCCCCCTAAGGAATCTGTCCTGCCGTCAAACGCGACCAAGCATACCTCCGGCCCCGGCGCAACCTCCCTTGGCGTACGGACTTGCGTGTCGCTGCGCACGTGGTGGCAACCGAAACGGTCACGTGCGCGTCGTGGGTGCGCGACGATCGGGTCATGAGCATCCTTTCGAACGATCCCGACGACATGGGCGACGACGAGCAGGAGACCGAGACCGCGCTCTACGAGCGAAACATCGAAGACCCGCCGTCCGAGCTGATCATCGACACCGACGACGACGGTGTGGTGGGCATCGAGGAGTGGCTGCCGATGGAGACGCGCCCCGGCGACGCTCGCAAGGAGGCGGAGGAGACCGACGACCGCTCGGCCGAGGAGGCCGCCGAGCACGTGTCGCGGCGGGACACCTACTAGGCGCGGATGTCGGCGACGGCTTCGCGGACGTCGGGGTGGGAATCGTCGGCGAGGCGGGCGAGGAGTTCGGCGGCGCCGGGCGTGCGCCAGCGGCCGATCGCCCAGGCCAGTGACTCGCGCACCTGCCAGGCGGGATGGTCGGCGAGGGGCGCGAGACGGTCGACCGGGCCGCGCCGCCGCCGGCCGAACCAGTGGAGCACCGACTCGAGTTCGGCGACGTCGTCGGGCGCGGCCGCGTCCAGGCGTGCGAGCAGCACTCGCGGTGGCGGCGCGGGCGGATCGATGGAGCCGGGGCGGTCGCGCAGTCGCCGGGACCCGAAGCTCCCGAGGGGCTGGCAGCAGGGACAGGGGCGGGTCCCGTGCACATCGGGCTTGTAGCGCCACCCGAGTCCTTGGGAAACCTCGCGGACCTTGTGCACCTCGCGTCGGGAAACCCCGCGCCGGATCAGGACCTCCCAGCCGCGCGGGTCGTCGAGTCCGGCGATCCGTCCGACGGCCTCGGCGGCGCCCACGACCTCGGGGACGGCGGAGTAGCGGCCGACGGTGACCTGCTCGTCGTCGGCGACGCGGAAATGGACGGCGACCATGCCGCGCCGGGACTTGTGCCGGGCGAGCTCGCGCAGCCATTGGTGGGTGAGCGTGTACGACGGCAGCACGGGGAAGCAGTAGACGCCGCGTGAGCCTTCGCGGCCGTGGCTGACCGCTCGGATCCCGGCGCGGCGGATCCGCGCTGCGTCGACCCGCGGGGTCAGGTGCACGAACATGGGCATCGGGTCAGTCTGTCAACGCCGCGCGCATGCGGGAAATGATTTCCTCGGCTTCGTCGAGGGTGAACTCTCCGGTGATCTCGGTGGTGGAGTCCACGATCGGCCCGGAGATGCTGGGGGCGGTGAGGACCTCGTCGCCGATGAGGAGGGCGACCTGGTTTCCCACGTTGGCGGTGGTGAAGGCCGCCCATCTGTCGGCGCCGGCGGCGGTGAACTCAAGGATGATCTTGTACCCGCCGGTGTTGATGTCGGTGTCGATCCGAGCCTCGGCCAGATCGCCTCCGTTGAGCGCCCGCGGGTCCAGGAGGTACTTGACCGCGTCGGAGTCGCAGGCGGCCGTCTGGGCGGCCGCGTCGGGGTACTGGCGCGGGAGGTCGGCGAGCTGGCCACAGTGGATGTAGGGGACGTTGAAGGCGACCTCGGGCGGCAGCAGCTCGACCTCGGCCGGGCTGAGCCCCGCGAAGGGCGCCAGCGCGTCGCCGGAGCCTCCCAGCGCCGCGGGTGCGGTCAGTGAGCGGGCGAGATCGGCGGCCTCCGTGCCGACCTTCGCCCAGAGCTCGTCGAGGTTTCCCGCCTCCGGCTCACTCGCCAGACCCTGCTGCACGGTCCCGTCGGTCTGCGCGACCACGGCACGGAACCCGACGGCGTCGGGACTGATGGCCTGGGTGGGCCACGGGTACTCCAGCTCCGCCGTCTGCTCCGCCTCGGAGCAACCCGTCGCGGCGAGGAGCCCCGCCGTTAAGAACACCGCGATCGTCTTCTTCAACGCCGCCTCCCCCACACGTCGATGTGCAAGGAACCCTACCCAGTGCGTGCACATCGGACCAGACCGTCACACCCGGTCGTAGCGGAGCAGCACGGTGGTGCCGTCGAAGGCGCGCGTCTCGACCAGGCGCAGCCGGACGCGCGAGTCGGCCGGGGCGAAGACGGGTTTCCCGCCGCCGAGCAGGACCGGGTGGACGACCACGTGGTACTCGTCGATCAGGCCCAGTTCGGTGAGCTTCGACGCGAGCTTCGAACCGCCCATGAGCAGCAGCTCGCCGCCCTCCTCCTTCTTGAGCTCCGCCAGCCGCGCGCCGATGTCGCCGCCGATGACCCGCGTGTTCCAGTCCGCCTCGGTGAGCGTGTTGGAGAAGACGATCTTCGGGGTCTTGCGCCACACGGGGGCGAAGCGCAGGTCGTGCGGGTCATCCGAGATGGTCTCGGCGGACGGCCAGTACGACGACATCATGTCCCACACGAGCCGCCCGTACATGAAGACGTCGGCGCGGTCGGTGAGCTCGTGCGAATAGTCGGAGAGTTCCCGGCCCATCGTCGGCCAGTCGAACTCGCCGGCCGGGCCCTCGATGAAGCCGTCGGCGGACTGGTGGACGAAGTAGACGACCTTGCGCATGACTCGCTCCTCTGCTGGTGAAGGCGCCCGGTGGCGCTCTCAGCATGGGGTCGGGGCGAGGTCGCGCGCTTCGACATCTCGCGGAGAGGTTTTCTCCCGCGCCTCAGCCCAGTGCGGCTTTCGCCGCCTCCGCGAAGCGACGGCCGTCGGCCTTCCCGACCGCCTTGACGGTCATCCGCGCCTCCCCCTGCCTGATCGTGACCACGCCGACGAGCAGGCCGTTCCAGGTCACGTCGTCGACGCGGCTGAGGGGAAGCGTCTCGACGCTGCTTCCGGCGGCGAAGACCAGGCGCTCGTTGGTGAGGGCCAGCAGGCCGCGGCCGGAGGCCGTCTCGCCGGCGGCGAGGCAGACGACGATCTCGTCGTCGCGCACATGCCGGTCGAGGAGGGCGAGCGTCCCCGCCGGTCCGGGGACGGCGAGGTCCTCGGCCGCGGCGGCGATGTCGGGGCGGGGTTCGTCGGGGTGCATGGGGAGAGCGTGGCAGGCGGGGTGAGGGCTTGGGTAGGGGGATCAGAGGCGGGCGAGGACCTCGGCGCGCTTGGCGGCGTACTCCTCGTCGGTGATGAGGCCTTCGGCGTGCCAGTCACGAAGCGACTGCAAGGTCGCGCGAGGATCAGCCCCGGGCGCTGCCTGCGCCGCCGGCACCGCCTGTGGGGCGTAAGGGGGCGGCGGTGGAACCACGAACGGCGCGGCGTACACCGGTGGCGTCGCCGAGTCGGTGGAAAGCATGCCGGCGTAGGCGCCGACGGCCGAGCGTGCGGCTTCGACGAGCTTCACGCCGTCCGCCTTCAGCACGCCCTTGATCTCGGCCCGCGCCTCGCCGGCCGCGACCGTGATCTCGCCACTGAGCATCCCGGGGCGCCACTCCACCGCCGTGACGCGAGGCAGTGGGAACTCTTCGTGCGTCTGCTTGCTGCGACCGTGCACGAGGAACAGTAGCCGCTCGTTCGTCAGCACGACGAGTCCCTGGCTGCCGCTGTAGGTTCCCGTCGCCATCAGCTCGACGAGTTCGTGCTCGTACAGGTACGTCACGAGCTCGTGGATCTCGCGTTTCCCGCCCAGCGTGGCGATGCCCTTCGCAGCGGCGGCGATATCACCGCGAAGCCCCGACGTGTCCATCCGTCCACTTTCGCAAGCGGCGGTGGACCCGCCCATCGGATGATCGGATACGCGGGCGGCCGCCGGCGCAGGGAAACCTTCGCCACCCGCCGAGCCCGGTGCCGTGCACGCACCAACGCCCCAGCCGCGTCAAACGCCCGGCGCGACCGGCCCAGGCGCTTCCAGTGCGTCGGCTTCCCGCTCCAGGCCCGCCGCGATGTCATCCCAGTCGGGTCCGTGCATCCAGAGACTGGCCGCCGCCGCCCGCATGAGCTTCGGCTCGTTCGGCCGCTGCAACAGCACCAGCCGGTAGGCGAGGTTGCGAACCCACACTGGAAGATGACCATCGGCGATATGCGGACACAGCTCCTGCAGCATCGCAAGGATCGCCTCCGCGTCGGAGAAGGTCAGCACCTCGACGAAGCGGTTCTCGCCGTGGCGGCGATCGCACTCCGGCGTGGGCCGGTATTCATCGCCGTACAGGCATCGTGCGTGCTCCGCCAAGGTCGTGTGCATGACCGCAGCCTATGGCCGTGCGCAAGCGAAAAAGAAGCGCCAGGACCGACCGGGTTTCCCTGGTCTGACCTGGCGCTTCGTCACACTGGTGGGGCTAGATGGAATCGAACCATCGACCTCAGAGTTATCAGCTCTGCGCTCTAACCGACTGAGCTATAGCCCCAGACGCGACGAGACGAAACGATACCTTAGGCACCGGGCGCTCGTCGCGCAGGTATGGGGGTAAGCGCCGGCGGGCGACTACTCCTTCTCCGACAGGGTCAGTTCGATGCCGCCGACGAGGTCGGCGCACACGTTGTAGATGAACGCCCCGAGGGTCGCCATGGCCGTGAAGAGCACCATGTTGACCACTCCGAGCAGTGCCGACACGCCGATCACGCCCCGCGCGGTGAACGTGAACCCACCGCTCTCACTGCCCGACCCGACGAGCGAGCCGACCAGGTCGTTGAGGCTGGTGAAGACGCCCATCGAGTCCAGCGCGATGTACAGCACCGTCGTGGCCACGATCAGCACGATGAAGAGAACCAGTGACACGGCGAAGGAGAACTTCATCACCGACCACGGATCGATCCGCTTGAGGTGGAGCCTGGCTCGCCGTGGACCGCGCGCCGCGGCCGCCGAGACGGCCTGACGGGCCGCCTTAACAGCCTCGGCGACCTTGGTCGACGAGCTCGTCTGCGGTGGTGGAGGCAGCGCCTCTGGTGAAGTCGGCGGAGGCGTCATGCCGGGCGGCCGGGTTACCTTGCTGCCCCCCGGCACGTCGGTCACCTCAGCGCCGCCCACGTTGGCGCGACCGACCGCCGCCGGGCCGTTCGCCTGCGTGTCCGTCATGCGTTAAGTCCTGTTCGTCCGGCTCGTCCGCGCTACGAGCGATAGCCACCAAGGTAACGCCTTCCGGCAGATCCATCAGCTTGACGCCCATGGTGTTGCGATCCCGTGTCCGCCGGACAGGTTTGACAGGCGTACGGATCACTCCGCCGTTGGAGGTGATCGCGAAGAGCTCGTCGTCCGGTAGGACGCTCAGCGCGCCGACGAGGCCGCCGCGCCGTTCCGTGATCTTCGCGGTGAGCACGCCCTTCCCACCCCTGCCCTGACGCGGGTACTCGTCGACAGGTGTGCGCTTGGCGAAACCCCCTCCGGTGGCGACGAGGATGTCCATGCCCTCGCGCACCACCTCCATCGTAAGGAGAACGTCCCCATCGGTGAAGCGCATACCGATGACTCCGGACGTCGCACGGCCCATCGGACGCAAGGATTCGTCGGTCGCCTGGAAGCGGATCGCCTGCGCGTTGCGGCTGACCAGCAGCAGATCGTCCTCGGGACCGATCAGCGCGGCGCCGACGAGCTCGTCCTCGCCCTTGAGGTTGATGCCGATGACGCCGCCGGTGCGGTTGGAGTCGAAGTCGGTGAGCTTGGTCTTCTTGACGACGCCGTCCCGCGTGGCCAGCACCAGGTAGGGCGCGACCTCGTAGTTCGTGATCTGGATGACCTGCGCGATGTGCTCACCGGGCTGGAAGGCGAGCAGGTTGGCGACGTGCTGGCCGCGGGCCGTACGCGACGCCTCGGGCAGCTCGTAGGCCTTCGCGCGGTACACGCGGCCCTTGTTGGTGAAGAACAGGACCCAGTCGTGGGTCGAGCACACGAAGAAGTGGCTCACGAGGTCGTCGAGCCTCAGGGTCGCGCCCTGGACGCCCTTGCCGCCGCGGTGCTGGGTGCGGTAGGCGTCGACCTTCGTGCGCTTGGCGTAGCCGCCGCGCGTGATGGTCACGACGACGTCCTCGCGGGCGATGAGGTCCTCCATGGAGACCTCGCCCTCGAAGGGCACGATCTTCGTGCGGCGCTCGTCGCCCCACTTGGCGACGGTGGCCTCGAGCTCTTCCTTGATGATCGAACGCTGACGCTCCGGGCGTGCCAGGATGTCCTCGAGGTCGGCGATCTTCGACTCGATGTCGACGAGCTCGTCGATGATCTTCTGCCGCTCCAGCGCCGCGAGGCGGCGAAGCTGCATGTCGAGGATGGCGATCGCCTGGATCTCGTCGACGTCGAGGAGCTGCTGGAGGCCCAGCTTCGCCTCGTCGGCCGAGGGCGCGCTGCGGATGAGCTGGATGACCGCGTCGAGCTGGTCGAGGGCCTTGCCCAGACCACGCAGGATGTGGGCCCGCTCCTCGGCCTTGCGCAGGCGGTACTGGGTGCGCCGGACGATGACGTCGACCTGGTGGGCGACGTAGTGGCGGATGAACTGCGCCAGGTTGAGCGTGCGCGGCACGCCGTCGACCAGGGCGAGCATGTTCGCGCCGAAGGTCTCCTGCAGCTGCGTGTGCTTGTACAGGTTGTTGAGGACGACCTTGGGGATCGAGTCCCGCTTGAGGACCAGGATCAGCCGCATGCCGGTACGGCCGGAGCTCTCGTCGCGGATGTCGGCGATGCCGGTGAGCTTGCCCTCCTTGACCAGCTCGGCGACCCGCAGCGCGAGGTTGTCCGGGTTGACCTGGTAGGGCAGCTCGGTGACGACGAGGCAGGCGCGCCCCTTGGCGTCCTCCTCCATCTCGATGACCGCGCGCATGCGGATCGAGCCGCGACCGGTGCGGTAGGCGTCCTCGATGCCGGAGCGGCCGACGATCAGGCCGTAGGTCGGGAAGTCGGGACCGTGGACGAGCTTGATCAGCTCCTCAAGGGTCTCCTCCTCGGGCACGTCGTGGTGCTCCAGGCACCAGTAGACGGCCTGGGCGACCTCCCGCAGGTTGTGCGGCGGGATCTTGGTCGCCATGCCGACGGCGATGCCCTCGGAGCCGTTGACGAGCAGGTTGGGGATGCGGGCCGGCAGTACGAGCGGCTCGGTGGTCTTGCCGTCGTAGTTGGGGCCGAAGTCCACCGACTCCTCGTCGATGTCGCGCATCATCTCCATGGCCATGGGATGCAGGCGCGACTCGGTGTACCGCATGGCGGCCGCGCCGTCGTTGCCCGGCGAACCGAAGTTGCCCTGGCCGTCGATCAGCGGGTAGCGCAGCGACCAGGGCTGCGCCATGCGCACGAGGGTGTCGTAGATCGAGGAGTCGCCGTGGGGGTGGTACTGACCCATCACGTCACCGACGACGCGGGAGCACTTCACGTACCCGCGGTCGGGGCGGTAGCCCCCGTCGTACATGCCGTAGAGCACCTTGCGGTGCACCGGCTTGAGGCCGTCGCGCACGTCGGGCAGGGCCCGGCCGACGATGACGCTCATGGCGTAGTCGAGGTACGACCGGTGCATCTGCACATCGACGCCTACCGGCTGGATGCGCCCGCCCGACGCGTCGTCCGACACGGTGGTCTCCGTCACGGTTTGCCTTTCACCTTGCTTGAGAACCTGTGGATAAGTCTGTGGATAATGTGGACGGCCCTGTGGACCGAAGCCGGGGGCCGTCCACGATGCGCACTAGATGTCCAGGAAACGGACATCCTTGGCGTTGCGCTGGATGAAGTTCCGCCGCGACTCCACGTCCTCACCCATGAGGACGCTGAAGAGCTCGTCCGCGGTTGCCGCGTCGTCGAGGGTCACCTGGAGCAGGGACCGCGTCGCCGGGTCCATGGTGGTCTCCCACAGCTCGTGGTAGTTCATCTCGCCGAGACCCTTGTACCGCTGGATGCCGTCGAAGCGACGGGGGTCGGCCTTGCCGGCCGCGATGCCCATCTCGATGAGGCCGTCGCGCTCCCGGTCGGAGTAGGCGTACTCGACCACGTCGCCCTTGCGGTTCCACTTGATCTTGTACAGCGGCGGCTGCGACATGTACACGTGGCCCATCTCGACCAGCGGGCGCATGAAGCGGAACAGCAGCGTGAGCAGCAGGGTGTTGATGTGCTGGCCGTCCACGTCGGCGTCGGACATCATGATCACCTTGTGGTACCGGAGCTTCTCGATGTCGAACTCTTCGTGGATGCCGGTGCCCAGGGCCGTGATGATGGCCTGGACCTCGTTGTTCTTCAGCACCTTGTCGATGCGGGCCTTCTCGACGTTGAGGATCTTGCCCCGGATCGGCAGGATGGCCTGCGTGCGGGGGTTGCGCCCCTGCTTGGCCGAACCGCCGGCGGAGTCGCCCTCGACGATGAACACCTCGGACTCGCGCGGGTCGGTCGACTGGCAGTCGGCCAGCTTGCCCGGCATCGACGACGTCTCCAGCAGGCTCTTGCGGCGCGCGAGTTTCCTCGCCTGCGCGGCGGCCTTGCGGGCCTGCGCGGCGGCCGAGGCCTTCTGGATGATCGTCTTGGCCTCGCCGGGGTTGCGCTCGAACCAGTCCGCCAGACGCTCGTTGACGATCTTCTGGACGAAGCCCTTGACCTCGGTGTTTCCCAGCTTGGTCTTGGTCTGGCCCTCGAACTGCGGCTCGCGCAGCTTCACCGAGATGATCGCCGCCAGGCCCTCGCGGATGTCCTCACCGGAGAGGCGGTCGTCGCCCTTGAGGAGCTTGCGGTCGGTGCCGTACTTGTTGACGATCGTCGTCAGTGCCGCACGGAAACCCTCTTCGTGCGTGCCGCCCTCGTGAGTGTTGATCGCGTTGGCGAAGGTGTAGACCGACTCGCCATAGGACTCGTTCCACTGGAGCGCGACCTCGGCGCCCATGCCGGCGTCGTCGTCCTGCGACTCGAAGTGCACGACCGTGCGGTGCAGCGGCGACTTCGTGGCGTTGAGGTGCCGGACGAAGTCGGCGATGCCCTCGTCGTAGCGGAAGGTGACCTCGCGGGGCTTGTCCTCCTCGAAGTTCTCCGGCCGCTCGTCACGCAAGATGATGGTCAGGCCCTTGGTGAGGAAGGCCATCTCCTGGAGGCGCCGGTAGATCGTCTCGAAGTTGAACTCGACCGTCTCGAAGATCTTCGGGTCCGGCCAGAAGGCCACCGAGGAACCCGTGGTGGTCGTGGTCTCGCCCTTCTCCAGCGGCGAGGGCTTCGAGTAGTCGTACGTCTGCCGGTAGACGTTGCCGTTCTTGTGGATCTCCACGGCCATCTTGGTCGACAGCGCGTTCACGACGGAGACACCGACGCCGTGCAGTCCGCCGGAGACCGCGTAGGCCTTGCCGTCGAACTTGCCGCCCGCGTGCAGAACCGTCAGCGCGACCTCGACACCCGGCTTCTTCAGCTTCGGGTGGAGGTCGACGGGGAAACCGCGGCCGTTGTCGATGACACGGACGCCGCCGTCTTCGAGCAGGGTGACGTTGATCGTGTCGCAGTAGCCGGCCATGGCCTCGTCGACCGCGTTGTCCACGATCTCCTGGACAAGGTGGTGAAGACCACGTTCGCCGGTGGAGCCGATGTACATACCGGGACGCTTGCGTACTGCTTCAAGCCCTTCGAGGACCTGGATTTGGTTTGCGCCGTACTCGTCCTTGGCGGCTGCGTTCACGCAAGAACCCACTTTCTGATGTCTCGTGCTGCCCGACCGGGACTGTGGCCCCGGGCCGTTCGCGAGCCGGCGCACGTCACACCACACGAATGGCACTGACGGGCCGGCCCACTTCGATCCTACTTGCCCCCTGCGACAGGAACGGCACCGCACACGCCCTGAGTTCGCCGTGTGGCGCCGAAAACCCCGCTCGCCTACTCCCCCACTCGGGTGCAGGCTACCCGTACGTGTCGCGCGAGCCTGGAAATCGTACGCGCCGAGGGCCGAGATTACGGCGGGTCTGGGTGGGACCGTGCACGCGCACCCTGGTGACCAGCCCGTGGCCGATGTCCTCGGCGATCTTCTTCAGAATCGTGCCCTGGAAGAGCCGCAGCTGAGTCGCCCAGGCCGTCGACTCCGCCTCGATGACCAGCTCGGTCTCGGCCAGCGAGACCGGACGGCAGTGCGCGGCGATCTCGGCGCCGACGATGGCCTCCCAGCGGCCGAAGACGCCGTGGTGGGCGGCCGGCTGCTGCCAGCCGCGGTCCTTGAGGAGCTTCGCCAGCAGCACCGACAAGGCCTGCGGGTCGCGCTTGTCGGGCCCCGGCCCGGTGTACCCGGCGGACTTCCGGCGCGGTCGGTAGGGCATCCCCTGCTCACGCGACAAGGCGGCCACCACCCTCGATCTGACGGGAAACCCGCAGGTCAGACGACACGGCGAACCTCCCCTTCGGCGACGTCGTAGCGCGCGCCGGCCAGCGCGGCGGGCACGTCCCCGGCGACCGCGCAGGTCACCAGGACCTGGGCGGCGCCGTCGACGAGCTCGGCGAGGCGGTCGCGGCGGCTGGCGTCGAGTTCGGCGAACACGTCGTCGAGGATGAGCACCGGCTCGATCCCCTCGGCGCGCAGCAGGTCGTATGCGGCCAGGCGCAGCGCCAGCGCGAAGGACCACGACTCGCCGTGGCTGGCGTAGCCCTTGGCGGGCAGGTCCCCCAGCTGGAGCGTGATCTCGTCGCGCTGCGGCCCGACGAGCGTCGAGCCGCGGTCGATCTCGGCGTCGCGGGCGGCGGCCAGCGCGTTGAGCATCCGCGCCGACAGCAGCTCCCGGTCGGCGGTCAGCTGCCCGGTCCCGTCGTCGAGGTTCGACCTGTAGGTGATCGTCGCCCGCCCCTTGCCCTGGCTGACCGCGTCGTAGGCCTTCGTGACGTACGGCGTCAGCGTCTCGACCAGCGCCAGGCGCCCGGCGAGCAGCTCCCCGCCGTACTCGGCGAGCTGCTTGTCCCAGGCCTCCAGGGTGCGCAGGTCGCCGGAGTCGGCGGCCGCGCGACGGCCGGTCACCTTGCGGGCGAGGTAGGCCGTGCGCAGGAGCGTGTTGCGCTGCTTGAGCACCCGGTCGTAGTCGCTGCGGACACCCGCGTAACGGGGGTGGCGGGCGACGAGCAGGTCGTCGAGGAAACGCCGGCGCTCCGACGGCTCGCCCCGCACCAGCGCGAGGTCCTCCGGCGCGAAGAGGATCACCCTCAGCGCGCCCAGCAGGTCCCGCGCCCTCGGCAGGGCCGAGCGGCCCAGCCGCGCCCGGTTCGACTTGCCCGGGACCAGTTCGAGTTCGGCCAGCAGCTCGCGGCCCTCGTGGACGATCGCCGCCCGCAGGATCGCGCGCTCGGCGCCGGCCCGCACCAGCGGCGCGTCGGCCGAGACCCGGTGGCTGCCCAGCGTCGCCAGGTAACCCAGGGCCTCGACGAGGTTGGTCTTCCCGGCGCCGTTGGGCCCGACCAGGACGCTCGGCCCCGGCTCAAGGTCGACGACCACGTGCGGGTACGAGCGGAAGTCGATGAGCTCGAATCGACGAACGTGCACGTCCCTACCGCCCGACCCGCCTGTGGTTCTCGGTTATTTCTTGTTCTTGACGGCGTGTCCGCCGAACTGGTTGCGCAGGGCCGAGACGGCCTTCATCGCCGGGGAGTCGTCCTGCCGGGACTCGAAGCGCGCGAACAGCGACGCCGAGATCACGTGCAGCGGGACCGCGAGCCGGATGGCCTCCTCGACCGTCCAGCGGCCCTCTCCGGAGTCGCTGGAGTAGCCGGTGATGTCGGCCAGCTCCGGGTCCTCCTGGAGGGCGTTGTCGAGCAGGTCCAGCAACCAGGAGCGGATGACGGTGCCCTCGCGCCAGGACTTGATCACGGCCGGGACGTCGGTCACGTGCTCGCTGGCTGCCAGCAGCTCGTAGCCCTCGGCGTAGGCGTGCATCATGCCGTACTCGATGCCGTTGTGAACCATCTTCGCGTAGTGCCCGGCACCGACGCCGCCGGCGTGCACGAAGCCGAATTCACCTTCGGGTTTGAGCGCCTCGAAGATGGGCATCAAACGGGCCACGTCCTCGTCGGAGCCGCCCACCATCAACGCGTAGCCGTTCTTCAGACCCCAGACCCCGCCCGACACTCCGGCGTCGACGTAGCCGATCCCCTTGGGCTTGAGGTGCTCGGCGTGCACAAGGTCGTCGCTGAAGCGGGAGTTTCCTCCGTCGATGAGGATGTCGCCCTCGGAGAGCAACTCCCCGAGGGCGTGCACGGTGTCGCGGGTGGCGTCACCCGAGGGGACCATGATCCACACGGCGCGGGGGCCTTCGAGGCCCTTCACGAGCGCCTCGAGACTGTCGACATCGGACAGGTTCGGGTCGCGGTCGAAACCGACGACCTCGTGGCCGGCGTTGCGCAGGCGGGTGCGCATGTTCCCGCCCATCTTTCCCAGGCCGACGATGCCGAGCTGCATGGATGGTCCCCTTTTCGCTTAACTCTCGAACCGGAGCGGCTGGAGCAGGTACTTGTAGCCCTCGATCTCCTGGACCTCGTCGTCCTCGCCGGGGGCGGCACCGGTCAGCACGACCGGCTTCATCGGATCTGTGAACGAGAGTACGGCGGTCGGCGCGTTGATGGCGGACAGACCGTCCAGCAGGTACTGGGAGTTGAAGGCGACGGTCATCGGTTCGCCGTTGTAGTCGCAGTCCATGGCCTCGCTCGCCTTGGCGTCCTCGGTGCCGCCCGCCTCGACGACGAGCCCGTCGGTGTCGATCCGCAGCTGGATGCGGGTGTCGCGTTCGGCGACGAGGGCCACACGGCGGGAGACCTCGACGAGTTCGGCGGCGGTGACACGGAGCTTGGCGTTGTAGGCGGTCGGCAGCAACGACCGTAGCTTAGGCAGCTGGCCGTCGAGCACGCGGCTCGTCGTGTGCCGGTTGTGCGCCGAGAAGCCGACCAGGCCGGTGCCGCCTTCCTGCGGCATCGCGATCGTGACGTCGCCGCCACCGCTGCCGAAACTGCGGGCGGTGTCCGACAGGGCCTTCGCCGGGATCAGCATCGTCAGGTTGATGTCGTCGTCGTTGGGCGCCCAGTCGAGCTCGCGGACGGCCATGCGGTAGCGGTCGGTGGCCAGCAGCGCCAGGCTCGTGCCGATCATCTCGACCTGCACGCCGGTCATCGTCGGCAGTGTGTCGTCACGGCCGGCGGCGACGGCGACCTGGGAGACCGCGGTGGCAAAGACGTCGGCGGGGATCGTCCCGACCGCGCCGGGCATCGCCGGGAGCGCGGGGTAGTCCTCGACGGGCATGGTCGGCAAGGTGAAGCGGGCGCTGCCGCAGGTCAGTTCGGCGTGGCCGTCGGAGGCGGCGAACTCGACGGGCTTGGCGGGCAGGGCCTTGACGATCTCGGCCAGCAGCCGACCGGACACCAGGGCGGTGCCCGGCGAGTCGGCGTCGACGGCGACCGTCACTTGGCTGGAGGTCTCGTAGTCGAAGCCGGAGATGGTCAGGGCGCCGTCGTTGACGCTCAAGAGCGCCCCGGCGAGGACCGGCACTGAGGGGCGCGTCGGCAGGCTCTTGGCGGTCCAGGTGACCGCTGTCGTCAGTGCGTCTCGTTCGACTCGAAACTTCATGCTCTCTCCTTGCGGTGCGGACCGGCGGCCGCTCGTCACGGCCCGGCTGGCTGAGTTTTCCACACAGCGACTGTTGATTGTTTCCCTCTATAGGTAAATACCGTCGTCGTGTTCGGTGCTGTGGAAACTGTGGAAAAGGCCTGTTTCGGCTGGCCACGACGCTACGGGCCTGTGGACGTCCTGTGGAGGCGCCTGGGGAAAACCATGGGGTTCATCCACAGGTTGGCATGATCGCTGAGTTGTCCACATTCGTCCACAGGTCTGTACACAGGGTTTCCCACAGGTTTCCCACAGGGATGTGCACACCGAAAGGCGACTTGTCCACAGTGTTGTCCACATCGCGTCCACAGTCTGTGGACGCAGGCGTGTCTTCTGTGGATGACACTGTGGACAGAGCTTCTGACCTGCGGATTCAGGTTGTGCACAGGGACATGAGAGTTGTGCACATCCTGTGGACGAAGGGTGTGGACGACGAAGCCTCCCCAGCCCGTTTCCGGGCCGGCCGACGGCGTTCGGGCATGGGAAACGGCCCCCGCGCGAGGTGCCGCGGGGGCCGTGAGAAAGACCTCGGGTCGTGTGCTTCACACCGGCGGACCGGCTTTTCAGTTGCCCGTCTGCTTGATCCGGTTGGTCAGCTCGGCGATCTGGTTGTACAGCGTGCGCCGTTCGGCCATCTGTTTGCGGATCTTGCGGTCGGCGTGCATGACCGTCGTGTGGTCGCGGCCGCCGAAGGCCTGCCCGATGCGGGGCAGGGACAGGTCGGTCAGCTCGCGGCACAGGTACATGGCGACCTGGCGGGCGTTGACCAGCACGCGCGAGCGCGAGTGCCCGCACAGGTCGTCGTTGGTGACGCTGAAGTAGTCGGCCGTCGCGCGCATGATGTCGTCGGCGGAGACGTCGGGCGGGCCGTCGTTGTCGGGGATGTAGTCCGACAGGACCTGCTCGGCCAGGGCGCGGTCGATGGGCGAGCGGTTGAGGCTCGCGAAGGCCGTCACCCGGATGAGGGCGCCCTCCAGCTCCCGGATCGAGTGCTGGATGCGGCTGGCGATGTACTCCAGGGCGTCGAAGGGGGCGTCGAGGCGCTCCTGGGCGGCCTTCTTCTGGAGGATCGCGATGCGGGTCTCCAGGTCGGGCGGCTGGATGTCGGCCAGCAGTCCCCACTCGAAGCGGGTGCGCAGCCGGTCCTCCAGCGTCGACAGCTGCTTGGGCGAGCGGTCGGAGGTGATGACGATCTGCTTGTTGGCGTTGTGGAGGGTGTTGAAGGTGTGGAAGAACTCCTCCTGCGTCCGCTCGGCGCGCTCCAGGAACTGGATGTCGTCGATGAGGAGGATGTCGACGTCGCGGTAGCGGCGCTGGAAGGCCTGCCGCTTGTCGTCGCGCAGGGAGTTGATGAAGTCGTTGGTGAACTCCTCGGTCGACACGTACCGGACGCTGCGGGCGTTGCCCAGGCCGGTGGCGTAGTGGCCGATGGCGTGCACGAGGTGGGTCTTGCCGAGGCCGGAGTCGCCGTAGATGAACAGCGGGTTGTAGGCCTTGGCGGGCGACTCGGCGACGGCGACCGCGGCGGCGTGCGCGAAGCGGTTCGAGGAGCCGATGACGAAGGTGTCGAAGTTGTACTTGGCGTTCAGGCGCGAGGCGTTGGCCGGGTTGGACGTGTTGCTCGCGCCGATCGGCCGCTGCGGGCGGGGGGCGGGGATGTCGCCGCCGTCGGAGTGGCCCATCTTCGCGCCGGAGCGGTAGGAGCCGCCCATGGGCGAGCGGTTGTCGAGGGCGGTGTCGTCGATCGGCGACGGGGGCGCGACGGGCGGGGCGTGGCGCTCGCGGTCGGGCGGTGCGTAGACCGGTGGCGCTTCCTGCGGCTCGCGGGGGGAAGGAGGTACGGGTGCGAGGTTGTTCACCGGTGCCTGAGGGGGCGGGGGCAGCAGGGACGGCTGGATGAGGCCGACGTCGTCGGCGCGGTGGGCCGGGGCCTCTTCGGGGGCCGGCGGGCGGACGGTGACCGCTATCTGCACCGACTGGCCGAGGTGATGGCCGAGGGCGGTGGTGAGGGTCGACCGCAGACGCGACTCGAATGCCTCGCGCGCGAACTGGTTCGGCGCGGCGATGATGACGGTGTCCTCGAACAGGCCGAGCGGCTGAGTGAGGCGGAGCCAGGCGCGCTGCTGCGCGGACAGACCGGCATCTCCGAGTTCTTCGGTGACGGCCCGCCACACCGCGCTAAGGTCGGTCGACGCCGCAGCGCCTTCAGTCGTCTCGCCTGCCACGGCGGTCCCACCCCCATGATCGTGTTGGTTATCCACAGGTTATCCACAGCCTGTGCATTCGCTGATCAGCCTGGTTCCGTTGTGACCACGACCCCGGTTCAAATCCGGACGTATCATGACGCAACGGGGCGCTACGAACGGTTTAGAGTATGGGGAGCGCGTTGCCGAAGACCTGCACCAAGCTGGCACGCTAGTCTGTGGCGCGCGTGGACACAAGCGTTGTCCACAGGTTCCTGTGGATTATCGCGGGGCAGTTGGCACGCGATTCCACCCGGGCCGGTTGTCGATCGTCGCGACCTGCCAGTACTGTTGACCGGCCGTTACCTGGGCGCCGCCGTGCCATTGCTACCCTTGGACACGCACGTATGCGTCCGCACGGCTGTAGTCAACACCGTGCAACACCGATCTTGGAGTTCCAGCCGTGAGCAAGCGCACCTTCCAGCCGAACAACCGCCGCCGCGCGAAGACCCACGGCTTCCGGCTGCGTATGCGTACGCGCGCCGGCCGGGCCATCATCGCCCTTCGCCGTCGCAAGGGCCGCGAGCGTCTCTCCGCTTGATAGCGGACGAGACGACTCGCCGCAGTCTTCGTGAGGCCCGCTCGTGCTGCCAAAGGCCGCGCGGCTGCGGAGCCGCGCTGACTTCTCCGCCACCACGCGGGGACGTCGTGCTGCCCGCGGCGCGCTCGTCGTGCACCTGAAGGTGACCGGCGACGGCCGACCGGCGCGAGCGGGTTTCGTCGTGTCCAAAGCCGTCGGCGGGGCCGTCGTCCGCAACAAGGTGAAGCGTCGGCTGCGTCACCTCGTCGCCGAGCGGATCAATACCTGGGAGCCCGGCACCGACATCGTCGTCAGGGCGCTCCCGCAGGCCGCCGACCGTGACCACACCGGTCTCGGCGCCGATCTCGACGGGGCTCTCGCGAGTGCGAGACGGCCCCGTAAGCACGGGCGGGAGCGTCCGAAATGACGCCAGCCCGGCTCCTGTCCTTGCCCATCGTCGCGTACCGTCGATGGATAAGCCCGGCACTGCCGGCCCGATGCCGATTCCACCCGTCGTGTAGCGCCTACGCCCTTGAGGCGATCTCGGTGCACGGGGCGTTGCGTGGTCTCTATCTCGCGGTCCGTCGCGTGCTGCGCTGCCAACCGTTCCACCCGGGCGGTTATGACCCTGTGCCGCCACCACGGCGCAAGGTCGATGAAACTGAAGCTAGGGAGACGTAGCTTGTCCGGCATCTTCCCGCTCGAGTGGTTGTACTGGAGCATTTCCTGGCTGCTGCTCAGCTGGCACTCGCTCTGGGACATGATCCTGCCCGAAAATGCCTTCCTGGGCACCAACTGGGACTGGATCCTCGCGATCGTCTTCCTGGTTCTGACCGTTCGCACGATCTTGTTCCCCTTGTTCGTCAAGCAGATCAAGTCCCAGCGGGCGATGCAGGCTCTGCAGCCGAAGGTCAAGGAGCTCCAGGCCAAGTACAAGCACGACCGGCAGGAGATGCAGCGGCAGCTCATGGAGCTGTACCGCAAGGAGAAGGCCAACCCGCTCATGGGCTGCCTTCCGATGCTGCTCCAGGCGCCCGTCTTCATCGGTCTGCTGCACGTTCTGCGTCGTGTCCACCCCGGTAACACGCAGACCGACCTGTACGGCTGGTCGACCGAGCAGTTCGACAGCTTCCTCGGCTCGCGCCTGTTCAACGCGCCGATCTGGTCGAGCTTCAACACCCCCGACGCCGACCTCCAGGCCGTGGGCTCGGGCACCATCACGGTCAAGATCATCTGTGCCGTCCTGATCGCGTGCATGGTCGCCACGACCTACATGACCTCGCGTCAGATGATCCTCAAGACCGGCTGGGCCGAGGACCGCCAGCAGAAGATGATGCAGCGCCTGATGCTCTACGGCATCCCGGCGACGCTGCTCATCTCCGGCGTGATGTTCCCGATCGGTGTCGTCCTGTACTGGGTGATCTCGAATGCGTTCTCCCTCGGGCAGCAGATGTGGGTGCTGCGCAAGTTCCCACCGCCGAAGATGGCGGGCTCGAACGGCGCGAAGACCGCAGCCGGGAAGCCGGGATCGAAAGCCGCCGAGAAGGCACGTGCGGAGGCCGTGGCCCGCGCCAAGGAATTGGCGCCGAAGCCCGGAGCGAAGCCGGCCAACTCGAAGAAGGGCGGCACCCGTAAAGGTGCCGGCAAGTAAGGGAGAGGCAGCACGTGGCTGAAACGACGACGGATGTCGCCCGTGGTGAGGCGGAGGGGCGCACCACCGCGGGGGTAGACACCGACGCGCTGTTCGAGCAGAGCGAGATCGCCGCCGACTACGTCGAAGGCCTGCTCGACATCCTCGACACCGACGGGGACATCGACGAGCTCGTGAAGGACGACCGACCGATCGTCGAGGTCGTCGGCAGCGGGCTCAACCAGCTGGTCGGACCGGGTGGGGCGACGCTGGAGGCACTACAGGAGCTCACGCGTCTGGCGGTCTTCCGCAAGACCGGCGAGCACAGCAGGCTGATGCTGGACATCGGGGGCTTCCGTTCCGGGCGCCGTGCCGAACTGCAGGCTCTTGCGAAGAAGGTGGCCGACGAGGTCGCGCAGTACGGGAACCCCGTGCGGCTCGACCCGATGAACGCCTTCGAGCGCAAGTGCGTGCACGACGTCATCAACGCCCGCAAGGACGTGGCGAGCGAGTCGGAGGGCACCGAGCCCGACCGTCGCGTGATCGTGAGTCCGGCTTGAGTTCGCATGACGAGACCACGAACGGCCCCTCCACGGAGGGGCCGTTCCCCGTTGAGGGGGCGGCTGGCACGGGCGGTGGAGGCGACGCGGGCGGTGTGGGTGGCGTGCCGCCGGGTCTGGCCGAGGTCGCGGCGAAGGTGTTCGGGGAGAAGGTCTCCCTCGCGGTTTCCTACGCCGAACTGCTCGCGACCGACGGGGTCGAGCGTGGGCTGATCGGCCCGCGCGAGGTCCCGCGCCTGTGGGAGCGGCACATGCTGAACTGCGCGGTGCTCAGCGAGGTCGTGCCCGAGGGCGTCGCGGTGATCGACGTCGGGTCCGGTGCGGGCCTGCCGGGCATCCCGCTGGCGATCGTGCGCCCCGACGTCGAGGTGATGCTCGTCGAGCCGATGCTGCGTCGCACCACTTTTCTGGAGGAGGCCGTGGCGGCTTTGGGGCTGACGAACGTGTCGGTGTTCCGGGGGCGCGCCGAGGAGTGCGAGGTCGCCGCGCCTGTGGTGACCGCCCGCGCGGTGGCTTCGCTCGACAAGCTGGCGCGGTGGTGCATGCCCCTGGTGGCGCGCGGCGGCGAGTTGCTGGCGATGAAGGGCAGTTCGGCGGCCGACGAGGTGGCCGAGCACGCGAAGGCGGTCCGCAAAGCCGGGGGCGCCGAGGCGGAAGTGCTGACGTGCGGGGCGGGGCTGCTGGAGGTGCCGACGACGGTGGTGCGCGTGCGGCGGCGGTAGGTTCGTGCGGCGGCGCGAGGTGGAGTGCGCGGCGCTGAGTGTTTCCCGAACTTGAGTGCGAACGGCGGCCTGCGGGCCGCCGTTTCACGTGAAACATTGGGGCGGTCTGGGCGTTTGCTTCCCGGGCCGGGGGTGCGGCGGGGTCGGGCTCGTGGCGGTCGGTGGGGTCGCTTCGACCCGGTGGCACACGTTGGCGGTCGGCGTCGACTGTTGCGCGCAGTGCGTGCCGACGAGTCGCCGCCCGAGCGTTGGGGTGGAGTGCAGTGGTCGACCAGGGCCGCGCCACACGTCGTCAGGCTAGATGCGCGCTCGAAGGCGTCCACTCGGTTCGGCGACGGGCTTGCTCTCCTCCTCGACGCCCTCCCCCGCTTCGCGGCGCTCGGTCCGCTCGCATGGTCCGGGTCTCGCGACTGGGAACGCTTGCTTCGCGCCGGCCGATCCCACGACGCCCGCGGCCTACTCGTGCTCCGGCCCCCTCGCTTCTTGGCTGCCCGTCCTATCGCCGTGCTGGTTCCCCGGTACCTTCCTCAGCCGAGGTTGCCGGTATGGCGAATACCTCAGCGTCCAGTACAGGGTGGTGCCCGACGAAGCGACAACAGACACCCGGCGAGGGCCACGCCGAGCGAGCCAGTTGCGCGACGGGGATGCTTGGGCCATCGCGCGTGGCACTGGTGAGGAAGTTCCGAGCTGGCGGTCCACGCGAAAGTCTGTCACTCTCCTCCCGCCTGCCCGCTCCGTGAGGTTCGGCAGCCCCGCCGGGCGCGGATATCGTCCCCTCGCTCCCCTCGCTCCCCTCGCTCCCCTCGCTCCCCTCGCTCCCCTCGCTCCCCTCGCTCCCCTCGCCACGGCCCGCAACCTCCGCCCGCCGGACGGCCGCGGCCTCCGTGGCACCGTTTCACGTGAAACATCGAACGAACGCCGCCACCGTTTCACGTGAAACATCGCACCTTCCTCCCCGCCCCACGCTCCCCGTTTCACGTGAAACATCCCCCCACCGGCGACTTCATCTCCCCCACCACGGCTACCGGCCGCCGCCCGGCGAACTTGCCGCAGCGATGCCCGGGTGTCGGATGGCGGGCACGCAAAGAAGCCTCGTAGTCTGTCGAAGCATGCGCGCGACCGTTTCACGTGAAACACCGGGCGATCTGACGGTGGAAGCAGCCGCGCGTATGTCGTGTCCGACGCGACGAGGTGTGGATGATGTCTGAAGATGCGACCCCGCTAGGCGGCAACTCGAGCCACCGGCGGATCCGCGAGATGCTGGATGCCGCAGCGGCGCAGGGAACACCTGCGGCCGCTCCCTCTGAAGCCGCGCCTTTAAGGGGTGCGCGCAGAGAAGCTGATATGGCGGAGCCGTACCACGGGGAGCGGGAGATGCGGCAGATCTACACCGACGACGAGTCGGAGCGCAGAGCCAGTCGGGTTGGACCCGGCGGGGTGTATCCACAGACGCGCGGGCGTCATTCCGACGAGGACAAGGCGCAGGCCGCCGGCCTGCCCACGGGGCCGCGCAAGCCGCCCGAGGCTGAGGACGACCTGCCGCTGGCCCAAGAGGCCAAGCGCGCGGTCAAGGTCCTCAACCCCGGCGGAGCGGTCCTCATGCCGCGCCCGACGCACTGCCGAGTCATGGCGGTGGCCAACCAGAAGGGCGGCGTCGGCAAGACGACCAGTGCGGTGAACCTCGCTGTATCCCTTGCGCTGCACGGGAACCGGGTCATGGTCATCGACCTCGACCCGCAGGGGAACGCCTCCACCGGTCTCGGCGTCGACCACCACACCGAGGTCCCGAGCATCTACGACTCGCTCATCGAGAGCGTGCCGCTCAACGAGGTCGCCACGACCGTCGACGGCATCCCGAACCTGTGGTGCGTGCCGGCGACCATCGACCTCGCCGGCTCCGAAGTCGAGCTGGTCTCGATGGTGGCCCGCGAGTCGCGGCTGCGCATGGCGATCGAAGGCTACGAGCAGGAGCTCGACTACGTCTTCATCGACTGCCCGCCGTCGCTGGGTCTCCTCACCGTCAACGCGCTCGTCGCCGCGCAAGAGGTGCTCATCCCCATCCAGTGCGAGTACTACGCGCTGGAAGGTCTCGGGCAGCTGCTGCGCAACATCGAGCTCGTCAAAGCCCACCTGAATCCGCAGCTGCGGGTCTCGACGATTCTGCTCACCATGTACGACGGGCGCACCAAGCTCGCCGACCAGGTCGAGCAGGAGGTGCGCGGCCACTTCGGCGACACCGTCCTCAAGTCGGTCGTGCCCCGGAGCGTGCGCGTGTCGGAGGCGCCCGGCTATGGCCAGTCGGTCATGACCTACGACCCGGGCTCGCGAGGAGCGACGAGCTACTTCGAGGCCGCCGAGGAGATCGCCGTTCGCGGCGCCGCGATGGGAGACCGGTAATGGCGCCGCCGAAGCGACGTGGCCTAGGGCGAGGCCTCGGGGCACTCATCCCGACCGACGTCTCCGACCTGACCCGCGAGACAAGCCCGGCTGCCACGCCGGAGTTTCCCGCGCTGCACGCCGCCATGGACCAGCTGGAGAGGCAGCGGGCTGAGCGGCCGACTCCGCCCGACGTTCCCGAGCAGTTCGTTGTTCCACGTGAAGCATCGCTGCACGGCGACGCTCCCAAGCCCAAGGAAACCCTTGCGGCCGCCGAGCCCGGCGAACAGGCCAAGCCGGTCGCCGCCGCCGAGGAAGACGACGAACTCGACCTCGAACCGGTTCCCGGCGCGAAGTTCCGCTTCGTGCCGCTCGACCAGATCCTGGTCAACCCGAAGCAGCCGAGGGAGGTCTTCGACGAGGACGCCCTTGAGGAGCTGAAGACCTCGATCCGCGAAGTCGGGCTCCTCCAGCCCATCGTGGTGCGCCCCTACACGCAGGAAACCGAGCACGGCACCCTCTCCCGTTACGAGCTCATCATGGGCGAGCGTCGCCTGCGCGCCAGCCGGGCGATCGGCCTCGACTCGATTCCCGCGATCGTGCGGGAAACCCGCGACGAGGACATGCTTCGCGACGCCCTCCTGGAGAACATCCACCGCGCGCAACTGAACCCCCTCGAAGAGGGCGCGGCCTACCAGCAGCTCCTCGAAGAGTTCGGGGTGACGCAGGAGGAGCTGTCGCGCCGGATCGGGCGCAGCCGGCCGCAGATCTCGAACACGATCCGCCTGCTGAACCTCCCGGGTGCCGTCCAGCGCCGGGTCGCCGCCGGTGTCCTCACCGCGGGCCACGCCCGCGCGCTGCTCGGGCTGGGCCTGGCCGAGCAGCAGGAGCACCTGGCGAAGCGCATCGTTGCCGAGGGACTCTCGGTGCGTACGACCGAGGAGATCGTCCAGGACCTGACGGCGGTCGCCTCCCCCGAGGAAGTGACCGATCCCGTCACCGGCAAGCGGAAGGTCAAGGCGCACGCGCCCGGCGTCGAGGAGCTGTCGAACCGGCTCGCCGACCACTTCGACACACGTGTGAAGGTCAACCTCGGGCAGCGGAAGGGGCGGATCATGATCGAGTTCGCCACGGTCGCCGACCTCGAACGCATCATCGGCGTGATGGGCATGAAGCCGAAGAACGAGGACTAGCGCAGGTTCGCCGTTTCACGTGAAACGGCGATGATGAAAGCCGGGTGGTTCGCCACCCGGCTTTCGTGTTCCCGGTGCCGAGAAGGGAGACGCCGTGCGCCTCTACCTCAAACCCGCCGTGCCGTCCGATGCCAAGTCCATCGACGCTCTCCTCACGGACCATTCCAGGGCGCACACCGGTCGGGGATCCCCGACCGGTGTCGCCAAGGCGAGACTCAGGACCCCGGGAACCGTCTCCGCCATCGTCGCGGCGGCAGACCGGCGAGCGATCGGGTTCGGGCACGTGTGGCGCGACGGGGAAGTCGCCCGCTGCCTCGTCGTCGCTCGCCCCGACGTCTGGGGAGGGCGGCCGATCGTCGCTGCCCTCGTCTCCTTCGCGGAGCGCCGGGCGGTGTCGGTCGGTGCCGGGACTTTGAAGGTGCACTCGAACGCCACGGACTCCGTCCTCGGGGATGTGCTGGCGTCGACCTCGTTCGAGCCGGTGACTCGGATATCCCGCATGCGCGTCGACTTGGCGAGCCGGCCCACCTCGGTGGCGCCGCCGCCCGGTGTGGACGTCGGTCGCTTCGACGAGGAGCGCGACTCCGGGGAGATCTACGCCGTGGCGCACGAAGTGTTTCCCGAAGGAAACAACGAGCCGGCGTGGTGGCGCGATCATCGCGAGAATCCCCTGCGGCCGTACGATCCGGCGCTGTGGATCGTGGCTCGCCGGGACGGAAGGATCGTGGGCTTCGCCCTCGGTTCCCGGCGGATGGAGGACGGCGGACCCGTCGGGTATCTCGGAGGGTTCGGCGTCCGCGAGTCGGAACGCGGGCACGGGATCGGGCAGGCGCTGCTGGTCGCCATGATGGACGCGTTCATCGACCGAGGGTTTCCCGCGATGACCCTCAGCGTCTCGACGGGAAACCGGACAGGAGCGCTGTCCCTGTACCGAAAGTTCGGGATGACCGAGGCGCCCGAGTCGACCGAGTGGATGAAGCGACTCGGGTGATTCCGGCTGGGCCGCCGTTTCACGTGAAACATCGGGCAGGCCGAGGATCGCTCGCTTCGTTGCGGCGGTTGGGCGCGCGGCTCCCGTTTCACGTGAAACATCGCGGTGCGGTTGGGGACGGGCCTTCCTTTCCGACCTCCCGGTTCTGGGCGATAGTTGAAGCTCGCCCTTCCGATGTGGTGCCCGGGGTGCTCGGCGGATCCCCGAGTCGTCGAATGCGGAGCTACCTTTCGCCGTCCCGAAAGAAGGGTTGCGGAGGCGACGGCGGTCGTGAGCCGGTACCGGTCGCGGCTTGTTTCACGTGAAACATCGCCGGGAGGGAGCGGCCGGTGAGAGGAATCGGTTGGCCTTCAGGCGGGAAGGGCGAAGGCTTCGTTTCACGTGAAACATCGGGCCGGGCCTCCGAGGAAGGAGCGACGGAGAACCGGCACCGGCGCTCGCGGCCGTTTCACGTGAAACGGCCGCCGCCGTTTCTGAGTTCTTGGTTGGGCGGCGGAGTTCAGTTGGGTCGGCCAGCTGGTGTGGATGAGCGGCCGATCCCGACGCTTGTCGCGGCGAGCCCTCCGACGGGATCCCTTTGGGGGCAGCGGAAGTAGCGCCGAGTGTCGCCAATCTCGGGTCAGCGTCGAGTCCTTCGCCGTCGACGCGCGGCGCGCGTCGAGGAGTCTGCGATCGCACCCAGAGGTCCTCGGCGATCCGCTCCGCGCGGTATCTCGGTCTGCGATGGCGACGGCGACGGGGAAGGCGACAGAGACGGGTCGGTGCGCGAGCTGTTTCACGTGAAACATCGGCCCGGGACGGCGGTGCCGTGAGCGGGTGGCCGGCCGGCCGGTTGTGGGGGACCCGCGTCGCTCGACTGTCGTCGCATCAGCCGACCATCCTGGCGAGCGATCGTCGGGGGTGAGGAGACTGCGGTGGAACCGAAACCCGCGCACCTCGACACAGCGCCCAGGCGGGAAACCGTGATGTTTCACGTGGAACATCGCGGGCCGCCCACACGTCGGTGAGGCGTAGCCAAAGCCAACTCTGCGGCCGGTGGGCGTGAGCCCTGCTACGTCCGGGTGTGAGCTTGCCCGGATTATGGGAATCGGACGTGCGTCACCCCTGGTGATCGGTCACTCTTGACCACGTGTCTTCTTCCACGCTCACCGGGGAGATCGGCGTCCTAGTCGATCCGCCCGTCACCGCCGACCTCGTCAACGAGATGACCGACCTGTGGGTCCGGGTCACCAACGCGGGTGGATCCGCGGGCTTCGTCGCCCCGGTGACCGTCCCAGAGGTGCGACCGACCACCGTGTCGATCCTCGCGCGAGTGATCGACGGGACGGACACCCTGGTGGCCCTCACGGAAGGAGAAACCATTGTCGGCTGGTGCGTCCTCGCGTCCAACGACAGTCCGCCGCGACAGGGATGGCGTACGGTCCGGCACGTTCAGGTCGACCCCGACCGGCAGGGCGCGGGACTCGGCGGGCGGCTGCTCGCCGCGGTCGACACCGTCGCCCGCAGTGTGCTCGCGCTCGAAGCGCTGAGCCTCAAGGTTCGCTCCGGCACGGGTGCCGAAGAGTTCTATCTGCGCCACGGATTCGTCGAAGTCGGGCGACTCCCCCAGGCGGTCAAGATCTCCGCCGACGACTACCGCGACGACATCATCATGTGGCGGCGCCTGCGTTAGCCGCCCGCTCATCAGGCGGCCTCGCCGGCGCCTGATGCCGGGTTTCCCACACGCTCGAACCCGTGCGGGAGACCTTGTCGGCAGTGGACGCCGTCGTCGATGTTTCACGTGAAACGGTGCCCTCGCCGCTCGACAGCGGCGGGGGTTTCCTTTCGGTGAAAGTGGACGCCGGGCGGTGCCGGATGTCGCCCGGACCCGGTACCGTGCCAGGCGTGGCAGCCGACGCGCAGGGACCCCGACTACCCGACTTCGTGGCGTGGCCGTCGTTCCCCTTCACCGGTGAACTTCGGCTCAAGCCCATCGACGAGCCCGTCGGCGTCGAACCGCCGAGACGCGGTGAGGATCCCGCCGAGTGCCCCTCGTGCGCCTCCACCGACGCCGACTACCTCTGGACCGACGACCGCTGGCGCGTCAAGGGACTCCCCAAGCCCAGCGGTCTGCCGATGGTCCTCATCCTCGAGACGCGCTCGCACCTCGACCTCGGCGACCTCTCGACGATGCACGCCGCCGAACTCGGCGTCCTCACCGTCCGCCTGGAGCGCGCGATCCGCTCGCTCGACGGCGTCGGCCGCGTCCACGTCGCCCGCTGGGGAGACTCCAGCGCGCACCTTCAGGTGTGGTTCCTCGCGCGCCCTTACGGCCGGCTGAACATGCGCGGCCCGTTCATGACGATGTGGGACGACATCCTGCCGCCCGTCGAGGAGAAGAAGTGGCGGGAGGATCTCGACTTCCTCGCCGCCTACCTCAACGACGGCTAACGCCGGATGGCGTTGCGCACCAGCGATGCCAGCAGATGCCCGACGCCGATACCGGCGGCGCGGGCGGCGTGCGGAAGCAGCGACGTCTCGGTCATCCCCGGCGCCACGTTCGCCTCCAGGAAGGCCGGCTCACCGTCGGGCGGCACCATGAGGTCCACCCGCGACAGGTCGCCCAGCGCGAGCGCCTTGTGCGCGGCGACGGCGATCTCGGCGACGCGCTCGGCGACGTCGGCGGGCAGACGTGCGGGGCAGTGCCACGTGGTCGCGCCGGCGTTGTAGCGGGCGACGTAGTCGTACTCGCCGCCCTTCGGTGCGATCTCCACGGCGGGAAGGGCGCGGGGGCCGTCGCCGAGGTCGACGACGGAGACGGCGATGTCGGCGCCCGGCACGAAGCGTTCGATGAGCGCGGTGTCGCCGTAGGCGAAGGCGGCCATCATCGCCGCGGGCAGTTCGCCGGCGGTCGAGACGCGCTGGACGCCGAGACCCGAACCGCCGCGAGAAGGTTTTACGACGAGTGGGAGGCCCATGCTGTCGCCGATGCGTTCGAGGAGCGCTCCGGCACCGAGATCGGAGAAGGTCTCGCGCGGCAGGGCGATCCAGTCGGGCGTGGTGATGCCCGCCTCGCGCACGAGGGTCTTCGCTCCCGGCTTATCCCACGCCCGGCTCGCCGAGGTCGCCGAGGGACCCACGTAGGGCACCCCCAGAAGCTCCAGGACGCCCCGAAGGGACCCGTCCTCCCCTGTGGCACCGTGCAGCGCGAAAACGACCGCGTCGGGCGGATCCTTGGCCAGGGTCGACAGCAGCGAGGAGTCGACGTCGGAGATCTCGGCGTGGACGCCGAGTTCGCCGAGCGCATCGGCGATCCGGCGTCCCGAGCGCAGAGACACGTCGCGTTCGTAGGAGAGGCCGCCGGCGAGGATCAGGACGCGGGCGTCGGCCAGTTCGGCGATGGCCTGGGCTGCGGCGGGCTCCGATCCGCTGGCGCTCATGGTCGCGGGACCACGTCGTCGGATGCCGACGGGTGACTCTCGCCGAAGGTCTGGGACAGCGCGGACTGTTCGGTGATCACGTCGGCGAGCCTACGCACCCCCTCGCGGATGCGGTCGGCAGGAGGGAAGGAGAAGTTGAGGCGCATCTGGCCGCGTCCGGAGCCGTCGGCGAAGAAGCCGGTGCCGGGGACGTAGGCGACGCGTTGCTGGAGCGCGCGCGGCAGCATGGCCTTGGAGTCGAGCCCTTCGGGAAGCTCGGCCCACACGAACAGGCCGCCGCCGGGCTTGGTCCAGCGCATCCCGGCCGGCATGTAGTCGGCCAGGGCGCTCAGGAGCGCGTCGCGGCGGGAGCCGTAGAGCTGGCGGAAGGTCTTGACCTGTTCGCGCCAGGCCATCGTCGTCAGGTAGCGCACGACGGCGGTCTGGGTGAGCGCGCTCGGGCAGAGGATGGCGGCCTCGGTGGCCAGGACGAGCTTGTCGCGGACGGCGGGCGGGGCCAGGACCCAGCCGACGCGCAGTCCGGCGGCGAAGGTCTTGGAGAAGGTGCCGACGTAGAAGATGCCCTTGCGGCGGCGGGCGCGCAGCGCCTTCGGCGGCTGGCCCTCGAAGCCGAGCGCGCCGTAGGGGTCGTCCTCGACGACGAGGAGGCCGGCTTCCTCGCAGATGTCCAGGACGCGTTCCCGGCGCTGCTCGGTGAGGGTGACGCCGGTCGGGTTCTGGTAGGTCGGCACGGTGTAGAGGAATTTCGGCCGTTTCCCGTGCTTGGCGAGATCGGCGAGGGTTTCCTCAAGCGCCTCGGGGATGAGCCCGTCGTCGTCGACCGGGACGTGCACGACCTCGCACTGGGCGGCCTGGAACACGCCGAGGGCGCCGACGTAGGTGGGGCCCTCGGCGATGACGACGTCGCCGGGGTCGCAGAAGATGCGGGTGATGAGGTCGAGAGCCTGCTGGGCGCCGACGGTGACGACCACGTCGTCGGGCGACGCGCCGACGGACAGATCGACTCCGGCGTCGGCCATGACCATGCAGATGGCCTCACGCAGTTGTGCGTCGCCCTGTCCGGGTCCGTAGAGGAGGGCCTTGGCGCCGTCGGTGGCGAGCATCTCGGCGAACATCTCGCCGACCTCGCCGAGCGGAAGCGCTGCGGTGTAAGGGTTCCCGCCCGCGAGGGAGACGATTTCGGGACGGCTCGCCACGGAGAAGAGTGCGCGGATCTCCGACTGTGCCATGCCGTGGACCCGCTGCGCGTACCGATCTGTGTAGTCGTCGAGTGTCGTACCGGACACGGCACCTCCTGCGGACGTAGAGATCTGCCATGCTACCGACACTTCTACGAATACGATAGGTAGCGATGTCACGACGAATTGTGAGCTTGACGCTCGATGTGCTTGAGGACCTGCCGCGCCGATGCCGGGGATGTGTGTTCTGGGAGCTCGATCCGGTGGCCGCGGAGCAGGCTTGCGACGGCGGGGACGCCGGCTTCGAGAAGGAACTCTGGGTATCCACTGCCCTGCTGGAGTGGGGCGCGTGCGGCCGGGTGGCCTACGAGGGCGACACCCCGGCCGGTTACGTGCTGTACGCACCCCCGGCCTACGTGCCGCGTGCGGCCGCGTTTCCCTCGGCGCCGGTGTCGCATGACGCGGTGCTGCTGACGACGGCCCATGTGGTTCCCGAGTACGCCGGGAGCGGGATGGGGCGGGAGCTGCTGCAGTCGGCGGCGAAGGACCTGGCGCGCAGGGGGATGAAGGCGATCGAGGTGTTCGGCGACCAGCGCGGCGAGGAGCACGCGTGCGTGGCGCCGGCCGACTTCCTGCGCTCGGTGGGCTTCAAGACCGTGCGTTCCGACCCGCACTATCCGCGGTTGCGGCTGGAGCTGCGCACGGCGCTGTCGTGGCGGGCGGAGGTCGACAGGGCGCTCGACCAGCTCCTGGCGACGGCGGGTTCGGTGATCGGGGCGCAGGCGCGCGGCTCCTACGAGCGGGTGCGCGGGCACTGAGTTTCCCGCCTGGTCAGGCGGGGGCGGCCGCGGTTTCCAGCTCGGCGATGGTCTCGCGAAGCCAGCGGATCTCGGTGCGGCTGGTCGCGGTGGCGATGGTGAACAGGCCTTTGCGGAACGGGTCGGCGAAGTCCTCGGCGCGCAGCGGCTTGTCGCCGTCCCAGAAGAAACTGGCCGGCTGGGTGAGGAAGTCGAGCCGGCGGCGCAGGACGGTCGCCTGTTCGGCGGGGTCTTCGAGGTGCCGCAGGAACGCCAGCATCGTGAACCAGCGGTTCTCGTCGGTGATGAACAGTTCGCCGGGCCGGGCCAGGCGGGTGTGGAGTTCGGCTTCCCCGCACTCGGTGAGGCTGAGCATGTGGCGGGGCGCGGCGACCTGCCCGGGGCGGGTTTCCCGCACGATCAGGTTGTTTCCTTCGAGCCGTTTCAGCAGCGGGTACAGGGTCCCGTCGGCGATCGGCCGGACGTGGCCGGTGAGGGCGGCGACCCTTTTGCGCAGTTCGTAGCCGTGGAGTTCGGCGTCGCGCAGGAATCCGAGCACGGCGAGTTCGAGCATGTCCTCATCCTACCCCTGTTGCGAGATACCTCGGTATCTATGTATCTTGTTGGCGAGTTACCCCGACTGAGGAGCACGCCATGCGATCCGCCCCTGTTCGCCCCGACGGCGCCGCCATCCGCTGGGCCGAGATTCCCGGCCGTGAGCCGGCCCGCGTCTACCTGCACGGCTTGGGCGCCAGTTCGGCGCCGTACTACGCCGGTGTTGTTTCCCACCCGGAGCTGGCCGGGCATCGTTCGCTGCTGATGGACCTGCTCGGCCACGGTGTCAGCGACCGGCCGGGCGACTTCGCGTACACCTTGGAGGCGCATGCCGACGCGGTGGCCGTGGCGATGGAGGCCGCGGCTGTCGGCGAGGCCGACGTCGTCGCGCACTCGATGGGCGGTGCGGTGGCGATTCTGCTGGCGGCGCGGCATCCCGGGCTGGTGCGGCGGCTGGTGTTGGTCGACGCCAACCTCGACCCGATCGCGCCGCAGCCGGCGCGGGTGGGGAGTTCGGGCATCGCCGCCTACACCGAGGAGGAGTTCCTCGACGGTGGGTGGGAGGCGACGCTGGGGCGTGTGGGGCCGCACTGGGCGGCGACGATGCGCCTTGCCGACCCGATCGGGTTGCACCGTACGGCGCTCAACCTGGCGCGTGGATCGGTGCCGACCATGCGCGAGCACCTGGTCGGCATGTCGATCCCCCGCACCTACCTCTATCCCTCGGCCGACGGTGAGGTCGCCGGCGAGGCGGGGCTCGTCGCGGCGGGCGTCGAGGTGCTCGCGATCGACGACTGCGGGCACAACATCATGGTCGACAACCCCGACGCGTTTGCGCGCGCTGTCGCCGGTGCGCTGCGTGGCGGGCGCGGTGGCCGTACCGTCGGGGTATGAGCGAAATTCTGGACGAAGCGGTCCTGCGCGAGAAGTTGACCGACGTCGCCGACTGGTCGGTCGAGGGCGAGAGCATCGTGCGGGTCGTGGAGTTGCCGACCTTCCCCGACGCGATCGCGGTCGTCGCGCGGGTCGGCGTGGTGGCCGAGGAGATGAACCACCACCCCGACATGGACATCCGCTGGCGCACCCTGACGTTCCGCTGCTCGACGCACTCGGAGGGCGGGGTGACGCGCAAGGACCTCGCGCTGGCGAAGATGATCGACAAGATCGTCGACGCGGAGTCGTGACGGTGGGGCGATGTTTCACGTGAAACGGGAGGTGTTTCACGTGAAACATCGTGCCGGTGGGGTTCGGGTTCGCCGGTCGTGCCGGCCGGAGGCGCGACCTGAGGTCGGGGACGACGGGACCATGGGGACGGCGAGGACGGCGGGGACGGCAGGGACGCGCTGTCGCCGAGCGGCGGTCGTGAGTTCCCGCCGGAGCCCTCCCCCGTAGACGAAAAACGGCGGCCCCTTCCGGGACCGCCGTTTCACGTGAAACGGTGCTCGACCAGCGGTTACATCGAGCCTCGGTTACAGCGCCTGCTCGATGAGCTTGCGGAGCACGCCCTTGGGCTTGGCGCCCACGACCGTGCCGACCGGCTGCCCGCCCTTGAAGACCATCAGGGTGGGCACGGAGAGAACCTGGTAGTTGCGCGCGGTGTTGGGGTTCTGGTCGATCTCCAGCTTGACCACCGACACCTGGTCGCCCAGCTCGCCGGCGAGTTCCTCGAGTACCGGCGAGACCTTGCGGCACGGTCCGCACCACTCGGCCCAGAAGTCGACCAGCACCGGCTTGTCGGCCTCCAGCACATCGCTGGCGAACGAGGAATCGGTGACGACCTTGGTGGCTCCCACGATCTGCTCCTAACTAAAACGGTGGACTTCAGAGTGACTCGATGGCCGCGACGTAGCGCTCTGCGTCCAGAGCGGCCGCGCAGCCGGTCCCGGCTGCGGTGATCGCCTGCCGGTAGGTGTGGTCGACGAGGTCGCCGGCGGCGAAGACGCCGGGAATGTTGGTGGCGGTACCGGGGGCGGCGACCTTGACGTAACCCTCGCCGTCGACGTCCACCTGACCGGCGAACAGTTCACTGCGGGGGTCGTGGCCGATGGCGATGAACACGCCGGCGGCGGCCCGCTCGCGCGTCTCGCCGGTGTTGACGTCGCGCAGGACGATGCCGGAGACCTTCCCGTCGGTGCCCTGGATGCTCTCGACGACGCTGTTCCACTCGACGCTGATCTTCGGGTTGGCCAGCGCGCGGTCGGCCATGATCTTGCTGGCCCGGAATTCCTCGCGGCGGTGGACGATCGTGACGGTGCGGCCGAACTTGGTCAGGAAGTTCGCCTCCTCCATCGCGGTGTCGCCGCCGCCGACCACGACGATGTCCTGGTCGCGGAAGAAGAACCCGTCGCAGGTCGCGCAGGAGGAGACGCCGTGGCCGAGGAGCTCGTCCTCGCCCGGCACGTTGAGGTGGCGCCACGCCGAACCGGTGGCGAGGATCACCGCGTGCGCCTTGTAGGTCGTGTCGCCGACGGTGACGCTCTTGACGTCTCCGTCCAGCTCGACCGAGACGGCGTCGTCGGTGATGTACTCGGCTCCGAAGCGCTCGGCCTGGGCGCGCATCTGGTCCATGAGCTCGGGGCCCATGATGCCCTTCTCGAAGCCGGGGAAGTTCTCGACCTCGGTGGTGGTCATGAGCGCACCACCGGACTCGGCGCCCTCGATCACGAGGGGCTTGAGGTTGGCCCGCGCCGTGTACACCGCGGCCGTGTACCCGGCCGGGCCGGATCCCACGATGATCACGTTGCGAATGTCGCTCACTGCAAGCTCCTTGACGTCACGCTTCGGCGGCCAGCACTGTCTGACCGCGCAACGTCATGGTACGGAGAAGTCATTCCCGATGGTCCCTCGCGGCGGGCGAGGTGTTGCTCACGCCGCAGTCGCGTAGAGCTCGTCGGCCCCGGTGAGGCCGCAGTCGGCGCCGACGGCGACGAGACGCTGTCCACCGTCCACTTGGGACACTCGCACGACGATGGACGGCGCGCCCTCGAAGTAGGCGAAGTCGGCCACGGCGACGTCGCCCGGGTAGCGCGTCTCGATCGCCGTGAAACAGGCGCCGAGGGCCGTTTCGTCCGACGACAGGCGCTTCAGGTCGGTGTCGACGCTGCTGTTGACCGTGCTCGACGTCCCGACCTCGGGAAGAGTCGTGCGCGAGTAGTCGCGCCCGGAGTAGTAGATCTCCGCGCTCGACTTGTCGGTGGTCTTCGGCCCCTCGTCGGTCTCGGCCCCGAAACTGTTCTCGTCCGACGCGGAGTCTGGCGCGGCCAGCTCGGGGTTGTCGGCGTTGCCGGGGTTCGAGGCGGAGTCGGACTCGTCCGCCGACTGCCCGCGCCACAGGGCGCTGACACCGACGGAGACGCCGGCCAAGACCACGATGCCGGTCGTGAAGGCCAGCACGAGCCTCGGCCAGCGGCGGCGGGATGTTTCACGTGAAACGGGCACCGTCGCCGGGTGGACGCGGGTCCGCTCGGCCTCCAGCGCGAGATCGAGCCGCGTGATCAACTCGGGCGGCATCGGCGGGGTCTCCGCCGCGAAGGCGCGCAGGTCGGCGCTCACCGCGTCGAGGGCGGCGTGCTCGTCGGGCAGCCGGTCGGGCTGTCCTTCGCTCATGTGCCACTCTCCCCTCGTGTTCGGTCGGCGCGTTGTGGTGATGTTGATGGGACGACCGGATCGGCGTCGGGGTTCCGCAGGTGACCGAGCAACTCCGCCAGACGGGTGCGACCTCGCGCACACCTGCTCTTGACCGTGCCCTCCGGGACCTCCAGGATCCTGCCCGTCTCGGAGACCGGGTAGCCCATCATGTCGACCAGGACCAGCGCCGCGCGCTGGTCGAAGGGCAGCGCGTCGAGAGCCTCGGCGACCGCCATGTTCGTGGCGACCTTCGACGGGTCCCCCTCGCTCGACACCGGCTCCGGGCCGCCCTCGGGCAGCGGCTGCGCGGCACGCACCTTATTGCGGCGGACCCGGTCGAGGCAGGCGTTGACGACGATGCGGTGCAGCCACGTCGTGACGGCCGAGTCCCCGCGGAAGCGGCCCGCCGCACGGTAGGCCGAGATCATCGCGTCCTGGAGGGCGTCGGCGGCGTCCTCGGGGTGCCCGAGGGTGCGCAGCGCCACCGCCCACAGGCGCTCGCGGTGCCGGCGGAAGAGCTCGCCGAAGGCCTCGTGGTCACCGACGAGGTGCCTGCGCAGCAGCTCGCCGTCGTCGACCTCGTCGAAGTTGCTCACGGGCGCCATGACTAGTTCGCGTAGACCTGGATTTCCTGCACGGCCGCCTGGTAGTGGCCGTTCTCGATCTGCGGCAGGTCGGTCAGCCAGATCATCAGGTACCGGTACGAGGAGCCCGCCTCGGGCTGGAAGCGCTCGGTGGCGCCGTCGTTGACCTTGGGCCCGTCGAGGGTCTTGAAATCGGCGATGACGGCGTTGGGGTCGGAGGCGTCGTCACCGGCGCGCAGGGAGAGCTCGACGCCGTCGGAACCGAGGTTGACGATCACCTGGGTGATCTCGCGCTTCTCGCCGAGGTCGATGAGCAGGCCCATCCCCTCCTTGAGGTTCCCGAAGTTCGAGCGGTTGTGGTACTCGTTGGTCTGCCAGCCGGTCTTCGGCTTGCCGTCGATGGCCAGTTCCACGCCGTCGTTCTCGTCGCCGTCGCCCTTGGGGTCGATGAGCGTGACCTGGCTGGCGTCGAGCTTGATCTGCTGCGCGGTGGCCGCCGGGTCCTGCGACTCCTGGGCGGTCGCCTGGTCGGGGTCCTTCTCTGCCGACTCGTCGTCGGGAAGGAGGTTGGTGATCACCAGCAGCGCGACGAGCGCGGCCACCAGCATCCCGGCGATCGCGTAGGCGAAGCGCCGCCCGACGGGCTTGGCGGGCTGCTCGGGGTGCAGGTCGTCGTCGCCGCCGGCCACGAACTCCAGCGCGTCGGTGCCCTCGGTGCCTTCGAGGCGTGAGAGCTCGTCGACGAGTTCGGCGGCCGTGGGGGGCGCGTCGGCGGGGTCGAGCAGCTCGGTGGTGAGCCGGTCGAGGTAGCCGGGGACTCCCGGGAGGGCCGTCGCGGGGGGCAGGAGGTTTCCCGCCTCGTCGCGCGCGGCGTCGGGGAGGATCGCCGGGCCGGGGACCTCTTTGGGCCACAGGCCGGTCAGGGCGCAGTACAGGGTCGCGCCGATCGCGCGGACGTCACCGGTCTGGGTGGCGGCCGCGTCGGCGCGCGGGTCGGACAGGACGACGCGGTCGTCGTCGGAGAGCAGGACCGTCCCGGCGTGGACGTTGCCGTGCGCGACGCCGGTGGCGTGGACGGCGGTCACGGCCTCGGCGACGGCGAGCGTCACGGCGATGGCGTGCCGGGGGTCGAGCGGCGAGTGGATGACGATGTCGCGCAGAGAGCGACCCTCGACCCATTCGCGGACCACGTAAGCGCGGTCACCCTCGTCGACGGCGTCGTACACACCCACGATGTGGGCGTGGTTGACGCGGCTGGCGGCCACGGCCGCCTGGAGCATCTCCACGGCGTCTTCGCCTCCGGGGGTGCGCAGCACCACCGTGACGGGCCGTGCGAGGAGTACATCGGTCCCCCGCCAGACTTGCCGACCGGTCGAGTCATCGTTGATGTGCTCGTCCAGCCGGTAACGGTCGGCGAGGAGTTCGCCCACCGCAGGCGCACCGACCTGTGTCACCTCGTGTCCTCCCTATGTCGACCGCAGGCTGCCGCGGACCTCTGACAGCCTACGGTGTCCGCGGACGGTCGCCTAGGCCTGAGGGTCGCCTCTGTTGACGTGACGCAAAAGGGGACCAAGTCCTCAGCGTCCGAGCTTGCCTTTGACCAACCCAACCACATCGGTGACTTCCTTGGCGCGCAGTGCGTACGCCACGCCCAGATAGACCACGGCCAGCACGGCGCCGCCGGCGATCAGGTCGATGATCGCGTTGAGTTTGCCCGAACCGGACAGTCCATTCGGGATCAGCCACAGCACGAGCCAGCCCGCCAGGGCGCCGGCCGCCGAGGCCGCGCCGAGCTTGACGAGGGAAACACTGATCCGCCGCATTCCCAGCGGGCCGAGACGGCGGCGCAGCAGGACGGCGGCCAGGAGGGCGGCGACCACGTAGGAGACGCCGTTGCCGACCATGAGGCCCTGCGCGACCATCGCGGCCGGAAGCAGCGCGAAGGTCAGCAGGTAGATGCCGACGCGCATGGCGACGGCGGGGATGTTGAGCAGCGCCGGCGTCTTGGTGTCGGGCAGCGCGTAGAACACGAAGGTCTGGAGCTGGCTGACGGCGAAGGGCATGAGGGTGAGACCCGCCATCGCGGTGACGAGTCCGGTGGCCTCGGCCTGGTCGGCGGTGAAGTTGCCCCAGTCGAACAGCAGGCCGGCGATGGTGCCGCCGAACACGACGTAGGCGCCGGTCGCGGGGAGCAGGATCACACCGGACAGCCGGATGCCCTGGGAGAGGTACATGGAGACCTCGGCGTTGCGTCCTTCGGCGGCCACGGCGCTCATGCGGGGCATGAGGGCGGTGATGATCGAGACGGCGACGATGCCGTGCGCCATCATCATCAGCAGGTAGGCGGCGTTGTAGATGAAGGGGCCGGCGGCGTTGGGGTCGCGGTCGCTGACCTCGTTGAGGATGCGCAGGACGGCGATGACCGAGACCTGGCTGACGGCGACGTAGCAGAACATCCACGCCGACAGGCGTGCGATGTGGCCGAGGTGGAGCTGCCGGAAGTCGAAGCGCCACTTCATCTTGAAGCCGACGCCGCGCAGCGAGGGAAGCAGCCCGAGGACCTGCACGATGATGCCGGCCGTGGTGCCCCCGCCGAGCAGCAGGATCATCGGCGCGGTCATGTTCTCCGGGGTGGGGGCGGTCGCGCCGAAGAAGACGAGGAACAGGACGCCGGTGATGACGATGACGATGTTGTTGAGGATCGGCGCCCACATGGGGGCGGCGAAGTGGCCGCGGGTGTTGAGAATGGCGGCCAGGACGGCGGCGACCCCGTAGAAGAAGATCATCGGGAGCATCAGGTACGACAGCTGCGTGACCAGGGTCGTGTTGCTCTTCGTCAGCGCGGCCGACAGCAGCGGCGCGCAGAGGACGACCAGGGCCGTCGCGGCGGCCAGGAGCAGCACGATGAGGGTCACGAAGCGCTGGGTGTAGGCCTCACCCCGGTCGGCGTCGGTCTTGCGCGCGCGGACCAGCAGGGGCACCAGGACGCTGGTGAGGATCCCGCCGAGGAGGAGCTCGTAGATCATCTGGGGGAAGAACTGGGCGGTCGAGTAGGCGTTGCCGACCGCCGCGCCGCCGATGGCCGCGCCGATCACCGCGTTTCGTCCGAAACCGGTCAGGCGGCTCACGATCGTGCCGACCGCCATGACGGCGCTGTTGCGGACTACGCTCCCGCCGGTCTCGGTGCTGGTCGCCTCGGCCATACAGATGTCTCCCCAGGAGGGTCGGATAGGCTTTCCGATTGATGTCAGACCGTATCGCTATCGATGAGTTGAGTGTCCCCCCGGTCGCCGATGAACTCGGCCGGGCCTTCGCCGACGCCGGATTCGAGCTGCACCTCGTGGGCGGTTCGGTACGCGACGCCCTGCTCGGGCGGATAGGCAAGACGGGGGCCGCGTGGGAGGACCTCGACTTCGCGACCTCGGCCCGCCCCGAGCAGACCCTCGAACTGCTGGAGCGGATCGCCTCGACCACCTGGACGACCGGCGCGGCCTTCGGCACGATCGGCGCGACTTTTCGCGGCGAACGGGTCGAGGTGACCACATTCCGGGCGGATCAGTACGACCGTGTCGGCCGCAATCCGATCGTGGCCTACGGCGACACCCTCGAAGACGACCTGCGCCGCCGCGACTTCACCATCAACGCGATGGCCGTCTCGGTGCCCGGGCACGAGTTCTCCGACCCGCACGACGGGCGCGGCGACCTCGCCCGCCGGGTGCTGCGCACTCCCGGCACGCCGCAGGAGTCCTTCGCCGACGACCCGCTGCGGATGCTGCGGGCCGCGCGCTTCGCCGCCCAGCTGGAGTTCGATGTGGACGGTGACGTCCGCGCGGCGATGACGGCGATGTCGGGCGACCTGTCGCGGATCACCGCCGAACGGATCCGCGACGAGTTCGTGAAGCTGATGGGCGGCCTCGACCCCGTGCTGGGACTGCGCCTGCTGGTCGACACCGGACTCGCCGACGTGTTCCTGCCGGAGCTGCCGAACCTGCGGATGCAGATCGACGAGCACGCGCAGCACAAGGACGTCTACGAGCACACGCTGACGGTCGTGCGCAACGCGGTGTCCCTTGAGGACGACGGGCCCGACGTGGTGCTGCGCATCGCCGCGCTGCTGCACGACATAGGCAAACCCGACACCAAGGGCCTTGGCACCGACGGCCGGGTGACGTTCCACCACCACGAGCTGGTCGGCGCGCGGATGGCGCGCAAACGCCTGCGGGACCTGAAGTTCCCCAAGGACCAGGTCACCTCGATCTCGCACCTGATCGCCCTGCACCTGCGCTTCTACGGGTACGGGCGCGGCGAGTGGACCGACTCGGCGGTGCGCCGCTACGTCACCGACGCCGGCCCGGAACTGTCGCGGCTGCACAAGCTGACCCGCTCGGACTGCACGACCCGCAACAAGCGCAAGGCGTCCCGTCTCGCCGCCGACTACGACGCGCTGGAGGAGCGCATCGAGCGGCTGCGCGAGGAGGAGGACCTGGCACGCGTGCGGCCCGACCTCGACGGCAACGAGATCATGCGCCTGCTGGGTCTGGCTCCGGGGCGGATCGTCGGGGAGGCGTGGAGCCACCTGAAGGAGGTCCGGCTCGACCGCGGGCCGCTGTCGCGCGACGAGGCGGAGGCCGAACTGTGGCGCTGGGCGAAGGAGAAGGGGATCCTGCCGACCGAGTGACCTCGGGACGCGCTATCCCCCGCTGACCTCCCGGATCCCCGCGACCACGACGCCCCAGAACTCCTTCGGCGGCATCTGGTGCCCGACGCCCTCCAGCGGCAGCAGCCGCGCGCCCGGGATCTCGCGCGCCAGCGCCTCGGCGTGCCCGAGCGGGAAGAGCGGGTCGTGGGTGCCGTGGACGACCAGCGTCGGCGCCTTGATCTCGCCGAGGCGGGGGCGGACCTCTTCGCCGGCCGCCGCGGCGAAGTGGTTGTAGAGCGAGGCCGGGATGTCCTTGGTGCGGGCGAAGACGCGGTAGGACAGCTCGCGCAGCTCCTCCTCGTCGACGGGTCGCGCGCCGGCGAACATCCGCTCCCCCAGCAGGAAGGCCTCGAACAGTCCCTCCTTTGTGGACGTGTCGGGGCCCGGTTCCTCCGACGCGAAGGACGCGGCGACCTCGGGCGTCATCGGCGGCAGGTCGTTGCCGGGGCCGCCCGGTCCCCCGGGGCTGGTCGACATCAGCACCAGCGACGAGACGCGGTCGGGGTGCGCGACGGCGGCGCGCTGTGCGATGCCGCCGCCCAGGGAGATCCCGGCCAGGCAGGCGGTCTCGATGGCGAGGGCGTCGAGGATCCCGACGGCGTCCTCGGCGAGATCGTCGTGGGTGTAGCCGGGCTTGCCGGCGGGGTAGGAGACCGAGCGGCCGGTGTCGCGCAGGTCGTAGCGGATGACGTGGCGGTCTTCGGCGAGCAGCGCGCAGAATTCCTTCTGCCACCAGTCCATGGAGGAGGCGCCGCCGCCGATGAGGAGTACGACCGGGTCGGAGGGGTCGCCGAAGGTCTCGACGCACAGTTCGGCGCCGTTGGCGTCGATCATTCGCTCGCTCATGACAGCTCCTACGGTTTTCGAAGTTACTGCTACGATAATCGTAGTAGTGGAAGGAGTCAACGCGATGCCCGAGAAGCGCACCTACGGCCAGGCCTGCCCGATCGCCCACTCCCTCGACCTGGTCGGCGAGCGCTGGGCCCTCCTCGTGGTCCGTGAGCTGCGGTTGGGTCCGCGCCGTTACGGCGATCTGCAGGCCGCGCTGCCGGGGATCGGGCCGAGTGTGCTGTCGCAGCGGTTGCGTGATCTGGAGGCCGTCGGGATTCTTCGCAAGCGCGGCAAGGAGTACGGGCTCACCGAGTGGGGTGCCGAGCTGGATCCGGTCTTTCGCGCGCTGGCGCATTGGGGTGTGCGCTCGCCGGTCGTGCCGCTCGAAGGGGCGGTGGGGACCGACTCGATGTTCCTTGGGCTGCGGACCTTCTTCGGTTCCAGGGATCCACAGTGGACGGGGAGTTACGAGTTCCGGCTCGACCGGGACGTCTACCGCGTCGAGGTCCGGGAGGGCGAGCTGGTCTCGTTGTGGCGCGGGCGGTCGGGGGAGCCGGCCGCGGTGGTCGTCGAGACCGATGACGCGACCATGGGCGAACTCTTCGGCGGTGCGCTGACGCTCGCCGGGGCCGTGGAGAGCGAGAGAGCCGCCGTCGCCGGAGATGTCTCCGACGCGCAGCGGCTCCTCGACGCTTCTCCGCTCAGCGCGGTCCGCTAGGCAGTCCCGGAAGGCCGGAGCCGCTCGAACTCGACGGTCCGGGGGGTCCACCTAGGACGGTCACGGTCAGGACGGTGACCGGCATCGGTGGCGGGCCGGCGTAGGACGCGGCGCCGCCCTGGGCGGTGATCGAGTCGAGCACGCCGAAGCCGTCGATGACCTGGCCGATGACGGTGAGGTTGTTGGTCGGCACCGACTGGCCGCGGATGAGCGCGAACTCCGCGCCGGAGCGGCCGTCGGCGTCGTTGACGAGCGCGAGCGCGTCGACGACGGCGGTGTCGGCGAAGGGGTGCTCGCCGCGGACGCGGTAGCCGGGTCCGCCCTGGTCGGTGGGGATGCCGCAGCGCAGGATCAGCGTGGGCTCGGTCAGTGCCGAGGTCATCGAGGGGCAGGTAGCGGAGTTGTAGGACCCTTGGCGCGACAGGTGGGTGAAGGACGCGACGCCGCAGGGCGCGAGGTCGCCGAAGAGCATGACGGTGACCTGGCCGAGGTTGGTGGTCAGGACGGCCGTGGAGCGCTCGGGGATGCCTTCGACGGCTGGAACGCCTCCGTCGCCGGGCATCTCGTCGACCGTGCGCAGCTCGCAGGGGCCGCTCGGGTCGCTGACCGCGCCGGTGGAACCGTCCTCAATGGACGGGCGCAGCATGGCCCAGCCGATGAGGCCCGCGGCGCCCAGGAGGGCCACGGTGAGCAGGATGCCGATGACGGCGTTGCGGGGCCGGCCCGGGCTGTCCCAGGGCGGGGTGTCCTCCTGGGGCGGCGCCGAACGGCGCGGCGGCTCCTCGGCCTTGAGTACCTTCGTGTCGTCGAGGGGCTCGGAGTCCCTGATGGCGGAGTCGGGCTTTCCCGACTCGCCCTCGCTTGCGGCTTCTTCCGGCTTCTGGGCGTGCTTGCCGGTCGGCTCGTCGTCGTCGGCGGGCTTCACTGCGTCGTCGTCCACGAGGGTCGATCGTAGGGAGTATGGCGCCGGGATGCCAACGCGTACCCGCCCGCGAGCAGCAGATAGCCGAGCGCGATCGCCACGATCACGGCGAGGGACTTGCCGTTGTCGGGCAGCACCAGCGCTCCCGCGAGCTGGCCGAGGACCCAGCAGACGTTGAAGGCGGTGTCGTTGAAGCTGAAGACGCGGCCGCGGAACTCGTCGTCGCAGGCGATCTGGATCGACGTGTCCAGCACGATCTTGAGGCTCTGCGACCCGATGTTGAGCACCAGCGTCGCCACTATCAGCAGGATCTGCAGGAACGGCGAACCGAACACGATGATGTCGGCACCGACCCCGCACAGCACCACCAGGACCCACATGCGGGGACCGAACGCGCGTGTCAGCCTCGGGGTGATCAGCGCGCCGATGAGACCGCCGATCGAGCCGGCCACGAAGACGGCCGCCAGTCCGCCGATCGCCTTCTCGGAGTGGTCGCCGGCCTCGAAGTAGACGCGGAAGAGCTGGAGCGTGGCGATGGTGAGCACGCCGTAGAGGAAGCGGTAGATCCCCTGCACGATCATCAGGTAGGCCGCGCCGCGCCGGTCGACGAGATGCCTTACGCCGTCGACCATCCCGCGCGTCGTGCGGCCGATCTCGGCGACGATGCTGCGATCGGCGTGGCGTTCGGAGGCGTCGGGCCCGAGCGTCTCGACGCCGAAGGACGCCCGCGCGATGAAGGCGGCGCACAGGTAGCCGACGATGGCGATCATCGAGATGGTGCCGTAGTCGGCGGAGGTGTCGCCGATGAGCAGCCGGATCCCCGCCGCGGAGCCGATTCCGATCGTGTAGGCCGCCGTCCCCAGCGTCGGCCCGATCGAGTTGGCCGTCACCAGGTTCTCCCGGGTGACCACGTGCGGCTGGGCCGCCGACAGGCCGGCGAGGATGAAGCGGTTGACGGCGATGATGAGCAGCGCTCCCGTGGCGTAGAGCCACAGGTCCGCGCCGAAGCCGATGAGCAGCGCGGTCGGCACGACCAGCGCCGCGCGCACCAGGTTCGCCTTGAAGAGGATGTTGCGGCGGCTCCAGCGATCGAGGAAGACCCCGACGTAGGGCCCGAGGACCGAGTAGGGCACCACGAGCAGCGCGAAACCGGCGGCGACGGCCATCGCGGTCGTTTGGTTGTTCGGGTTGAACAGCAACGTTCCGGCCAGTCCGGCCTGGAAGAAACCGTCGGCGACCTGACTGGTCAGGCGCACTGCCAGCAGGCGGCGGAAACCGCTTTCCCGGAAGACCGCGCGCAGATGACCCTCGGTTCGCATTGGGCGAGCCTACGTGCTCGGACCGTGCGTGGGCTTCCTGCGGGGACCATCGAGTTCATGACGCCTCGTGTTCGCCGTAGTGTCACACCCGTGCGCCAAACTGCTCACATGCGCTGGACCACTGTCACCTCCCCGATCGGCGAGTTGAAGCTGGCCACCGACGGGACCGCCCTCACCGGGCTGCTCTTCGCCGCCGCCCCGGATCCCCGTGGTGAGCGCGATGACGCCCATCCGCTGCTCGCCGAGACGGCCAGACAGCTCGGCGAGTACTTCGACGGCACGCGCACCGAGTTCGAGGTGCCGCTGTCCATGGCCGGCTCGGACTTCGAGCGCCTGGTGTGGAAGGAGCTGCTCGCCATCCCCTACGGGCAGACCGCGACCTACACCGAGATCGCCGTGCGGGTCGGGCAGCCGCGTGCGGCCAGAGCCGTCGGCATGGCCAACAGCTACAACCCGATCGCGGTGATCGTGCCGTGCCACCGGGTCGTGGGCTCGAACGGGACGCTGAACGGTTACGCCGCCGGGTCCGAGGTCAAGTCGCGGCTGCTGGAGCTGGAGGCGGGGGTGCGTATGCGCGCGGAGTTCAAGGCGGCTTAGGGGCTGCTCTTCATGGGACGGGAGCCCGGTTTCCATGGGCTCTAGTTGACTAACTGGTTAGTTAGATTTAGTCTTCACGCACCATCGACCACGGAGCCACCCATGTCGCACGACCGCACGCACCTCTTCATCGACGGACGCTGGACCGAAAGCGACCGCCCCGACCGCCTCCACGTCGTCGACCCCGCCACCGGTGAGGTCTTCGGCACCGCCCCCGACGCCTCGGCAACCGACACCGCCTCGGCCGTCGCCGCCGCCCGCCGCGCCTTCGACGACGGCCCCTGGCCCGCGATGTCGCCGAAAGACCGCGCGGGACACCTGCTCGCCCTCGCCGAGGCGATGGAGCGACGCGCCGCCGACCTGATCGACCTGGTCGTCAAGGAGGGCGGCTTCCCGGTCTCCCAGGCCGGGCCCGTCCACGTCCAGACCCCCATCGCGCACCTGCGCGACGTCGCCGAGCGCCTGCTGCCCGCGTTCGCCTTCACCACACCGCTCGCCCCGCACAGCGGCTACACCCTGACCGGTCTCCCGCAGGCGATCCAGGGCGTCGTCGACCTGGAGCCGCTCGGCGTCGCCGCGCTCATCACGCCGTTCAACGCGCCCGTCGCCGGTGCCGTGCACAAGATGGCCTGGGCGCTGGCCGCCGGCTGCACCACGGTCATCAAGCCGTCGGTGCACACGCCGCTGACCGGCCTGCTGCTCGCCGAACTCGCCGAGGAGGCGGGTTTCCCGCCCGGAGTCGTCAACGTCATCACCGGCGGCCTCGACGCCGGAGTCGAGTTGACGACCGGTCCCGGCGTCGACGTCATCAGCTTCACCGGCTCCGACGCGGTCGGCCGCGCGGTGATGGCGCAGGCCTCGGGCCGCCTGACGAAGGTGATCCTCGAACTCGGCGGGAAGTCGGCCAACATCGTCTTCGCCGACGCCGATCTCGACCGCGCCGCCGCGGAGGCGGCCGGGAACATCGCCGCGAACTGCGGCCAGGGCTGCCTCCTGCTGACCCGGACCCTCGTCGAGGAATCGGTGCACGAGGAGTTCGTCGCCCGGGTCGTGGCGATGCTGGCGCACGTCACGGTCGGCGACCCCGCCGACGCGGCGGTGACGATGGGGCCGCTCATCCACGGTGCCGCGCGTGATCGCGTCGAGCTGATGATCGCCGGCGCCGAGGCCGAGGGCGCCCGGGTCGCCTTCGGCGGCCGCCGTCCGGCGCACCTCGACCGCGGCTTCTTCCTCGAACCGACACTCCTCACCGGCGTCGGCAACTCCATGCGCGTCGCCCGCGAGGAGATCTTCGGTCCCGTCGGGGCCGTCATCGGCTTCCGCGGCGACGACGAGGCCGTCGCCATCGCCAACGACAGCGACTACGGCCTCAACGCCGGCGTCTTCACCCAGGACTTCGCCCGCGCCCGCGCCGTCGCGGCCCGGCTGCGCACCGGCATGGTCAACGTCAACTCCTCCTTCGGCGTCCACCCCGACGCGCCTTTCGGAGGACGCAAGGCCAGCGGTCTCGGCCGGGAAGGCGGCGCCTACGGGATCGCGGAGTTCCTCACCGAGAAGGCCGTCACCTGGCCGGTCGGGAGGATCTAGGCGCCCGCGACGGTGGCTAGAGTGATGCCATGTCCCGCGCAGAGGCGACCAAGGCCCGCATCCTCCAGGCCGCCACCGCCGAGTTCGCGGCACATGGCATCGCCGGCGCGCGCGTCGACCGCATCGCCGCGGCGGCCAAGGCCAACAAGAACCTCATCTACGTGTACTTCGAGAACAAGCTGCGGCTCTTCGACGCCGTGTTCGACGCCGAGGTGGCCACGGGTCTCGAACGGGTCCCGTTCACCGTCGAGGACCTGCCCGGCTACGCCGTCCGGCTCTTCGACTACTACCGCGAGCACCCCGATGTGCTCCGGCTGGCGACCTGGCGGCGACTGGAGATCGGCGACGCCGGGACCGAACCCGCCGACGCCGGCGAGGTGCACGCCGCGAAGCTCGCCGCGATCGCCGACGCGCAGGCCGGCCGGCGGATCAGCGCGCGCATCCCGCCGGCGGCCCTGCTCACGATCATCCTGGGCATCGCCTCGGCCTGGGCGCCGGTCGGGACCGGCGCGGTGCCGCACGGCGCGGCGTCCGGGCAGGATCCCGAGGCGAGCCGTGCGGCGATCATCGAGGCCGTGCGGGCGCTGATCGCCTAGGGCACGCTCCAGGGCGCGAAGGCTCGGGGAAGTTCTCCCGGCCGAAATGTCGAAAAGCCGTCGAGGGCTGCGACCACCAGGTGAGCGGCCGTCCAGAGGCCCGCCCGAACCCGAGGAGCAGTCACATGAGCAAGGTCATCACCGACATGGCGATATCCCTCGACGGTTTCGCCGCCGGACCCCGTCAGAGCCTCGACAAGCCCTTCGGTGAGGGCATCTTCGAGCGGCTGCTCCAGTGGCGGTTCGATGAGCCGGAGAAGCACGCCGAGGTCCTTGAGCGCATCACCGACGCCGGGGCCTTCATCATGGGCCGCAACATGTTCGGCCCCGGCCGTGGCGAGTGGGACCTGGACTGGACCGGTTGGTGGGGTGCCGACCCGCCGTACCACGGCCCGGTGTTCGTCCTGACCCATCACCCGCGCGCCTCGATCCCGATGGAAGGCGGCACCACCTTCCACTTTGTCACCGACGGCATCGATTCCGCCCTCACTCAGGCTCGCGAGGCGGCCGGCGACCGGGACGTCTCCATCACGGGCGGCGCGCACACCGTCAACCAGTACCTCGCCGCCGGGCACATCGACGAGATGCGTCTCCACATCGCTCCCATCGTGGTCGGCAAAGGCGAGCGCCTCCTGGCCGGTGTGGGCGACCCGAAGCTGACACCGGTCGAGGTCACCGGCACCGAGCTCGTCACGCATGTGACCTATCGCGTCGGGTGAACGGCACGTCGGGGACCGGCGCCGTGCGCGGGGGCTGTGACGACGGGCGAATTTCTTTCGGCGGCCGGACGCGCCCGAGTCGAGGTCGGTGGCCGCCGTCTTCGGGCAGGTAGAAGGACCGAGCCCGCGCGCTCGATCACGGTCGGCGGCACGGGCCGCGCACGCGGAGTCGGCGGCGGGTTGGCCGATTCGGCCCCCAAAGGGCGTTTCGCATATGACGATGGACCCATGAGCCACGATCCGACGCCGCAGCCGCCAGGCCAGCCCGGTCGCCCGGACCCGGCACAGCCGATTCCCATCCCTCCGAGCCCGCCGGGCCGTCCCGGGGACCCCTGGTCCCCCGGTCCCGGCCCGAACCCACCGAGCCCGACACCGCCGGATCCGACGCGGCCCGAACCCATGCCGCCCTCGCCGGCCCCGACACCGCCGAGTCCGACGGAGCCGGCGCCCGAGCCTCCGAGGCCGCCCTCACCAGGGGATGTGCCTTCGCCTCCGGGCGCGGAGGAGCCGCCGACGGCGATCGTGCCGCCATCGCTTCAACAGCCCGGCACCCCTTATGGGGTGCCGGGCTTTCCTGGCGGAGGGCCCGGTGGCGCGCCTCCCGGCGGCGTTCCCGGCGGGCCGTTCAGCGGCGGGCCCCCGCCGAAGAAACTCTCGACCGGTGCGGTCGTCGCGATAATCGCGGCGGCCGTCGTCATCCTGCTGTGCCTGGTGTGCGGGATCCTCGGAGTCATCCGCGCCAACGACGACCGCGCCACCGGCGGCCTCGCCGTCGTGCCCACCCCCGGGTTGCCGACCGCGCCCAAACCACCCGCCGTCGCCCCCAAATCGCTCGTGCCGCCGAAGACCGACAGGCCCGCCACCGCCTTCGCCGGTGAGGGCACCTACCTCGTCGGCACCGACATCACGCCCGGCCAGTTCCGCGCGCTCGTGCCCGAGACGGCGATCCTCTGCTACTGGGAGCGGCTGTCGGGGACCAGCGGCGAGTTCGGCGACATCATCGCCAACGGCGAGGCGCAGCCCGGCGCGCCCGAGATCGTCACCATCGCCCACAGCGACAAGGCCTTCCGCACCCGCGGGTGCGGTTCCTGGAGCCTCATCGCCTGAGTGGTGCCCGGCCCTCCCCTGCCGCTAGTGTCGTAATCCCTTCAGCGGCAAGGTTTCCGAGAGGTGGGCAGCATGGCGGGCATCGATGACGTCAAGTCCGGGATCGCACAGGCGGCCGACTCCGCGCAAGACGGGGCCGCGCTGATCCAGTCGGCGATCGACAAGCACAACGAGGCCATCGCGCAACTGCGCGACAGCACCTCCGGCTCGTCGAACCCGAAGGTCGAGAGCAGCATCGGGCTTCTCGACCAGGTCATCCAGGCCCTCAACGAGGCCCTCGCCCACAACTCCGGCGCGATGAACGACGCGAACGATTACGCGGGGATGCTCTGATCCCTGCTCGCTGCGCTCGCAAGGCGGGGGAGACTGCGTCTCCACCCGCACCCCCTCTGGCTCGGGTTGCGCTGGGTGGGGTGCCCCGTGGGAAGTTTGCATACAGCCGGTGGTGCGCGGCTTGCTCTACACGTTGCGCTCGTAAGGCGGAGGAGACTGCGTCTCCACCCGCGACTCCTTCAGCTCGGCTTGTGCCGGGCGGGGTGGCGCGGTCTGCGGACGCAAGCCCATGCGTGAGCCGGGTATGGGCACCGGGCATCGGTGGCGGGTGAGCACCGTCTTCCCGTAGCGGCCGGGCCGCCGCGTGGGCCGGTCTTGGCGTCGCCACGGTGGCGCGAGGGTGTCGCGGGGGTTCGGCTTTGCCTCTCCGGCGGGTCCGAACGTCTCCCCTTGCCCTGTCGCAACGCGTGCTCACCTGCCTGAACACTGTGTCAGTCGGCTGTCAGGGGTCGCGACAGCGGAGCGTCAGGGCGTTGTCAGGTCGGCCGCCGATAGTTGCCGACATGAACAACGCCAGCACCGCCTCCGCCCCGTCCGTCCACTTCTCCGCCTCCACCTCCAGCGCCTCCACTCCCGCGCCCGCTTCCGTTCCCGCAGCCGCCGGTGTTCTTCCCTCTCTCCCCATCGGCGGGTACGCCGAGGTCGGTGGGCGGCGGATCTTCGTTCACCGTGCCGGTGACGCGGCCGGTCCCGCGGTCGTCTTCCTTCCGGGTGCCAGTGCGATCGGGCTGGACTACTTCGGTCTGCAGCAGCGGGTCGCCGGCTTCGCGACCGCCGTGGTCTACGACCGGGCCGGTACCGGCTTCAGCGACGATGCTCCTCTCCCCCGGTCGGGCGAGGCCGTGGTGACCGAGCTGCACGAAGTCCTGGCGTCGCAAGGGATCGAGAGTCCTTATGTCCTCGTCGCGCACTCGCTCGGGGGTGCGTTCGCGCATCGCTTCGCGCAGCTCTTCCCCGACGACGTCGCCGGACTGGTCTGGGTGGACGCCTTCCACCGTGACTGGGACGCGTTCCTGCCGGTCGAGGCGGGCTTGGCGGCGGGCGAGGAGCTGGCGCCCTCGGCCGAGCAGCTCGAACAGGCCCTGCCGTTGATGCGGGACATGATCGCCGCCATGTTCGCCGACTACCCCGAGGCCGTCCGTGACGCGGTCGTCGACTACCACGTGTCGCGGCGCTGGATCACCGCCGGCATCGCCGAGCGAGGCCAGATGGTGTCCCTCGCCGAGGAACTGCACACCGGGCCGCAGGTGCCCGACGTCCCGGTCATCGCCTTGACTCCCGTCGGTGTCGACCCCGCACAGCAGTCCCTCATGTCGGAGGAGGTCATGCAGGCCGTCCACGACGGGAAGGTGCGCCTCGACGCGGCACTGGTCGCCTCGGTCTCCAACGGTGAGCAGCGGATCCTCAGCGACACCAACCACAGTCAGATCATCGTCGACCGCGCCGATGCCGTCGTCCAGGCCGTCCGGGACGTCATCGACCGCGCCGGCCGCTGACCTCTTCGGCGACGACCTCCGCAACTCGGCAAGACCTCACCGCAGACCACGTCACATCTTCACCGGTACATTTTCCAAGGAGCACCAGTCATGACCGTCAACCTCTCCGACCAGGACAAGGCCACCATCCGCACCGCCGCCTTCGGCGCGATCACGCTGCTGTCCTTCGCCGACGTCGCCGGCTCGCCGCACAAGGTCGCCACCCACGGCACCCTCGCGCTGAACTCGGCGACCGGCCTGGTCGGACACGTCCTGTCCGCCAAGTCCAAGGACTTCAGACTCCAGACCAAGTCCGGCGCCGTCCTCGCCGACCAGGTCTTCCCCGCGCTCGCCGCGTCGGTGACCCTCCTCGATGCCCACGATCCCGCCGAGGCCGACAACTTCCGCGCCACCATCGCCGTCGCCCTCGACGCCGCCGCACGCGCCGGCAGCAGCGTCCCCAGCGCACCCCTGACCGAGATGATCCGCAAGATCACCGAAGTCATCGCCGTCGCGTAGACAGATGAGGGCTTCCCCGCCACCACCGTCACGAGGGCCCGGCTGGCCCCACACGGTGGTGGCCTTTCCAGTGATCGGGAACGTCAGGCCGGCGGCGTGTTTCGGCCAATGGTGTTGCCCTGAGCCGATCTTGCCGCCACACTCGCCGCATGTCGTTGCGTCACCATGAGATCGCCGAGGCGAACCACCGGATCCTCAATCCCTTCACCGAGTCCAAACTGGACCTTCTCGGTGAGCTGTGCCGGCTGCGGGCCGGCATGCGGCAGCTCGACCTGGCCTGCGGGAAGGGTGAGATGCTCGCGCGCTGGTCGTCGACCTACGGGATCACGGGTGTGGGCGTCGATCTGAGCGACTACTTCCTCCTCGCCGCCGAGCGTCGGGCCGCTGAGCTGCGGGTCGCCGACCGGCTCACCTTCGTCAGCGGCGACGCCGGCGCCCACGTCGCCGAGGAGGGCGCTTTCGACGTGGTGTCGTGCATTGGGGCGACGTGGATCGGTGGCGGACTGGCCGGGACGCTCGACTTGATGAAGCGTGCCCTGGCTCCCGACGGGTTGTTGCTGGTGGGTGAGCCGTACTGGATCGACGAGCCGCCGGCGGAGGCGGTCGAGGCGCTGGGGGCGCCGGACTCGGTGTCGCTTTCGGGGACGCTGGAACGGTTCGAGGCAGCGGGGTGCGAGCTGATCGAGATGGTCCACGCCGACCACGACTCCTGGGACCGTTACGTCGCCGCGCAGTGGCGGACGATCGCCGACTGGCTGCGCGCCAACTCCGGCGACCCTGAGGCGCAGGCGATGCGCGACTTCGCCGAGCAGTCGCGCAAGTCCTACATGGCTTACGGGCGCCGGTATTTCGGGTGGGGCGTGTTCATGCTGCGGGTGGTCTGAGGCTGCGGCCGACAGCTGTCAGGGTCGGCGGCGGGGGCGGATGATGACCTCGCTGCCGATCGGTGTGAAGCCGACGGCGAGGAACGCGCGCAGCGACCTGGCGTTTCCCGGTGAGACGGCGGCGAAGACGGGTTCTCCCGACGGGGCGAGCCCGAGGGCGTCGGTGAGGAGCGATCTCCCGCGACCGCGGCCGGTGTCGGTGACCTCGATGCTGAGTTCCCGGCGGCCGGCGAGGCCTTGGGAGATGGTGACCAGTCCGCGTTCGTCGCCGTAGACCTCGACGTTGCGGCGAAGGCCGAGGGCGTGGGCGACGCGGGGGTGCCCGGCGAGGTCGTCGCGGGCGGGTGGGCCGCCCAGGCCGGTGCCGAAGGCGACGAGGGTGGCGTCGAGGACGCCGATCTCGCCGTCCGGGCCGCCGAGGAGGCGCAGGACGTCCGGCGACATGGAGCCGCCGAAGCCGTCGGCGCCGGTGAGGGCGGCGGCGGGGAGTGCGGTGGCGATGAAGGCGTGGCCGGTGAAGGCGACGGAGGCTTCGAGGCCGTCGTCGAGGGGTGGGAGGACGGTGACGGCGCCGTCGACCTCGGGGAAGGTGCCGTCGGCGGCGGCGAGGAAGTGGTCGAGGAGCGGGTGGGCCATGGGGGAACGATATTCGCGGGGCCGGAGTGTGCGGCGGGGGTTAGCCTCGCCGCATGTGCGTCTACGCCGAGACGGCCTACAAGTTGCACTATGTCTGCGTCGTCTGCCGGTTGAGCTTCAAGCGGCACGCCGGGGAGCACGCGTGCCCGGCGTGCGGGGCGGCGATGGCGTGTGCGGGGCACGACTTCGCAGCGCCCCGGCGCGGTGACGTGAGCGGATGGTCGGTGGTGGTGGCGGTGCTGCGGGAAGGGCTGCGTTACGAGGGATTCGAGCCCTGCGGGTGCGGGAGGGATCCGAAGTACCGGCCCCGGACCAGGGCGCAGTTGCGGGTCCGCGAGGTGGAGGGCGAGCGGGCGGGGCTGTCGCGGGGCGAGGCCCTGGCGAGGCGGGATCCCTGGCCGAGGGGTTGAGCGGGCCGAAATCGCTGGACGGTTTCCGGGGGCCTCGTCGTACTCTGCGCACGTGACGAAACTGCGTTTGGAAGAGATCACTCCCGACAACTTCGACGCCGCCACCGCGGTGAGCGTGCGGGAGGACCAGGGGCACTTGGTGGCGCCGGTGATGAAGTCCCTCGCCGAGGCGTCGATGTACCCGGGGGTGGCGTGGCCGAGGTTGATCCTCGACGGGGATGACGTGGTGGGGTTCCTGATGGCGTTCCTGGACATCGACTGGCTGGGCGACGGGTCGAGGAGTGTCGTCCGGTCGGGGTTGTGGCGGTTGAACATCAACGGTGGGACGCAGGGGAAGGGGTACGGGCGCTTCGCGGTGGGGGAAGTCGCGGCGGAGATCCGGCGGCGTGGGGGGACGGAGCTGTACGTGACGTATCACCCGGGAAGTGATGGGCCGCAGGAGTTCTACCGGAAGTTGGGGTTCGTGGAGAACGGGGAGATGAGCGGGGACCAGACGGTCGCCGTGCTCGCCTTGGGGTGAGGCGGTGGGCCGGCGCGGGGTGAGGGCGTGAGACCGGGGCTCGGCGGGGTGGGGTGCCGCCGCCGGGCCGGAGGGGGTTAGAGGGTGTCGAGGCGGCCGGTGCGGAGGTCGGCGAGGAAGGCCGACCAGGCCGGGGTGGTGAGGGTGAGCACCGGGTAGTCGTGGCCGGCGGAGTTTTTCGAGTCGCGGACGGCGACGGTGGCCGGGGCGGTGGGGGCCACCTCGACACACTGGGCCGTGCCGTTGCTGCTGCGGGACGACTTGCGCCAGGGGTGGTCGTTGAGGCAGGCGACCTCGACGCACTGGCCGGTGCCGTTGCTGCTGCGGCTGCTTTTGCGCCAGACGGTCATTCGAGCTCCTTGAGCAACTGCCGGATCTTCGCCGCCGAATCGGCTGGACTTAGCGCGGCGGACTCGAGGCGATCGTATCGCTTGGCGATCACATCGGCCTCTTCTCCTTCGACCCACAGGTTTCCAGAGACTGTGTCGATGTGGCCGACATGCGGATACGGCTCGGGAAGATCGAGTAGCGCGAACGCGCCGTTCGGTGCGGGGTGGACGCGTGCATCACCTGGCAGAACGCGGATCTGGACCGAGCTGTTGTCCGCGAGGTTCAGCAGGTGGCGTAGCTGGCCGCGAATCACTTCGGTACCACCAAGCCGACGCCTCAACACTGACTCATCGACGACCGAGCTGAAGCGCACCGGCTGGTTTCCAGCGAGGATGCGCTTGCGCTCCATGCGAAGGTCGACCCACTTGTCGATCTGACCCGAGCTGACGTCCGGGTCACCGGCGGCGATCAAAGCGCGGGCGAATTCCTCTGTCTGGAGCATCCCGTGGAACACGATCGGGTCGAACGAGCGGATGTGCCGGGCGCGGCTCTCCATCCACGCGAGGTCGAGCATCCAGGCGGGCGCGTGTTTCGAGTAGCCGTCCCACCAACCCTTCTGCCAGGCGTCGCGGCTGATCTGTTCGAGGTTGGCGCGGACCATCGGGTCGTCGACGCCGTAGAAGTTGAGCAGCGCCATCACGTCCGCCACGCGGGCCGGGACGAGGCCGTTTTCGATGCGGCTGATCGTGCCCTGATCCCGCTGTAGGTACTGCCCGGCGTCGGCGAGCGTGACGTTGGCGTCCATGCGGTGCTTGCGCAGTTCCTCGCCGAGCCACTGGGCGCGAAGAGTCGGGAACTTCTTGGCAGGCATTGGTGTCCTCCAATATCGCGGGATCGAAGCGTTGTATTTACCCTTCTTGCACTCTACCGAACTCGTGTGTAATGCTGTCACTTGGGTAACACCAGCATCACGTTCTGGAAGGTGGGGGCCATGACCAGCGCGGACACGCCCGATTTTCGAGGGAAGGCGTTCACGGATCTCGTCGCCTGGCTCGGTGCAAAACGGGAGAACCACATTTTCGCGTTGCTCGCCGATTACGCATCCCTGTGGGGGACGTCGGGGACTTGGCGGTGCGAGGAAGACATCCGGTGGGCGGTGCACGTCGTGGGGTGCGAGCCCTACAAATCCGACGAACTGCGGTGGGCGACCAATCTCCTCGCGCGGCTTTCACTCACAGCTGATGAGGCGAAGGGAATTCGTTGTCGTGAGCGGCACTAATCCGCCTGAACCAGACCCGTGGACGGTGCACCGCCTGCACACCCGAGGCCGCTCGGGCCGCTGCGTCACCTGCAACGGCCCCTACCCCTGCGACGCGCTCGCCAACGCCATCGACGAGATCCGCGCTCGCCTCGATCGGCCCGAAGACCGCTGGCACTTAGTCGTTCGATCCCTAAACAGAGTGCAGCCGCCCGTGGCCTAGACAACTCCGGGCGGCTGCGATGACAGAGAAATCAGGTCTCAAATGTCACCGGAGAACGTAACACTCCTCGTCGGCGCCACCCTCCTAGCGACACTGCCTGTCGCGGCTGCGGTCGCCACTCTCGTCAGCGCCGCTCATAACCATGACCTCTCGGTCTTCAAGTACTGCACCTGTTACTTCTGTCTGCTGGCTTACCAACTCGACAGGCACCATGGGCGGCATCGGCTCGAAGACCACTACTCGAAGCAGCACGCGATCAGGGCGGACTTCCATCGCCTCCGCCCCGACAGTTGACCGGACAGTCGAACAACCCGCCAAAAGAGCCGCCCCCCACCTTCCGGTGAGGGGCGGCCCGAAGTACAGAACCTAAAGAGCTCAGCTCGCGATCTCGCCGCGGATGAACTGCTCGACGGCCTCGTGCGCGTCGTGGTCGGCGTACTGCACCGGCGGCGACTTCATGAAGTAAGCCGACGGCCCCATGACCGGACCCGCGATCTTGCGGTCGAGGGCGATCTTCGCCGCACGCACCGCATCGATGATGATGCCGGCGCTGTTCGGCGAGTCCCACACCTCAAGCTTCAGCTCCGCGTTCAGCGGAGTGTCGCCGAAGGAACGGCCCTCAAGCCGGATGTAGGCCCACTTGCGGTCGTCGAGCCACGGCACGTGGTCGGACGGTCCGATGTGGACATCGCTCTTCCCCATCTCGTGGGGGATCTGCGAGGTCACCGACTGGGTCTTGGAGATCTTCTTCGACACCAGACGCTTGCGCTCCAGCATGTTCATGAAGTCCATGTTCCCGCCGAAGTTCAGCTGGTAGGTCCGCAGCAACTCCACGCCACGGTCCTCGAACAGCTTCGCCAGCTCGCGGTGCACGATCGTCGCACCGACCTGGCTCTTGATGTCGTCACCGACGATCGGCAGCCCGGCGTCCTCGAACTTCTTGGCCCACTCGGGGTCCGAGGCGATGAACACGGGCAGGGCGTTGACGAAGCCGCACCCGGCGTCGATCGCGGCCTGCGCGTAGAACTTGTCGGCCTCTTCGGACCCGACCGGCAGGTACGACACGACCACGTCGACCTTCGCCTCGCGCAGCGCGGCGGCCACGTCGACCGGCTTCTCGTCGGACTCCTGCACCATCTCGCGGTAGTACTCCCCGAGACCGTCGAAGGTCGGTCCACGCTGCACCATCACGCCGGTGGGCGGCACGTCGGCGAACTGGACCGTGTTGTTCTCCGAAGCCGAGATGGCCGCGGCCAGATCCTGGCCGACCTTCTTGGCGTCGACGTCGAAAGCGGCCACGAACTGCACGTCACCGACGTGGTAGTCACCGAACTTGACGTGCATGAGACCCGGGACCCGCTGGCCTGGATCGGCGTCCTTGTAGTACTCCACGCCCTGCACGAGCGAAGACGCGCAGTTGCCGACACCGACAATGGCCACACGAACAGCACCCATCGCGCATGCCTCCTTAGTTCTCTTCTTTTCGGGCGGCGTCCGGCTCTGCCGGGGACGCCTCCTCAACGGATGGAGCCTGCGGCTCCGGGTTATTGGACCCGCCGACGGTCGTGACCGACGGCGGTCTGCCGGACTGCTCGGAGACGATGAGCTCGTTGAGCCACCGCACCTCCCGCTCGCAGGCGTCGAGTCCGTGACGTTGTAGTTCGAGGGTGTAGGCGTCGAGCCGCTCGACCGACCTGGTCAGCGTCTCGCGCAGGCCTTCCCGGCGCTCCTCGATGCGCCGGCGGCGGCCTTCGAGGATCCGCAACCGCTGCGCCTGGTCGAGCCGGGAGAAGAACGCGAAGTGGACCCCGAACCCGGAGTCCTCGTAGGTCTCCGGACCCGCCTGGGCGAGAAGGTCGGCGAACCGCTCCTTGCCCTCGGCGGTGAGCTTGTACACGATCCGCCCGCGCTTACCGGTCAGCGGCGGCACCAGCTGGTCGGGGTCGCCCGCGTCCTCGGCGATGTAGCCGGCCTCTTTGAGGCGCTTGAGCGTGGGATACAGCGAGCCGTAGCTGAACGCGGCGCGAAACGCCCCCAGCAACGACGTGAGCCGCTTGCGCAACTCGTAGCCGTGCATGGGCGACTCGTGCAGCAGACCGAGTACGGCCAACTCCAGCACGCGCCTCGCCTCCCATCCCGCCTCGTCGCGCGCGGTGATCTCCGTCCCGGCCGGGGACACCGGAGGACCACCGTTCACGAACCTCGATAATGTCAACCGATACGTGCGTCGATGTAGCCCGCAGATGTATCGGTCTGATACATCGAAACCCTAGCGCTCATCCTCCGAACCGGCAAGAGCTTGAGTCATGTTCCACATGAATGCGGACAAGGCGGGCGGCCAGGCGTGTCCAGGTGGCCCAACCCGCGTACGCTCTTGCCCGTGCATGCTCAGCGTCAGGTGGTGGACTACTCGCTTCAACGGCGAGCGCTTCTGCGTGACGTCTACTCTGGACGAACCGGTACGGCCGAGGTGTGCGACGCCTCGCCGTACCTGCTGAATGCGGCCAGGTTTCATGGTGAGGCGACGCAACGTCGCTGCCCCATCTGCCGGCGCGACAACGTCCGGAACGTGCACTACATATTTGGCGACGAACTGAAGACGTCGGCCGGACAGGCGCGCAGCCTCCGCGAGCTGGCCCTCATTGCGAACGGCTTTCGTGAATTCGAGGTCTACGCAGTAGAGGTCTGCCGCGGTTGTGGGTGGAATCACCTGGTGTTCCGCTTCCTCCTGGGCAAGGCGCACGGCTCCGGCGAACCCCGGTCGTCTTCACGTCCGAACCAGCTTGAAGAGGTGTGACCGAATGGCCGACCACTCCAGTCGCGGCTCAGCCCGCGTGCCCGGTGGTTACGACAACTACGACAACGGAGACCGCCGCTACGGCGAGGTTCCCGTGAGTGGCGGACCCGCAGGCGGACAGCCGTACGGGGACCGCCGCTACGGCGACGGCCCGGTGAGTGGAGGACCCGCGGGTGGGCAGCCGCCCGCCTGGGGTGACGGATACGACTACTCCGACCCGGCGCGCAACCACGCCGAGCCGGCGAGCGGTCGCGCGTCGGTGCCCGGCATGGTCTCGGCTCCGCCCGCGCACGACCCCTACGACTACGAGCCGCCCACCGTGGGACGCGCCTCGGTCGGCAAGGCCGAGGCGAAGGGCCGCGCGACCGTCACCGGTCCGCGCACGAAGCCCTCCGACGAGGAGCTCGCCGCCCGCAAGAAGCGGCTCAAGAAGAAGAAACGCATCCGCAGATGGGCCATCTTCGGCTGTGTCGTCGCGGTGCTGGGAGGCGTGAGCGTCTTCGGCGTCGCGACTTTCTGGGCCGGGGTCCCGCTGCCCGACGAGCTCGAACTGACCGCCTCCTCCTCGGTGACCTACGCCGGCGGGGAGTCGATGGGCGGCATCGGCAAGGAGTTTCGGGTCAACGTCCCCTACGAGCAGATCCCCGAGCACGTGAAGTTCGCGGTGATCGCGGCCGAGGACGAGACCTTCTACACCAACCCCGGTGTCGACTTCAAGGGCGTCATGCGCGCCTTCTGGAACAACATCACCGGCGGACAGAAGCAGGGTGCGTCGACGATCACCCAGCAGTACGCGGGCATCGCGGCCAACATGCGCGACGAGGCGACCTACGGCCGCAAGGCGCGTGAGGCCGTCATCGCCATGAAGCTCGACGACGAGTACAGCAAGGACGAGATCCTCGGCTTCTACCTCGACGTCGTCTACATCGGACGCTCCGCCTACGGCATCGGCGCCGCCTCGCTGGCCTTCTACGGCAAGCCGGTCACCGAGCTCAACCACGCCGAGGCCGCGTTGCTGGCCGCGCAGATCAAGTCGCCCGACGGCTTCTACGACCCCGAGCACCCCGAGGGCACCGGTACCGAGGCCGACGTGATCGGCCGGTACCACTACGTCCTCGACAGCATGCTCGCGATGGACAAGATCCCCGCCGACGAGCACACCAAGGTCTACAACGAGCTGCCGAAGGTCGAGAAGAAGACCAGCAACCCCGCCGACTTCGGCTACAACAAGTCGACCGGGTTCGTCTCCCACCGCTACGTCATCGACGAGCTGGAGAAGCGCTACGGCATCACCTCGGACATGCTCTACGGCAACGGCAACACCGCCGAGGGCATCCCGAACACGATCGAGAACGCCGGTGGTTACACGATCACCACGACGATCGACAAGAAGATGCAGGACGCGGCCATCAAGGCGGCCTCTCGCGGCAAGAAGGGCGAGATCATGCCCGACCAGCCGAAGAACCTGCTCGCCGCGCTCGTCGCGGTCGATCCCCGAACCGGTGCGGTGAAGGCCTACTACGGCGGCACCGAGAACGGCACCGGTATCGACAAGGCCGGCCGCCCGCCGAAGATCAAGGACAGCGACCCCGAGGGCGACGCGCACCCGATGGGTTCGTCGTTCAAGATCTTCACCCTCGCCTCGGCGCTGCAGAGCGGCGCGTCGGTCGACTCCAAGTGGGACGGCTCGACCCCGCGCGAGTTCGAGGGCCGCATGAACACCGACCCGGCCGGCCCGGTGGTCAACTCCGGTGACAGCAGCGGCGCCTGCGCACGCTGCACCCTCGCCGAGGAGATCCGCCAGTCGTTGAACACGCCGATGTTCGCCATCGCCGACAAGTGGGGCGCCGAGAGGATCGTCGAGATGGCGGCCGCCATGGGCATCACCGGTCTTGAGGACAACCAGGGCAAGTGGCACGAGTTCGACAAGGACTTCGACTTCAGCAAGAGCCGTGAGTGGTTCGACCGCGAGGTGTCCTTCGGCCAGTACCCGGCCACCGTCTTCGACATGGCCGTCGGTGCGGGCACGATCGCCAACAACGGCACGCACATGGAGTCGCACTTCATCGCCGAGGTGACCAAGGACGGCGAGAAGGTCGAGCCGAAGTACGAGCCGGCGGCGACCCCCGCGATGGGCTCGGCCGAGTCGGCCGACATCTCCTGGGTGCTCTCCTCGGGGATCCAGCCCTCCGTCGGTCCGCTGGAGGGCGGCATGCGCCCGAACGGCAGCAAGACCGGCACCTGGGAGCGCGACTGCGTCAACGGTGAGGTCGAGAACTGCAACGACGGTGAGAACTCCAACACCTCGTATGTCGGATACACCCCGCAGCTGTCGACGGCGGTGTGGGTCGGCGACAAGAAGAACGACAACGGCAAGGTCACCGACGTCAACGGCAACGAGCTCTACGGCTCGATGACGGCCGGCTCGGTGTGGAAGAACTTCATGGAGAAGGCGCTCGCGGGCGAAGAGGTCATCCCCTTCCCGGCGAAGGTCGGAACCGGTGACATCAACGCCGGCGACGCCAAGCCCGACAAGGAGAAGGACAAGGACAAGTGCACGCCGATCATCGACCCGAACTGTCCCATCATTCCCGGTGGGCCCGGCGGCCCCGGGACCGACGGTGAGGACGGCCAGGACGCCGATGGCAACAATGGCAATGGGAACAACGACAACTGGGGTATCGCGGGGGGCGCCGGATCGGCACCCTTCGCGAGCGACGGTGCCATCCACAGTGGCGAGTCGGCTCACTTCGGTGACTCCATGAGCGTGCTTCCCTACGCCACCTTCGAGCGCGGATATTCGCTCAGCAGCACCTGATCCACACGAACCCGCCGACGAGTAGTCTTCGTCGGCGGGTTCGTCGTATCCCGGGCCGAAGTACCACCGTTCACGACGAATCCCCGAGGCACCACCAGACCTCCGTACCAGACCGAAAAAGGCGGGACCGGATGGGCAGGCACACCGATCGCGAACCGGCGCGCGGCCAGTACGACGACTCGCGGGCCGACTATCGCGACCACGGCGATTATCGAGACCACGGCGACCACGACGACTACCGTTCGTACGGTGATCGTGGCGGCCGGGCCGAATCGGCCGGACAACGCGACGGATACGCGACGGGCGGTGACCACCGCAACGACCGCCGCTATGACGACGAGGTCTGGGACGACTACGACTACCGGTCGCCGCGCGAGTCGCCGGCCCGGCGGAAGGCCGTCGCCGGAAGTGCCTCGGTCGAGGCGGTCGCCCAGGAACGCGAAGAGGCCCTGAAGGCCGCCTACGAACGGCGCGGAGGAACCCGCCGCGCCGGCGCGGGCAAGCGCCGGGTGGGAACCCCGAAGGACGACGATCCCGAGGGCAAGGCGAAGCTGCTCAAGAAGCGCAAACGCAAGCGGCGCCTCATCGCGATGGGATGCGTCGCCGTGATGCTCTCGGGCGTCGGGCTGCTCGGCGGGACGATGTTCTTCCAGAGCGTGGCGCTCCCCGAGGACATCCCCATGCCGCAGACGAACGTCGTCTTCTACGACGACGGTGAGTCGGAGATGGCGCGGCTGGGCAGCGCCTACCGCGAGAAGGTCGACGTCGCCACGCTTCCCGAGCACGTCAGGTACGCCGTGATCGCCGCCGAGGACCAGTCCTTCGAGACCAACCCCGGCGTGGACTTCAAGGGCGTCATGCGCGCCTTCTGGAACAACATCACCGGCGGCGAGACGCAGGGCGCCTCCACGATCACCCAGCAGTACGCCGGTATCGCCGCGGAGTTCCGCGACGAGGCGTCCTACGGCCGCAAGGCCGAGGAGGCGGTGATCGCGATGAAGCTCGACGACAAGTACACCAAGGACCAGATCCTCGGCTTCTACCTCGACCTCGTCCCCTTCGGACGGACCGCCGAGGGCATCGGCGCCGCGGCCAAGGCCTTCTTCGGCAAGAGCGCCACCGAACTGACCGTCGCCGAGGCCGCGCTGCTGGCCGGGCAGATCAAGTCGCCCAGCGGCGCCTTCGACCCGATGGACCCGCTCGGGATCGACAACGAGCAGCAGGTCAAGGAGCGCTTCGACTACGTCCTCGACTCCATGGTGACCATCGGCCACCTCGACGCCGCCACCCGCGCGTCGATCACCGAGGTCCCCGAGACCCTGGAGAAGACGAGCAACCCGGCCAGCGTCGGCGGCGACAAGCACACCGGTTTCGTGTCCCACAAACTGCTCCACGGCGAGCTGGAGGAGCGATACGGGATCTCCAAGGAGGCACTGGAGAAGACCGGCGGCTACACGATCGTCACGACGATCGACGAGAAGATGCAGAAGGCCGCCAAGGACGCCGCCTCGGACAAGGGCAAGGTCTTGAAGTCCCAGCCCGACAACCTGCGCGCCGCCCTGGTCGCCGTCGATCCCAGCAATGGTGAGGTCAAGGCCTACTACGGCGGCAGCGACAACGGCTCGGACGTGGACAAGGCCGGCCTGCTCAGCCCGCACCAGCCGGGCTCGTCGTTCAAGGTCTTCACGATGCTGACGGCGTTGCGCGGCACCGAGACCGTCGGCGGCGCCTCGATCGACTCGCTGTGGGACTCGACCTCGCCGAAGAAGTTCGACGACCGCGAGGTAGAGGTCACCAACTCCGAGAACGACAACAGCTGCGGCAAAGACTGCAAGATGATCGACGCCATCCGAAAGTCGCTGAACGTGCCGACCTACTCGATGACGACGACCTATGGTGCGGAGAACGTCGTGGCGACCGCGCGGGACATGGGCATCACGCACATGACCGGCGGCGGCGAGAACCACTGCAAATTCAAGCAGGTGGACCTCGACAACACACCGATCGAGGAATACCACAACTGCTTCGACAACGAGGTCGGCTTCGGCCAGTACCAGGTCAGCGTGCACGACATGGCCGCCGCTTTCGCCACCCTCGCCAACAAGGGCGAGCGCCACGAGGCGCACTTCATCAAGAAGGTGCTCAAGAACGGCGAGGAGATCGAGCCGACCAAGAAGATCGAGGGTGTCCAGGTGATCCCGCAGGAGGTGGCGATCGACGCCAGCCACGTCCTCAAGACGATTCACCCGAGCGTCGGCGGGACCACGCTGGACAACGGCAGCGAGTACGCCGGCAAGACCGGCACGTGGGAGCGGTACTGCAAGGACACCTGCGACGAGAACTCGCAGAACTGGTACGCCGCCTACATTCCGCAGTTGGCCGCGGCGAGTTGGCTGGGTGACAAGTCCGAGGAGAACGGCTCCCTCAAGGACGCCGACGGCAACCCCACCTACGGTTCCGGCCTGTCCGGGCAGGTCTGGTGGGAGTTCATGAACAAGGCCGTGAAGTACGTCAAGGACAAGGATCCCAAGGTCTTCGACCCGCCGACGAAGACGGGCAGCCCGACCAACGGCGACCACTCGGCGCCGATCGAGCCGGAGCCGACCAAGGAGCCGGATCCGACCGATGAGCCGGATCCGACGGGAACGCCCGATCCGACCGGTACTCCGGATCCGACCGGTGGCCCCTCGCCGACGCCGACCTGCGACTTCTGGGAGCCCAACTGCGAGGACAACGGCAACGGCAACAACCGGGTCGGTGAAGCCGACCCGGCGCCGGAACCCTTGGCGGGCGCGGGATCGGTGCTCGTGCTGGGGTTGGCCCTCGCGGGCCGTAGACGACGGCGGGCATTCGGCGATTGACGGCGCGCGTCGCCGCGTGATGTGAACGGCCCCGGGGCTTTCGAGTCCCGGGGCCGTCGTCGTATCCGGGGTCAGGTCGCGCGCAGCCAGTTCTCGGCGAGGTCGGCGGCGACGGCGGCGCCGCGGTCGTTGAGGTGCACGCCGTCGACCAGGACCCGGTACCCGTTGGAGCGCCCGATCTCGTCCCAGTTCTGCCCGAGGTAGTAGTGCCGCAGTCCCGCCAGGGCCGCCGAGCCCAGCGAGAAGTCGCTGGGCTGGGAGCCGCCTTCGGCTCGGACGGTCTCGGCCAGGGTCTCGTTGAGCGGGAGGTAGGCGGCGCCGTGGGCGAGGGCGACCTCGGCGACGACCTGGTTGAAGCGGCCGAGGCGGCGGTTGCCGTCGTCGTCGAGGTCCTCGCCGAGGGGCTGGAGGGAGTAGAGGGCGATCTCGGCGCGGGTCTCGGTGTCCAGGCGCGCGATGAGGGCTTCGAGGTCGCGGCGGTAGTCGGCGAGGGCGGTCTCCTCGTCACCGTCGGCGGCGGCGAGGACGTTGTTGGTGCCGACGAGAACGGCGGCGCGGTCGGGGTTGACGGCGACGATGTCGTCGGCGCGGGCGAGGAGGTCGGCGGCGGTGTCGCCGTTGGATCCGGCGTTGACGAAGGTGTGCCCGTCGGCGGCGAAGCGGTCGCGGAGGAGGCCGACGAAGTCGGCCGATCCGATGCCGTGCACGGAACTGGCTCCGGCGATGACGACGACGGGGCCGTCGCCGGAGCGGTCGCCGTCGAGGAAGTCCTGGGGGTCGAGCGCGGGCGGGCGCAGGAAGGTCAGGTAGGCGAGGGGTGCCATGGCGGCGACGAGTACGAGGAGCGTCGCGGCGGTCCAGACGAGGGCGCGGCGGCCGCGCCCTCGTGGGCGGATGGGCTCGGCGTCTTCTCCGGTGGGGGCGAGCTCTTCTTCGGTGCGCATGAGATTAGGTTAGTGAGTATTCACTAACCATGCCACGTGGGGCCCGTCACTCCTGCACGCGACGGTCGTTCACGCCGATCGGGCCGCGCGGAACGCCCGCCGGAGCGACAATGGGCGTGGGAGACCGCGCCACGTCGCGGCCACGTCGAGCGGACGGGGGAGCCATGACCTCGACGACACCGGACACGCCCAAACGCGGCATCTCGATCACCCGCATCGTCGTCGGGCTGATCATCGTCGGCCTGGCGCTGTGGTTCGTCTTCGCCAACACCGGCACCGTGACCGTCCAGCTGTGGGTGGCGAGCATGTCGATGCCCATGTGGATCACGCTGCTGGTCACCTTCGCGGCCGGCTGGCTGACCGGCCTGCTGCTGCGCGGCCTCAGGAAGAAGTAACCCGCGCGACGGGCTCGCCGCGACGCTCCGGCGGGTCGCGCACGGTCGCGGCCGGACGTCCGCCCACCGCTACCATTAGCCACCATGACGCCCGTCCAGGCCGCCCCGTCCGACACCGACCCGGTGGTCCGCGAACTCTCCGAGGCCATCGGCGGCCCGGTCGGCGAGCACGCGATCCGCCCGCCCCGCCGTCGCTTCTGGACGGTCCTGCGGGTGGTGCTCTTCGTGGCGATCATCGGCTTCGCGTTCTCCTTCCTGCAGAAGTCGCCCTGCCGCGACGGTGGTTGGGCGGACAACAGCCAGTACAAGCAGTTCTGCTACACCGACGTGGTCGCGCTCTACTACGCCGAGAACATCTCCAACGGCGCCGTCCCCTACCGCGACCACCCCGTCGAGTACCCCGTCCTGACGGGCGTCTTCATGGGCGTGCTCGGCCTCCCGGTGTACTGGATGGGCCAGGGGAACCCCGCCCTCGACCAGGCCCGCACCTTCTTCGACATCAACGCCGTCGTGCTGTCGTTGCTCGGGATCGGGGCCGTCGCGGCGATCTGGGCCCTGCGCAGACGCCGGCCGTGGGACGCGATGATGCTCGCGGCGGCACCGGCGATCATCTACACCGCGACGGTCAACTGGGACCTGCTGGCGGTGTCGCTGGCGACGTTCTTCCTGCTCGCCTTCGGGCGCAAGTACTTCGTGTGGGCCGGGATCCTGCTCGGCCTGGCGGTCGCGGCGAAGTTCTATCCGCTGCTGTTCGCCGGGCCGATGCTGCTGCTCGCCTGGCGGTCGAGACGCTACGCCGAGACCATGCTGACCCTGGGCACGGCGCTGCTCACCTGGGTCATGGTCAACGCGCCGGTCGCGCTGCTGTGGCCGGAGAGCTGGAAGCGCTTCTTCGAGCTGAACTCCGAGCGCGGCATCGACTGGGGCACGCTCTGGTACGTCCTGCGCTTCCTCACGCCCTCCGAGGGCGTGCACCTGCTCGACGGCCGCTCGTTCCTCAACTCCGCCTACCTGCTGCTGTTCGTGGTCGCCTGCGTCGGCATCGCCGTCATGGTCGCCTTCGCGCCCCGCAAACCGCGCCTGGCGCAGCTGCTCTTCCTCGTCGTGGCCGCGTTCCTGCTGACCGGCAAGGTCTGGTCGCAGCAGTACGTCCTGTGGCTGCTCCCGCTGGTCATCCTGGCCCGCCCCAAGTGGGGCGCGTTCCTGGCCTGGCAGTGCGCCGAGCTGTTCTACTTCCTCGCCTTCTACGGCGAACTCATCAACGCCAGCGGCGGCTTCGCGTTCCCCGAGTGGGTGTTCATCGTCGCCTCGCTCGGCCGGATCACCACCGTCGCCGTGCTGTGCGCGCTGATCATCCGCGAGATGTGGCGGCCCGAGCTCGACGCGGTCGCCGGGTACGCCGTCGACGACGACGAGGACTCCGTCTACAAGGGAGACTCGCTGCTGTCGCCGACGGCGCTCGGTACGGCCGAGAAGCCCGCCACGGCCTGACGGCCCGCTACGACAAGGTGAACACGACGATCTCGCCGAGATCGGCCACGAGCACCGTCGGGTCGGTCGGCGGGAAGTCGAGGACGTGCTGCCAGGAGGTCCCGGCGATCTTCTCGCGCTGCACCACGACCGTCTTCACGCCGAGCCGGCGCATTGCGGCGACCGCGTTGGCCTGCGGGAAGGAGACCGCGATGTCGAGGATGCGGTCCTGCGTCCTCGGCACGAAGGTCGCCGCCCCGTTGACGACCTGCGGGTAGCCCTGCGAGGACCACAGCATCGCCAGGGCGTCATCGGCGCGCGAGGACGGCAGCATCAGGGTCGGCCCCTGGACGGTCGCCAAGGCGGCGGGCGCCTGCGGGACGGTCGGATGCGCCATCACCGAGACGCCTTCGAGCAGCACCAGCACGACCGGCAGGAACAGCGCCACCCGGCCCAGCAGCGGCCGGTGGACCGGTTCGCGCGGGTCGATGCGGCGCTCGACGGCCATGTCGTGCAGGCGGTCGCCGAGCCGCGTGATCGTTCCCGCGGCGAGGATCGCCAGCACGATCGTCACGTAGAGCACGAGCCGGCCGCTGACGCGCAGCGCCTCGAAGCCCGGCAGGTAGCGGTGCAGGGCCGCGTAGGCCCACTCGCCGTCGTCGAGGAAGTTCGTGCCCATGGTGAGCACGATCCCGGCGACCAGGCCGATCGCGAGGAACCAGCGCTGGCGGCGAGACCACGCCGAGTACAGGAAACCGGCCAGCCCCAGGCCCAGCAGCGCGAAGCCGACCAGCAGCGTCGTCTCGGCCGGCCAGTACATCGCGTCGCGGGCCGGTGCGTGCAGTCCGCCCCACAGCCACGACTCGGCCGGCGCGGTGATGAAGCTCAGCCACGACGGCGAGAAGCGGTCGGCGAGGTCGAGGTCGGTCACCGCGTACGGGTACTGCTCGGCGACCCGGTAGTACGGAATGGACAGCGCCACGGCGGCGCCGGCGAAGACCAGCGCGCCGATGCCGTCGGCGAGCAGGACCCACTTCGGGATCCGCGGGCGCTTGGCGAGCAGCCAGGCGATCGCGGCGACGACGACGATCCCGGCGAGCAGGTACCCGAAGGGGACGCCCATGCCGAAGCCGAGGGTCAGCTGCCACACCGCGACGCCCCAGCCGGCCGCGACCCAGCCCCAGCGTGCGCGGCGGTGGCGGTATCCGCGCCGCATCGACCAGCCGTGGCCTTTGGCCAGCATCGCCAGGGCCAGCAGGATCCCGCCGACGGCGACGATCTGGATGTGCCCGGCCTGCGCCAGGCGCCACGGCGCGAAGGCGAGGGCGGCGGCGCCGAAGACGGCGCCGGGGACGCGCGATCCGATCTGCCGCAGGAGGGCGTAGGCGCCGAACACGACGAGCGCGACCGACAGCACGTAGAGGACGTTGTAGCGCAGCAGCGCCGCTTCCTGGCCGTGGCCGATGGTCCCGGCGGGCGCGAAGCCGAGGAGGGTGTCGCCGAAGGCGTAGCTGAGCGACTGGCCGAAGAAGACGTTGAGGTCGAACAGGTTCAGCGGGTCGGTGATCAGCGCGTGGCCGCCCCAGCCGATGAGATAGGCCGACACGAGGGGGTCGCCGGCGTCGTGCGGGATGGTGTGCGTCGGGTCGGCCATGGCCGGCCAGGTCATCCCGACGGCGGCCAGGACGCTGATGACCGCGGCGATGCTCCACTCGTGGCGGGCGACGAACCACGCGCGGACGCGGGCGCGCCGCCAGCGGTCGAGCTCGGCCGGGTCGGGGCCGTCGTCGTCCACTGTGGATCCGGTGGCGAACCTGTGCCAGGGGTCGGCGTCGGAGGCTTCGAGGAGGTCCTGCTCGGCGCTGAGGACCGAACCGCGCCGGGGCTCGGGAGCGGTCTCGGTGGTGAGCGGTTCGGCGACCGTCGTCGTGCCCGCGGCCTCGGCCGGGTCCGGCTCCTCGACGGCCGGTTCGCCTGCCTGGCTGGGAACCGCGGCCTCCGGGGGTTCCTTCGCGGGGCTCTGCTCCTTGACGGAGCCTCGCTCCTTGGTCGAGCCCTGCTCTTCGGTCGACTCGCCGGGGGTGGTCTCGGTCGTCATTTCAGAAGCTCTCGCAAGGTCGTGATGTCCTCGGACTGCTTGGCCGCCCCGCCCTTGGTCTCCACCACTGCCGGGCATCCCGCCTCGCGGATGACGTGCGCGATCGCCTCGGCGCCGATCTCGCCCTTGCCGATGTTGGCGTGGCGGTCGCGGCCGGAGTCGAAGCCGTCGAGGGAGTCGTTGGCGTGCACCAGGTCGATGCGTCCGGTGATCGCCTTGATGCGGTCGACCACGTCGGTCAGGTCGAGGCCGCCGGCGTGCGCGTGGCAGGTGTCGAGGCAGAAGCCGGGGTCGTACTCGCCGATGGCCTCCCACAGCCGCTCGATCATCTCGTAGCGGCGAGCGCAGGCGTGCTCACCACCGGCGGTGTTCTCGATGAGGACCCTGGTCGGCAGGCCGCCCTCCTTCTCCGCGTAGGCGAAGGCCTTGCGCCAGTTGTCGAAACCGGTGGCGATGTCCTCGCCGTCGCGCACGTGTCCACCGTGGACGATCAGGCCCTTCGCGCCGACCTTGGCGGCGGCCTTGGAGTGCTGGAGCATCAGGCGGCGGCTGGGCACGCGGATGCGGTTGTTGAGCGAGGCGAGGTTGATGACGTAGGGGGCGTGAACGAACACGTCGACGTCGGCTTCGGTGATCGCCTCGGCGTCCTCGCGAGCCGCCGGGGCCTTCCAGCCCTGCGGATCGGCGAGGAAGAACTGAACGAGGTCCGCGTCGCGCGCGGCCGCCTCGGCGAGTGGATCGACGTCGTCAACGTGTGCCCCGATGCGCATGCGGGTGAGCCTATCTGGTCGATGCGCCCCCGTGACGGCGTGATTACCAGGGACTCGGGTCTTTCGCAAGGGCAGCGTGCCTGTCTAAGCTTGGTGCGATGCCACCCGAAACGGCACATTCGGGCGTGGATCGAGAATTTTCTTCGCCGGTGCGCGTCACCGCCGAACATTCAGATCGTTACCTCCGATAGAAGCTTTCGACCTGGGGACCGACTCATGACGTTAAGCATCCGAAGAACGGCGAAAGGGGCCCACGTGCGTCACCGCAGGAAGTCGTCGAGAACGGTCAGCCGGCGCTCGGTCGCCATGACGGTCTCGGTGCTCGGACTCGGTGGCGCGATGCTGCTGGGCACTCCGTTCGCCTCGGCCGAGGAGACCACCGACGGCAAGTCGGTCACCTTCGACGGCGGCTGCGGTCTGCTCGGGCTGGTGGCGCCTTCATCGAAGCCGGACCCGGCCGAACTGGAGGTCCTCGCCGAGACCAAGGTGACCTTCACCAACGACCTCGGCCGCGACGCCGTCCTGCACATCGGCTCCACCACGGTCGATGTTCCCAAGGACGAGTCGAAGGTCGTGACGCTGGACGCCAAGTCCGTCGAGGTCGCGATGATCCCCGACTGCATGCTCGAACACGGCCTGTTCGAGAAGATGGAGAAGGCGACCATCACCGTCAAGGGCAGCACCGCGCCGCCCGACGACGTCGACCCGACGCAGCCTCCCGGTGACGACAACGGCGGCGGATCCGGCGACGGCGGCGACGACGAGGGCAAGCCCGCCGACGCCCCTGATTCCGGCAACCGGCCCGAGGTCGACACCGACCGCCCGGTCGCCGAAGGCGCCGTCCCGCCCGACTCCGGTGCCAAGGCTCCCGACGACGGCAACGGCCCGGCCGCACCGGTCGGGGGCAACACCCCCGGCGCCGGAACCGGCAGCGGTCCCGGCAACGACTTCGCCGTCGAACCCGTCGGCGGGGACGTGACCAACAGCGGCTCGACCGGTCTGCTCGCGCTCATCGCCACCGTCTGTCTGGTCGGCGTGGGAGCGGCGGCCGTTCGGACGGTCGCACAGCAGCGTTCGTCGGTTGCCCGCTAGCCCGGGAGCCCGGCAGAATACCCAGCTAGATCGAACCCTTCAGCAAAGGCCCCGCGGGGCATCGGATTTACGCACACGGTGTGGTCGTTCCTCCCCAGGTCCCACCCAGCTTGCGGATCCGGTGCCCCGCGGTCTCTCTTTTCGCGGCCGCTACCCCAGCTCGGCGACGTAGTGCAGCAGCGAACGCCGGTAGCGGGTCATGTGCCCGCCCAGCGCGCCCAGCGTCAACGCCAGCGCCTCCCGGTCGCGGCCCGCGCTCGACAGCGCCAGCGCGAGGAACGCCGTCACGGCGTCGTCGAGGTCGTCGGAGGTGCGCTCGCGCTCGGCGGTGAGCAGCGCGACGGCCCGCTCGTGCTCGCCGACGTTGCGGTGGGAACTCGCCAGCTGGATCACGCACTGGCGCCTCCGGTCGCCGTCGAGGCCGGCGGCCAGGGCCTTCTCGTAGAAGCCGATCGCGGCCCGCTCGTCGCCGGTGGCGTCGCGGGCGCCGCCCCGCTCGAAGAGCCCTGCCGGGTCTCCGGCGGGCAGTTCGGCGGCGAGCGCGTCGATCCGCTCGATGTAGGTGTCCTCGTCGTCGGAGGCGAACACCTCGTCGACGCGGTGCTGCCAGTTCTCGTCGGCCGCGGTCATCGCGTGCTCCCTCCCGGCGCCCACCCGGCGGTGGACGCCTGGATCATCGCTCAGGCCGTCTCGGGCTCGACGAGCAGGCGGGCGTAGTTACGGGTCGAGCGCTGGTAGCGGGGCAGGTGCGCGGCCATGGCGGTGACCACCATGGACAGTCCCTCGCGTTCGCGGCCGAGGTCGGCGAGGGCGAGCGCGGACATGACGACGACGGCGTCGTCGAGTTCGTCGCTGGTGCGCATCCGCTCCTCGGTGAGCAGGGCGAGGGTCTCGGCGGGGCGGCCGAGGTTGCGGATCGAGCTGGCCATCTGGATGACGACGCGGCGGCGGCGCACGCCTTCGAGGCCGAGCGCGAGGGCGCGGTCGTAGAGGGGGACGGCCTTGTCGGAGTGGCCGGTGGAGTCCCAGGCGCAGGCCCGCTCGAAGAGCGAGACCGGATGGTCATCGCCGAGGACGGCGGCGTGGTCGGCGATGAGTCGGCGGAAGTCGGCGGGGTCGTGGTCGTCGATGGCGGCCCACAGTTCGTCGTTGCGGGTTTCCCACTCGGGGGTCACGGCGGTCATGTCGTTCTCCTCAGTTCGTCGGTGCTTCGGCAACCCTGCGCAAGCGGGCTACCGTTGATCAAGAGATTCGGGGAGATCCGAATCATTCGAGAGGACCGGTGTGCCCGTCACCCTGCGCTTCACCCCCGCCGACCTGGGACGGACCCGCTTCGCGGTGTCCCCGGTGTGGGAGACCCTCGCGGCAGTGCGGCTCACCTCGCCCGAGGAGGGCAAGGGCCCGCACGCCGCCTGGTTCGACGCGCTCCCCCGCGACCTCGACCTGCGTCCGATCACCATCCTCCAGCCCCGGCGCGGCTACTCCCCCGACTTCTGGACCCCGACGCCGCTGGGGCCTGCGACGACGTTCGCGATGGACCTCGCGCGCGTCCGGCTCACATCGCCCGCGCGCGTCCGCGCCGAAGTCGAGCGCGCGCTCGCCGAGCGCCCCGGCGCGGCCGACAGCGAGATCGGCCGTCTCCTGCTCGGCGAGCCCGCCGGGGTCCTGGCGTTCCTGTGCGACCTGATCGCGCGGGCGTGGGAAACCCTCGTCGAGCCGCACTGGACGAAGGTGCGCGCGCTCCTCGACGCCGACCTCGGCTTCCAGTCGCGACGCCTGGCCGAGGGCGGCCTCGACAGCCTCTTCGCCGAACTCCACCCGGCGCTGCGCTGGCACGACCACGTCCTGACCCGCTCGCGCGGCGACGCCGAGCACCGCGATCTCGTCGGCGAGGGCGTGGTGCTGATGCCGAGCGCGTTTCGGTGGGACCAGGTCATCGTCATCGTCGACGAGCCGTGGCAGCCGACGGTCGTCTACCCCGCGCGCGGACTGGGCACGCTGTGGGAGACGGCGACCCGGGAGACCGATCGCGCGCTCGGGCGGCTCCTCGGCCACACGCGCGCGACGCTGCTGCTCGGGCTCACCGAGCCGGCGACCACGACCGGCCTCGCCCACCGCTACGCCTACGCCGCCGGAACGGTGTCGGAGCACCTGAAGATCCTGCGCGACACCGGGTTGATCGCCGGCGAGCGCCACCGGCACGAAGTCCGCTACCTCCGGACCGAGCTCGGCGACGCCGTCGTGGGCGGACCGAGGTGATGTTTCACGTGAAACACAGCGTCACGTCGTGGTCGCGCGGTCAGCCTCGGGGGCCGCGCACGGACTGCCAGACGCGTTCGGGGATGAGGCGGGCGGCGTCGTTCATGTCGATGCCCGGGTCCCCGGCGAGCCAGCGCTTGGTCGTCGCGGCGACCGGGCCGCAGACGAGCAGCTCGATCATCACCGGCGCGAGCGGCTGGATGTGCCCGGAGACGAGGTAGGGGTTGAACCACATGACGATCTCGCGGTAGAGGTCGGCGGGTTCGGGATCGACCGGCTTGGCGTTGTCGGGCAGGTAGCCGGCGTAGGGCAGGAAGTGCACGATGCGCGCCTTCGCCGGGTTCTTCGCGCTCCACTCCAGGTAGCCCGCGGCCATGGCGCGAACACCGTCGGCGGCGTTGTCGTGGGGGTCGAGGCAGGCGAGCAGCTCGGTGAGCAGGTCGGCGGTGCAGCGGTTGTAGAGCGTCGCGGACAGGCCGTCGAAGTTGCTGAAGTGGTGGTAGAGGCTGCCGACGCTCACACCGCTGAGTTCGAGGACCGCGGTGAGGCTGAACCCGTCACGCCCGCGCTGGCTGTACACGTCGAGGGCGGCGTCGAGCAGCCTGTCGACGGTCTCCTGACCGCGTTTGGCGGGCACCGGCATCACCTCTCCTTGACAGGGCTAGAGAATATCTCTAGAAATGGCTTCTAGTCCAGGTCGGCGCAAACGACAGGCCACGAGGACCCCCACCCTTGGCATTGTCGCCCCACCGCCGCCCACTCGTCGAACACGACGACGGCGTGGCGCCCACCGACCGGGCACCACCCTCAGGGAGAAGACCCCCATGCGCACACGGACACTCGCCCTCACCGCGACCGCGGCGCTCGCCCTCACCGGCTGCGCACCCGACGGCGTGCTCGTCACCCCCGACACGATGCCCGCCGAGTCGCTCGCCCTGGTCGAAGCCGGCCTCGACGCTCTCGCCGCCCGGCCGATCATCGCCTTGGAGGGGACGCAGAACAGCCTCACCTCCAACGTCGACGAGGTCCAGGTCTCGTGGCAGGTCACCGCGGGCGGGTTCGCCTACGGCACGGCCGCGACCGGGGAGTACGAGACCGGGATGCTCTCCGCCGAAGGGCTCGTCTTCGTCCGCGCGTCGGAGGACTTCTGGCTCGCCGACAGCAACTACGAGGAGTCCGTCAAGGGCATCGGCGACGACTGGGCCCGCGTGTACGACCAGGGCTGGATCGACCCCGGCGAGTTCATGACGCCGCCGGTCTACGCCGATGGCCTGCGCGAGGCGATGGACGAGGCGGGCGTCTTCTTCCGGCCGTTGCCCGAGGCCGTCGCCTACGCCGGCGGGCTCGCGCACCCCGTCGAGGTGGGCGAGGGCACCGTGCACATCGCCCCCGACGGCGCGATCGTCGGCATCGAGGGCGTCGCCGTCACCGGACTCAAGGAGACCGGCGTCGACTTCACCGGGAACGTGACCTTCCCCGACCGCGCGGCCGTCGAGAGCCTGCGCGAGGAGGTGCTCGGCGAGGTCGCCACCCTGGGGAAGGTGCGCTGGTACGACAACATCTTCAGCTCCCTCGAAGACGAGCAGGTCGACATCGACTGCGCCAACGGAGGCGTGTGCACGCTGTCGATGAAGGTCGGCCTCCCCCGCGCCGAGGAGGAGAAGGACGACGACTTCTCCTTCATGGTCGAGCTGTCCGCGCGGGCCTGGGTCACCGACGGCGACGAGGAGAGCTGCACCGACCGCGCCGAGGTCGCCGCCGGCAAGACCGTGAAACTGTCCTGCAAGGCGCGGGTCCGGCTCACCGGCGACGCCGAGACGTGGATCAGCGGGGAGGGCACCGCGCAGATGCTCTACGCGATCTACCGCACCGACGTCGCCGGACTCACCGAGGCGGTCGGTGGCGAGCTGGAGCGGACCCTGGCGGCGAGCGGCTGACCTGCCGTAACTCGCTGTCGGCGGCTCGTGTACCTTTGTTGAGTTGCGCTGCGGGCGTCTCTCGCGCGCGACACGCAAAGGCCCTCCTGCCACGGACAGTCCGTGGCCGACGAGACCATAGGAGGTGGAGAAGTCTTGCGTCATTACGAGGTCATGGTGATCCTGGATCCCGATCTTGAGGAGCAGAAGGTCACCCCGTCGCTGGACACGTACCTTAACGTGATCCGCACTTCGGGCGGGACCATCGAGAAGCTCGATGTGTGGGGGCGTCGTCGTCTCGCATTCGAGATCAACAAGAAGAGCGAAGGCATCTACGCCGTCATCGACCTGCACTCCACGCCGGAGGCTGTCGCTGAGCTCAACCGTCAGATGCGGCTCAACGAGTCGATCATGAGGACGAAGGTTCTTCGTCCCGAGATGCACTGACACACCCCACTGATAGACCTAATCTCACGCCACGTTAAGCGACCCATCAAGGAGTGGTCATGGCAGGAGAAACCGTCATCACGGTCGTCGGGAACCTGACCGACGATCCCGAGCTTCGATTCACCCCGTCCGGTGCCGCCGTGGCGAAATTCCGGGTGGCCTCCACGCCGCGCTTCTTCGACAAGGAGAAGAACGCGTGGACCGACGGTGAGCCGCTGTTCCTGGCCTGCAACGTCTGGCGTCAGGCCGCGGAGAACGTCGCGGAGTCCCTCACCAGGGGTTCGCGCGTCATCGTTCAGGGCCGGTTGAAGCAGCGCTCGTACGAAACCCGCGAGGGTGAGAAGCGCACCGTCATGGAGCTGGAAGTCGAAGAGATCGGTCCGTCGCTGAAGTTCGCCTCGGCGAAGGTTCAGCGCATGGGACGCGAAGGCGGCGGCGGTGGTGGCGGCGGTGGCCGTTCCTCCGGCGGCGGCGGTGGCGCCCCGATGGACGATCCCTGGGCTACCGCTTCCCCGGCTGGTGCGTCGGCCGGCTCGTTCAACGACGAGCCCCCCTTCTAAACCCGCGCTCCTCAAGCACGCAAGAAAGGCACCAACACCATGGCGAAGGCTCCGCCGATCCGCAAGCCTAAGAAGAAGGCGAACCCTCTCGACAAAGAGGGCATCACCTACGTCGACTACAAGGACACGGCCCTGCTGCGCAAGTTCATCTCCGACCGCGGCAAGATCCGTGCCCGCCGCGTCACCGGTGTGAGCGCCCAGCAGCAGCGTCAGATCGCGCGCGCGATCAAGAACGCTCGCGAGATGGCCCTCCTGCCGTACACCGCGACGACCCGCTAAGGAGGCGAACGTGAAGATCATCCTCACCCAGGAGATTTCCAACCTCGGCTCCGCCGGCGACATCGTCGACGTGAAGCCCGGCTACGGCCGCAACTACCTGCTGCCGCAGGGCTTCGCGATCGCGTGGACCAAGGGCGCCGAGAAGCAGGTCGCCACGATCAAGCGCGCCCAGTCGGCGCGTGAGATCCGCAGCCTCGACCACGCCAACGAGGTGCGCGCCCAGCTCGCCGCCGTTCAGGTTCGCCTGACCGCGCGCGCCGGCTCCGGCGGTCGCCTGTTCGGTTCGGTCACCCCGGCCGAGATCGTCGACGCGGTCAAGGCCGCCGGCGGTCCCGCGCTGGACCGTCGCCGCCTCGAACTGACCAGCCCGATCAAGGCGCTCGGCCAGTACCAGGTCAACGTCAAGCTGCACCCCGAGGTCACGGCCGGCTTCAAGCTGGACGTGAACGCGGCGAAGTAGCTCGCGTAGTTCGAAAGCAGCGGCCCCGGGTTTCCCGGGGCCGCTTCTTCATGCTCGCCGGCGAGATCCGCTCCTACGACCGCGGTGTGCTGTCCGAGCGCCACGTCGTCAGACGGGGACGTCCCGGCAGTTCGGTGCGCCCGGTGGACCACAGCAGGGTGAGCCAGGGATCCTCGCCGGCCGGAGCCTCGGGAAACAGGCGGGCGAGCACCCGCGAGCAGAGAGCGGAGGGCGGGGCCCAGGCGAGCCCGAAGCCGACCGCCAGATCGTGCGTGTGCACCAGCGTCTCCTGCAACGCCAGCGCCGCGAAGCCCTCGGGGTCCGACACCCCGGCGGCGTGGTGGGCGCGGACGTGGGGCGGCGTGGTCCGCACCATGGCGACCAGCAGCGCGCCGCACGCCTCCAGCACCTGCGCCAGGCCCGCCGGTCCCGCGTCACGCTCGGCGAGGAAGAAGACCGCAGGTCCGTTCGGCCAGCGCCGGCTCAACGCGAAGGGCACATGGGTGTCCAGCGGAGGGCTTTGCGGCCCCAGTTGCACCGCGTAGTAGAAGAGGTCGTTGGCGAGGTGTTCGGCGGTCTCCCAGCAGTTCCACTCCAGCGAACCGGCCTTGGCGTCCCACCGGTCGGCGGGTGCGTCGCGAAGGACGCTCACGGCGAGCCGCACGGCGAGGTCGACGTCGTCGGCGGTGACAGGAGACGAGCTCGAACCCGTTTCGGCTGATCGAGACATCGCATCACCGTATCGCGAGGGACGTGGGCGAGCCCTCGGGCCAGTGCGCCGGTGATCGGTTCCGGTCAGTGCACTACAGGCCCTCGACGGCGTGCTCGGCGCCCGGCGCGAGGAAGTTGAGCAGGGCGGTGGCCTCGTCGCCGACCTGGGACCCCTCGGCCGGGGTGAACGCGCGAGCGGGGCGCAGCCGCAGGGTCGCGCGGGCCTCGGTGCGGGAGAGTTCCCAGGTGGCGGAGGGGAAACCGTCGACGAGGACGGTGCCCTCGCTGTCCCCCGGAAGGAAGCGCACGGGCGCGGGCGTCGCGGGGTCGGGGATCTCGGCGCCGGGCAGGTCGAGCAGGGTTTCCCCGGCCGCGCCGGTATGAGTGGGCAGGTCCATCAGCGCGACGACCTCGGCCAGGCGGGACAGCCCCGACCACGCCTCCAGCTCCCGGACCGAGGCCGGACCGGCGGCGGCGAGCCTGCGCCGGATGAGCCGCTCCGGGTCGGGCTCGGCAACGCGCCGCCCCAGCCAGGTCTCCACGGTCATGTACACCGGCTCGGCGCCGCCGGCCGGCCACGCCTCGCGCGGCGGCACCGCGACCAGCCCCGTCAGGTGGCCGACCGCCACGGCCAGCGACTCCGGGCGCCGCTCGCCCCAGCCGACCTCGCGGCCGTGCGCGGCGAGCGAGCGGCCGAGGTCGGCGGCCGACAGGGGGCCGTCGCGGTCGACGATCGCGCGACCGGTGGCGGTCAGCTCCCGCAGGTCGATGCCCTCGACGGAAGGGCCGAGCGCGCGCCGCATCAACCGCTGCCTCGCCGGGGCGAGAGTGGGCAGCGCCCACAGGCAGTCGGCGGCGGTCACCAGGTGCGGGCGCGAGCCGGCCAGGTCCGTCAGGACGATCTCGCCGTCCAGGCGCAGGCGCGTGGTCGTCTCCGGCCGGTAGGCCGACAGTCGCGCCCACAGACCGATGTGGATGTCGCGGCAGGAGTCCCCGCGCAGGCCGGCGAGGCGTTCGAGTGCCTCGGTCACGGGAAGATTCGAGCGCCCGAGCAGCAGCGAACGGGAGAGCCGGGCGCGGTTGAGGGCACGATCGTCGATCTTGGGCACCCGACCATCCTGACTGGTGGGACGAGCCGACCGGGTACGGCGAGGCCGGAGTCACAATGAACTCCGCGAAACGGAGAGGACGACCCCGATGCCTCAGCTCAGTCAGCTCGCGGGTTTCGCGGCGATGGCCTTCGTGCTCATCGCCGTGCCCGGCCCCAGCGTGCTGTTCGTGATCGGGCGCGCGCTCGCGCACGGCCGCCGGACCGCGCTGCTGACCGTCGCGGGAAACACCGTCGGCGCGTTCGTGCAGGTCACGGCGGTCGCCTTCGGGATCGGCGCGATCGTGGCGAAGTCGGCGGTGGTGTTCTCGGTGCTCAAGTTCGCCGGGGCCGCCTACCTGGTCTACCTCGGGGTGACGGCGTGGCGGCAGCGGCGTGACCTGCACGCGGTCTATGAGGCCACCGGTGTCGAGCGCGGTTCGGTGTGGTGGACGATGCGCGACGGGTTCGTCGTCGGCGTGACCAACCCGAAGGCCGCGGTGTTCTTCGCCGCCGTGCTCCCGCAGTTCGTACAGCGCGAGGCGGGCGGGGTTCCGGCGCAGATGGTCGTGCTCGGCGCGCTGTTCTGTGTGCTCGCGTGCGTCATGGACGGTGCGTGGGGGCTGGCCGCCGCGGCGGCCCGGCAGTGGTTCGGGCGCTCGGAGCGGCGGATGGCGATGGTCGGCGGGACCGGCGGGCTGGCGATGATCGGTCTCGGCGTGACCATCGCGGTCACCGCCCGCAAGGACTGACGGGAATCCCGCCCGGGACACGCGGTCCGGGGCGGGAGGCGTCGGGGTTTCGGCTAGGGGACGGCCGGTCCGTGCGGCTCCGACGACGGTGACGGGCGGGCCGAGGGGCGGTTCTGCGTCGTCAGGGCGCGGAAGAACTCCACCGCGGGAACGAGTCTGCCCTCCTTGCCGATCGGTGAGGGCGCCAGCGGCACCAGCAGGTCGGTGACCGGCGAGTGCAGCCACAGCGCCATCACGTACAGGGCGGGGATGCGCAGCAGGCGCAGTTCGAAGCCGCCGACGGCGAGCTGCGGCAGGCCGCGGATCGCCTTGACCGCGTTGTCGGTGGCGGCCACGAAGGGGCCTTCGGTGAACTGGGTCAGCTCGTGCGTGCCGTCGTCGGCCTCGCTCGTCTCGGCGCTGGCGATGAGGGCGCCGTCGTCTTCGACGAGGAAACGCCAGCCGCCCGGGCGGGCCTGGTCGAGTCCGTGGCCGGCGGCGATGTCGTCGAGGCCGAGCGTGTAGATCCGGTGCGGGGTGGACACGTCGAGCCGTTCCTGGCTCGCCTGACTCAGGGCGCGGGTGGTGAACCGCGCGCCCTCGGCGAACTCGGTGAGCTTGGCGCGGATGGCGTCGGGGGCGCCTCGGGGTGGGGTGGGCAGGTTCAATGCCATGGTTCGACTCCTCAGCCCTTGGTCGTCGTATAGGTGGTGCGCCAGGTGCCGCTGTCCTTGTACCGGTTGAGGAAGTTGTCGTAGGTGACGTCGGAGTCGCCGTCCCACGGGTCGGCGACGCTGACGTACTCGACACCGTTCGACACGAATCGGCCGCGCACGACCACGGCGTGGCCGCCGCCTCCGGCCCAGTAGGTGCCGACACCGAAGGGCGCCGACTTGTTCATCTCGGCACCGACCTCGACCAGCGACAGCGCGCGGTTGAGGTACTGGTTGAGGTTTCCCGTGCGGCGCAGGGCCAGGTCGGGGTACCAGGGTCGGTTGCACGCCGTGCCCGAGCCGGCCGCGCCGCAGCAGTTGTCGAGCTCGTACTCTTCGTTGACGAGCTTGCACTGGGTCCAGGCGGTGGCCGGGTCGTAGTAGGCGTTGATGCTGACGGTGGTGGCCGCCCAGCACCATTGGGTCTGCTGCTGGTGCTGTTCGGCGAAGGCGAGACGCTGGTCGGCCATGGCGATGACGAACTTCTCGTGGCTGCCGCCGTTGGCGTTGAACTGGGCGTTGACCAGTCCGCCGCCGGCGCCGGCCGGGGCGGTGAGGCCGGTGGCGATCATCCGGAGGAACACGTTGGGAGAGGCGACCGACTCGATAGAGAAGGAACCGTCCGGTTGGGCGTTGAGCTTGAACTTCTCCCGGGCACCGCCATTGGCGTTGAACTGGCAGTTGACCTTTCCTCCACCGTTCGTGGTCTGGGTGGTCACTCCGGTTCCGTCGAGGCGCAGGTAGACGTTGGGGAATGCGATCGACTCGAAGGAAAAGCTGCCGTCGGCCTGCTTGCGGAGCTTGAACTTCTCATAGGGGCCGGTGGCGCCGGGGGCGAACTGGCAGTTGACGGTGCCGGCGCCCTCGGTGGTGGTGGAGGTGACGCCGCGGCCGTCGAGCCGCAGGCAGACGTTGGGGAAGGCGGTGGAACGGATGGTGATGGGAGTGTCGCCGAGAATAGCTAGTTCAGGTGCTGATAACGGCATCTGTGGACCCTTTCGGGTTGGGCTGGAGTCAGGTCAGTCGCCCGGTTCTCGGGCATGGGGAACCGTGGAGGAAATCGCGGGGTTGCGAAGGAGTTCTGCTCATCGTGACCGAGAGATCGCTTTACGTTGTTCCTTATAAGAATATGGTCGCCGAGGGTCGGGAGTGTCAACCGGCGTGTGGTCGGAGTTGGCCAGGGTTCTCAAACTGTTGACGGCATTTTCACGGGTGCGGAAAGAGGGCACCACTGCACTGCGGGAATCGCGTGAAGCTTGGACGCGGCGTGCTTTTAGCGGGCGTGCACTGAGCCCGTCGTCCCCACCACGGCGAGGTCGCCGGGTTCGGTTTCCAGAACTCTGGCGACCTCTACGACCCGGCCGTCGCTGCCGTGTTCGTCACCGCCGCGGCGATCGCGGCGGCGGTCTCCCTTCGCCGAAGGGACCGCGTCAGCCCTTCGACGCCTTGAGCGCGATGTCGGTCCGGTGCTGCGAGCCCGCCAGCCCGATCCCGCCGACCAGGGCGTAGGCCGCCTCGCGCGCCGAGGTCAGGTCCGCGCCGGTCGCGGTGCAGCACAGCACGCGCCCACCCGCCGACACCAGCGCGCCCGCCTCGTCGCGCGCGGTCCCGGCGTGCAGGACCCCGGGGACACCGTCGGCACCGGTGATGACCTTGCCCGTCACGGGCTTGTCGGGGTAGTTCTCCGACGCGACGACCACGGTCACCGCGTTTCCCTCGCGCCACTTCAGCGCCGGCACCGTCGCCAGTTCCCCGCGCGCGGCCGCCCACAGCAGCGCCCCCAGCGGCGACTCCAGCAAGGAGAGCACCACCTGGATCTCGGGGTCCCCGAAGCGGCAGTTGAACTCGATGACCCGCGGGCCCTCGGCGGTCAGCGCCAGGCCGCAGTACAAGACCCCCACGAACGGGTTGTCCCGGCAGGCCATCTCGGCGAGCGTCGGCTCGGCGACGGTCCGCATGATCGTGTCGACCAGGTCCTCATCGGCCCACGGGAGGGGCGTGTAGGCGCCCATGCCCCCGGTGTTGGGGCCCTCGTCGTTGTCGCGGATGCGCTTGAAGTCCTGCGCGGGCAGCAGCGGAACGGCCGTCGTGCCGTCGGTGATGACGAACAGGGAGACCTCCGGCCCGTCGAGGTACTCCTCGATCACGACCCGCTCGCAGGCGGCGGCGTGCGCCAGCGCCTCCTCGCGCGAAGAGGTGACCACGACGCCCTTGCCGGCGGCGAGGCCGTCGTCCTTGACGACGTAGGGCGGGCCGAACTCGTCGAGCGCGGCCGCGGCCTCCTCGGGAGTCGAGCAGCCGTGGGCGCGCGCGGTCGGCACACCGGCGTTCGACATGACCCGCTTGGCGAACTCCTTCGAGCCCTCCAGCGCGGCCGCCTCCTTCGACGGACCGAACACCGCGATGCCCTTGGCGCGCACGGCGTCGGCGGCACCCGCCACGAGCGGCGCCTCAGGGCCGACGACGACCAGGTCGGCGCCCACCTCGACGGCGAGCGCGGCGATGGCGTCGTTGTCGGAGATGTCGACCGGCACGCACCGGGCGACCGCGGCGATCCCGGGGTTTCCCGGCGCGCAGATCAGTTCGGTCACGGACGGGTCGGCGGCGAGGGCGAGCGCGAGGGCGTGCTCCCGGCCCCCGGTGCCGATCAGGAGAGTACGCACGCCATGAGGTTACGTGTCACGTCCGCGACCGGCCCCACCAGCACTCCCCACGGGGGATGCGAGGATGACCGGGTGATCCCGAACGTGCTCGCCGCCCGCTACGCGTCCCCCGAGATGATCTCCCTGTGGGACCCGGCCGCGAAGATCCGTGCCGAACGCCGACTGTGGCTCGCCGTGCTCAAGGCGCAGGCCGACCTGGGCGTCGACGTGCCCGAGGGCGTGGTCGAGGCCTACGAGTCCGTCCTCGACGACGTCGACCTCGACTCGATCGCCGAGCGCGAGCGCGTGACCAGGCATGACGTGAAGGCGCGCATCGAGGAGTTCAGCGCGCTCGCCGGGCACGAGCACATCCACAAGGGCATGACGAGCCGGGACCTGACCGAGAACGTCGAGCAGCTCCAGGTCCGCGACTCGCTGCGGCTGGTCCGCGACCGGATCGTGGCGACGTTGGCGCGGCTGGCGTCGCGGGCCGTCGAGTACACCGACCTGGCCATGGTCGGGCGCTCCCACAACGTCCCGGCGCAGGCGACGACGCTCGGGAAACGCTTCGCGTCGGCGGCCGAGGAACTGCTGATCGCCTACGAGCGCGTCAGCGACCTGCTCGGGCGCTACCCGCTGCGGGGCATCAAGGGCCCGGTCGGGACGAGCGCCGACCAGCTCGACCTCCTCGACGGCGACGCGGCGAGGCTGGCGCGGCTCGAAGAGCGGGTCGCCTCGCACCTGGGTTTCACGCGTGTCTTCGACAGCGTCGGACAGGTGTACCCGCGCTCGCTCGACTTCGACGTCGTGTCGAGCCTGGTGCAGTCGGTGGCGGCGCCTTCGTCGCTGTCGCTGTCGATCCGGCTGATGGCCGGCGCGGAGCTGGCCACGGAGGGCTTCAAGGCCGGCCAGGTCGGCTCCTCGGCGATGCCGCACAAGATGAACACGCGCTCGACGGAGCGGGTCAACGGGCTGGCGGTGATCGTGCGCGGGTACGCGTCGATGGTCGGCGAGCTGGCCGGCGACCAGTGGAACGAGGGCGACGTGTCGTGCTCGGTGGTCCGCCGGGTCGCGTTGCCCGACGCGTTCTTCGCCGCCGACGGGCTGTTCGGGACCTTCCTGACCGTGCTCGCCGAGTTCGGGGCGTTTCCCGCGGTGGTCGAGCGTGAGATCGAGCGGTACTTCCCCTTCCTGGCGACCACGAAGATCCTCCTGGCGGCGGTCCGCCGGGGTGTGGGCCGCGAGCAGGCGCACGAGATCATCAAGGACAGCGCGGTCGCGGCGGCCCTGGCCATGCGCGAGCAGGGCAGCGCGGACAACGACATGCTCGACCGGATCGCCGCCGACGGCCGCCTCGGCCTGTCGCGCGCCGACCTCGACGCGCTGATCGCCTCGCCGCTGGAGTTCACCGGCGCGGCAGGCGCGCAGGTGGCGGCGGTCGCCGCGCGCGTGGCGAAGGTCGTCGAGGAGCACCCGGCGGCCGCGGCGTACGTGCCGGGCGCGATCCTCTGACGCGGGTCAGGCCGCGAGCTTGGCGGCCACCTCGTTGATGGTGTCGATGACGACGACGCGCAGCACCTCGGCGCGGACACCGTCGCCGGCGCCGTTGACGATGAACTCGGCGGTGAGCAGCAGGTTCCCGTCGTGGACCTGGACGAGGACCTGGCGGGTCGCGGTGTCGGAGGCGTCGAAGGCGATCGCGGGGATGTCGAGGCCGTCGGTGGGCAGCGCGACGGGGTGGAGGTCGGCGTTGGTCGCGAAGTCCTGGGCGGCGCGCGCCTCATCCTCGAAGAACTGGGCCGACACGCGGAAGGTCCCGGTGGCGCCCTCGTCGCCGTACTCGTCGACGTTCGTCAGGTTCAGCGTGCACTGGTGCGAGCGCGAGTCGCCGTAGTCGCGGGTCGTGTCGTTCCAGTTGTCGACCGACAGGACGTAGCCGACGCGCAGCCTGTCGACCTCCTTGCACAGCCCTCCCCCGCCGGGTTCCTGGTGGGCCGCGCCGGGCGCGGTCGGCGGGACCTGGGCCTTGTAGCTCTGCGGGTAGGACGGCGAGCCGGCGGTCATGCCGTCGACGGTGTCGTCGCCGCCGAGGAACGCGTACCAGCCGCCGAAGGCGCCGAGCCCGCACAGCGCGAGTACGGCGACCACGACGATGACGATCACCCCGGCGTTGCTCTTCTTCGCGGGGAGGGGACGCGGGGGTCCCGGCGGTGGGGGCGGGGGACCGTAACCGCCGGGGGCGGGGGGTGGGCTGTAACCGGCGGGCGGCGGCGCCGGGTGCTGCGGTGGCGGCGGGCCCAGCGTGTACTGCTGCGGCGGCCCGTTCTCCCCGAGCACCGGTGGTGGCGGGACCGCCGGGAAACTCAGCGGACGCAGCTCGCCGCTCGGGTTCGCCTGCTCGGGATGGGGGTGGGACACACTCGCTCCTTCGGCCGGGGTGGCTGAGGGACCAGTGTCAGGCGGGAGACCCGCGGAAATCTTGAGTCGACCTTGAGCGGGCGGGTCACGCGGCCTTCCCGCCGGTCAGGTCGGCGGCACCGAGCACCGGTTCGTGGGACTTCCCGACGAGGGCGGTGCTGAACATCCGGTTGATCCCCGGGATCGCCATCGCCTTGATCGCCATCCGCCGCGCGAACAGGCGCCCCCTGCTCGGCGGCAGGAACCACTCCGCGCCCTGACGGCCCCGGCGCTGCCGCTCGGTGACGACCGGCATCCACCGGCGCTCGAACTCCGTGAGCGCGCCGGCGACCGTCGGCTCGGCGCGCAGAGCGCCCGCCAGGAGGTGGGCGCCGGCGATGCCGAGCGAGGCGCCCTGACCGGCCAGGAGGGAGACCGCGTAGGCCGCGTCGCCGAGGACGACGACCCGGTCGCGGTGCCAGGACGGCATCTCGACCTGCGCGACGAGGTCGTAGTAGATCTCCTCGGCGGCGGGCAGCGCCGCCAGCGCCCTCGGCACGATCCAGCCCAGGTCACCGTAGGTTTCCCGCAGCGTCGGACGCGGGTCGGCGGGGATGTCGAGGGAGTCGGTGCGGTGCACCGTGAACACCGCGACGCGGCCGTCGCGCAGCCCGTAGAAGCCCATCTCGCGGTCGACGCTGTCGGTCAGCGCGAAACGCGGCCCGACGGTCTCGCGCACCTGCGGGTCGTCGAAGATGAAGGCGGCGGTGTGCAGGCCGAGCGGGCGGATGAAACCCGTGCCGAAGACCAGCTCGCGGGTCCGCGAGTGGATCCCGTCGGCGCCGACGAGCAGGTCGGCCTCGACGCGGGAGCCGTCGGTGAAGGTGGCGGTCACCCCGTCGGGACCGTTGTCGATCCCGGCGATCCCGAGCCCATAGCGCGGCTCGACGCCCGCCGTTTCCCGCAGCGCCAGCTCCAGGTCGGGGCGCATGATGCTGAGCAGGTCCCCGTCGATGCCCTCCTTGAAGCTCTCGTAGGCGATGCCCGCGCGGCGGCGGCCCGCGCGGTCGAAGTAGGCGACCTCCTCGACGTTTCCCGCCAGCTCCGTCAGCCGGGGTTCGAGACCGGCCCGGCGAGCGGCCTCGTAGCCGGGCCCGAAGAAGTCGATCATGTAGCCCTGGGCGCGCGGACCGGGCGCCTTCTCCACGAGCGTGACGTCCCAGTCGAGTTCGCGCAGACGGGCGGCGGTGGCCAGACCGGTGATCCCGGCGCCGACGACGACGGCTTTCATGACGGGTTTCCTTCCCGTTCGGGGTGCAGGATCGCGCGCAGCACGGCCTTGGTCCCGACGAGGTCGAGGGCCGGGTCGAGCGCCTTGTGCAGGGCGAGCCCGTCGAGGGCGGCGGTGAGGACCGTCGCCGTCGGCGAGGGGGCGGGGTGACCGTGCGAGGCGAGCCAGCCGGCCAGCGAGGAGTTGAACGCGGCGGTGAGCTCGCCGACGCGGCGGCGCAGGTCGGGGTCGCGGGTGGCGGCCAGGTAGGTCTCGCTGAACAGCAGGGAGATCGCGCCGGGTGCCTCGGCGATCGTGCCGACGAGAAGGTCGAGGCCGTCGTCGAGGGAGAGTTCGGCGGTGAGCGGCGCGGTGTCGGCGAACCGCGCGATGGCGCCGGTCGCGGCCTCGTTGAGCAGCGCCGGGAGGCTGGCGAAGTGGTAGTGGACGAGGCCGGGCCGCACGCCGGCGCGCTCGGCGAGGATGCGGGTGCTGACCGCGTTCCAGCCGAGTTCGGTGATCAGCTCCACCGCCGCGGCCAGCAGGCCGCGGCGGACCTCGCGGCCGCGTTCCGTCGCGATGCGTTCCATGCGCCCTCCAGGTTTGGACGATCGCCCTGGGCGATCGTCCAAAACTATACCCCGGTCGGAGTAGGAGGGCGCGAACTACTCCTGGGGGTGCACTGCCGAATGCCTCCCGCAGTCCGATGACGTGCGGTTTCTCCTGAAGGACCATCGAGGTCAGCCCAGAGAAATGGAGACCCTCATGCCGCTCCTGCGCCACATCGAAGCGATCCCGCCCGCCCGCGCGACAGGCCTCCTCGCCGAGGTCTACCGGCAGATCGACGCCGAGTTCAGCAGCGCCGGGCCGGCCGTGCGGATGACCTCGCCCGCACCGGAGCTCATGGCCGCCGGGTGGGCGCTGATGCGCGAGGCCCAGCTCGTCGGCGAGGCTCCCGCCGTCACCAAGGCCATCGTCGCGCTGGGGGTCTCCCTGTGCAACGGCGTCGACTACGACGTCGAGGGCTACCTGGCGATCCTGCGTGCCCTGGGTGCCGTCGAGACCGCCGAGGCGATAGCCGCCGGCGGGCTGCCATCCGACCCGGAGTTCGCCGAGCTGCTGTTCTGGGCGCGCTCGACCGGCGGCTTCAGCCCCGAGCCGGTTCCCGCCGAGCACGCCGTCGAATACCAGGGCACCGCCCTGTTCACCCACTACGTCAACCGGATGGTCGCCGCGTTCCTGCCCGCCGGGCTGCGCCCGGGCGGCATGCGCGCCGAGGACCCACCTGCCTTCGAGGGCGCGCCCGTCCTGCGCGAGCTGACCCGATCGCGCGAGCCGGGCACGTCCTTGGCGCTGATCTCGGGAAACCCGACCCGGCAGGCGCCCGACTGGGCGGGGGACACCCCGATCGGGGCGGCCTTCGCGGGACTGTCGGCGACCGCCGCGCAGGGTTCGGCCTTCCTGAGCGCCGAGGGGCGCGATCGGGTCAGCGAGGTCATCGCCGTGCACAGAGGGCTGATCACACCCGGCTTCGACCTCGGTGCGGTGCTCGACGACCTCGATGACGGCGACCGTGCCGCCGCCCGCGTGGCGATCCTCGCGGCCCTGGCGCCCCACCGCCTCCAAGACGCCGAGGTCGCGGCCTGGCGCGCGACGAACCCCGCCTTGAGCGACCACTGCACGGTCTTCCTGGTGGCGTACGGCGCGATGGCGGCCGTCGACCACATCGCCGAGCGGGTGGGGGCGGGTGAGGCGGTGTCTTGATGTTCAGTTCGCAGAAGATCGGTAACGATATGGCCCCGGCCGGCCCCCGTTGGCATCCGCGGAGTCGGGTGGCGAGGAGTTCAGGGCGTGGGCGCGGCTGGTGGCGTGTTGCGAACCCCGGCTGCGGCTTGGGCCAGTGCGGCGAGGGCCGGTGAGTGGTGGCCTGCCGGCCATGCGAGCACGGTCGTGATCTCGGGGGCGTCGATGACGGGCACCGCGACATGGTCGGGCCACTGCCAGGCGCGGCTGGAGGCAGGGATGACGAGCAGGGTCTTGCTGAGCGCGACGAGCTGAGCGAGTTGTGACTGGGTGTGCACCTCCGGCCCGGGACCGTCGGGGTAGGAGCCGTCGAGCCGGGGCCATCGGGCGATGGGAAGGTCCGGCACGTTACCGACGTCCGCGAGGGTGAGCTGGGGACGTGCGGCGAGCGGGTGTCCCGATGGGAGGAGTGCGACTTGGCCTTCGGTGCAGAGGTCTTCGGTATCGAACCCGGCCAGGTCGTCGACCGGCCGGTGCATGAGGGCGACATCTGCCCGACCGCTGCGCAGGAACCGTGCCTGCTCACCGACCTCGCACAGGACGACTTCGACCGGTGCTGTATCGGTGACGGCTGCCGACGAGGCGAGGAGTTGTCGCAGCAGTTCGTGTGATGCGCCGGCTTTCGTCACCAGTACCAGTGGCCGCTGGAAATCCTCGGCCCGCCGGGTCCGGCGCGCGGCAGCGGCGACCGCATCGAGGGCTACCCGGGCTTCGCGCAGCAGGACACGGCCGGCGCCGGTGAGGGCCACCCCTCGTCGGTCCCGGTCAAGGAGCTGGACGCCGAGCCGGCGTTCCAGCTGCCGGATGGCGCGTGACAGCGGCGGCTGTGAGATCTGGAGCCGCTGGGCCGCACGCCCGAAGTGCAGCTCCTCGGCGACCGCGACGAAGTACCGCAGCTCACGGGTTTCCAGGTCGTCCATGCGCACACCTATCCACCCTGTGATACCCGTCGGGTATCACAGCCTACTTGATCGATATTGGACGAAACGGATGCCGCGCGCTGAGTATGGGCAGCGTGAACAACACCAGGACCGCGCTTGTCACCGGCGCGAACAAGGGAATCGGCTTCGCCATCGCTCAGGGTCTGGGATCCCTCGGCTTCACCGTCGCCGTGGGGGCGCGTGACGATGTCCGCCGCGAGGAGGCCGTGCAGCGGTTGCACGCCGCAGGCGTGGACGCGTTCGGAGTCGCCCTCGACGTCACCTCCGACGCGAGTGTCGCCGCAGCGGCGGCGAGCATCGAGAAGGAAGCCGGGCGACTCGACGTCCTCGTCAACAACGCGGGAATCTCCGGCCGGTTCGCCGACGGGGCGCAGGACCCCACGACCCTCGACCTCGACGTCCTGCGCACGGTTCTGGAAACGAACGTCTTCGGGGTGGTCCGGGTGACGAACGCGATGCTCCCGCTGCTCAGCCGTGCCGCCTCACCCCGGATCGTCAACATGTCCAGCAACATGGGCTCGCTGACGCTGCGGACCGGTCCGGTCATGGCCGCCTACGCACCCTCCAAGTCGATGCTCAACAGCGTCACAGCCCAGTACGCCCGCCGATTCGCTGACACGAACATCATCGTGAACGTGGCATGCCCCGGGTACGTCGCCACCGACTTCACCGGATTCGCCGGGGAGCGAACACCCGAGCAGGGCGCCGCGATCGCCCTTCGTCTGGCCACCCTGCCCGACGACGGCCCCCGAGGCGGCTTCTTCGACGACAAGGGAGCCGTCGCCTGGTAACTCGCGCGCGAGAGCGCCGCGGTGCCAGCGGACGCGCCACGCCCTCGCCAGGAACCGGGGTGCACTCCACACCACACCGCCGCGACGCGTACCCCGGCCGGCTTCCTGCCCACAACCACCACCGGAGACACACCGCCCCAGGCCGTGTCCGGGTGATCACTGCGGGGCTGCGGCGGACTCGCACCCACAAGATCACCAGGACACGCCCTAGAGGGGCTGCCACCCCGCCGGACGCGTCCCTGACCTCTCGGGTCAGTACACCTAGCCCTCCTCGGGCCGCAGCACGGCGACCGGGCACGCGGCGTGCTGCACCGCCGCCTGGCTCACCGAACCGAGCAGCAGGCCTTTGAAGCCGCCGCGCCCGCGCGAGCCGACGACCAGCAGCGACGCCTCCTCCGAGGCGGCGAGCAGCGCCTTGGCGGGCTCGCCGTCGACGAAGCGGATGTCGAGGGAGACCTCGGGGTACCGGCCGGCGAACCCGCCGAGGGACTCGGCGAGCAGGTGCCGCTCGTAGTCGCTGACCTCGCCGCCGAATCCGTGCACCGCCACCAGCGGTGCCTTGCGGACCTCGGCCTCGGCGAAGGCGAAACCGACCGCCGCCTCCGAGGGGGCCGATCCGTCGACGCCGACGAACACCGGGCCGTCGGGCGAGGGCGCGTCACGCACGATCACGACCGGGCAGGGCGCGTACGAGGCGGCCTGCGAGCCGACCGAGCCGAGCAGCAGCCGCCCGAACCCGCCGAGCCCGCGCGACCCGACCACGAGCATTCCCGCGGTGCGCGCGGCGTCGAGGAGGACCGCGCCCGCCGCGCCGGTGACCACGGCTGTGGTGACGATCACTCCCGGGGCCGTGGAGGCCGCCGAGCCGGCCGCCTCGCTCAGCCATTTCTCGGCCTGCTCGCGCAGTCCCGCGGTCCCCGTGGGCACCCGCATGAGCGGCCAGATGAAGGCGTGCACGATGCGCAGTTCCCGCTCGTGCCAGGCGGCCTCGCGGGCGGCGAAGTCGACCGCGAGCTGCGAGCACTCCGATCCGTCGACGCCGACCACCACCGGGCCCCCACGACTCAGTGACATACCGCCCCCCTCGGCCGGACGCGACAAGTCGTACACGCGGGGACGACCCCCGCAAGCCACGTACCTCTGAGTATGTCGCAGGCGACATTCCCTGAAGGCGCTTCCACGGACGGGGGTCTGCACGTGGACGATCAACAAGGGCCGCATATTCTCTTCACCGGGGCCCTACAACTCTTACCGACAGGAGCACTTCCGTGGCGCGCGTCCTCGTCGACGTCATGCTCAAGCCGGAGATCCTCGACCCTCAGGGTGAGGCGGTGGCCAACGCGCTGCCGCGCCTGGGAGTCAACGGCATCACCTCGGTGCGGATCGGCAAGCGCATCGAACTCGAATTCGAAGGCGAACCAGACCTCGACCAGGCACGAGCCGTCGCCGACGCGCTGCTGGCCAACCCGGTCATCGAGACCTTCACTCTGCGAGTCGACGACACCGCGGAGGCCGCGGAGACCGGCGAGGAGAACGCGGCGTGACGGCTCGGATAGGGGTCGTGACGTTTCCCGGCTCTCTCGACGACCGCGACGCGCAGCGCGCGATCAGGCTCGCGGGGGCGCAGCCGATCGCGCTCTGGCACGGTGACACCGCCCTGCGAGGCGTCGACGCGGTGATCCTGCCCGGCGGCTTCTCCTACGGCGACTATCTGCGCGGCGGCGCCATCGCCCGCTTCGCGCCCGTGATGGAGTCGCTCGTCGACGCCGCGCGCGGCGGACTTCCCGTCCTCGGCATCTGCAACGGCTTCCAGATCCTCTGCGAGTCGCACCTGCTGCCCGGGGCGCTCACCCGCAACGCGCACCTCCACTTCCGCCGCCGCGCCCAGGGGCTGCGGGTGGAGAACACCTCCTCGGCCTTCACCGCGCACTTCGACGCCGGCCAGGAGATCGTCATCCCCGTCAAGAACGGGGAGGGCCGCTTCGTCGCCGACGAACGCACCCTCGACGAGCTCGAAGGGGAAGGTCGCGTCGTGTTCCGCTACGTGGACGGAAACCCGTCCGGCGCCATGCGCGACATCGCGGGAATCAGCAACGCCGCCGGCAACGTCGTCGGCATGATGCCGCACCCCGAACACGCCGTCGAGGCGCTGACCGGCCCGTCGGTCGACGGCCTCGGGCTGTTCACCTCAGTGATCGCCCACCTCGGGCAAGCCGCGGTGGGAGCGGGGAGCTAACGGACATGACCGGCACACAACCAGCCGACCGCACGGAGAGTTTCGACGAGCTGGACACCGTCGACGTCGCCTCGAAGACGCCCGACGAGCCCCAGCCCTACGCCGAACTCGGTCTCCGTGACGACGAGTACGCCAAGATCCGCGACATCCTCGGACGTCGGCCCACCGGATCCGAACTGGCGATGTACTCGATCATGTGGTCCGAACACTGCTCGTACAAGTCGAGCAAGGTACACCTCAAGAAATTCAGCGAGAAGAACCCGCGCACCGACCGGATGCTGGCGGGCATCGGCGAGAACGCCGGGGTCGTCCAGATCACCGAAGACCTCGCCGTGACGTTCAAGGTGGAGAGCCACAACCACCCCAGCTACGTCGAGCCGCACCAGGGCGCGGCGACCGGCGTCGGCGGGATCGTCCGCGACATCCTCGCCATGGGCGCCCGCCCGGTCGCGGTGATGGACGCGCTGCGCTTCGGCGACGCCGAGCACCCCGACACCAAGCGGGTCCTGCCCGGCGTGGTCTCGGGAATCTCCTTCTACGGCAACTGCCTCGGGCTGCCCAACATCGGCGGTGAGGTCGTCTTCGACCCGTCGTACCAGGGAAACCCCCTGGTCAACGCGTTGAGCGTGGGCGTGCTCCCGGTGTCGCGGCTGCAGAACAAGAACGCCTCGGGCCTGGGCAACGTCGTGGTCCTGCTCGGTCAGAAGACCGGTAAGGACGGCATCGGCGGTGTCTCGGTACTGGCCTCGGCGACCTTCGAGGACGGCGACACCGACAACCGGCCGAGCGTCCAGGTCGGCGACCCCTTCGTGGAGAAGCTGCTCATCGAGTCCTGCCTGGAGATGTACGACGCCGAGCTCGTCGTCGGCATCCAGGACCTCGGCGGCGCCGGGCTGACCTGCGCGCTGTCGGAGACCGCGGCCGCCGCGGGCATGGGCATGTACGTCGACCTCGACCGCGTCCCGCTGCGCGAGGCGTCGATGGAGGCGCACGAGGTCCTGGCCAGCGAGTCGCAGGAGCGCATGCTCCTGATCGTGTCGCCCGACAAGGTCGGCGAGGTGCTCGCCGTCGCCGACAAGTGGGGCGTCCTGGCGACCGCGATCGGGCAGGTCACCGACACCGGCAGGCTCATCATCAACTGGCACGGCCAGACGGTCGTCGACTGCCCCCCGGGCAGCCTCGCCGACGACGGCCCGGTCTACAACCGGCCGATGAAGGAGCCCAACGACCGCGCGCTCATCGCCGCCGACCGGGCCGAGACGCTGCCGCGTCCCTCGACCGACGAGGAGCTGCGGGCGACGGTGCTGAACATGGCCGGGTCGCCGAACCTGGCCGACAAGACGTGGATCACCGAGCAGTACGACAACATGGTCGGCGGCAACACCGCGCTGTCCATGCCCGACGACGCCGGCGTGCTGCGCCTCGACGCGACCGGAGCGGTCGCGCCGGGGACCGGGCCGGTCGGGATCGCGCTGTCGACCGACGGCAACGGGCGCTTCACGCGCCTCGACCCGTACACCGGTGCCCAGCTCGCGCTGGCCGAGGCCTACCGGAACGTGGCCGTCACGGGCGCGACGCCGATCGCGGCCTCGGACTGCCTGAACTTCGGCAGCCCCGAGGACCCGCACGTGATGTGGCAGTTCGCGCAGGCCGTCGAGGGACTCGCCGAGGGTTGCGCGCAGCTGAACATCCCCATCACCGGCGGGAACGTGTCCTTCTACAACCAGACCGGCATGACGGCGATCCACCCGACGCCCGTCGTGGCGGTGCTGGGCGTGCTCGACGACGTGCGCCGCCGGGTCCCGATGGGATTCGACAACGACGGCGACGTGATCGTGCTGCTCGGTGAGACCTACGCCGAGCTGTCCGGGTCGGAGTGGGCGTGGTCCCAGCACGGGCACCTCGGCGGGATCCCGCCGGCGGTGGACCTCGCCGGGGAGCAGGCCCTGGCGGCCGTCATGCGCCGTGCGGCCGAGGTCGAGCACGTCTCGGCGGCGCACGACCTGTCCGACGGCGGGCTCGCGCAGGCGCTCGTCGAGTCGGTGCTGCGCAACAAGGTCGGGGCGCGCATCAAGCTGCCCGACCACGCCGACCCGTTCGTGTGGCTGTTCGCCGAGTCGACCGCGCGCGCACTGGTGTGCATCCCGCGCGGGCACGAGAAGGCCTTCGGCGCGCTGTGCGAGGAGCACGACGTGCCGTGGACGCCGCTGGGGATCGTCGACTCCTCGGCCGGCGGCCTTGAGGTCGTCGACCACTTCTCGATCTCGACGGCGGAGTTGGCCGAGGCGTCCGAGGGGACGCTGCCGAGGCTGTTCGGCTGAGGTTTTCGGTAAAAGGGCCGTCCTTCGGGGCGGCCTTTTTACTGCCCTCGTGCGCCCGCTCAGCAGATGTGGTCCTTGGCGGCGGTGAGGATCAGCTCGGCGTCGGGTTCGGAGACGCCGGGGTAGAGGTCGGCGGCCGTTTTGAGCAGGAGGTCGTCCGACTCGTCGTCGGCGATGTGGTCGCACAGGACCTGCGCGGCGGCGACGGCGTCCTCGGCGTCGGAGGCCAGGGTGGCGTCGATGGCGGCGAGGTCGAGGAGGAACGCGGGAGCCTGGGCCTCCGGACCCGGGTTGCGCGGAGCGGGAGGCTCGGGGACCGGGGTCTGGTCGCCGGCGAAGGTGCAGGCGGTCAGGGCGGCGGTGGCGACGGCGAGGGTGAGGGCGGTCTTGGCTCTGGCGGGTCGCATGGTGGGCTCGCTCCCGTGAGGGGAGCCTGTGGGATACCCGGGCGGGGGTGGGGTTAGTCGTGGGGTGGAGTCGTGCCGCTGTGAGACCTTCCCCCCAACCCCCTCCCCCTGATACCCCCGCGCGGTATACATACCCCATGACGCACCCACCCGCCATCGACGCCATGCTCGCCGACGCCGCCGCGCGCGGCCTCACCGTCGAGGTCCGCCCCCGTCCGGTCGCGAACTCCCTCCCCGAGGCGGCCGAGATCCTCGGCGTCACCCCCGCCGACATCGCCAAGACCCTCGTCGTCCGCCAGGGCAAGGGCGCCTACCTGTTCGCCGTCGTCCCGGGCGACCGGGCGATCGCGTGGCCGAAGCTGCGTGCGGTCGTCGGCGTCAACCGCCTGTCGCTGCCGGACGCCTCCGAGGCGCTGGCGGCGACGGGCTACGAGCGCGGCACGATCACCCCGATCGGCAGCTCGCGGGCCTGGCCTCTCTACGTCGACGAACGCCTCAAGGGCGCCCGCGTCGCCATGGGGGCCGGCGCCCACGGCTTCAGCGCGTTCGTGCACGTCGACGAGCTGGTCGAGGGCTTCGGTGGAACCTTCGCCGACATCTCCGACTGAGCGGCGGCTTGCGTCTCCTATCGTTTGTCGATAGATTCCTATCGTGGAACGATTGAAGGAGTCTCCATGGGAAAGCTGACAGTCCTCGCGCTGCGAGTCGTCATCGTCGCGCTGTTCTGCGGTGCGCTGTTCTTCGAGGCCGTGATCGTTCCGATCATGATCTTCGACAAGGATCCGGGCGACCCGCCCCTCGCGCAGCGCGTCGCGTTCATCGTCATCTTCGCGCTCGGCCTGGTCACCGCCCAGGTCATCCTGGTCTGCGTCTGGCGGCTGGTGACGATGGTCCACCGGGGCACGGTCTTCTCGCCCGCGGCGTTCCGCTGGGTCGACATCGTCATCGGCGCCTTCGTCTTCGCCGCGCTCCTGACCTTCGGCTTCGGCGTGGCCCTCGCGCCCGGCGAGGAGGTCCCGCCGGGCTTCGTCCTGCTCGTCGGCGGGGTCGGCGTCGGGGTCCTCGGCGTCGCGCTCATCGTCCTGGTCCTGCGCATGCTCCTTGCCCAGGCCATCGCGCGCGAAGCCGAGGCCGCCCGACTCAAGTCCGAGCTGGAAGAGGTGATCTGATGCCGATCACCGTCGACATCGACGTCATGCTCGCCAAGCGGAAGATGTCGGTCGGAGAACTCGCCGACCGGGTCGGCATCACCCCCGCCAACCTCGCCGTCCTCAAGAACGGCCGCGCGAAGGCCGTCCGCTTCACGACCCTCAACGCGCTCTGCGAGGTCCTCGAATGCCAGCCCGGGGATCTGCTGCGCTGGGAACCCGAGTCCTAGAGCAGGTCCCCGACGATGGCGCGCAGCGCCGCGACGTGCCCGCCCAGCGCCGCGTGCCCCTCGGGCGTCAACTGGATCGACGTGCGCGGCCTCTTGCCGAGGAAGTCCTTGCGCACGGCCACGTAGCCGGCGTCCTCAAGCGTGGTGATCTGCTTCGACAGGGCCGAGTCGCTCAGGCCGGTCTGGTCGCGGACGAACTTGAACTCCGCCCACTCCAGCGGCGCCAGCAGCGAGACGATCGCCAGCCGCGTCGGCGCGTGGATGAGGGCGTCGAAGCCCTCGTGCGGGTCGGTCATCGGGTCGCCCGTCGCTCGATCCGGCGATGCGCGCGCCGCCGGACGAGGGCCTGGAGGGGCCGGCCGCCGGCGGCGATGACCACGGCCAGGAGGACCAGGCTCAGGGAGACGGCGTCCTTGTTGTTGTCGACGGTGGTGAAGGCGATGCCGAAGATCGCGGCGAGGAGCACCGCGGCGCCGATCATGATCACGACGGTGTCGCGGTTGGCGTTGAGCCGTTTGCCCGAGGGGGTCGCGCGCTGCTGTCTCAATGTCCAGCCGGCCAGTAGTGCCAGGCAGGCGGCGAAGAGTGCGATGCCGGCGACGAACGCGACGACCGAGGCCGCGAAGCCGAACTGCTCCTCGACCCACTCGTTCGACGCGTAAAGGCCGCCGAGGGCGAGGAGCATTCCGCCGAGGGCGGGGAAGTAGGCGGCGGGGGTGTCGTAGGCGGCGTCGACGGCGGAGTGCTGCCGGCGGTCGACCTCGGCGAGCGCGGCGCGGGCTTCGTCGGGGGTGAGGGAGGAGTTCGTCATGTCGGCAACGGTAGCAAGTACTTTCCTGACTGGCAAGTACTGTCTTGTGGGAAACAGCTTGCCGGGGTGGATTTGGGGCAGGATGTGGTCATGAGCGGTGCTTGGGAGTTCTGGATCGACCGCGGCGGCACCTTCACCGACGTGGTCGCGCGGCGGCCGGACGGGTCGGTGGTGACGCACAAGCTGCTGTCGGCCGACCCGGCCCGCTACGACGACGCGGTGGTCGCCGGGATCCGCGCCCTGCTGGAGCTCTCGCCCGGCGAGGCGGTGCCTCCGGGGCGGATCGCGGCGGTGAAGATGGGCACGACGGTGGCCACGAACGCGCTGCTGACGCGCACCGGGGAGCCCACGGCACTGGTGATCACGCGCGGTTTCGCCGACGCGCCCCGCATCGGGTACCAGAACCGGCCCGACATCTTCGCGCGCGAGATCGTGCTGCCGGAGCTGCTGCACACGCGTGTCGTGGAGGCCGACGAACGTCTCGGTCCCGACGGGCGGGTCATCAGGCCGCTGGACCTCGACGCCCTCTCCGCCGACTTGGACGCGTTGCGCGCCGAGGGATTCGCGTCGGTGGCGATCGTGTTCGCGCACGCCGACCGGCATCCGGCGCACGAGCGGGCCGCGGCGGACATGGCGCGTGCCAAGGGTTTCGCGCAGGTGTCGGTCTCGCATGAGGTCAGCCCGCTGATGAAACTGGTCGGGCGGGCCGACACCACGGTCGCCGACGCGTACCTGTCGCCGGTGCTGCGGCGCCACATCGACCGCCTGGCAGGCGAACTGCCCGGGGTGCGGCTGATGTTCATGCGCTCCCACGGCGGTCTGACCGACGCCGCCCACTTCGGCGGCAAGGACGCGATGCTGTCGGGTCCGGCCGGTGGGATCGTGGCGATGGCCGCGACCGCCCGCGCGGCCGGCTTCGAGCGCGTCATCGGCTTCGACATGGGCGGCACGTCCACCGACATCTCGCACCACAGCGGACGGTTGGAACGCGTCTTCGACACCGAGATCGGCGGGATCCGGGTACGGGCACCGATGCTGGCGATCCACACGATCGCCGCCGGCGGCGGTTCGGTGCTGCGCTACGACGCCGGGCGCTACCGGGTCGGGCCGGACTCGGCGGGCGCCGATCCGGGACCGGTCGCCTACGGTCGCGGCGGGCCGCTGACCGTCACCGACGCCAATGTGCTCCTCGGCCGCATCCAACCGGGGCACTTCCCGCGTGTCTTCGGCGAGTCGGGGACCGCCGCGCTCGACGACGCCGCCGTGCGGGCCGCGTTCGCCGGGCTGGCGACGGACATCGGCGACGGCCGCACACCCGAGGAGGTCGCCGAGGGGTTCCTGGAGGTCGCCGTCGGCGGGATGGCCAACGCCATCAAGAAGATCTCGGTCCGGCGCGGCCACGACGTCACCGAGTACGCGCTGGTGACCTTCGGTGGCGCCGGCGGGCAGCACGCCTGCCGGGTCGCCGAGGCGCTGGGCATGCGCTCGGTGCTGATCCATCCCTACGCGGGTGTGCTGTCGGCGTACGGCATGGGACTGGCCGACACGACGGCGCTGCGGCAGCGCTCGGTCGAGCTGCCGTTGACGGCGGAGAACATGTCCACTGTGGAGGACGTGCTCGGCGAGCTGGAGGACGAGGCGCGAACGGAGCTGCGCGAGGAAGGCGTCGACGAGGACGCGGTGACCCTCGGGCGGCGGCTTCGCCTGCGCTACGAGGGAACCGACACGATCGTCACCGTCGACCACGGCACCGACATTCCCGCGCTCGAAGCCGACTTCGCCAAGCTCTACCGTCGCCGCTTCTCCTTCCTGATGCCGGGGCGCGCGCTGTTGGTGGAGGCGGTCGAGGTCGAGGCTCGCTGTCCTTCGGGGGAGGTGCCGGTGCCCGGGGCCGATGGCACCGATACCGAGTGCGCCGAGGAGGTCGAGGTGTTCACCGGCGGCGCCTGGGAGCGAGTTCCCCTCCACGTCAGGGATCGGTTGCGCCCCGGGCACCGCGTCGACGGCCCGGCGATCATCGCCGAGGCCAACGCGACGACCGTCGTCGAACCCGGCTGGTCGGGAGAACTCTCCGAGACCGGCGATCTGGTGCTCACCCGGCACGGTGGCCGCGACAAGGCGTCGGTCGGCACGGGGGCGGATCCGGTGATGCTGGAGGTGTTCAACAACCTGTTCATGTCGATCGCCGAGCAGATGGGCGTGCGCCTTCAGGCGACGGCGAACTCGGTGAACATCAAGGAGCGCCTCGACTTCAGCTGCGCCCTGTTCGACGCCGAGGGCAACCTCATCGCCAACGCCCCGCACATCCCGGTGCACCTCGGGTCGATGGGCGAGAGCATCAAGGCCGTCATCGCCGCCAACCCCGGCATGCGCGACGGGGACGTCTTCGTCCTCAACAACCCCTACCGCGGCGGCACGCACCTGCCCGACATCACCGTCGTCTCACCGGTGTTCGGCGCGGACGGGCCGTTGTTCCACGTCGCCTCGCGCGGGCATCACGCCGAGATCGGCGGCACCGCACCGGGTTCCATGCCCGCCGACTCCACGCACATCGACGAGGAGGGAGTCCTCATCGACAACTGGCTGCTCGTCCGCGACGGCCACCTGCGCGAGACGGAGACCCTGGAACTGCTGGCGGGTGCGCGCTTCCCGTCACGCGGCCCGCAGAACAACATCGCCGACCTGCGCGCCCAGGTCGCGGCCAACGCCAAGGGAATCGAGGAGCTGACCGCCCTCGTCGAGCACTTCGGCCTCGACGTCGTGCGCGCCTACATGGAGCACGTGCGCGCCAACGCCGAAGAGGCGGTGCGCGAGGTGATCTCGGCGCTGACGGACGGATCGTACGAGTACGAAATGGACGGCGGACAGCTCATCAAGGTCGCCATCACCGTCGACCGGGAGCGCCGTGAGGCGCACATCGACTTCACCGGAACGTCGCCGGCGGCGGCGGGCAACTTCAACGCGCCCTCGTCGGTCGCGATGGCCGCGGTCCTCTACGTGTTCAGGACGCTGATCGACGCCGAGATCCCGCTCAACGCCGGATGCCTGGCGCCCATCGCCGTCACCATTCCGCCGGGATCCCTGCTGTCGCCGGTGTTCCCGTCGGCCGTCGTGGCGGGGAATGTGGAGACCTCGCAGGCGGTGACCGGCGCTCTGTACGCAGCCCTCGGCGTGATGGCCGAGGGCGCCGGGACGATGAACAACGTGACCTTCGGCAACGAGGACTTCTCCTACTACGAGACCGTCGCCGGCGGATCCGGTGCGGGGCCGGGCTTCGCGGGCACCGACGTCGTCCAGGTGCACATGACCAACTCCCGGCTGACCGACCCCGAAGTGCTGGAATGGCACTCGGCGGGCAAGGGATGCCCGGTGCTGGTGGAGTCGTTCGCGATCCGCCACGGCAGCGGCGGCAACGGCCGCTGGCGGGGTGGAAGCGGGGGTGTGCGGCGGCTGCGCTTCGAGGCGGACGCGACGGTGAGCCTCCTGTCCGGCCGAAGGCTGCGCGGCCCCTACGGCATGGCGGGCGGCGAGGACGGATCCCCCGGCCGCCAGTGGATCGAGCACCCCGACGGCAGTCGCACCGAACTCGCCGGCTGCGACCGCGCGAAAGTGCGGCCAGGCGACGTGTTCGTCCTGGAAACGCCGGGCGGCGGCGGTTACGGCGACCTCGATTTGTCCACAGAGGACGGTCAGGCTTAGACTTACCCGTCCTCGCAGGGACACCACGACGGCCGGGAGCGAACCTCCCGGCCGTCGCGGTGGTATGGGGGCGTTTCGCTGCCGGCACAAGCGCCCCGAGATTCCGTTGCCGGCTCTAAGTCTCAGCGGTTCGCGGGTTTCTCGGGGAACGTGCGCGGGCGCGCAGGAACCAGTGCGCGACGACCAGTGGGATGACGCCGACGGGGTACCAGGCGACGTCAACGAGGTCGAACTGGGCGCCGAGCAGTTGGCGCGCGAGCCAGTTGTGCTGGGAGAGTGTCGCGGGTATCGAGGTGAGTTGTGCGAACTCGATGAACCAGCAGTATGCGATGGCGATGCCGCCGGCGAGCAGTGGAGAGACCGGCGGCCAGATGAAGATCACTATCGTGTAGACGATGGCCCCGGACAAGGCGGCGCCCGAGTACTGTTCGACGGGTCCGTCCATTGTGGCGCGGATCGCGTAGGCCGCACCTGCGAATCCGAGTGCCGCCACCACCATCAGGAGCCGAGTCCAGCGCATCGCGAGCGACATCGCGCAAGCATAGGGGCTTCTGCCGGCAGCACCCGACGCAGCTTGTCGAATGCGCCCGGACCTCGCGGATCACCCCGCCGCCCGGCCAAGCCTCTCCGCCATCGCGCGCAACCGATCCCTCAACTCCGGCGGCTCGTGCACCTCGAAGTCCCAGCCGAAGGCCGCCAGGTAGTAGGCCGAACCGTCGAGGTTGTCGGCGCGCGACTCCATCGTGCACGAGTTCTCGTCGACGGGCGTGATCGTCGCGTACCGCTCGGGGATCCGCTGCCGGGCCTCGTCGGCGGAGACGTGGAGGGTGGCCACGACCTTCCGCTGGTAGGCGCCGACGGTCACCTTGCGGGCGATGTAGGCCGAGACATCGGGGTCGGGCAGTTCGCGCGGGGTGAAGCGCGGCCCGGTCGGCGTGACCGGCGTGATCCGGTCGACGCGGAAGATGCGCCAGTCCACGCGGTCGATGTCCCACGCCAGCAGGTACCAGCGGCTCCCGGCGCGGGCCAGCCGGTGCGGCTCGGTGATGCGGTACGACTCGGTCCCGTCGTGGGCGCGGTACTCGAAGCGCAGCCGGTCGTGGTCGCGGCAGGAGTTGGCCAGCAGCGTCAGCACCGACGCGTCGACGGTCTGGCCCTCGAACGAGATACCGACGGTATGTGAACGAAACGCGCCGACGCGTTTGCGCAGCTTCGGCGGCAGGATCTGCTCCAGCTTCGCCAGCGCGCGCACGGAGGTCTCCTCCATGCCGCTGACCCCGGCGGAGACGGCGGCGCCCAGGCCGACCGCGATCGCCACCGCCTCCTCGTCGTCGAGCAGGAGCGGCGGCATCGACGCGCCGGCACCGAGCCGGTAGCCGCCGGCGGTGCCGGTCGTGGCGTGCACCGGGTAGCCCAGCTCGCGCAGCTTGTCGACGTCGCGGCGGACCGTCCGGGTGGTCACCTCCAGGCGGCCGGCGAGTTCGTCGCCCGCCCAGTCACGGCGCATCTCTAGCAGGGACAGGAGTTTGAGGAGTCTCGCCGAGGTCTGCAACATTTCTCAAATCTCCCTCCCCTTGAGGACAACACCTGTCCTCAAGGCCTCTTAACGTTACCCACATGACGAACACCGAGATCCGCCGCTTCCGCCTCGACGTTCCCCAGGCCCAGCTCGACGACCTCGCCGCCCGCCTCGCGAACACCCGCTGGCCCGAGCCCGCCCCCGGCGACGACTGGAAGTACGGGACCACCAACGGCTACCTGAAGGATCTCGCCGACTACTGGCGCACCGGCTACGACTGGCGCGCCGCCGAGGCCGAACTCAACACGTACCCGCAGTATGTGACCGAGATCGACGGGCAGAACATCCACTTCCTGCACGTCCGCTCCCCCCGCGAGGACGCCACCCCGCTCCTGCTCGCCCACGGCTGGCCCGGCTCGATCGTCGAGTTCCTCGACACCATCGCGCCCCTCACCGAACCCGCCGACGAGGCCCTGCCCGCGTTCCACGTGGTGATCCCCTCCCTGCCCGGCTTCGGCCTGTCGGGACCCACCAAGGAGGCCGGCTGGAACAGCGACCGCGCCGCCGCGGCCTTCACCGTGCTGATGGAGCGTCTCGGCTACGAGCGCTACGGCCTCCAGGGCGGCGACTGGGGCGCCTTCGTCGTCGTCGAGATGGGCAAGATCGCCCCCGAGCGCGTCATCGGCGTCCACGTCAACGCCGCCACCTTCGGTTTCATCCCCTTCGGCGAGGTCGGTGAGGAAGAGGCCGCCACCCTCACCGACACCGAACGCGCAGCCCTCGCCCGCCTCGGCCACTACCTGGCCGAAGGCAACGGGTACTTCCAGATAATGGCCACCCGCCCCCAGACCGTGTCCTTCGGGCTCACCGACTCCCCCGTCGGCCTGCTCGGCTGGATCGTCGACAAGTTCCGCGAATGGACCGGCCCCAACGGCGGCGAAGGACTCCCCGAGGACGCCGTCGACCGCGACCGCATGCTCACCGACGTGATGCTCTACTGGCTCACCAACACCGCCGCCTCGTCGGCGCGCGTCTACTACGAGGGCATGCACACCGAGTCGTGGGACTTCAAGCCCGGCACCGTGCCCACCGGCGTGGCCGTCTTCGCCCAGGACGTCGCCATCCGCCGCTACAGCGAAGGCGGCAACAACATCGTCCACTGGACCGAGTTCGACCAGGGCGGCCACTTCGCGGCCATGGAGGTCCCCGGCCTGCTCGTCGGCGACGTCCGCGCGTTCTTCGCCGCGCTCGCCGACTGACGGCTAGGTTCGAGAGCGAGGGGGTGCCGCCATGACCGACAACAGCGAAGCCGCAGCCGAGAAGCGGATCCTGCACCGCATCAGCGACATGGTCGCCACCGAGAAACGCCTGCGCGCCCAGCTCCAAGGTGGGCCCGACGGCGACGGTGCGCGCGCCGAACTCCATGAACTCGAAGTCGAACTCGACCGCTGCTGGGACCTGCTCCGCCAGCGTCGCGCGCTCGCCGAGGCCGGGGAGGATCCCGGCGCGGCGAAGCCGCGGCCGGCGGGCGAGGTGGAAGGGTATTTGTCGTAGGTGAAGCGCCGGCCGGCCGCCTGAGGGCGGCCGGTTTCGCGTGCTCGAACGAATGTTTCACGTGAAACATCGCGGTGGGCGGGTGGGATCGCGTGCACCCTGCACCCACCTTCCCCGCCCGTAAAAACCCTTACGGCACTATTCCTTCGCATTTTCCATACGATGATCCCATTCGTCTTTTGTGGAGGATCGTCCGTGAAAATACGAAGGTCATTCGTCAATCTCCTGGTCGTGGCCGCCGCGACCGCCGCCGCGGTCCTCGCGCTGGCGCCCGCCGCCGTCGCCGAGCCGGACCCGGACCTCGTGGTCGGCGGGCCCGCCCACCCGTTCACCGAGCTGGAGGTCACCGGCCTCATCGACGGGATGGCCGTCAGCGCCTTCGACGGACCGGCGAGCCTCGACCCGCTGGCCGGCTACCCGGCCACTCCGCCCGCCGGGTCGACGCCCCACGAGATCTCCTACGCGGGCACGATCCAGGCCACCGACAACATCACCGGCACCACGGCCCTGACCTACTGCATCGACCTGGCGACCGAGACCGGCGTCGGCGTCCACTACAAGCTCGGCGAGTGGTCGGAGGCCAATGTCCCGCACCTCGGCTACGTCGGCTACATCCTCCACAACTACTTCCCGACGACCGGCGCTCCGGCCGGGGGCACCGTCGACGAGCGGGCGGCGCGTGTTCAGCTCGCCATCTGGTTCTTCACCGACCGGGTCGTCCTGGATCCCGTGAGTCCGCACTACGCGGCGGTGTCGGCGATCGTCGCCGACGCGCTGGCCAACGGCCCGTCGGTGGAACCGGACCCGCCGACGCTGACCGTCACGCCCTCCACGATGCGCGCGCCCTCCAACGGCGAACTCGTCGGGCCGTTCCACGTGGAGTCGGACGGTCCCTCGACGATCCGCTCGCTGGGCATCGAGGTATTCAGCGACCCGGAGGGGGACAACCGTCTCGACGACGGTGACACCGTCGACTCGGGCGCCGACCTGTGGGTGCGGACCATATCCGACGACGATCCGCAGGGCTTCGTCCTCGACCGAACCGTGTCCTTGCTGGAGAGCACGGTCTACCTCTACGACGGCACGAACCCGGGCCGCGACACCGCGCAGAAGCTGATCCTGGCTCAGCAGACGACTCTCGCCAAGCGTGCGGGCGCGCTCATCACGCCGTACGCGGCGGGGAATCTGGCGATCACCAAGTCCATCACCGGATCCGGCGCCGGTTTGCAGGGCGAGGTCGTCATCGACGTCGTCTGCACCACGACCGGCGACGTGGTCACCGAGTACCGGCTGAAGCTCGACGCGAAGACCGCGGCGGGTGATCATCCGCTTGAGGTGACGGGCATCGAGGCGGGCAGCACGTGCGTGATCACCGAGTCGTCCGATGGGGACAACGGCCTGGTCAACGCGACGGTGACGATCGAGCCGGCCGAGGTGACGATCGTCGAGAACGGCACGGCCGAGGCCACCGTCACCGACGACTACACGCGGGGCGTGGGCGCGGTCGCGGTCACGAAGACCATCGCGGGGCGGGCCGCCGGGGACCAGGGCGAGATCAGGATGCGCCTTGAGTGCACCGATCCGCACGGCGGGGAGCCGGTGACGCGCGAGTTCACCATCGACGCCGGTGCCAGCCCCGGCACCTACGTTCAGCCGGTGGTCGAGGATCTGCCGGCGGGCATGACGTGCCGGCTCACCGAGCCCGCCGACGGCGGCAACGAGGACGTGGAACTGGCCGGGGGCGTGGTGATCAAGCCCGGTTCGGTGACCGTCGCCGACGGGGAGACCGCCGCGATCGCGGTGACCGACACCTTCGAGTTCCGCAAGACCCTGCCGGTGACGGGTCCCGGCCCGGTCGGGGCCCTGGCACTGGCGGGCGCGGTGGTGTTCGTGACGGGTGCGGCTTTGCTGGTCGTGGCGACGGTGCGCAGGCGCCGCCGGACCTGACCGACAGGGCGGGCACGGGCGCGATGCCCGTGCCCGCCCTGGCACCATTGCGCGGGTGAAGATCGCCGCGTTGCGCCGCTACCCCGTCAAGTCGGTCCTCGGTGAGGACCTCCGTTCCGCCGAGCTCGGCGAGCGCGGTGTGCCGGGTGACCGGCGTTTCGCGCTCGTCGACGCCGAGTCGGGTCTGATCGCCAGCGCGAAGCAGCCGCGGTTGTGGCGGGCGTTGCTGTCGGCGAGGGCCGAGGTGACCGACGGCGGCGTGCGGGTCGCGTTCCCTGATGGCTCCACTGTGGATGGACCGTCGGCGGGGCTGGACCGGGCTCTGTCGAAGCTCTCGGGGCGCGAGGTGCGCTTGACCGACGTGGTTCCCGAGGGGGCCGCGCTGCACCGCTCGATTCCGGAGGAGGTCCTGGAGTCGGGCGTTGAGGCGGAGGTCGGGGCGACGGTGACCACGCTCGGGGCGATCCTGCCGGGCACGTTCTTCGACTTCGCGCCGGTCCACATCGTCACGACCGCGACGCTCACGGCGATCTCGGCGCGCTCGCCGAGGGGCACGGTGGAGGTCGAGCGGTACCGGCCGAACCTGGTGGTCGACACCGGCGAGGCCGAGGGCTTCGTGGAGGACGAGTGGCCGGGGCGGGTGCTCGTGGTCGGCGGGGCCCGGTTGCGGGTCCTGCTGCCCAGCCCGCGATGCGCGATCCCGACCTTGGCGCACGGCTCGCTGCCGGCCGACCGGGATGCCCTGCGGGTCCTGGCATCCCACCACCGCGTCACGATTCCCGACTTCGGGACCTTCCCGACGGCGGGGGTCTACGCCGTCGTCGAGCAGGGCGGCGCCGTGGCCGTCGGGGACGGTGTGGAACTCAGCTGACGAGCCCTCGCCAGACCAGTTCGACCCAGCGGCGCCGGGCGTCCTCGTCGACGGCGAGGCCGGGCATGGTTCCCATGAGCAGGGCCAGATCCTCGACGGTGACGTCGGCGCGCAGCGCCTGGGCGCGATGGGCGGTGTCGACGAGGGCGGCGAGCAGGCGGCGGGCGGGCAGTTCCAGCGAGTCGGCGCGGTAGGCGCCCAGACCGGCGGCGACCTGACGCAGGGTGCGGTCGCCGGCTCCTTCGACGGCCACGCGCGCGAAGAGCTCGCCGATCTCGTCGACGGCACGGGTTTCGCTCTTGCCGACCCGGTCGACGGCCGCCTCCAGTTCGGCGACGATCGCGGCGGCGGTCTCGGCCATGACGGCGGCGACCAGGTCGGTCTTGGTCGGATAGTGCCGGTAGAGCGTGCCCACCGCGACTCCGGCGGCGGCGGCGATCTCGTCCATCCCGACCTCCGGACCGCCGGCGGTGACGAGTGTGCGGGCCGCGCGCAGGATCGCGGCCCGGTTGCGCAGCGCGTCGGCGCGCATGCGGGAGCTCCTCTCGACAAAAACTGAACTGTGGTTCACAATAAATCATGAACCCACGTTCATGTTAGGAGTCGACCGTGACCATCTGGACCGAGAACGACATCCCCGCACAGCACGGCCGCACCGCACTCGTCACCGGCGCCAACTCCGGCATCGGCCTCGAAACCGCACGCGCCCTCGCCCACAAGGGCGCCACCGTCATCCTCGCCTGCCGCGACACCGCCAAAGCCCGCCGAGCCGCCCGCGACATCGGCGGCACCACCGAGACCCTCCACCTCGACCTCGCCGACCTCACCGCCGTCCACCACGCCGCCACCGAACTCCGCGACCGGCACACCCGCATCGACCTGCTCGTCAACAACGCCGGCATCACCGGCCTGCGTGGACACAGCGCCGACGGCCACGAGATCCAGTTCGCCGTCAACCACCTCGGCCACTACGCCCTCACCGGCCTCATCCTCGACCGCCTCCTCGCCGCACCCCACGCCCGCGTCGTCAACGTCAGCAGCATCGCCCACCGCTTCGGCAAAACGCGCGACCTCGACACCCACACCGGCGCCTACAGCCGCTCCAAACTCGCCAATCTCCTGTTCACCGGCGCCCTCCAACGCCGGCTCACCCACACCACCGCCACCGCCCTGGCCGCACACCCCGGCGGCGCGAGCACCGCCGTCTTCCGCCACGGCAACCCCGTCTTCCGCGCCGTCAACCTCACCATCGCCGCCGCCCTCGGCCGAACACCCCGCATGGGCGCACTCCCGACCCTGCGCGCCGCCACCGACCCCCACGCCGACGGCGGCGACTACTACGGCCCCACCGGACTCTTCGAGATCGCCGGCCACCCCGGCAGGGTCAAGGCCGCCGCCAAAGCAGACGACCGCGCCGCACAGGAGACCCTGTGGGCGCGGTCGGAAGAACTGACCGGCGTCGTCTACGACTTCACAGCCGAGGAGAATGCCTCGCGATGATCGCCGCGGTGTCCAGTCCGGCCGGCAGACTGCCGTAGCAATTTCCCCGGCCACCGTCCAATCTGGACGCCAAAAACGCGTCGAACACCGCCGGCGGCGAATGCCGCGCCAGCAGCGAACCCTGCAAGGCCAGCGCCAGATTCTCCGTCAGCAACCGAGCCTGCGAAGGCTCCACGCCGTCGGTCAGCATCCGCTTCGTCCGCGTCACATGCGCGTCGAACAGCGGATGCGCACCGGCGGCCCGATCCACCTCCGCGAAGAACGCCTCCGCCGACTCCGGCGAGGTCGACAACGCCCGCAACACGTCCAGGCAGATGACGTTGCCCGACCCCTCCCAGATCGACAGCAACGGCTGCTCCCGATAGCGCCGAGCCAACGGCGCCTCCTCGATGTAGCCGTTGCCGCCCAGACACTCCAGCGCCTCCGCCGCATGCCCCGGACCCCGCTTGCACACCCAGTACTTCGCCACCGCGCTCGCCAGACGGCGAAAGAGCGCGTCGGCCGGATCGTCATAGGCGGCGGCCAGACGCATCGCGGTGACCACCGCCGCCTCGTACTCGACGCACAGGTCGGCCAGTACGTTGGCCATCAACGGCTGATCCACCAGCTTCGCACCGAAGGCCGACCGATGCGCCGCGTGCCACAACGCCTCCACAGTGGACTGCCGCATCCCCGCCGTCGAGCCGAGCACGCAGTCGAGCCGCGTGTGGTTGACCATCTCGATGATCGTCCGCACACCCCGGCCCTGCTCGCCGACCAGGTGGGCCAGCGCACCGTCGAACTCGACCTCGGAGGAGGCGTTGGAATGGTTGCCCAGCTTGTCCTTCAGCCGCTGGAGACGCATCTCGTTGCGCGTGCCGTCGGGCAGCACGCGCGGGAGCAGGAAGCACGACAGCCCGTCCTTGCCCGAGGGCCCCGCGGTCTGCGCCAGCACCAGGAACGCGTCGCTCATCGGCGCCGAGCAGAACCACTTGTGCCCGGTCAGCGCCCACATCTCGCCCGCCGGCACCGCACGGGTGGTGTTGGCGCGAACGTCGGAGCCGCCCTGCTTCTCGGTCATCGCCATGCCCAGGATCAGGCCGCGTTTGGTCTGCGGGGCGCGCAGGCCGAAGTCGTAGTCGGTCGAGGTGATCAGCGGCTCCCACGCGGCGGCCAGTGCCGGGGTCGTCCGCAGCGTGGGGATCGAGGCGTAGGTCATCGAGATCGGGCAGCCGTGACCCGGCTCGATCTGCGAGGTCAGCATGAACAGCGTCGCCCGGGCCGCGTGACCGCCGCGCGCCGAACCCTGCCACGGCAGCGAATGCAGCCCGTTGCGCACCGACAGGCTCATCCAGTCGTGCCAGGCCGGATGGAACTCCACCTCGTCGGCGCGGTTCCCGAAACGGTCGTGGGTCCGCAGCACCGGCACGTAGCGGTTGGCCTCCTCCGCCCGCCGCGCCCAGGCGGCACTGCCCACAGTGGACCCGAGCTTCTCGGCGTGGCCGGCGATCCAGTCCGCCCCCGACCACCCCAGCGCGTCGCGAAGCGGCGCGTTGTCGGTGAAGGCGTTGCGATCCACCAAGGGCGGCGCCTGGTTGAGCACTTCGTGCGTCGTCGTCGACATTTTCATCCGACCTCCTGCGCTCGATGATGTCGTATGCTCCGAAGGTCCCTCAGAGGTAGGGCCGATCGCCCCTTGGCCGACCGCGCCGGGAACCTCACGCTTAAGGCCCCGGGACCGGCCAACGACGCGCGACCGCGACGGCACTGATCGGACGCGCCCGTCGGTGGTCCACGGGAAAGGAACCCCGCATGCTGCTGCACCCCAGGAAGCTGCACAACCTCTCCACCGAGGAGGCGCTCGCGCGGGTCGGGCAGGTGGCGCTGGGGCGCTTGGTCTACTACTCCCGCGCGCTGCCGAACATCTGGCCGACGACGCACTTCGTCGACGGCGACACGATCGTGATAAACGCGCACTCCGACTCCGACCTCGGCCGGGCCCTGCGGGCCTCACCGCTGAGCCCTTTCGTGACCGCCTACGAGGTCGACGTCTTCGACAGCCGCCACATCGGCTGGTGCGTCGTGGTCACGGGGCCGATGGAGATCCTCACCGAGGAGGAGATCGGGCACCGCGACGGGCTGGCCGCGCTGCGGGCGAAGATTCCCGGGTGGGCGGCCACCGAGGACCTGATGCTGCTGGGCATCCGCGCCGAGGTCGTCAGCGGTTACGAACTCGGCGGTGAGTTGGGCGTGGCTCAGCTGGAGCCGGAGACCGCGTAGGCGCGGACCGGACTGGTCCCCATGCCGGCGACGGCGAGCGGCGCGGCGTGGAAGCGCCAGTGCGCGCAGTCCTCGGGGAGTCGGTCGAGGCCGCGCAGGTGCTCGACCACGACGACGCCCCGGCCGAGCAGGACGGTGTGCGCCGGGCGCTCGGGATCACCGGTGTCGTCCACATTGGACGAGTCGATGCCGACGAGGATCGCGCCGGCGTCGGCGAGCAGTTCGGCCGCCGCGCGGGTCAGGTGGGGCTGGTCGACGGCGTAGGCGTGGGTTCCCCAGTGGCGGTCCCAGCCGGTGCGCACCAGGACGGCCTTCCCTTCGACGTCGAGGCCTTCGAAGGCGCCGGCGTCGATGGCGGTGGTGTCCGGGTGGATCAGCGCGATGGGCAGGTCCACTGTGGAGGCCAGCGGGAGGCCGGACAGGTCGACGCCCTCGGGGAAGCGGTGGTACGGGCTGTCGAGGTAGGTGCCGGTCTGGCCGACCATGTCGAAGTGGCCGAACTGGAAGCAGGTGCCGGGCGCGTAGTTCGGGGCGGACTCCGCGTGGCTGCGAAAGTCGGTGATCTTCGGGGCGGGCAGGCCCGGGACGGTGACCATGCCGTCGGTGATGGGATGGCTGAGGTCGATCACGCTGCGGACGGTCATCCGATGGCCATGTCCACGAAGCGCGACAGGTGGAGCTGCGCGGCGACGGTGATGGTGTCGGTGGGGCCGTTACGGTGCTTGGCGACGATGAAGTCGGCCTCGCCCGCGCGGGGGGATTCCTTGTCGTAGTAGTCCTCGCGGTGGAGGAGGATGACGACGTCGGCGTCCTGTTCCAAACTGTTGTGCATGGCTATGCAGTTGCCTAGGAAATTATGCATGCCTAGGACTGTCGCGTCGTAGACCTCGTGCTCGCCGATCGGTGTCACAGCGGTGATCTCGTCCCACAGGACGTCGTTGGTGGCCATCAGATCGAGCTGGGCGCTGTCGAGCACTTCGGCGACCTTGGCGAGCCGACCTCGGCTGGGTGAGCGTTTCCACATGGCGCTGCCGCAGAACTTGGTGTCCATCGCGTGGGCGAACTGGCGATGGCTCATCTTCTGTTCGGCTAGGGTCGCCCGAACACGGTTCCAGATCTCCTTGGGAACGGTGTCGACGTTGGTGTTGCTGGTGATCTGCTCCAATACCGCGCGCAGTTCGAGGCACTTGAGCCCGCGAGCCCCGTGGCAGCCGACGGATTTCAGGAAGCGCATCTGGTCGTCGCGGTCGGAGATGTCGAGGATGTACTGCGGCCGCACGCCTTCCTTGACGGCGACCGTGCGGAGCCTTCCGCTGATGCCGAAACGCAGCAGCAGTCGGGCCACCTCGTCGAGCATCCGTCGGCTCGTCGAGGAGTAGTAGATCGTGCCACCGCGTCCGTTCTTGCCGACCTGCACCGACCCGTCGGTCGCCCACAGGTGGCGCAGGAAGAGCGCGACCTGCTCCTTCGGCAGGGAGAACACGCCGTCGGGGATGAACTTCTCGTGGGAGCGCAGTCCGAACAGGCCGAGACCGTCGAGCCACGCGGCGATCGGGTTGCGCCTGCCACGTGCGAGCTTGAACGGCGCAGGGAGGCGCAGGGAGGTCGCCCGGGCGGCCTCATGTTCGTCGCGTACGCCCGTGATGCCGAAGTGCTTCGCGGCCTCGGTGACCGCCGTGAGGTTCTCCTCGTCGACGCTGGCGTAGCGGATCGGCTGTCCCTTGACGAAGGATCCGTCGCCGAGGAGGTGGGCGAGCATGACGACTTCGGGTTCGGCCCAGGGAGTGATTCGCAGCGGCGGCGGGATGTGCCGGGGGACGGCGATGCGGGATCCGACGGTGAGTTCCCCGAGCGGCATCCAACCGTCGACGGTGAGAAGCGGGTGGTTCGCCGTGAGATCGACGGTGCGGCCCGAGGACATGGTGAGCCGGTAGGCCTCTTTGCGCCCGCTGGAAAAGGCGTGGGTCAGTGTGCGGGGGACGAGCTTGAGTCGCTCGTCCAGGGCCCAGACGGGGATGTCACGGACCTCGCCGGCCATGAGTTCGCCGATGGTGATCTCGGTGTTGGTGTCGGCGCGCATGAGGCGGGTGGAGGCGGTGACGCAGCCAGATTCACGTAGGTCCGACAGCTGCGGCCGCTTGTCGGTGCGCTGCTCGGGACCACGGTTGAGCTGTGCGACGGCGATGACCGGGCACTCCAGCTCCTTGGCGAGCAGCTTGAGGCCTCGCGACAGTTCGGAGACCTCCTGCTGGCGGCTCTCGACGCGCTTGGGGGAGCTCATCAACTGGAGGTAGTCGACGATGATCAGCTTGAGGTCCTGGCGCTGCTTGAGGCGGCGGGCCTTGGCGCGGATCTCCATGAGGTTCATCGAGGGGCTGTCGTCGACGAACAGGGGCGCCTCGCTGATCTCGCCCATGCGGCGGGCGAGTTTCGTCCAGTCGTCGTCGGAGAGGTCCCCGGAGCGCAGGACGTGCAGGGGGACGCGGGTCTCGGCCGACAGCAACCGCATGACGATCTCGACCTTGCTCATTTCGAGCGAGAAGATCGCCGAGGCGAGGTTGTGGTGCAGCGACGCCGAGCGCATGAAGTCCATGGCGGCGGTCGACTTACCGGCACCGGGTCGTCCGGCGACGATGACGAGCTGGCCGGGGTGGAGGCCGTTGATGAGCCGGTCGAGGTCGGTGAACCCGGTGGGGACGCCGGCCATGGTGCCGCGCGAGCCGATGGCCTCGATCTCGTCGAGGGTGGGCTGGAGCAGCTCGGCCAGCACCGAGTAGTCCTCGTTGACGCGGCGCTCGGTGACGTCGTAGACGGCCTGCTGGGCGAGGTCGACGAGGTCGTCGATGTCGCGTCCCTGCCCGTTGGCGCTGCCGTAGCCGAGCTGCACGATGCGGGTGCCGGCCTCGATGAGGCGGCGCAGGGTGGCGCGCTCGCTGACGATGCGCGCGTAGTACGACGCGTTGGCCGCGGTGGGGACCGAGGAGATCAGCGTGTGCAGGTAGGGCGCGCCGCCGATCTTGCCGATCTCGCCGGAGTTGGTGAGGGCGGCGGCGACGGTGACCGGGTCGGCGGGCTCGCCGCGGCCGTACATGTCGCAGATGACGTCGTAGATGAGGGCGTGCGCGGGCCGGTAGAAGTCGTTGGTGGTGAGGATCTCGACCACGTCGGCGACGGCGTCCTTGGACAGCAGCATGCCGCCCAGGACGCACTGCTCGGCCGCGATGTCCTGCGGCGGCGTGCGCTCGTAGTTTCCGTACTGCTCGGGCGGTGCGTCTTCGACGGACCGCACATCGTCGGTCAGTGCCACCTCGACGCCTCCCGTCTCGTGTGCCGCCCCGTATCCCGGTGTACGCCGCCCGTACGACAAGTTTCCGGGCAGGACACTGCACTGTACGAGCCCCGGGGCGGGCCCTCAAATCCTCCGGTGGACGAAGCTGTGGGCAACCTGTGGATAACCGCCCCCATGTTGTGCACAGTGCTGTGGACAACGTGTGGACAACGGCTGTGAAGAGTCTTCGACAGGCGTGTGAGCTGCTGTTTCGTTGTCCACCGCTTGTGGACGGAGAAAGTCGGCCACGTTGGCACACCTTCGGCGTGTCGTGTCCCACGCCGAGGGTATTGGACCGCGCGATTCAAAACCTGGTAGCGTCCCCGCCATGGGCAGGCCACGGCAGTTCAGTGAGGAGCGGGCGGTCGACGCGGCGATGCGCGTCTTCTGGTCGCAGGGTTACGAGGCGACCTCCACGGAGGCGCTGTGCACGGCCACCGGCCTCGGCCGCTCCTCCATCTACAACACCTTCCACAGCAAGCACGACCTGTTCGCCCGCGCTCTTGAGCACTACATCCAGCTGACCGCCGAGTCGCTGACCTCGGTCCTCGACGGCGAGGGCACGGTCCGCGAACGGCTGCGGCGGCTGCTCGACGTGATCGTCGCCGACGCCGTCGACTCCGGCCGCGACGGCTGCCTCGGCGTGAACTCGATGATCGAGCTCGGCCCGCGCGACGACGCCGTCGACGCGATGCTGCGCAAGGACAAGGAGTGGCGGATCGCGCTGCTGGCCGACGCGGTCCGCTCCGGGCAGCGCGACGGGGAGCTCGCCGCCGGGATGGACCCGGTGTCGGTGGCGCACTTCGTGCTGTCGGTGATCGGGGGGATCCGGGTGGCGGCGCGGTCGGGCAACGATCGCGCGGTCCTCCAGGGCATCGCCGACGTGGCGATGGCCGCCCTCTGACCACCGGTCCGTGTGGACGGGTCCTCACGCCTGCCCAAATTTTGTACCGTTCGATCCAATACTGATTGGGAAACCCTTGACCACCAGCAGAAAGATCCCCCTGGCCGTCTACGTCCTCGGCTTCGCGATCTTCGCCCAGGGCACCTCCGAACTGATGCTGTCCGGGCTGCTCCCCGCCGTCGCGGCCGACCTCGACGTCTCCATCCCCGACGCCGGACTGCTCACCTCCGGCTTCGCCCTCGGCATGCTCGTCGGCGCGCCGGTCCTGGCCGTGGCGACGCTGCGGCTGCCCCGCCGCGCGACGATGCTCGTGTTCCTCGCCGCCTTCGCGCTCTCCCACGTCGGCAGCGCCCTGGCTCCCGGTTACGGGTCGCTGCTGGCGCTGCGCGTCGTCGGTGCCTTCGCCTACGCCGGATTCTGGGCGGTCGCAGCGGTCACGACCGTGCGCCTGGCACCCGAGGGAAGCCGGGGCAAGGCGATGGCCGTGGTCACCGGCGGCCTCACCATCGCCACGATCATCGGCGTCCCCGCCGGCACCTTCGTCGGCCAGCAGGTCGGCTGGCGCGCGGCGTTCTGGGCCGTGGCGGCGCTGACCGCGCTGTCGGCGATCCTGGTCATCACGACCGTCCCGGCCCGCACCGGCGCCGGAGAGACACCCCGCCTGCGCTCGGAACTGAAGGTCATGGCCAACCGCCGCCTGTGGATCGCCTACGTCGCCACCGCCATGTCGGCCGGCTCGGTCACCGCGCTGTTCACCTACCTCGGCGCCATGCTGATCGGCACGACCGGCCTCGGCGAGTCGTGGGTGCCCATCGTGCTGCTGCTCTTCGGCCTCGGCTCACTGGCCGGCATCAGCCTCGGCGGGCGCTTCGCCGACCGCGCCGCCTTCGCCACCCTCACCGTCGGTTTCGCCGGCGTCGCGATCCTCGGCGCCCTGATCTACCTCACCGCGGCCAGCGCCGCCGCCGTCGTCGTGCTCATCGTCCTGCTCGGCGTGCTCGGCTTCATGACCAACCCGGCGGTCAACGTCCGCGTCTTCACCCTCGCCGGCGACGCCCCCACCCTCGCCGGCGCCACCAACATCGCCGCCTTCAACGTCGGCATCACCCTCGGACCATGGCTCGCCGGCCTGCTCATCGACGGTGGCTTCGGCCTCGCCTCCCCCGCGCTGATCACCGTCGCCCTCGCCCTCGTCGGCGTCGCGGTGGTGGGCTGGTCGCGCTCCCTGCGCCACCACGACCCCGCGCCGGTGATGGCGGCGGCGTAACGGCCCGGACACCTTCGGTCTCGGCTGCGCCTCAGCTCGGCCACGGCCGGAACCCGCTCGGCCGATGGCGGGTCGCATCCCCATGAGTCCATCGTGGACCAAGGAGGCTGCCATGACCCGAACCCCGATCATCCGCGCCCTCGTCGCCGGAGCCGCGCTCGCCCTGCTGGCGGGCTGCTCCGGCGGCGGGGCCGGTGACGAGTCCGCGTCCGATACCCCGCCCGGCGACGACGGGCAGTCGACCTTCGCCGTCGACATCGACACCGCCTCGTACGACTACACCGCCAGGCAGCTCGAAGGCGGGAGACTCCCCGACCCGGCGGAGGTCCGGCCCGAGGAGTTCGTCAACGCCTTCCACCAGGACTACCCCGAGCCCGCCGGCGACGGCATCACCGTCAGCGGCGACGGGACGCGCCCGCCCGCCTGGTACGACAGCTCGCCCAACGCGCGGATCATGCGCGTCGGCCTCAAGACCAAGGCGGAGGCCGAGGGCGAGCGCCCGCCGGCGGCGTTGACCTTCGTGGTCGACGTGTCGGGTTCGATGCGTGATCCCGGGAAACTCGACCTGGTGCAGGACGCGCTGCACCACTTGGTCGACGAGTTGCGGGAGTCGGACTCGGTGGCGCTGGTGGCCTACTCGGAGTCGGCGGAGGTGCTGCGGGAGATGACGCCGGTGAAGGATCGCGAGGTGCTGCACGAGGCGGTCGACGCGTTGTCGACCGACAGCGCGACCGACCTGGAGGAGGGGCTGGTCACCGGGTACGAGGTGGCGCGGCGGGCGTTCGTGGCGGGTGCGGTCAACCGGGTGATCCTGTTGTCGGACGGGCTGGCGAACACGGGGTCGACGACGGCGGGGGCGATCTTGGAGCAGGTCGCGACGGAGGCGTCGGACGGGATCGCGCTGCTGTGCGTGGGTGTGGGCACCGAGTACGGGGACGCGCTGATGGAGCAGCTGGCCGACAACGGCGACGGGTTCGCGGTGTACGTGTCGAAGGAGGAGCAGGCGCGGGAGCTGTTCGTGACGCGGTTGGCGGCGACGCTGACGGTGCGGGCGCGTGACGTGAAGGTGCAGGTGACCTTCGACGAGGAGAACGTGGAGTCCTACCGGCTGATCGGTTTCGAGAACCGGGCGGTGGCCGATCAGGACTTCCGCGATGACTCCGTCGACGGCGGGGAGATGGGGCCGGGGCACGCGGTGACGGCGTTGTACGAGCTCGTGTTGCGTGAGGGCGCTTCGGGTTCGGTGGCGGCGGTGAGCGTGCGGTGGCTGTCGCCGGCCGACCGGGGTTCGGAGGAGGTCGCCGCGACGGTGGGTGTGGCCGACCTGGACCGCGACTGGGCCTCGGCGGCGCCGAGGCTGCGGGTTTCCCTCGTGGCGGGGGCGTTCGCGAAGGTTCTTCGCGGCGACGGGGGCCGGGCGTGGCTGCCGTCGCTGGAGGAGGATGCGGGCGCGCTGTTCGCCGCGACGGAGGACGCGCAGGTGAAGCGGCTGGGCGAGCTGATCGCCAAGGCGCGGAAGCTGGGTTAGGGACGGCCGTCGAGGAGGTCGTCGAGGCCCGCCTTGACGCGCTCGACGGTCCAGCCGGCGCGCAGGCGGTGGGCGAGCAGCGGGGCGGCCATGGGGGCGAGGAGGGCGTCGGCGAGGAAGGGCGCGTCGGCGCCGGGCCGTGCTTCGGCGAGGAGCACGGTGAGGTGGGTGGTGTAGGCGTCGTAGGCGCCGCCGAAGCGGGCGAAGGGCGCGGCGGTCTCGGCCATGAGGAGCAGGTCGAGCTGCTCGGCGGTGCGGTCGGCGAGGGCGTGGAGGAAGGCGCGGACGCGGTCGGCGGCGGGGGCGCCGGGGCCCAGGGGTGGGGGGCCTTCGAGGAAGGCGGTCTGGAAGAGGCGCTCGCGGCCGTCGATGAGGGCGTAGGCGAGGCCGGAGCGGTCGCCGAAGCGGCGGTAGAGGGTGCCGACGCCGACTCCCGCGGCGGCGGCGACGTCGGCCATGGCGAGGGCGTCGACGCCGTGTCTGGTGACGATGTCGTTGGCGGCCGCGAGGATCTTGGCGCGGTTGCGGGCCGCGTCGGTGCGTTCGGGGCGGCCTGGCCGGGTGACGGCGTTCACGGGGTCAGGGTACCGCCGGGACTTGCAGGCGGAATAGATTCCGTTTAGAGTCAAGCGGAATCCATTCCGATTGGAGCACCTCATGGCCCGCAAAGTCGCCCTGATCACCGGCGGGAGCCGGGGAATCGGCGCCGCCATCGCCCGCCGCTTCGCCCCCACGCACGACGTCGTGATCACCTACGTCGGCGCCACCGAACGCGCCGAAGCCCTCGTCGAGGAACTGCACGCCACCGGCGCGCGGGCCCTCGCCGTGCGGACCGAGGCCGCCGACGCCGCCGACCTCCGCGCCGCCGTCGACCGCACGGTCGCCGAGTTCGGCCACGTCGACGTCGTCGTCGGCAACGCGGGCATCGCGCCCTATGGCCCGCTTGCGGACGTGACCCTCGACGAGGTCGACCGGACACTGGCGATCCATGCCCGCGCCTCCTTCCTCCTCGCCCAAGCCGCCGCCCCCCACATCCCCGACGGCGGCCGCATCGTGTTCATCGGCAGCAGCCTCGCCGACCGCGTCCCCTACGCCGGCTGGTCGCTGTACGCGATGAGCAAATCGGCCCTCTCCGGCCTCGCCAAGGGCCTCGCCCGCGACCTGGGCCCACGAGGAATCACGGTGAACGTCGTGGCTCCGGGGTCCACGGACACCGAGATGAACCCGTCCGACGGACCCGACGCCGACGAGGAGCGCTCGTTCACGGCCCTCGGGCGGTACTGCTCCCCCGACGACATCGCCGCGACTGTTGCACACCTCGCGGGGGACGGGGGACGGATGATCACCGGCGCGGTGCTGGCGGTGGACGCGGGGGTAACGGCTTAGGAAGGGCAAAGGGCACCAGAGCGCCGGCCGAGGTGGAGCCAGGGTGGCCCGGCCGGAGGCCAAGGCGAAGCCCCCGGCCGGGGGTTGACCTTAGGAGGTCGGGGACACACGACCGAGCCCCCGGCCGCCTCCCAAGCCACCCCCACTACCCTCCGCCCCATGCCACTCGACCCCGAAGCGTTCCACGCCCACGCCCTCGCCGCCGCCGACGCCGACCACCGCCTCCCCCTGGCCCGCATGACGTCGTGGGACATCAGCCCCTTCGAACCCGACGGCCTTCGCGTGTCTCCCCTGCGCCCGCCCGTCCTCCCCGAGGCGGCACGGCACGGCGAGGACCCCGCCGACTGCCGCCCCTGCCGCAACCGCGACGAGGGCATCTGGTTCAACGACCACTGGCGCCTGGAGCGGGTCAAAGGGGTCGGCGTGCCCCTGGTCCTCATGCTCTACCCGCGCGACCACCACGACATGGCCGACCTGCCCGACGACCTCGCCGCCGAGCTGGGCCTGCTCAGCACCCGCCTGGTCCGACACGTGCAAGCCCTGCCGTACATTGCGCGGGCCCACGTCTACCGCATCGGCGACGGCGCCGCTCACCTGCACGTCTGGTTCTTCGCCCGCCCCGCCGGCATGGGCCAGCTCTTCGGGTCGTGGCTGCCGGTGTGGGACGACCTGCTCCCGGAGTACCCCGCGGAGGTCGCCGACGCCGACGCCGCGCTCGTCGCCGAGGCCCTGATCGCCTCCCACGGTGGCCGCCGGACGCCGGCCCCCTAGACCGGCGGTGGGGATCACCCGGTCCCCGCGGTCCCCAGCAGGAACCGGCTAGGACACGTGCTGTCCTAGCCGGGATGGAGAATGGTGCCCATGTGGGAAACCTCCGCTCGCCTCCTCCGGCTCCTCTCGCTGCTCCAGACCCCGCGCGACTGGTCGGGCGCCGAGCTCGCCGAGCGGCTGGGCGTCGACGGCCGTACGGTCCGGCGCGACATCGACAAGCTGCGCGGCCTGGGTTACCCGGTCAACGCCACCCCCGGGGTGCCGGGTTACCGATTGGGGGCGGGAGTGAAGATGCCGCCGCTGCTTCTCGACGACGAGGAGGCCGTCGCGGTCACCGTCGGGCTGCGCACGGCGGCCGGTGGCGGTGTCGCCGGGATCGAGGAGGCCTCGCTGCGGGCCCTGGGCAAGCTGGAGCAGCTGCTCCCGTCGCGGCTGCGGCATCGCGTCGCGGGTCTCAACGCCGTCATCACCGCCATGCCCGGCGGCTCGGTCGTCGACCCCGACGTCCTGGCCGCCGTCGCCTCGGCCACGCACGCCCACGAGCAGCTCCGCTTCGACTACGCCGGCCGGGACGGCGCGAGCACCCGTCGCCGGACCGAACCGCACCGGCTCGTCCACTCCGGCCGCCACTGGTACCTGCTGGCCTGGGATCTCGATCGCGAGGACTGGCGCAACTTCCGCGTCGACCGCCTCAGCCTGCGCGTGCCCGCGGAGGGAGGCCTCTCGTCCCACCGCGCGCTGTTCGCCGGCCCGAAGTTCTCGCCGAGGGAGCTGCCCGAGGACCCCGGCCTGCATGTTTCCCGCGGCATCTCCACCGGGGTCTACCGCTATCAGGGCGAATTCCTGCTGCGGGTGCCGCTGGCGGTCGCCGCCGTGGAGATCTCGCCCACGGTCGGCGCGCTCGAAGCCGTCGACGAGGGCAGTTGCCTATTGCGCGCCGGTTCGAACTCCCTGGACGAACTCGCGCTTTACGTGGCCCTTTTCGGGTTTCCCTTCGAGGTCATCGGGCCGCCGGAGCTGGTCGCGCGGGTCGGGGAGCTGGCGGAAATGCTGACGACCGCGGCCGCGCCTCGGAGCTAGGTTGGCGGCATGCAGAACGAAGTCACCGTCCGCCGCCTGACCGCCGACGACCTCGACGTCGCCAGGACCGTCCGCCTCGCCGCTCTTCAGGACTCGCCGACGGCGTTCCTGTCGACCTACGCCGACACCGTCAAGCGCACCGATCAGCAGTGGCTCGACTGGCTGGGCGCGATCGCGGTCTATGGGGCCTTCCTCGACGGTGAGCCGGTCGGGATGGCCGGTGGCTGGCGCGACCCGGTAAACGACCCGGGCGTCACCGAGCTGATCGCGATGTGGGTGTCGCCGCAGGCGCGTGGGCACCGGATCGCGCAGCGCCTGGCCGACGCGATCGTCGGTTTCGCCCGTGAGGCCGGCGACAAGGCCGTGCACCTGGAGTTCATCGCGGGCAACGACAGCGCCGAGGCGGCCTACCTGCGCTACGGCTTCGCGCACATCGGCCCGCGCAAGCCCGATCAGCGCGACCGGAGCATGTGGCTCGACCTCTGACCGGGGGTTTCTGTCACAGGCGGCGCTTATCGTCGACGTCGAGGGCAGGGCTGCGTCGACGGCCTGCTTCACCGAGGGCAGACCCTCACCGAAGGCATGGAGGCGCGATGGCCGAGGAGACCGAACCCCGGGTGACGGCGAAGAGCTTCCACGAGCAGCCGGGCGTGGAGGACTGGCGCGTGCTGTTCTGGGGCGCCCATGCGCATTATGTGTGCGACTCGCTGAGACACGCCGTCGCGCTCGTCGACGAGATCGCCGCGGTCGCCGAGGAGGTCGGCCACTCCCCGGACATCGACGTGCGCCCGCACGGCGTCACGATCCGCACGGCCACCCGCCGCAGCGGCGGTCTGGGGCCCCTCGACGCCGTACTGGCCAGACGGATCTCCGAGCGGGCCCGGGCCGGCGGGTACCGGTCCGACCCCTCGACGCTCCTGGTCACCGGGATCGCCGTCGCGCAGGACAGGGGTGCCGACGTGCGCCCCTTCTGGGCGGCGGTCATGGGCTACGAACTCGTCGACGACGCCGACGCGATCGACCCGCAGCGCCGCAACCCGCACGTGTGGGTCCACGAACTGACCCCGCCGAAACCCGGCCGCGGCCGCACCCACATCGACCTGTCCATGCCCGCCGACCACGCCGAGGCCCGCGTCGCCGCTGCGCTGGTGGCGGGTGGCAGGCTCGTCAGCTCCTCGCCGGAGGGGTGGACGATCGCCTCGCCGGAGAACCACGGGATCGACATCGCGATCTGGCCGGACTTCGAGGACTTCGGCGACGAGGAGGGGGAAGAGGGCGAGGGAGGCGGGCGGAGCGAGCAGAACCAGGGGGACGTCGAGGGCGGAGATAAAGGCGGGGCCTAGGGAGGGGTGCGCCGGAGGTGGAGCCGCCGGCTCGTGCCGGGGCAGGGCGAAGCCGGGTGGAGATACCCGAAGCCGAGCCTGCGGCCGGTGCGTGGACAGGAACGAAGTCGGTCTTGGCGGGTGGCGAGAGACGGCAGCACATCGACGCTGACGCCCTGGGCGAGCGGTCTGCCGCGCCAAGCGCTGGGGTGGGGGCAACCGGAGCTGAGTCGCCGATCCGTACTCGGGCCAGTGCGGAGTGGGATGCTCGCGGCCCACGCGAGGTGGCGGCATGCCGGCGGCGACGTTTCGGCGAGCGGCCGCCGTGCCGGGGGCTAGGGTGTGTCCTGGTGATCTTGTGGGTGCGAGTCCGCCGCAGCCCCGCAGTGATCACCCGGACACGGCCTAGGGCGGGGTATTTCGAATCCTGCCCGCCGGCCGGCGAGCGGCGCCCGAACAGACCGAAGCGTGCCTGCGTCCCACCTACGTCCCAGCAGTACTCCGGCCGTGCCTCCCTCACCCGGCCGTGCCCCCGCGCCCCTTCCCCGCCTTAACCCCCCGCGAAGGGCGGCAGCACGTCGACGGTGACGCCGTCGGCGAGCGGGCCGCCGCGGGTGGCGACGCCGTCGGCGAGGAACGACGACACCGACAGCACCCGGGCCAGGGGCTCGCCGAACTTGTCGGCGAGTTGGGTGCGCAGGGTGTCCAGGTCGGGGGCGTCGAGGGTGGTCTCGTTCGTGCCGGCGGCGGCGCGGGCGGCGGCGAAGAAGCGGACGGTGATCACGGGGCGGTCAGCCTCCGATCGCGGACATGGGGCGGGGCGGCTGGAGGAAGCTCGGGTCGTCGATGTCGTGGCCGGGCTTCTTGGCTCTCATGGCGCCCCGCCAGAGGTCGGCGAGTTCGGCGTTGGCGGCACCGGCGCGCAGGGCGCCGCGCAGGTCGGTCTCGGTGGTGGCGAACAGGCAGGCGCGGACCTGGCCGTCGGCGGTGAGGCGGGTGCGGTCGCAGTCCCCGCAGAAGGGGCGGGTGACCGAGCCGATGACGCCGACGGTGGCGGGGCCGCCGTCGACGAGCCATTCCTCGGCGGGCGCGGCACCGCGCGGCTTGTCCGACGGCGCGAGTGTGTACGCGGCGCGCAGCGAGGCCAGGATCTCCTCGGCGGTGACCATCTCGTCGCGGCGCCAGCCGTGCTGGGCGTCGAGGGGCATCTGCTCGATGAAGCGCAGCCGGTAGCCGTGTTCGAGGGCGAAGGCGAGCAGGTCGACGGCCTCGTCGTCGTTGACGCCGCGCATCAGCACGGTGTTGATCTTGACGGGGGTCAGGCCCGCCTCGGCGGCCGCGGCCAGGCCGTCGAGGGTGTCGGTGAGGCGGTCGCGCAGCGACAGCTCCTTGAAGCGCTCGGGGCGCAGGGTGTCCAGGGAGACGTTCACGCGGTCGAGGCCGGCGGCCTCTAGCGCGGCGGCGGTCCTGGTCAGCCCGATCCCGTTGGTCGTGATCGACACGCGCGGGCGCGGCTCCAGCGCGGTCGTGCGGGCCACGATCTCGGTCAGGCCGGGCCGCAGCAGCGGCTCGCCGCCGGTGAAGCGGACCTCGCGCACGCCCAGCTCCTCGACCGCAACGCTCACCAGGCGCACGACCTCGTCGTCGGTGAGCAGCGTGGTCTTGGGCAGCCACGCCAGTCCTTCGGCGGGCATGCAGTAGGTGCAGCGGAGGTTGCAGCGGTCGGTGAGCGACACGCGCAGGTCCACCGCGGTGCGGCCGTAGCGGTCGGTCAGTCCAGACATACCTCTGACGGTAGCTCTCCCATGTGACAGGTCCGTTGCGTGTGCGGACTGTCGGGCGCGCCGCGAGACCAATAGGCTTAGGCGACACGCCGAGACGACAGTGGGGACACGACGTGGTGACCGGGCGTCTGCGAAAGGTTCTTGACGAGGCCGGCGCGCGCCACCAGCGCGCGGTCGGGCGGGTACAGGCGGCCTCGGCCGCCCTCGAACAGGTCGCCGGCGGCGCGATGGTCGCCGATCCGGCCGCCTACGAGTCGGCCGCGGGGCGAATGGCCACCGCCGCGACCCGCATTCCCGCAGACGCGCGTTTCCTGCGCATCGGCGAGTTCACCTACGGCTCCCGGCGGGCGCCGGTCGTGGTCCCCTTCCTCGGCACCGCGCACCTGGTCACCGACGTCGACACGCGCGACCAGCGGGTCGCCGACCTGCTCAAGGGCGTCATCCCGCAGCTGTTCACCGGCGCCGACCCGGGCTCGCTGCGGGTCAAGTGCGTCGACGCCGCCGGGCTCGGCGCGGCCTTCGCGCCCTTCCGGCCGCTCGTCGACGCCGGGGTGCTCAGCGCGCCCATCACCGACCAGAACGGCTTCCGCGCACTGCTCGACACCGCCGAGGCCCACGTGCGCTCGCGCCTCGACGGCGGTGAGGGCCCCACGCTGGTGCTGATCATCGCCTCGGCGCCCCCGCACTCCAAGACCGACGCCGAACGCCTCGACGCCCTCGCCCGCAGCGGCGCGGCGGCCGGCCTCCAGATCATCGCCTGCGGCTTCAGCGGCCTGGCCGGTTCGGTGCAGGTGTCCATAAGGGAGGGGTACGCCGAGGTCGGCGACGGTCCCGGCGCGGCCTACAGCGCCGACGGTTCCGGCCTCGCCGCCCGCGTGATCCTCGACGCCGCCCCCGACGCCGACGACCTCGCCTCCCTGGCCACGGCCCTGGCCGGGCGCGAGCGCGACGCGCTGCGCATCGGCTTCGCCGACCTCGTCCCGCAGCAGCTGTGGACCGAGCGCGCCGACGAGGGCCTGCGCACCATCGTCGGGCGCGGCGAGAACGGCCCGGCCGTGCTGTCCTTCGACGACGCCACGCCGCACTGGCTGGTCGGCGGGCGCACCGGCGGCGGCAAGACCGTCTTCCTCCTCGACGTCCTCTACGGCCTGGCCGCGCGCTACTCCCCCGACGAGCTGGCCCTGTACCTCCTCGACTTCAAGGAGGGCGTGTCCTTCACGGAGTTCACGCCCAGCGAGCTCGACCCGACCTGGATCCCGCACGCCCGCGCGGTGGGCGTGGAGTCCGACCGCGAGTACGGCGTGGCGGTCCTGCGCGAACTCACCGGCGAGATGACCCGGCGCTCGGTGGCCATGAAACGCGCCGGGGTGACCCGCTACGCGCAGCTTCGCCGGCAGCGGCAGGTGCCGCGCGTCGTGCTCGTCGTCGACGAGTTCCACGTCCTCTTCCAGGGCAACGACAAGGTCGCCCGCGAGGCGGTCGCGCTGCTGGAGGACCTGGCGCGCAAGGGCCGCTCGTACGGCATCCACATGATCCTGGCCAGCCAGACCGTCTCGGGCATCGAGGCGCTGTACACCAAGAAGGACTCCATCTTCGGGCAGTTCCCGATGCGCGTCGCCCTTCCCGGCGCCAACTCCGTGCTCGACGTCCTCAACACCGCCGCCGCCGGGCTGCGCATCGGTGAGGCGATCGTCAACCCCGCCGGCGGCATCCGCGACCACAACGGACTCGTCCGCTTCCCCAACGCCCACGACGGCTCGGGAACCCTCGACACGCTGCGCCACCACATGTGGGAGCGCCGCGCCGCCGATTCGCAGCCGCCGCCGGTGTTCGCCGGCTACGCCGAGCAGCGCCTCGACGACGACCCCTCCTTCGCCGAACTGGGCGAGTCGGCCGCGCCGCGCGCGTTCGTCGGACGGGCCGTCGACCTGCTGTCGAGCACCGCGGCGGTCACCCTCGACGCCGGGCCCGGCCGCCACCTCGCCGTGCTGGGCGCCGACCCGGGCGGCGCCGAAGTCCTCGCCGCGGCCGCCCGGTCCCTGGCACGGCAGCGGCCGGGCGCGCGCTTCCTCGTCGTGGCGGCCACCGCGCCCCAGGTCGTCGAGGACACCATCCTGTCCATCGCCGAAGGCGGCGTCAGCGTCGCGCGCCACATGATGGCCGACCTGCCCGCGATCATCGACGACCTCGCCGACGAGCAGGTCACCGACACCTTCCTCATCGGCTTCGGCCTCGACGCGGCCACCCTCGACCGCGCCCAGACCCAGAAACTCTCGGCGATCCTGCGCCGCGGGCCCGCCCGGGGCGTCCACGTCGTCGGCTGGTGGCGCACCATGCGGCGCTTCTCCGAGGATCTGGGCGGCTCGACCGGCCGCGAGGACGTCGCCTGCGCGGTCGTCCTCAACATCCCCGGCGGCGAACTCACCGGCCACTTCGGACAGTCGCTCGCCGACTGGCAGCCGCGCCCCAACCGCGCCCTGCTCATCGACCGGCACGCCGACACCCGGACGCTGATCCTGCCCTACAGCGCAGCGGAGGACCTCACCATATGAGCGCCTGGGACGACTACCTCGCCGCCGCGCGGGAACTGGCGCGGCTGCGCGCCACCGACACCACGACCGGCGCCAACCGGGAGACCTGGGTCGGCGCCCGTCGTGCCGAACTCGCCGACATCGGCACCAACCTCACCCGGCAGCGCACCTCGCTGGAGAACGTCGCCTCCGTCGCGCGCCTCCCGCTTCGCCTGGAGGCGCCCGCGCCGGCGCACCTGGCCGGCGCCGACGTCGCCGAGGTCCTGCGCGGCGCCCACGACGACACCCTCGCCGCCGACGCGCTGGTGAGGGAGACCGACTACCTCGCCCACCGGCCGCCGCTGCTGCCGCGCTGGCGCGCCGACGAGCGCAACGCCGTCGTCTACGGGCTGTGGGCGGCGCTGGGGCTGCTCGTGCAGGTCGGTGTCATGGTCAACGCCGCCGCCAGGGAGGACACCCTCTCCGGGCGCGGCTGGGTCGCCTTCATCTGCTTCCTCGTGCCCTTCGTAGCCTTCGGGCTGGGCTGGCTGACGATCGGCGTGGTCGGGCGCCCACGGCTCGGCGACGACAAACTCGCACGTAACCCTCGCCTCGGGCTGATCGTTTGTCTGAGTACATGGCTGGTCGTGTGCGTCACCGGCACGCAGGTCCTGTTCTAGCGAGGGGAGACGTCCATGGCGGACATCGAGAGCGTCAAGGCCCGGCTGGCCGAGTCCGTGCGGCTCATGGAGGGCGCGATCGACCACAGCACGCCCGTTCTGGACAAGCTCGACGAGGCCGGCGGGCAGCTGTCGGGGGTCACCAAGGGCAGCGGGCACGACCAGGCCGGGGAGGCCCTGTCGATGCTCCAAGGGGCCAGGGACCGCCTCGAAGAGGCGATGACCCTGGCCCGTGGAGCGATCGACGAGGCCACCGCCTATTCCCAGGCGCTGTGACCGCTCAGCGGTACCCGGTCGTGTCGGCGGGTCTCCCGGCGTCCTGCACCTCGACGATGTAGCGCCAGGCGTCCGGGCGGCTGCCGTCGAGGTCGGTGAAGCCGTACTCCTGCGCGAGCCCGCCGCTGGACACCGACTCGCCGTTCCGGCGCGTCACGTCGGGGTCGGCGGCCAGCGCGGCGACGGCCCGGCCGGTGTAGCGCGGGGTCTCCGAGATCGCGAAGTGCGGCTCCTTGGCCAGCGCGTCACGCCAGTTCTCCTCGGTGACGCCGAAGAGTTCGAGCATGATCTCCGAGCGCATCCAGCCCGGCGACAGCGACACCGCCGCCGCTCCCAGCGGGCCGATCTCCTTGCCCAGCGCCCAGCCCATCCGGTTCACCGAGGTCTTGGCGAGGTCGTAGAAGAAGGAGACCCGGTAGTTGTCGCGGTTGTACTCGGCCGTCCCGTCGGTCATCTCGACGACGAGGCCGCCGGGGTTCTTCAGCAGCAGCGGCAGGGCGTGGTGGCTGGTGACGATGTGGGTGTCGACGGCCAGCCGCAGGATGTGGAGTCCCTTGTCGAGGTCGTGCTCCCACAGTTTGGCGTCCCAGCTGAACAGCAGCTCCCCGCCCCAGATGTTGTTGACCAGGACGTCGAGGCGGCCCTGCTCGGCGTCGATCCGCTCGACGAGCGCCTTGACCTGCGCGGGGTCGAGGTGGTCGACCTTGACCGCGACCGCCTTGCCGCCGACGGCCTCGACCGCCTCCGCGGTGTCCTCGATCGTCTCCGCCCGGTCCATCTCCGAGCGGCCCTCGCGGGTGCTGCGCCCGGTGAGGTAGACCGTCGCCCCGGCCGCCCCCAGTTCGATCGCGATGCCCTTGCCCGCCCCGCGCGTCGCCCCGGCGACCAGCGCGATCTTGCCCTCCAGTGGTTTGATCATGTCCAGGATCCTGACAGCAATCCTTGACAGGGGCCGTCAACATTGCCGCGGCCGATTTCAGGCCGCGACCGCCCGGCGGCGGCGCAGGGACGCGTCGAGCAGGGCGGGTGGGGCGTCGAACTTCTCCCCGGGGGCCAGATCCAGGCCGGGGGCCACGATCGCGTCGACTGCGTCGAGGACGTCGGCGCCGAGCACGGTGTCGGCCGCGGCCAGCTGCGAGCGCAGGTGGTCGGTCGTGCGGGGGCCGATGAGCGCGCTCGTCACGGCCGGGTGGGCGGTGACGAATCCGAGCGCGAGCTGGATGAGGGTCAGGCCGGCCTCGTCGGCGACGGTCGCCAGGCGCTCGACGGCGTCGAGTTTGGCGCGGTTGACGGGCAGCGCGGTGTCGAAGTGCTGCGGCATGAAGGCCGCGCGGCTGTTGGCGCCGAGGCGTCCCTCGCGGATCGCTCCCGACAGCCAGCCGCCGGCCAGCGGGCTCCAGGCCAGCACGCCGAGGCCGTACTCCTCGGCGACGGGCAGCACGTGCGTCTCGGCGCCGCGCTGGAGGATCGAGTAGGGCGGCTGCTCGGTGGTGTAGCGGCTCAGGCGGTGCTCGCGGGCGGCCCACTGAGCCTGGACGATGCGGTGGGCGGGGTAGGTGGAGGTCCCGAAGTAGCCGATCTTGCCGGCGCGCTGGAGGTCGGTGAGGGCCGAGAGGGTCTCCTCGTCGCTGGTGGCGGGGTCCCAGCGGTGGAGTTGGTAGAGGTCGACGTGGTCGACGCCGAGGCGGCGGAGGCTGTCGTCGAGCGCGGTGGTCAGCCAGCGCCGGGAGCCGCCGCGGTGATTGCGCTCCTCGCCCATGGGCATGCAGGCCTTCGTGGCCAGCACGATGTCCTCGCGGCGGCCGGCGACGGCCTTGCCGACCATCTCCTCGGACTCGCCGTCGGAATACCAGTCGGCGGTGTCGATGAGGTTGACGCCGGCGTCGAGGGCGGCGTCGACGATGGCGGTCGCCTCCTCCTGGGTGGTGCGCCCGATGGCGCCGAGGTTCATGGCGCCGAGCGCGAGGGTGCTGACCTGTACGCCGGTGCGTCCCAAGGTGCGGTACTGCATGACGGTGCCTCCTGGCAGAATGTAAAGCGAAACGCTGTCCCGTTTTACGATACGGGACACTGTCCCGTTTAACAAGTGGAGGTATGCGCGGTGAACGACGCCCAGGGACGGCCCATGCGATCCGACGCCCGCCGCAACCAGGAGACCCTGCTGGCAGCCGCTGCCGAGGCCTTCGTCGATGGGGGCGTCGACGTGCCGATCCGCGACATCGCCGCGCGGGCGGGCGTCGGGACGGCCACCATCTACCGCCACTTCCCGACCCGCGCCGACCTGGTCATCGCCGTCTACCGGCACCAGGTCGAGGCCTGCGCGCAGGCCGGCCCGCGACTGCTGGAGTCGGCCGCCTCGCCGCACGCGGCCCTGGGCGAGTGGATCGACCTGTTCGTCGACTTCCTGGTCACCAAGCACGGCCTGGCCGCCGCTCTGAGCTCCGACGGCGCCCAGTTCCAGGCCCTGCACGCCTACTTCCTCGACCGGCTGGTGCCCGTGTGCGGGCGGCTGCTCGACGCGGCGGCCGAGGCCGGTCAGATCGGGGCCGAGGTGGGGGCCCTCCAGCTCATGCGCGGGGTCGGCAACCTCTGCATCGGCGACGGGGAGGGCGGATACGAGGCCCGGAGGCTGGTGCGGGTGCTCGTTGCCGGGCTCGCCGTCGGGCTCGCCTGAACCGTCAGCGCTTCCCGGCACGTCCCGCGAACACCAGGTGCACCGAACCGACGACCCCCGACACCGCCAGCGCGATGACCCCGGCGGGGACCTGCGCGCCCTCCTCGACCATCGCGGTGACCGCGTAGCCCAGCACGAAGCCGTAGACCACCGCCCAGACCGTCTGCCACACCGACAGTCGCTTGGTCGCCAGGTACGCGAAGCAGAACGGCGTCGCGAAGCCGCAGGTCATCAGCGGGATGATCCACAGGCCGTAGTCGATCGGCACTTCCTTCGGCGTGTTCGGCGGCGAACCGCGCCACATCCTCGGCTGCCCCTCGATCGGGGGCGGGGGCCCGGTCTTGACCTCGCCGAGCGGCCGGGCCTCGGCGTCCTCGCCGGTCACCAGGTAGCGGAACTCGTCGGGGCTCAGCAGCGGAACCCCGGTGTTCACCGCGAATTCGTGATGCGCGGCCTTCATGCGCACCGCATAGCCGACGACCAGGTGGGTGATGTCGCCGTCCATTTTGGACGCGATCTCGATCCCGGTCTCCTTGGCCAGCCGGCGGGCCTGGTTCGCCGAGCTGTCCCAGCCTTCGATGTACACGCGCATCAGTCGACCGCCATCTCCTCCGGACGCGGCATGTGCCGCACGTTGCGGTCGAGGGTAAGCAGTGCCGCCAACATCGCCACGGCGGCCGCCGCGCACAACGCCCACATGGTGCCGAAGTTGTCGAAGACGATCCCCAAGGCCAGCGGCCCCAGGGGTTTGAGGCCCATCGCCGACATCATCGTCGCCGCCCCGACCCGGCCCTGCAAACGGTCGGGGACCACCGCGCCCATGTAGGCGCCGAGCATCGCGTTCATCGGCGGGATCGTCGCGGTGATGATCCCCGAGACCACGCCCAGCGCGATCGGCCACGGCGTCAGCGCCATCATGACCAGCCCGAAGGGCAGCGACAAGGCCGACAGGTAGACCAGCCGGCTCGGCCGCAGGACCTTCAGGATCCACGGGCTGGCCAGCGCACCGCCCAGCATCCCCAGTCCCATGAAGGTGATCATCAGTCCGGTCACCGAGGCCGGGGCGCCGTAGGCGGTGGCGTGCGCGATCAGCACCACCGGGACGCCCGCGAAGGCGAGGTTCACCACGACCGACCAGCCGAGGATCGACCGCAGGATCGGGTTGGCGAAAACGAACACGAAGCCCGCCGTCGCGCCCTTCCACAGCGGTTCGCCGTGCGCGGTGTGCTCGCCCTGGAAGGGCTTGCGCGTGGGTTCGACGCTCGCCGGTGCCTCCCGCGTGGCCGCCCGACGTGGGAGACCGGAGACGTGCGGCGGGGCGGTGGCGATGGCGGGACTGCGGCCGCTTCGCAACCGTGGGGCCGCCCATGCCGCCTCCCACTTCTGACAGTAGAAGGGCGCCAGGCGTGGGTGTGCAGGGCAAGATCACCGAGCCTGTGGATAACTCACGGGTTGTGGACAACGGGCCGGCGCTCGGATGCGGCTGTCGTTGCGCGAGGCACTGACGCCCCTGCGCACGCTGTTCTGGTCCGATGCGCACGCACTACGTGCTGGCCGTTCGCGTGGGGCGGGCGCGATCCGTGCCTTGACAACGGATTACGTTCTCCGGACGCTCGGCGGGGATCGCCTCGGGGGCGCCGGAAGAGCCGGCGCTGACGAGCACCACGCCGCATTGAAACCGTGGGGCCGCCCATGCCGCCTCCCACTTCTGACAGTAGACGGGCGCCAGGCGTGGGTGGCGAGTGTGAACGACATTCGCTGTGGACAGCCGACCGGTTGTGGACAACGCTGCTTCCGGCCACGGATCGATCGACGCACTTTCCAGACGTGCTTCCCCCGTGGTCATGCTCCCGATGATGCTTTCAGCGGCCGTACCGCGCAACCCCGTCCGGCCCCGAACGTCACCCCCGGCGACTACCCTCGCAGGGTGACCACGCACAGGCTTACCCACGTCGACGAGACCGGCGCGGCGCGCATGGTGGACGTCGCCGGCAAGGAGCCGAGCGCGCGCACCGCTCGCGCCGCCGGCGTCGTCCGCACGACCGCCGAGGTCGTCGACCTGCTCCGCGACGGCGCCCTCCCGAAGGGTGACGCGCTCGCCGTGGCGCGCATCGCGGGGATCATGGGCGCCAAGCGCACGCCCGACCTGATCCCGCTGTGCCACCCGATCGCGCTGCACGGCGTGACGGTGGACCTGGCCTGCGAGGGCGACCGGATCGAGATCACCTGCACGGCCCGCACGGCCGACCGCACCGGCGTCGAGATGGAGGCGCTGACCTCGGTCGCCGTGGCCGGGCTGACGCTCATCGACATGATCAAGGCCGTCGACCCGTCCGCGAGCCTCGACGAGGTGCGCGTGCTGTCGAAGGAGGGCGGCAAGACCGGCCTGTGGGAGCGCGACCGGTGACGCGCACCGCCCAGGTCATCGTCGCCTCGAACCGCGCGGCCGCCGGTGTCTACAGCGACGAGAGCGGTCCGCTGCTGGTCGCCGGGCTGCGCGAACTCGGGTTCAGCGTCGCCGAACCGATCGTCGTCCCCGACGGAGAACCGGTGCACGAGGCCCTCACGGCGGCCGTCGGGTCCACAGTGGACGTCGTGCTGACCTCCGGTGGGACCGGCCTGACGCCCACCGACCTGACCCCGGAGATGACTCGCCGGGTGCTCGACCGCGAGGTGCCCGGGATCGCCGAGGCCCTGCGCGCCTTCGGGTACGCCAAGATCCCCGCCGCCGCGCTCTCCCGGGGCCTGGCCGGGATCGCCGGGCGCACCCTCATCGTCAACCTGCCCGGTTCGCGCGGCGGCGCCAAGGACGGGCTCGCCGTGCTCGGGCCGCTCCTCGCGCACGCGGTCGACCAGATCGGCGGGGGCGACCACGCCCCGCGAGACAAGGAATCCACATGAGGCAGCAGCACCGTTCGCACCCGGGCAGCGCCCCGCTCGACTGGGCGGCCGCCCGCCGCACCACGTACGAGGCCGGACTGCAGGCCAGGCTCCTGCCGGTGCGCTACCCGATCAACCAGGCCGACGGCGCGACCCTCGCCGAGCCGCTGCGCACCCTCACCCCGCTGCCCGCCTTCCCGACGTCCAGTGTGGACGGATACGCGGTGCGCGGCGAGGGCCCCTGGCGCCTGTCCGGGCGGGTCCTGGCCGGCGGTGAACCCGGGGAACTCCGCGACGGCGCGGCCGTCGAGATCGCCACCGGCGCCATGGTTCCCGAGCGCACCGAGCGCATCGTCCGCGTCGAGAACGCACGAGTCGCCGAGGGCAAGGTCAGCACCGAGAAGCTGCCCGGCCTGCGCGTCGACGTCCGCGAGATCGGCGAGGAGGCCGGCTCCGGGGAGGAACTGCTCCCCGAGGGCCACCCCGTCACCCCCGGCGTGATCGGGCTGGCCGCCTCCTGTGGCCACGACCTGATCTCGGTGCGGCCCAAGCCCCGCGCCGCCCTGCTCATCTTCGGCGACGAGCTCGCCGTGACCGGCCCGCCCGGGCACGGCCGGGTCCGCGACGCCCTCGGGCCGTCGCTGCCGAGCATGCTCGCCCACGCCGGAGCCGACCCGGTGCCCGGTTTCCGTCCGCGCGGCCCGATCGACGACACCCTCGAAGCGCACGTCTCGGCGCTGCGCGCGGCCCTCGACGACGCCGACGTCGTGTGCACCACCGGCGGGACGATGCACGGTCCCGTCGACCACCTGCATCCGGCGCTGGCCGAACTCGGCGCGTCCTATGTGGTCAACACCGTCGCGGTCCGGCCGGGTTTCCCGATGCTGGTCGCCGCACTGCCCGGGGACCGCTTCGTCGTGGGGCTGCCGGGGAACCCGCAGTCGGCGATCGTCGCCGTGGTCTCCCTGGTGCTCCCGCTGCTGGCCGGACTGTCGGGCCGCGAGTTCCCCACGACGTCCACGGTGGAGCTCGGTGCCGACATCGCCGGCCGCGGCGATTACACGCACCTGTCGCTGGTGAAGATCACCGGCCGCCGTGCCTTCCCCCTGCCGCACGCCGGATCGGCGATGCTGCGCGGGCTGGCCGCCGCCGACGGCTTCGCCATCGTCCCGCCCGGTGAGCAGGGCTCGACCGGGCAGCAGGTCGGCTTCGTGCGGATCCCGCGATGATCCACGCGGCCCTGACCACCGAAACGATCGACGCGCCCTCGCACGAGGAGATGGTCGCCGACGCCACGGCCGGCGCCGTGGTCTCCTTCGCCGGTGTCGTGCGCGATCACGACGGCGGCAAGTCGGTGACCGCACTGGTCTACGAGGCGCACCCGAGCGCGGCGAAGGTCGTCGAGGAGGTCGCCGCCGACATCGCCGCCCGCCCCGGCATCGTGCACGTGGCCGTCAGCCACCGCGTCGGCCCACTGTCCATTGGGGACGCCGCACTGGTCGCGGCCGTCTCGGCCCCGCACCGCGCGGAGGCCTTCGCCGCCTGCGCCGCCCTCGTCGACGAGGTCAAGGCACGGCTTCCGGTGTGGAAGCACCAGCACTTCGCGGACGGGTCGGACGAGTGGGTGAACTCGGCCTAGGGTGCGCCCCGACTCGGGACGCACCCGACACCTGTCACTTCCCCAACCCGTGGCTCCACTCCGCCAAAGGGGGCGCGCACGAGGCGCTCTCCGCGCGCTCGCAGTAACCGTCGTTCCAGACCAGCAGCAGCCCTCCAGCGAGCAGCAGGCTGAGCCAGAAGGTCTTCTTCGCCAGCTTCGAAATCGCGGGCCCCATGGTGGTGACCAGCCGATTGAGACCGATTACACCGGCCTTCACCATGCCACCGTAGGCGTAGAGGAGGGATGGAGGCCGCCTCCGAAACGCGCGCAGCCCGCTGGCCACCAGCAGATCGGGCAGCAGAAGCACCGCGCCCACGACGACCACCAAACCGTTCACGATCCGTCCTGTGCCCCGGCCCGCCAGGGGCAGTCCGAGCCTGGCCACGAGCAAGACGACGATCAACACGACCACCGCCATCACCGGCAGCCAGACGTACTGATCCAGCGAGGGTGCGAGAGACGCGAGGAGCCGTCGTAGTCCGCTACTCACCTTGTCGAGCGCGGGCATCATCAGTCCACCTCGGGATCGGCGGCACTTCCAGAGATCTTCTTCGGCTCGTCGTCCGGAGGGGTGGTCCCCAGCCGGGACTGTGGCGGACGGTGAGCCGCGGTCAGTCCGTCCACCGCCAGCGTCAGCAGCGGATCGAAGTCGCCGGAACGGATCGCACCCGCCTCGGTCATGGTCTTCAGCATCTCGATCAGCTGCGCGCGATCCTTGTCCGCCTGGGTCGTCATCGCCGCCAGTGCTTCCGGCGCACGTGAGGAATCCCCGGCCATAATGTTGGCGATCGCGGCGACTTGTCCTGCGGCCAGGACCTGCATGTAGTGATCGACGCGCTTGCCGTGCAGCTCCAGTTTGTGGCCCTGCGCAAAGGCCGCAGCGCTCGCCTCGGCCTCACGCTGCTTGAGTTTGAGGCGCTCGTGGATCTCGTGGCGCTCTATGTCGGCGATGATGGGCATGAGCGACTCCGGCAGCCGCATCTCGACCGAGACGCTCGTCATCTCGATGCCCGAGCCGATGTCGGTGCGCCCACCCTCGAAGCGGTCCTGCACCTCGGCCTGAACGGCGGTGAGATCCTCGAAGGAGAACTTCCTGCTGATCTCCCCGATCTGCTTGGCGAGGAAGTCCGCGCACACTCGGTGGACGCTCGGTGCGTCGACCTCGGACCGGATGGCCGACGAAGGATCGAAGATGCGCCACCGGTACTTCACCTTGGCGGTGAAGAAGAGCGTGCTCGCGCTCGATGGGACCTCCCGGTCGAAATCCTGCCGGAACGGAGCCGTCCTGACCTTGTAGTAGACACGGGGGCCGCGCCACCACAGTTCGCCGTCGGTGAACTCATGTTCGGGGCTGCGCAGTTGCCCACCAGGCATCTCGAAGACCAGTGCGCGAGACGCACTGGCCGCCGGCCTAGGGGCGAAGGGCAGCCTGCTCATGGTGAAACGTTCGATGATGGGGTCGTTCATGTACCTGTGCTCTCGGGGTTCAGCGCGGTCAGAAGCCGCGATGCGATGAAGGGGGTAGGTGAGCGTTTGTCCCGCCAGGCGCGTACGTGATAGCCGAGCAGGCGTTTCTTCCGCGGGGTGTCGGCGGCCAATGTGAGGAGGCCGACCAGAACCGGGCGGTACTCGGGATGGAATTCGGCGGTGGTCGCCCAGGTGCGCAGAACCCGGGCCACAGCGGCGTCGACGCCAGGAGCGATCAGCGCGGCGCCCCAGAGTTCGGACACGGCATCGCGGATCGACCGCGCCGTGCGGACGGCCGCTTCGTCGTCCTCGGTGGGTACCGCGAGGGCCAGCAGGAGCGGCACCTTGGCTTGGCTCAGCGGCGTGGAAGCGGTCGTCGACATCGTCGCCATCTCAAGGAAGGCGGCCATCGCCGCGCGGGTCCGGCCCGAAGTGCTCTCATGGAGCCACTGGGTGAGGAGCTGCAGGAGAGCGGCTCGCCGCATGGGCCCGGCGAGCTCGAACAGCTCGCGAAGGCTTCGTCCGACCGCGGCGGCAAGTTGGGGATCGGCGCCGTCAGCGAGGCGGGCGAGTTCCCGTTCGGCTCTGTCCGGCATCGCGGACCCCACCGCGCTGCCCAGCGCACGGGCGCCGGTGATCTGAAGGGGTCCCGAACGGCGGCTCCAGTCGCCCACCAGTCGCACTGTCGGGCCCGTTGTCGGCGGATGATCGGCCAGGACCGCGAGCGCGGCGATGACGAACTCGCGTTTGTCGACCCGCCCGCTGCGCGCCCACGGTTGGAGGATCTCCTTGCGGACACGCTCGAAGGCGAACCTGGCAAGGTAGCCGATTGCCACGCAGGCGCGGATGTTGATCTGCACCTTTGACTCTTCGGCCATAGCGTGGAGCCAGTCCAGAACAGCGTCGAGATCCTCGGGGTAAAGGCGCGCGAGCTGTTCGAGTATCCGTACTGGATAGGTGTCATCGATGAACTCGACGACCTCGATCTCGCCCGTTCCGTAGCGCGATCGCTGCTCGATCCAGCGGGTTCGGGCCTTGACCGCCCGCAGCCTCCGGGTCCGACTCGCCCTAGCAGGGTAGTGGGCTTCGGGTTTGTCGGCCAGACGCCGCCGGAGTGCGCCGAGCAGGCTCTCCGCGGCCTGGACGATGTCCTCGAAGGGAAGCCCGCCGAACACGGCGACGGCGTGAACGAGCGAGCATTGTTCGAGATCGGTGATCGATTCGAACCAGTCCTCGAGGTCTTGCCCGCGCCGGTCGGCGAAGTTGTCGCAGGCTTGGGTCGCCGTGATGCGTCCCCGGGCCACGTCGGCGAGGTCGCGGGCGAGTTCGACCAGGAGGTGGATATCGAAGGTCTCGTCCTCGATCCGATCGAAGACACCGCGGCATCCGTCGAGGAGTTCGCAGACATCACCGGCTGTTCCGAGCAGCCGGATCAGATGCCTCTCGACGACGGTCGAGGAACAGGGAGGGGTGAGCAGATCCACGACCATGGACTCCGCGGCGTGGTCTCTGGGCCGCGTGCCGGATTCCAGGACCAGGACGAGCTTCGCTTCGCGTTCGCTCAACCGCGTTTCAAGCTCGCGAAGGTCCCGTCCGCGCAGGCTCGCGGTGTGAGGGCGGTCGAGGCCCTTGAGGATGAAGCCCGCTCCGCGGGGCATCCGGTCGACCGGCAGGACCGAGGGAGACAGGTTCGGCGGCAGTTCGTAGATCTCGGTGCGATCCTTCAGCAGTTCGATCGCGGCGCTGCCGGTGCCCCAGCCGCTGCGGCCGCGCATCACCACGAGATTGCCCGCGGCCAGCTCCACCCGGGCGTTGGGGAATCCGCCCGGGTTGACGAAGACGGCGGCGGTGTCGGCGCGAATCTGTCGCCCGACCTCGCGGATCAGCACCTCGGCGGCCGGCTCTCCGGCGCCCCCGTCCCGGCCGGTGATATCGCCGGTGAAGTTCAGTCCGTTGCCGATGATGATCACGGCCGAGCCCGCACCCGACAGCCCGAGGTTCTCCCGGCCCAGTTTCATGGCGGAGAGGACCTCGGCGGCGGTCTGGATCTGGCGCTCGTCGCCCAGTTCAGCCGACCAGTCGGGCTTGGCATCGGTGTCCGGAGGATCGGCATGTGTGGTGTCGGAAGCGGTGTCCCGCTCCGGCGCCGCGACTCCTCTCGACTCAGCCATAGCTGTTGTGTCCGCTGATCGGTCCGTTGAACGGGCCGGTGGCGTTGTCGAGCCGGACCACGCTGAGGCGCGGACCGAGTTGCACGTCGTGGCTGGAGGAGCTCTTCGCCGACGAAGCCGCGCCGGTCTCGGACGTCGCCTCGCCGGTCTCGCCCGCGATCCGTTGGCGTCGGGGGAAGTCGCGCGTGGGCACCTCCGCCAGCAGTCTCCTGGTGAGTTCACTGATGTCGAGCTGGGAGTTGCGTTCGCGGATCTCGATGTACTGGCGGCCTTGGATGGCCTCGACCTCTGTGGGAAGCGGGCGCAAGTTGCTCATGCGCATGCCGTCGAGGAGGACGGGCACGATCGTCCGGTGGTGATCGAGTGCGATCTCGATCTCCTGGCGGACATAGTCCCCCTCGTGGTCGATCTTGCGGATTCCGGGCGCCTGCTCCATGTCCAGCCAGCGCTCTCCAATGAGCAGCAGCATCAGCGTGCATGACACGAGACGGCGCTTGAGTTCCGGATCGAAGTCCGCGCCGGCGGGGAGGGACTCGTGGTCGAGGAAGACCCGCTCGGGGCCGAAGACCTCGTCCAGCCGATCCTTGAGGTGACCGGCGGCATAGCCGGTATCGGTTTTTCGGTAACAGATGAATATGTCGGCCATGGGTGTCCGATCGGCGCTCTTGAAGGGATTTTCGAACCTGTGCTATTTGATCTATTCGGGCATGATCGATTTCCGCGCCCGGGCGGCGGAAACAGAACATCGAAAATCCTCCACCAATCCGGTGGTGTCAACAAGGGGTTGCCCGTTGTCCATTCAGACTGGATCGAAAGACCTAGTCGACCGGCTCTTGATAACTTCTGTGTCGAGTTTTTGACACCGACATGTCCCCCGTTAGGGTCAGCGGCGCCGATGATCAGGACGCCGTGAGTTGCGCACGGGATGCAGGGCCTGGGTCAGGCGTGGCATCACCTCTCGCACGCAAGGAGTGTCGTGCCAGCGGTTGAGTTCGCGGGCCAGCGTCCGCAAGTCGGAGCGAATGGTGCTCGAGTCGACCTTTTCCATCGCGTCGAGCACTTCGGAGAGGATCGCGCAGGCGTGCTCCAGTTCGCGAATGCCGGCCAGCGCAAGCGCCAGTCGAGCGCCGAAGCGAGCACGGGCACGATGGGCGTGTTGCGGGATGCGGGCCAGCTCGGTGATCAAGACCTCGGCGGCGGGCCGCGACTTGCCGAGATCCTGTAGGCACCAGCCGAGGGCGATGGGCACCGGATCGATGACCGTCGAGGAGCCCAGCACGGGCTGGTCCGAGATCACCGAACTCGCTTCGGTCATGTGCCGGGCACCGCGGTCGAGGGCTTCGTGGCACGAGTTCTGGTCGCCAGCGATCGCGTGTCCCTGCGCTTCACGGAGGGCCGCCAGCCCAAGAACTCGCGGGTGGCGGCTGTAACGCCGGGCGAGTAGAGCGAGGTCGATCGTTCCAGTGGCGTCGTAGGAGTACATGGCGATGAGGGCTCGGCGCACGTAGGCGTAGGCGGTCATCTCCTCATCTCCTGCTGAGGAGGCGAGTTCGACGGCTTGGTCGGTCCACCACAGGGCGGCGCGGTCGTCGCCGGTCTCCTGAGCGATCCACCCGATGTACTCGGCGTAGCGCGAGCCGAGGCGGAGCGACTGTGCGCGGAAGTCGGGGCCAGTGGCGGATGAGGCCAGACGGCGAAGCGACGTTGTCGTCGAGACCAGGATCGGTGCCAGATAGGAGGGCGGAAGCTTCTGGCCGAGCCTGCGTACCTCGTCAAACATCGAACGGAACCCGTCGAGCACCGTCGGATCGTCGCCGAGCCAGCGCGCCGGAGGGATCGTCCAGAGCGCGGGGCGGTCGGGAGCCATCGACTCGTCAGCGGTGTTGAACTGATCGTCGCCATCGGGATCGAGCCGCATCGTCCAGATCTCGCCGGCTGCGGTCGGCGAGTCGGCCGGGGGCTTTTTCACCTTGGCGCCGGGGACCAAGGGTTCGAGCTGTCCCGGGCAATCGAGAGCGCTCTCACAGAGCCTTGCGAAGGAGACGTCGGCGTCTCTCCTGCCGGTCTCGATCTTCGAGAGGTGCCCCGGGCTGTATTTGATCATACTTGCGAGAGCCTTCAAGCTTATTCTCGCGCGTTGGCGGATGCGTCGAAGCTCGGGTCCGAAATACAGCATGCGGCGATCTGGCTCGTCCACGGATCACACCGTTTCCTGTTGTCCGTCGAAGTGGCGCGAGGCAACCTCTTTCAATGACGGTGACGCTCACGCATTGTGATTGCAGATGCTACTAAATCGAGAGTACATCGCAGAATAAGCACTTCTCAATCCTCAGAGTCGAACCGGGAGAAGATCATGATTTCTAGAGGTAAGGTCCGCGTCACCGCACGGATCGCTCTTTTGGTGGGCGCAGGCGCCTCTGTTCCGGTGGCCCTCTGTTCTCCCGACCTCGCCGCGGCCATCAGCTTCGCGCTGCTCGTCATGACCACGGTGGCGCCAATGCTGGGTGAAGAGAGGACGCGGAGCGGGGCGTTGCCCCGGCCGCCCGCCCTCGGGCACCGTGAATGTGGGTGCGCGAATCGGACCCCGCCCGAGCGAACCTCTCCTGGAGCCTTGCTTCAGACCGCGAGTCGTTGAGCGAGTGCCGTTGCCGGTTCCCGGAAACCCCTTCCACGCGGGCGTTGCGGCGCTCGCCGCCTCCGGCGTCCACCAACTAACGTGGCGGCATGCGGTTGGGGATCGACTACGGCACATCGCACACGGTGGCGATTCTCGCTTGGCCCGACGGTCGGCGCAGGCCGCTGCACTTCGGGTCCTCGGCGCTGCTGTCCTCGGCGGTGCATGCGGGGGCGGCCGGGTTGCGGACCGGGCAGGACGCGTTGCGGGCGGGGCTGGGGGATCCGGCGGGGCTGGAGCCGAATCCGAAGCGGCGGGTCGACGACGGCGAGGTGCTGCTCGGCGAGACCGCTCACCCGGTCGCCGACCTGATCGCGGCGACCTTGCGGACGGTGTGGGACGAGGCCGTGCGGGTGGCGGGGAGGCCACCGGCGGAGGTCATGCTGACCCACCCGGCGGACTGGGGGCCGCTGCGGCAGGGACTGCTCGCCGACGCTGCCCGGCGGGCCGGGATCGCTTCGCCCGCATACCTTCCCGAGCCGGTGGCGGCGGCGACGTTCTTCGTCACCGAGACCGACATCGACGTCCCGCTGGGGTCGCACGCGGTGGTCTACGACCTGGGCGCGGGCACCTTCGACGTGAGTCTGGTGCGCCGCACCGGCGAGGGCTTCGAGGTCCTGGCAACCGGCGGATTGGGCGACGTGGGCGGCCTCGACCTCGACGGCGTGGTCGTCGAGCGGGTCGGCGCGGCCTTGTCGCAGACCGAGCCGGCGGTGTGGCGACGGCTGAACGGCCCGGCCGACGCGGTCGAACTGCGGGCCCGCCACGCCCTGTGGAGCGAGGCCCGCGGAGCCAAGGAGACGTTGTCACGGCAGGCTTCGGCGGCGCTTTTCGTGCCGCTGCTGGACCGCGACTCGCTCGTGACGCGCGAAGAGTTCGAGCGCGACGCGATGCCGATCCTGGAGCGCACCGCGAGCACGATGACGACGATCGTCGAACGCGCCGGCGTCGAGTGGTCGCAGGTCGCGGCGGTGTTCCTGGTCGGCGGGTCGAGCCGGGTGCCGCTGGCGGCGACCCTGGTGCACCGGGCCTGCGGGATCGCGCCGACGGTCGTCGAGCAGCCCGAGCTGGTCGTCGCCGAAGGCGCGGTGCTGGCGCCGATGCCGGAGTCGGCGGGCGAGGCGTCCTCACCGCCCCTGTCACCGGCGCTGGCGCGGGTACTCGACGCGGCGATGGAGACCGTCGGGACCGTCGGCGGAGCCGAACTGATCGAGCGGCGCATGGCCCTCCTGGAGTTCCTGGCGGCGGCGGATCCGGTTCGCGCGCTGGAGACGGCCGACACCCTCGACGTTGCCGACAACGCGGTGCGCAGGGCGATCGAGGACCTGGACCTCGGCTCGCCGGCGGCGCACCTGACCTTCACCGCGTCACTGCCGGACGGTTCACCGGCCAAGTCGTCTCTGCTGATCCAGTCGGCCTACGCCGCCGCCGTCGGCGCCGATCCCGGGCTCGCCTGCCGGCTGCTGCCCGATGCGGCCCGAGCGGCCCAATCCCTTCCGGACGGTGCGGGGAAGGTCTGGGTGCTCTTCGAGGTGGCCCTGCATCTGTTGATGGCCGCCGACCCGGGCCTGATCGAACGCCTGAAGTCCGTCTGGAACGCCAATCCGTCCGACAAGGACATGGCCGAGGTCAACGCCCTCATGGACGCGCTGCGTTCGCATGGCGGCGCCGACCGGGCCGAAGGGATGCGGCTGTGCGGGGAGGCGGAACGGATCGTTCGCGCGCTGCCGGACGACACCGCCGAGGAGACCGGTTACATGTTCGCCGGGTTGCTCTCCCTCATCGATCCCGCGCGTGGGGCGAACCTCGCCATGGACTGCGCGAACCCGCCGCCCGCCCTGATCGCCTCCGCGATGGCGATGGCCGATGTCGATCCCGGCCTGGCGAAGGAGATCCTGACCGAGTTCGAGGCGATGGTCTCCTCGCTCGACGACGATTCCCTCTGGGGCCCGACGCGGATATCGGTGACACCGATCTGGGCCGCGATCGAACCGCCGCGAGCCGAGGCCATGCTGAGCAGCTTTCCCGCAGGCGCCGAAGCGGAGTGGTTGGAGACCCTTCGCGATTCGCTGAGAGTGCTGGCCAGGACCGACCCTGCCATGGCCGAACGCCTGACGTTCTCGGTCCCCGACGGCGAGCGCGACGCCGTGCTCGCCGACCTCGTCACCGCGCTGGCCCCGCGCGACCCCGGCCACGCCGAGCGGCTGATCGCCGCGTTCACCGACGGCGAGCATCGCGCCCGGGCTGTCGGTGAACTCGCGAAGTGGCTGGTGGCAACCGATCTCGACCGCGCCGAACGCGTCGCGGAACTCGTGGCGCCGCAGGACGCCGCGAGCCGGGTGGCGATCGCCGATGCCATCGCTGACGCCGATCCCGGCCGTGCCGAGGCGGTCTTGTGCTCCATCGCGGCCGACGTGCAGGACGGCTGGCACGGTGCCGAAAGGGTCGTCGAGAAGATCGCCGCCTTCGATGCCCAGGGCGCCGAAGCGGTCGTGATCCGCATGCCCCGCGCCGAGCGGGCCGGGCCGGCCGTGCACGTGGTGGCGGCGCTGGCCCGAAAGGATCCCGAGGCCGCCGAACGGCTGCTGCGGGAGTCGATGGCCGCCGGCGACGCCGAACTGGTCACCGCCCTGGCGGCCGTCGCGCACGCGTTCACCGCCAAGGGCGGCGGGTTCATGTCCCCGGACCGCAGGCGGGGACTGAGCCTGTTCGAGGAGGCCGAACGCGCCGCCCGCGACGGCGGGTCCGCCAAGGCCGGGATGCTCGCCGAGGTCGCGGTGGCGCTGGCCGAGTTCGACGGCGCCCACGCCCGGCACCTGCTCGGTGAGGCCGAAGCGGCGTGCGCGGACCTCGACGACGCGCGTGCGCGGTTCACCGTCGACCTCGTCAAGGCCTGGACGCCTCTCGACATCGACCGCGCCGAGGGCCTCGCCCGCTCGATTCCCGACACTCATCGGGCCGAGCGCGCCGAGGCGCTGCTGACCATCGCCCAGTACCTGCATCCCCTAGGGAAGTAGGGGCGAGTTCAAGGAGCGTGGGCGATCCGACGGTCGCGGCGACGCACGCGCACCAACTACCGTGGCGGCATGCGGTTGGGGATCGACTACGGCACATCGCACACGGTCGCCGTCCTCGCCTGGCCTGACGGGAGGCGTCGGCCGCTGCACTTCGGCGCGTCGGCGCTGCTGTCCTCGGCGGTGCACGCGGGTGCGGGCGGGCTTCTCCAGACCGGACAGGACGCGTTGCGGGCGGGGCTGGGAGATCCTGCGGGGCTTGAACCGAACCCGAAACGGAGGATCGACTACGGCGAGGTGCTGCTCGGTGAGACCTCCTATCCCGTCGCCGACCTGATGGCCGCGACGCTGCGGACGGTGTGGGACGAGGCGGTGCGGGTCGCGGGGAGGCCGCCCTCCGACGTCATGCTGACCCACCCGGCGGACTGGGGGCAGGCGCGACGGGGACTGTTGGCGGACGCGGCTCGGCGGGCCGGGATCCCTTCGCCCGCTTATCTTCCCGAACCGGTGGCGGCGGCGACGTTCTTCGTCGCCGAGGCCGGGGTCGAGGTTCCGGTCGGTGCGCACGCGGTCGTGTACGACCTCGGTGCGGGCACCTTCGATGTGAGCCTGGTGCGCCGGACCGCCGGCGGGTTCGAGGTTCTGGCCTCCGGCGGGCTCGGCGACGTGGGAGGTCTCGACCTCGACCGAGTGATCGTCGACCGGGTGGGCTTGTCCTCTTCGGGCATCATCCCGGCGGTGTGGCGGCGCTTGGTGAAGCCGGTCGGGCCGGTGGACCTCCGTGCGCAGCACGCGCTGTGGACCGAGGCGCGCAATGCCAAGGAAACCCTGTCCCGTCAGACTTCCGCGACGCTGTTCGTGCCGCTGCTGGATCGCGACTCGCTCGTGACACGCGAGGAGTTCGAGCGCGACGCGATGCCGATCCTGGAGCGCACCGCGAGCACGATGACGGCGATCGTCGCGCGGGCGGGGGTGGCGTGGTCCCAGGTAGCGGCGGTGTTCCTGGTCGGCGGGTCGAGTCGTGTGCCATTGGCGGCGACGCTGGTGCACCGGGCCTGCGGGATCGCGCCGACGGTCGTGGAGCAGCCCGAGCTGGTCGTCGCCGAAGGCGCGGTGCTGGCGGCGGCGAAACCGAAGGCGCCCAAGAAGACCGCGCCACGGCGGTCCGTACCGGCCGCGCCGCCGCCACGCCCGCTGCCACCCGCGCTCGCACGGATCCTCGACGCGGCCGTCGAGACGGTCCGGCCCGGTGATTCGTACAAGCTAGGCGGCCCGCGCACTGATCTCCTGGCGCTCCTGGCCGCCACCGACCCGGCTCGGGCACTTCGCCTTGCGGACATGATCGGTGGCGACTTCGAGCTGGAGGAAGGGATCACCCAGCTGGCGGCCGAGTCGCCCAGAGCCGCTGCGGGTTTCGCCGCGTCACTGGCCGAGGGCTCGGTCCAGAAGCCGCTCTGCCTGGTACACGCCGCCAGAGGCGCCGCGGGTGTCGATCCTGGTCGGTCCGCACGAATGTTGTTCGCCGCGGTGAGTGCCGCCGAGGCGGTGCCGACCGGCATCGCGAAGGCGATCGCGTCGATCGAGCCGGCCCACGAACTGCTTGCCGCCGCCGATCACGGTTACGCCGAGCGGGTCGCGGCCGTCGATCCTTCCGTCATGGGGCCACTGTCGCGAGCGCTGGCCTCACGGGGACTCGCTGACCGCTCTGCGGCCATGCGTCTGTTCGACGAGGCGGAACAGGTCGTGCGCGCGTCACCCGAGGATGAGGAGATGGGCCGGGTCATGCCCCGGCTGGCCGCGCTGCTGTCGGCCTTCGACCCGGCTCGCGGTGAGGAACTGGCCCGGGTCCTTCCTTCGAAGAGCCGCCGAAGGTCGGCCTGCGTCGCCTCGGCGTGCGCGATGGGCGTCCTCGATCCCGTCCGGGCCGAACGCCTGCTCGTCGAGGCCGAAGGCCAGATCCTCGCTCTGCGCAAGAACTCCAAACGCGCCCACGCTTTGGGGGAGCTGATTCCCGCGTGGGCCCTTCTCGACCCCGGCCGGGCTGAGGCTCTACTGAGGGGAATGCCCCCCGAGCCCGGCTTCCGCCTTGAGTGGGCCACGCGTCGGCTCGTGACGAGGCTGGCCTCGACCGACCCCGCCAGGGCCGAGCGCCTGGCACTGTCGCTCCCCGCCGGGCTTGAGGACGACCGCGACGATGTGCTGGCCGACCTCGTGGAGGCCCTGGCGCCGCACGACCTCACCCGCGCCGAGGGCCTACTCGGTGCCTTCACCGAGGACTACAACAGAGAGCAGGCGGTGACGGCACTGGCGCGATCCCTGGTGTCCACCGACCGCGATCGCGCCGAAAGGATCGCCGGTCTTGTGCCGAGGGATGACCTCGGGAGCATCGCGGCCGTTGCCCAGGCCTTGATACCAGTGGACCATCGGCGCGGCGAACGTGTCCTGCGTTCCATCCCGCCCGATCCCGAATCCGACTGGTGGGAGCTCGGGGGCGCCATCAAGGAACTCGCGGCGATCGATCCCCATGCCGCCGAGCGGGTCGCGCTGCACATTCCGTCCGGCAACCGGGCGAGAGCGGTAGAGCACGCCGTCGTGGCGCTCGCGCCGAAGGATCCCGAGCGCGCCGAGCGCCTCATGCGGGCGAACCTGGACACCCATCAGGACGAAATGGTTCACGGGCTGGTGGCCCTCGGGCGCGTCCATGCAGCCAGAGGCGGAGGAATCCTCGCGCAGGTTCTCCGGCGCGGACAGCGCCTTTTCGACGAGGCCGAGCGGGTGGCGCGCGGGATCAGGGGAATCAGTGCCGCGCGGATGCTCGCGGATGTCGCGGTCGCCGTCGCCGGGTTCGACCGTGATCGTGCGCGGCGACTGCTCGACGAGGCCGAGACGGCGTGCGCGGCCATCGAGACGAAGTACAGCGACTACCGCTACCGCTCCACCGTCGACCTCGTCAAAGCCTGGACGCCGCTCGACGTCGACCGCGCCGAACGCGTCGCCCGCTCCATCCCCGACACTCATCGGGCCGAGCGCGCCAAGGCCCTCCTCGCCATCGCCCGGCACCTGCATCCGCTTCCCTAGACGAAGGACTTCCCTTGGACTACCGCCTCTTCGGCAACACCGGCCTGCGCGTCTCCGAACTCTTCCTCGGCGCGATGACCTTCGGCGAGGAAGCCGGCGGCGTCGCCTTCGACACCGCGCGCGAGATCGTCGACGCCTACGCCGAGGCCGGCGGCAACGTCATCGACACGGCCAACATCTACCTGGGCGGGCACTCCGAGGAGTACGTCGGGCGTCTCCTCGAAGGCCGCCGCGACCGTTTCGTGCTCGCCACGAAGTACACGCTCTCCCGCGACCGCAGCGACCCCAACGCCGCCGGCAACCACCGCAAGAACCTGGTCGCGTCCCTTGAGGACAGTCTGCGGCGGCTGCGGACCGACTACGTCGACGTCTACTGGGCCCACATCTGGGATCCGTTCACGCCGATCGAGGAGACCATGCGGGCCCTCGACGACGTCGTGCGCGCCGGGAAGGTCCTCTACGTGGGCTTCTCCGACGCGCCCGCCTGGCTCGTCGCGCGTGCCAACACTCTCGCCGAATGGCGCGGATGGACGCCCTTCGCGGGGATCCAGGTCCCCTACAGCCTCATCCGCCGCGATGCCGAGCGCGAGCTGATCCCGATGGCCGAGGCCCTCGGCCTGAGCGTCGCGGCATGGGCGCCGCTGGCCGCCGGGATCCTGTCGGGCAAGTACCGCACGCCCGGCGCGAAAGGCCGCCACGACGCGGCGAAGCTGCCGGAGCGGTCCCACACGATCGCCGACGCCGTCGTCGAGGTCGCCGGAGAACTCGGGGTGAGCCCGGCGCAGGTCGCGCTGGCGTGGATCCGGGCACGCTCGGAGCGGGTGTTCCCGCTGGTCGGCGCGAGCGGCGCGGCGCAGATCAAGGACAGTCTCGCCTCCCTCGACCTGGTGCTGCCGGACGAGGCGTCCGCACGGCTTGAGGCGGTCACCGGTTTCGAGGTCGGCTTCCCGCGCGACTTCATGGCCGAGCACAAGACCCACGGGGCGCTCTAGACAAGGAGAAGCCCCGCCCGGTGGCCGGGCGGGGCATTCATCCTCAATGGACTACAGCGCGTGCCGCACCCACACGTTCGGCTCGACGTACACCGCGCTGTCCTGGACGGTGTCGCAGTGCACGGTCGACAGCGCGAACGGCAGCTCGACCGGGCCGTCGGTGTCGAAGGGCAGCCCGGTCCACTCCCGCCACTGGGCGAGGGAACCCGGAATCACCATGGAGGCCGGGGCGATCTTGACGATCTCCCCGCCGGCGCGGACGTGCACGCGCAGCCACGGGTCGGCGGGCAGGCCGTCCTTGCGGGTCCGGTAGGCGTACTCGGACATCGGCGTGCGCGGTTCGAGATGCTTGGCGCTCGGCCGGACCGGCGCGAACATCTCGCCGAACCCCTTGGCGCGGGCGTTGTCGCGCAGCGCGGTCACCAGCAGCCCGGAGAGGCCCTTGCCCTGGTGTCCTGTGTGGACACTGATCTCGACGGCGCTGATCGTGTCCGGCGCGACCTTCTTGCGCAGGTCGGAGTTGGCCCACATCAGCACCTGGTCCCAGCCGGTGTCGGGCAGGTCACCGCCGCGACCGGGCAGGGCGCGCGAGAAGGGCACGCTGTGCCCGTGCCCGACCAGCGTGCCGGACTCGTCGGTGGCGACCACCGTGTACTCGGGGTCGGCGGTGACGAGCCCGAACATCGACCACGAGATCGGGTCGTGGTCCATGAACTCCGGCCAGGAGTCGGGCATGTCCCATACGAGGTCGGCGAGTTCGGGGCGTTCGGCGAGGGTGGTGATGCGTACGTTCACATCGGCAGGGTAACCGTTGTTGATCATGTTCGCGACGTCTTTATCGCACGCCGAGTTCGCGGAGGGCTACGGTACGGCGGCCGGTGGTGTCGGCGGTGACCATGGCGCCGTCGTCGAGTCCGAGCAGTTCGGCGGCGGGGATCGCGCCGATGGCGCCGGTGCCCAGCTCGACGTACCAGAGCCGCTGCTCGGCGTCCTGCCCGAAGCCGAGTTCGCCGGCCAGCGCGAACCAGCCGCCGGAGGTGAGGAAGCCGCTGGGTTCGAGGCCGGCCTGCGTCCAGCCGTCGGGGCGCAGGGGCGCGTTCCAGACGAGGGAGTCGCCGAAGGCCACGGCGGTGAGTTCGCCTTTGGCGGGGTCGAGGCCGATGGCGATGGCGTCGGCGACGGAGATGATGCGGTTGCCCGCGGCGGCGGGGGTCGCGGCGATCTCGCCGGTGCGCAGGTCGATGAGCTGGTAGGAGCCGGGTGCGGTGCGGCTGTCGTGCCCGGAGGTGTCGAGGAGGCGGCCGGCGACCAGGGACGGCGGTTCCTCCAGTTCGCGGGGATCGGCGGCGTCGGTGAAGCCGGCGTCGAGGTCGGTGAGGGTGGCGCGGGTCCACAGGTCGGTGCCGTCGACGGGGTTCACACCGCGCAGGACGTTGGCGGTGGAGACGTCGACGAGGTTGCCGCCGATGTCGCGGTAGAAGGGCATCGCCGCGCCCGGCCGCGGCGCGGTCCAGGTGCCCATTTCGCCGCCGGTCCCCAGGTCGGAGGTGGTGAAGACCAGTGTCGTGCCTTTCTCGTCGGCGGGTTCGCTCCAGACGATCACTCCGCGCGTGAGTGGGTCGGGGACGACGGGTCCCGGGTTGCGCACGGCGACCGGCTGGTGCGACGCGGAGGTGGTCACGGGGAACTGCGGGACCGCGTCGCGCCGGTCGCGCCACAGCTCGGCGCCGTCGGCCAGCGAGTAGGCGACGACCGTGCAGTGCGCTTCTTCGCAGGCGTAGGTGATCAGCCGGTCGGGCATGACGGCCGCCTCCCGCCACCGCCCGCCGCCGCCGCCGCCGGGGGTGATCGTGTGGCGCAGCGCGCCGGTGTGCAGGTCGCGGACCTCGAAGTAGTCGCGGGGAGCGGACGCGTCGGGAGCGAGGTGGTAGGGGATCACGACCGCGTCGGCGCCGATGCGCACGTGCCGCCAGGCCACCTCGCGGGTGCGGGGGGCGGGGCGGTCCCAGGCCAGGTGCTCGTCCAGCCGCGTGCGCCACTTCTCCGCGCCGGTCGCGCGGTCGTAGCCGGACAGGCCCTGCGTGGTCGCGAGGAGGACGGTGCCGCCGACGACGCGCGCGGCGAGCGCCTCGCCCAACTCCACCGGCAGCGTCGTCTCCCACGCGGGAGCGACGTCGAACCGCCCGGGCTTCTCGGGTGGGCCGTCGGTGCGCTGGACCGTCACCACGATCGCGGTGACGGCCAGGGCCAGCCCGAGCGCGTACAGCCCGAAGCGGCGCCTCGGGCGCGGGCGCGAGGGCGGGGGCTCTAAGGGGCCGTCGAGGTCGATGTGGGCGGTCATGCCCGCATCGTATTCAGCGCGGGAGATCCACGGGGTCCCGCTTTCAGCGCGCGCCGAGTTCGGTGAGGGCGACGGCGGTTCCGCTCGCTCCCGTCGAGACCAGCGCGCCGCCCTCGAAGCCGAGCAGCCGGCCGTCCGGGACGCTGCCGTGCTCGCCGGTGGCGAGGTCGACGAACCACAGGTGCGAGCTGGAGTCGCCGCCGACGCCGACCCGTCCCTCGACGGCGAGCCACCCGTCGCCGGTGAGGAAGCCCTCGGCCTGGAAGCCGGGTGTGGTCCAGCCTTTCGGGCGCAGCGAGGTCGTCCACAGCGTCGCGCCGCCGGGGGTGATGGCGGTGAGCGTGGCCGGATCCGGGTCGAGGCCGACGGCGTAGTCGGCGTCGACGGCGACGAGCCGGCGCCCGCCGAGATCGGCGCCGGGGCTCACGGTGCCGTCGGAGAGGTCGATGAGCTGGTAGGTGACCTGGTCGGCGGGCACGGCCAGGTCGGCGTCGATGAGCAGGCCGTCGGTGAAGGTGTAGGAGTCCACCGGGCCCGGCATGCTGAAGTCGCGCAAGGTCGCCGACTCCCACAGCTTCGTGCCGGTCACCGGGTCGTACGCGCGCATCACCCTCGGCTCGGCCACGTCGATGAGAAGGCCCTGCACGGGCTCGAAGTAGTGGCTGTTCGGGTCCTCGGCTCGCCAGTCGGGGCCCGTCTCACCGTCGGCGAGGTCGAGGTAGTTGGCCTCGGTGGGTACGCCGGCGTCCGGCTCGGCGCTGAGGAGGATGAAGGCGTCCTCGGGCGGCTCGTCCCCGGTCGCCGCGGAGTTGCGCATGCTGATCGCCTGGGCGCGCACCGAGTAGCCCCGGGGAGTCGTGATCACCTGGTCGGTGGAGTGGCGCCACAGCTCACGGCCGTCGGAGAGGGCGACGGCGGTGAGTTCGTCGGGGTCGCCGGGGCGCACGACGATCAGCGAGCCGGGCGTGACGAAGCCGAAGGAGCCCTCGCCGGAGTCCTCGTCGACGTCGAAGGTGAAGCGCGTGGCGCCGGTCGGCAGGTCGACGACCTCGAAGGCGCTGGGATTCCAGACGTCGCCGCCGTCGTAGACGGGCATCATCAGCGAGTTCCCCGCCAGGTTCAGGTACCAGTCGACACTGGAGGTGCCCAGGCCCTGTCCGGCCTCCACGCGGGCGATGACCTCGGTGAGGTCGCGCCGCCACAGCTCCTCGCCGGTGGCGCGCTCGACGGCGAGCAGGCCGCGCTCGGCGGCGATCAGGACGACCTCGCCTTTCACTCGTGCCGTCACCGACTCACCGAGTTCGGCCGGGATCTCCACCGACCACGCCTGCGGGCGCGACAGCGGCCCGGCCGGCTCCGGCGGCGCGGTCAGCCGCACCACGATCGTGCCGGCGGCGATGGCGGCGACCGCCGCCGCGACGGCGACGATCGCGCGCCTGCGCCGCCTCGGGGAGGGTGGTGCCGGCGCGGCCTCGGGTTCGTCGAGGTCGATGTGGACTTCGGGCATGCCTCATCGTATGGAGCGGGCCGTGTCAGCGCTCGCGCGTCTCACGCAGCCGCACGGTGCCGGCGGCGGCCGCCCAGACGAGACCGCCGCGGTCGAAGCCGAGCAGCACTCCACCGGGCGGGCCCTCGGCACGGCCGTCCGACCGGTCCACCGTCCACAAGTGACCGACGGCCTGCGCGCCGGGACCCTACGCCCCGTCGAGAACGGCTCTCGCCTCCCCGGTGGCGAGGTCGAGCAGGCGGTAGGTGCCGCATCGCGTGTCGGCGTCGATGAGCCGCCCGGGTTGGTCGCCGCGACGCAGAAAGGTGGGCCTCCCGAATCGGGCGGCCCACCTCACGGATGCTCGGTGCTCAGCTGAACAGCGGATTCACCAGGTAGTAGACGATCGCCGCGACAAGAGCCGCGGCCGGGAAGGTCAGGACCCACCCGATGACGATGTTCTTCGCGACGCCCCAGCGGACGGCGTACTTGCCCTTGGTCGCGCCGACGCCCATGATCGCCGAGGTGATCGTGTGCGTCGTCGAGATGGGCGCGCCGAACAGCAGCGCGTTGGCGTAGAGGACACCGGAGGCGACCGTCTCGGCGGCGAAGCCCTCCGGCGGGCCGAGGTGGATCACGCGGCGGCCGAGGGTGCGGATGATCCGCCAGCCGCCCGCGTAGGTGCCCAGTGCGAGCACGCCGGCGGAGGTGAAGAACACCCACTGCGGGATGTGCTCGGTGTTGTCCTGGTAGCCGCCGACGAACAGCGCCAGCACCACGATGCCCATGGTCTTGGCCGCGTCCTGCATGCCGTGACCGACGGCCATGGCGGCCGCCGAGACCGACTGGGCGACGCGGAAGCCGCGGTTGAGGCGTGCCGGGTTGCCCCTGCGGAAGATCCACAGGATGGCGATCATCACCGCGTAACCGAGGATGAAGCCGACGACCGGGGAGGCGACCATCGGGATGATGACCTTCTCGAGGATGCCGTCCCACAGGACCGTGCCGCCGCCGACGATGGTCGCGCCGACCAGGCCGCCGAACAGCGCGTGCGACGAGGACGAGGGGAGCCCGAGCCACCAGGTGACGAGGTTCCAGGTGATGGCGCCCATCACACCGGCGAGGATGATCGCGAGGCTGTGCGACACCGGCGGTAGTTCCACGATGCCCGAGCCGACGGTCTGGGCGACCTTGGCGCCGAGGTGCGCGCCGACGAAGTTTCCGACGGCGGCGAGGCCCAGCGCCACCCGCGGGGTCAGCGCGCGGGTCGAGACCGAGGTCGCGATGGCGTTGGCCGCGTCGTGGAAACCGTTGGTGTAATCGAACGCCATGGCCGCGATGATCACGGCCAGCACGCCGATAAGGGTGGCGTCCACGGTGCCTAGGACTCCTTGACCGCGATGGTCTCGACGGTGTTGGCGACATGTTCGAAGGCGTCACAGGCGGCTTCGAGCTCGTCGGCGACCTCCTTCATCTTCAACACGGTCAGCGCGTCGTACTCGCCGGAGAACAGGCGGACGAGGAGCATGCGGTAGGCGCGGTCCCCGTCGTTTTCGAGACGGTTGATCTCGATCCAGTACTCTTTGAGGTTGTTCATCCCCTTGAGGCGCGGGAGTGCCTCGGCGGTGACGCGGGCCTGCGCGTTGAGGACGTCGAAGAGGTCGATCATCTCGCGCGGCGGCGCGGGGAGCTCCGAGAGGCCGTAGAGGTAGACGAGGTTTCCGGCGGCTTCGATGTGGTCGATCACGTCGTCGAGCTGCGAGCCGAGGGCGTACATGTCCTCGCGGTCGAGCGGTGTGACGAAGGTCGAGTTGATCTTGTTGTACAGATCATGGGTGAGCTGGTCGTTGTCGTGTTCGACCTCGACCAGGCGCTCGGAGACCGACTGCGTGTCGGCGCCCGCCACGGCCAGTTCGGACAGGATCTCCATGCCGCGGACCAGGTTCTGGCCCGCCTGGCTGAAGAACTGGTAGAACGCGTCGTCTTGCGGACGCAGCGAGAATCGCACCTCGTACCTCAATGGCTATAAGAACGACAGATGAACTGACACGGTTGCGCAGTCACCATACCCGCACTGAGATCAAACGGCGCATCACTCTGCTGGCCGATCGCTTCGCTCACCTTTGCTCGCCGCGCTCCCCCTCTGCTCGCCGGCGCTCGCACCTGGGGGGAGACTTCGTCTCCGCGCCGCTCCCCCCTCAGCTCGCTGGCGCTCGCGGCTGGGGGGAGACTCCGTCTCCACCCCAGACCCCCCTCTGGCCTGGGGCGCGGTAGGGAAGGTGCCCGGGGCCGGGTCCGGCCATCTGGGTGGATTCGGTTAGCCGATCCGGCGGGGTCCGTCGTCGGGCGTCGCCCACCACAGGCCGTCGGGTTCGAAATCGGGTGCGTACCCGACGACGAGCTGGGCGCCCGGTGCCGGGGCTTCGACGCCGAGGGTGAGGGCGTGTTCGGTGAGGGTGGCGGTGTCCATGCCCGGGGCGGCGGCTTCAAGGAGCTCGCGGACGTCGACGCGGGCGAGTGCGCCGGGTACTTCGGTGAGGGTCTCCTCGTCGGTCCACTCGCAGACGAGGAGCGGCGTGGCGAGAGGAGGGAGATCGACGGCGACGTGATCGTCGGGAAGCCAGCGGACGGCGGCGCGGTCGGTGTCGGGGTCGATGTCGATGCGCAGGGGAAGGTCGGCCAAGTCGGCGTCGTCGGGGCCGAGCCTGACGGTCGTGCCGCGAGTGCCGTGGGGGTTGAACATGCGCAGGTGGTCGGCGAACCACTGTTCGACTTCAGCGGGTGTGGCGGCGGTTGTGATGCTCGCGTCCCACTGCACGGTGGTCATGCGATCCCCTCTCCGGTTCCACGATACGTGCGGTGCCGCTCGGGGCCTTCGTCGCCGACGACGTAGATCGTCACCGTGGCGTCCTTGGGGATGATGTGCGGCAACGTGCGATCACATCCAAGGTCGCCCGGGCAAGGTCGCTTCGTGATGACAAGGGTCTCGTGTTGCCGCGTTCTCGGCCGGTCAGCCGTCGAGGCGGCCGGCCTTGACGTCGGTGGTGAACGCGGTCCAGGCGGTGGCGGGGACGGTGAGGGTGGGGTAGGCGCCGAAGTCGCCCGCGCAGTCCTTGGAGTCGCGGAGGACGACGGTGTCGTTCCAGGCGCCGACGTCCACACAGTTCGCGCCGGAGCCGTTGGAGTACGAGGAGCGACGGAAGACCGGCTCAGAACTCATGGTCGATTCAGTCCTTTCCCTGTTTCCTGAGATTGTCTCTCGCGTCGCCGATCATGCCAATCGAGCGCGACGGAGAGATGGCTGCGGCCCGCGTCCTACCGAAGGCGTTGACGAACTTGGCGACGTCCACGGCCTCCTCCACGAAGCTGTCCTGCCAGTGCATCTGTTCGAGGTAGACCGTGCCGGGGTCGGACGAGTCGGTGAAGCGCAGGACGGTGAACCGGGATGCCAGTCCGGCATATGCCCCTTCATCGAAGGGCAGGATCTGGATCTCGACGTTGGGACGGCTCGCCATCCGCACCAAGTGGTCGAGCTGCTCGGCCATGATGGCGGGCGTACCGACGATGCGATGAAGCACGGATTCGTCCAGGATCACCTGGATTTCAGGTGGGGCGTCGGCGCGGTCGAGGATTGCCTGGCGTTCGAGCCGAACAGCGGCACGGCGCTCCAGTTCCTCGTTCGAGGCGGCCGGCATTTCGATGCTCGCGAGGGCTCGGAAGTAGTCCGGAGTCTGGAGCAGGCCGGGCACCATCGCGGTTTCCAGGCACCAGATACCCGACGCCCCGTCCTCCAAGCCGATGTAGACGACGTTCATCAGGTCGCCGTGCCGGACCCACCACCCGCGTTTGCGACCTTGGCGGGCGAGTTCCAGGCATTGGGCGCGCTCTTCGGCGTCGGTGACCTCGTAGTAGTCGAGCAGCCTTTCCACGATCACCGGGTTGAGGGCCTGCTTGCCGGCTTCGGCGCGCGACATCGAGCTCGTCGCCATGGAGACGACCTTGGCGGCGTCGCCGAGTTTCGAGTTCTGGTGCGCCGCACGGAACTTCCGCAGCCGGAAGCCGAGTGCTCGCAGACTCGCCGTCGGGTTCATGGTGCCCATCTCGCGTGACTCCTTCGGCCAGGGGCTGGGGCTCCCAGAGGTTCGTGCTGCCCGCCCCACCCCACCGACTTTGCGAAGGGACTACTTCCCATGCCTTCTGTCAACCGCGAGTGGGCCGCCTACTGGCGCTCGCTTCTCGCCTGGCACGTCAACAACCCCCACGACGACATGTGCGCCTGCGGCGACCGCTCCACCGACTGCCGCATCCGCCGCGTCGCCGTCAAGAAAGGCATCCTGCGAGACATCACCCAAAATCTCGACCACATGAACGCCGGCCCCGGGAGCGGGCTATGACCGTCCTGACTCAATGGCAGCCGACCTACGTCCGGCCGGACGTTCGCCCCGAACCCCGCAAGCCCCGACCGGTCCCCCGGCAACGCGTCGCCTCACCGGTCGAGTTCCACCTCAACCTCGCGCTGATAAGGCACCGACGTCAGGAGTCCATCCTGCGCGAACACCGCCCCACCCGCCGACGTTTCCGCGTCGTCCGCTTCGCGGGGTTCCCTATCCCGGCCCTGGTGACCCGATGCCACTGCTGCAACGCCATCTGGCCCTGCCGCGAACTCATCACCGTCCTACGCCACCGCTACGGCTGGACCCGCAAACTCGACCGCGCCCTCGCCCTCGTCCGCAAGAACGTCGAGCTCACACCCTCGGCGCTGGACGACCACCCGTGACCCTCAGGCCTCCGACGCCGCCCGCAGCCTCTTCAGCGCGGCCTCGACCTTGTCCTTGTCCGTCGTGTACCAAAGCGGCGGCAGCGACTCGCGCAGGTACCGCCCGTACGACCTGGCGTTCTCCAGCCGCGCGTCCAGCACGGCCACGACGCCCTTGTCGGAGGTGCTCCTGATCAGCCGGCCGACGCCCTGCGCCAGCCGGATCGCCGCGTACGGCACGCTGACCTGCGCGAACCCCGACCCGCCCGAGTTGTCGGCGGCGGCACTTCGTGCGGCCATCAGCGGTTCGTCGGGCCTGGGGAAAGGCAGCCGGTCCACCACGACCAACTGGCACGAGTCCCCCGGCACGTCGACGCCCTGCCACAGGGACATGACGCCCAGCAGGCAGGTCTCGGGCTCGGCGCGGAAGCGCCGCACCAGCGGCGGCAGCGACTCCTCGCCCTGGAGCAGGATCGGCAGGTCGGTGCGCTCGCGCAGCACCTCCGCGGCGCGCTCGGCGGCCTTGCGCGACGAGAACAGTCCCAGGGTCCGCCCGCCGATGGCGTTGACCAGGCGCACCAGCTCTTCGGCGGCGGCCTCGGACAGGCCCGACATGGTCGGCTTCGGCAGATGCGAGGCGACGTAGAGGATGCCCTGCTTGCGGTAGTCGAAGGGGGAGCCGACGTCGAGGGTGTCGGCGTGGTCCTGGTCGATGCCCAGCGACCGCGCCACGGTGTCGAACTTCCCGCCCAGCGTCAGGGTCGCCGAGGTGACCACGACCGTCCGCTCGGCGAACAGCTCCTCGCCGAGGATCCCGGCGACCGACAGCGGCGCGACGGCCAGCTGGCGCCGCCTTCCTTCTCCATCCGCCCAGATGACGTCGTACTCCGACTCCTGCAACATCCTCTGCACGACGTCGCGGAGGTCGCCGACGCCGGTCTTGGCCTGCTGCTTGAGCAGCGACTCGTCGTCCTTGCCGACGGTGATCTCCGAGAACGCCTCGCGGCAGGCGCCCTCCAGCAGGGTCAGCGCCTGCCGCAGGTGATCGGGAAGCTGGACGAGGCGCGTGGCGGGGAGGTTGTCGAGGGAGGCGTCGAAGGCCGCGCCGCCGTCGGTGAACTTCTCCTTGGTCTCCCGGGAGATGAACTGCCCGGCCCGGCGCATGGTCCGCTCGATCCCGGTGACGCTCAGCTCGGCCTGGGCCGCACCCGTGGCGCGGTCGGCCAGCTCGTGGGCCTCGTCGACGATGAGGAGGTCGTGCTCGGGGAGGACCTTGCGGCCGTTGAGCAGGTCGATGGCCAGCAGGGAGTGGTTGGTGACGACGATGTCGGCCTCGCGGGCGGCGCCGCGCGCCTTCTCGGCGAAGCACATGTCCCCCTGGGGGCACTTCTGGGCGCCGACGCATTCGCGGGAGGACACCGACACGCCGCGCCAGACCGCGTCGGGGACACCGGGGTCGAGTTCGTCCCGGTCGCCCTTCTCGGTCTCGTTCGCCCACTCGTGGACGCGCTTGACGTGCTTCTCCATGCGACCGGCCTGCCCGAGCCAGGCGCCGCCGTCGAGGCTGTCCTGCTCCTCCTCGGGCTCGGGTTCGGCGAGTTTGGCGGCGCAGAGGTAGTGGTGGCGGCCCTTGAGCACGGCGAAGGTCGGCTTGCGGCCCAGCACGTCCTCGGTGGCGGTCGCCAGGCGCGGAAGGTCGGTGTCGACGAGCTGTGCCTGGAGCGCCAGGGTCGCGGTGGAGACCACGACGGGGCGGTCGGACAGCAGGGAGGGCACGAGGTAGCCCAGCGACTTTCCGGTGCCGGTGCCGGCCTGCACGAGGAGGTGTCTGCGGCTGGTGCGGGCCTTGTCGATCGCCTCGGCCATCTGCTGCTGACCGGGGCGGATCTGTCCGCCGGGGACCGCGCTGACGGCCGCGTCGAGCAGTTTCGTCACGTCTTTCTCGGCACCGGCCACGTGGCGACGCTACCGGTCCGGTGTGACAATCCGCCCGCCGCACCCCCGCCTTGTAACGCTTTCGCGCCGGGTGGCCAATAACTCTCGTAAAGCCCGAACGACAAGAAGGGAGACCGAGACTCGTGAGCTATTCAGCGCCCGTCGACAGCACGACGCGCATCGGCACCGACCCGGCCGCGTTCGAGTCCTTCTACCGGGCGCACGTCACCGCCGTGCAGCGCTTCGTCGCGCGACGCGTCGCCGAGCCTTTCCTGGCCGGCGACCTGGTCGCCGAGGTGTTCCTGGCGGCGATCGGCTCGGCCAAGAGCTACCGGCCCTCGCGGGGGACGCCCCGCAACTGGCTCTACGGCGTCGCCCGCAACGTCATCGGCGCCGAGATGAAGCGCCAGGCACGGTCCCTGGCAGGGGCGAGCCGGGCGTTCGGCATGCGCCGGCTCGACTCCGACGACCTGGCCCGCGCCGAGGAGCGCATCGACGCCGAGGCTCGCGGCCGCGAGCTGTACCGGGCCATGGACGGACTTCCGCGCGGCGAACGGGCCGTGCTGGAACTGGTCGCGCTCGAAGGCCTCGACGTGGCCGAGGCCGCGCAGGTGCTGGGTATCCGTCCCGGCACGGCGCGTGTGCGACTCCACCGGGCCCGGCGCCGTCTCGGCGTCGAGCTCTCCTCCCACGCGCCCGTCGCGGCGCACCCCTAGAAAGGCAGTGTCATGAAGGAAGAACTGGGCGGGTACGAGACCCGTCTGCTGGCCGAGCTGACCGAGGTCGTCGAGGAGCGGGCCGCCAAGCGCGCGAGCTGGTTCACGATGCCGCGACTGGCGATGGGCGGAGTCGCGCTGGCGGCGGTCGCCGTGGCCGCCGGGCTGACCATGCCGGTCTTCGGCGGGGCGAGCGAGCGCTCACCCGACGGCGGCGCGGTCGCGGTGGCCTCCGAGGACATCCAGCCGGCCGGGTTCTCGATGGCGCTGTCGAACGACGGCAAGTCGGTCACGGTGACCATCGACGACATCAGGGACGACAAGGGCCTTGAGGCGGCGCTCAAGGAGAAGGGCGTCGACTCGAACGTGGTCGTCCTCGACGGCGTCCACTGGGACTGCCAGTGGCCTGAGTACGAGCCCCTCTTCGCCAACTTCGGCGGCGGACACGACGACAACGGCGGTGCGTTGTTCACCTTGACGCCATCGGATCTCGCCGGAAAGGTCCTGCTGATCGCCGTCTACAACACCATGGACGATGACGGCAACACGGTCGAGAGGCCCCTCGTGGGCCTGTCGGTCTCGAAGAGCGACCCGGGCGACTGCGTCGGGATCGACAAGCCTTAAAGCAACTCACCACGCCGGGTCCGCATGGTGTCGCGGGCCCGGCGCCTTCGTGCGTCGGCGGTCAGGGCGTGGTCGCCCTGTTGCCGTAGCCCAGCTCGGAGACGGCGTTCTGCGCGGTGTCGCGCAGGACGGCCTTGTCGCCCTTGTCGTTCCAGATGGGCCGGTTGCTCCCGTAGGTGAATCCGCCCCACTGCGGGTGGACCTGGTTGGTGTAGATCCGGATCCGCTGGCCGGGCTGGAGGACCGTGCCCGGTGGGAAGGTGTAGTCCTGTCCGGCGTCGTCGGCGCCGAGGACCCAGCCGGAGATGTTGCCCGCGACGGTTCCCCGGTTGACGATCTCCACGTACTCGTCGGCCTGCGTGTACTTCACCTGCCCCTTGTGGCTGACGGCGGTCAGGACGATGTCGGGCTTACCGGCGCGGGCGAACATGGCGACGACCTCGGCGCTGTTCGAGCCGTTCTCGGGGCTGATGAAGGTCTGTACGACCTGGCCGCCCTGCTTGAAGCCGCTGATGACGACGCCGTACTCGTCGCCGTCGATGGTCACCGTCTGCGGCGAGACGAACATCGGCAGGTTCACGATGTCCTCGGGCGCCGGGCCGTCGTTGGGGGTCTCGTTGTGGTGGAACCGGAAGGCGAAGTCGGCCTCGGTCCCGTCCTCGAAGGCCACCCGCACGCTCAGGTCCACGTCGAACTGGGGTTGGGGCATTCCCTGGATCGGGAAGTTCTCGTGGGTGTAGGTGCCCAGCGTGAACTCGCTGCCGTCGGTCTTCACGGGGACGGTGCCGCCCTGGAAGATGTAGCCGCTCTTGCCGCCGCCGGCCGGAACCCCCCACGTGACGTGCTGGGAGCCGAGGCCGCTCAGATTGGGGGGAGTCGTGCTCATGGACGGCCAGGAGCCGGCCGTGGTCGCTGTGCTCATGGAGTCTCCTCGCGTCGAAGGGTGCTCGCGCACTTACCGAACGAATATCCGGTCGGGTGGATGCTAGGCAGCCGAGGACATTGATCGGAAGCCTCATTCGTCGACAAAGGACGTTCAACGGAGATATTCACTCGAAAGTGGTGTAACGGCCCATCAACGAGGAAAATCGCCGTTGCCCAACAGTGGGCCGCGACGATCTGTGCCGCCGACGCCTCAGCCGCTCGCGGGACCGGTCCCCCGCCGCCGGTGGTGTGCTCCTCGCATGGGTTTCCCCGGCGGCGAGCGCGAAATAGCATCGCGTCATGCCCGGAGTTCGGCCGTGACCGCCGACCGGGAGCGTTTCAGCGCCGAGGTCCCGGCGCGGATCCTCGACGTGTCGATCCAGGTCGCCCGCGGTCTCGCCCACGCTCATCGGCGCGGTTTCGCGCACCTGGACGTCAAGCCGGACAACATTCTGGTGGACCTCGACGGCGTCGCGAAGGTCGCCGACTTCGGGTTGGCCCTCGCCCAGTGCCGCGACCACGGCCCCTCGCGCTCGGGCCCGCCGCCGCTGTGGATCGGCCCGGACGGCCGGACCGCGGTCTGGGAAGTCGCGAGTGGACGGTGCCTGGGCCTGCTCGAACGCGGAGGAGCGGGCGGCCCGGCGCTGTCGGCCGACGACGGCACGGTGCTGGCCGCCGGTGGCACGGCGGCCCGGATCTGGCAACTCGACGGGAATCTCGACGTGGGAGGAGACGGCGGATGAGCACGCCCGAAGAGGAGTACGAGAAGGAGTTCTGGAAGAGCTTCGAGGAGAGTCTCGACGACGACCTCGCCTCGACCATCGTCCGGCACGGCGCCGCCGAGACCGGCGTGCGCGAGCTGGCGAAGGACCTCACCGAGCGCATCGCGCAGGAGCTGGCGCGGATCGGGCCGCAGGGCTGGGTGGCGATGTCGGCGACCTTCGCGCTGACGGTCGGCCACACGGCGGCCGAGGTGGTGTTCACCGACGGGGAGCGGTCGGTGCGCTTCGACCCGCAGGCGGTGCTGCCCCTGGCGCGGGAGCTGCGCGAACTGTCGGCGCGGCTTGCCGAGGGCCCCTGGTGGCGGCTGCTGGTGAACCTGTCGAGCGAGGGCCGCCTGGAGACCGTCTACGACTACGGCGACGAGCCCTTCCCCGAGCTGTTCCCGCCCGAGGCCTACCGCGCCGACCTCGCCGCCTACCCGCGCCGCACGCTCCCGGTGTGGCTGGCGGCCTACGTCGGCCACGGCGACCGGCAGCGCCGCACCCCGCGTCAGGCGGTCGAAGGCGCCCGCGCCGACCGTGCCGCGCGGATCCGGCCGGTCGAGTCGGAGGGCGACTTCCCGACCCCGTCGATCACCTGGGCGCGGTGGGCGACGATCGCCTCCGCCTTCGTCGCGATCGGCTCGGAATGGGGCCCGCGCATGAGCGTCTCGGTGGCCGGCTTCGAGGGCGCCAAGCGCGGCGGATCGAACCTGGCGCGACTGCCCGGCGACCGCTTCGTGCTGTCCGGCGGCGTGTGGAACGCCCCCGAACTCGACGCCGCCTACAACGGCGGCGCCGACCTGCCCGCCCTCTTCGCCGGCGCCCCCGACTGGATCGCCGACGCCGTGCTCAACCACCGGGCCGGCACCGGGATGCTCACCTTCTGCTACTGGTCGCAGGGCGACCGCTGGTACCGCGGCGAGTCGCCGCCGGCCACCGCGCTCGCCGACGCCGTGCCGGGCGTGTGGACCGCCGACACCGTCGTCGACATGATCGCCGCGATCACCGGCGACAAGGCCGACACCCGCCACCGCGACGCCGTCGCCACGCTGCTCGGCGCCGCCGAGGCGTCCGCGGTCACCCGCGAGCTGCTGGAGGTCGCCTACGGCGAGGACGCCGACCTCGACGGCGCCCACTACGAGCTGGTCCTGGCCGGTCTCACGGTGACCGCGCCGGTCGAGGAGCTGGACGAGCAGGAGGCGATCACCCGCGTCCGCGACCACATCCTCGCCGCCGGGCTCGACACCCGCGGGTACCCGCTCTCGGAACTGACCGCCGACCGCTTCAGCTGCGGCTGGCTGGTCTTCGTGCCGACCAGGCCCGGCGAGATCGCGATCGGCCGCGCGCTGTTCTACATCGGCGACGACGGCGTGCTGGAGCAGTCGTCGTCCTCGGTCGCGCCCTCGCGCCACATCGCCGACTTCGAGCGGCGCTACGCCGAACGGCACGGGGGTCAGCCGGCACCCCGCAGGTAGGCCAGGACCGCGAGGACCCGCCGGTGGTCGTCGCCGGCGGGCGGCAGTTCCAGCTTCGACAGGATCCCGCGCACGTGCTTGCCGACGCCGGCCTCGGTGAGGAACAGCCGCCGCGAGATCGCCGCGTTCGACCGGCCCTCGGCCATCAGCGCCAGGACCTCCTTCTCCCGTGCCGTCAGCCGCTGGAGGGGGTCGCGGCGCTGGGCCAGCAGCTGCCGCACGACCTCCGGGTCGACGACCGTCCCGCCCGCCGCGACGCGTTCCAGCGCGTCGCGGAACTCCGCCACGTCGCCGACGCGGTCCTTGAGCAGGTAGCCCACGCCCGCGCCGGTCGTGGAGTCGAGCAGCTCGACGGCGTAGGTCTGCTCGACGTAGAGGCTCAGCACCAGCACCGGCAGCCCGGGCGTCTCGGCGCGCAGCGCGAGGGCGCCGCGCAGGCCCTCGTCGGAGAAGCCCGGCGGCATGCGTACGTCGGTGAGGACCAGGTCGGGCCTCTCCCGGCGGGTGGCGGCGATCATCGCCTCGGCGTCACCGACGGAGGCGACGACCTCGTGGCCGAAGCGCCCGAGGATCGCGGTGATCCCCTCGCGCATCAGCACCTCGTCCTCGGCGAGGACTATTCGCAGCGGCACGGCAGCTCCACTCGCAGCAGGGTCGGGCCCCCTTCGGGGCTGGAGATCATCAGTGTGCCGTCGTGGACGGCGACGCGGTCGGCGAGCCCGGTCAGGCCCGAGCCGAGCTCGGGGTCGGCGCCGCCGCGCCCGTCGTCGCGGACCTCGATCCACAACGTGTCCTCGACGACGCGGCCGCGCACCTCCCCGCGGGTCGCACCGCTGTGCTTGGTGACGTTGGCCAGCGCCTCGCTGACGATGAAGTACGCGGTCAGCTCCACCGGCGGCGGCAGGCGCCCGGGCAGGTCGAGGTCGGTGGCGACCGGCACGACGCTGCGCCCGGCGAGGTCGCGGACCGCGGCGGCCAGGCCCCGGTCGGACAGCACCTTCGGGTGGACTCCCCGGATGAGTTCGCGCGTGTCGTCGAGGGCCAGCCGCGCCTGCGCGACCGCCTCTTCGAGGGAGTCCGACAGCGGCGTGCCGGGCGTGACGTCGAGGCGCATCAGCCCCAGCCGCATGATCAGCGCGGTGAGGTGCTGCTGGGCGCCGTCGTGGAGGTCGCGCTCGATCCGGCGGCGCTCCAGCTCGAAGTTGTCGACCAGCCGCGCCCGCGAGCGCGTCACCTGCACCAGCCGGTCGCCGAGCTCGGCGTCGCGCGGCGCCAGGACCGCGCGGGCCAGTGCCCCGCGCGCGCCAGCCCAGGCCGCCAGGACGTACAGCGAGCACACCGCCAGCCCGAGCCCGAAGGGCAGGCTGATGAGGAACATCCAGCCGGGGTTGTAGCTGTCCCACAGCCCCAGGATCGCCACCTGCACGGGCACGTAGGCGCACAGCCCGACGACGCCCAGGTCGACCCAGCACAGCACCAGCACCGACATCGCCGTGTAGGCCAGCTCCCGCCAGGTCGCCGCCTCCTTGACCCGCGTCAGCAGCCACGCCCGATAGCCCGCACGGGTGGGGCGGCGGTGCGGCGACTCGATCGGGTCGCGGTCGACGAGTCGCAGGCGCCAGCGCTCGAAACCGCCCACGAGGATCCCCGACAGCGCCACCGCCACCAGGATCGCCGCGCCCAGCAGCACCACGAGCAGCAGCAGGCCCGCCAGTACGAGTCCGGTGAACACCAGCATCAGCAGCCCGCCGACCACACCGCCCAGGAGCAGGTAGGCCGCCGACCGCCATGGCCAGGCCGAACGCAGGAACACCGAGGGGCGCTGCGTCATGGCCTGCAACGGCGTCCGGGCGATCATGCGGCAACGCTAACCGCGCGCGTTGAGGGAAACAGTAGGGCTTGCCATACCCTTTTAGTCCGGCCCGCCGCACTGTCGTTTCCCGCGTTCCGGGCTTGGGTTGGGCCATGACCATGACACCCGCGCCCCCGACCCGGCTCCGCGAAGCCGTCTCGCTGTGGGGCCTGACGAAGACCTACGGCACCGGCGAGCACGCCGTGACCGCCCTCGACCACGTCACGCTGTCCTTCCCGCGCGGGACCTTCACCGCGATCATGGGCCCCTCGGGTTCGGGGAAGTCGACCCTGCTCCAGTGCGCCGCCGGCCTCGACCGGCCCAGCGAGGGCGCCGTCCTGGTCGGCGCGACCGACCTGGCGAAGCTGCCGGAGAAGGCCCTGACCCTCCTGCGACGCGAGCGCGTCGGCTTCGTCTTCCAGGCCTTCAACCTGCTCCCGGCGTTGACCGCCGCGCAGAACGTCGGCCTCCCGCTGCGCCTGGCGGGGCAGCGGATCGAACCTGGCCGGGTCGAGTCGGCGCTGGGCGAGGTGGGCCTGCGCGACCGCGCCGGGCACCGGCCCGGCGAGATGTCGGGCGGCCAGCAGCAGCGCGTCGCCATCGCCCGCGCGCTGGTCACCCACCCCGAGGTGATCTTCGCCGACGAGCCCACCGGCGCCCTCGACACCAACACCTCACGCGAGGTCCTCGGCCTCCTGCGCCGGGTCGTCGACGCCTTCGAGCAGACGGTGATCATGGTGACCCACGACCCGATGGCCGCCGCCTACGCCGACCGCGTCGTGTTCCTCGCCGACGGCCGCATCGCCGACGACTACCTCGCCGTACGCGACGCCACGGCGACCACGCTCGGCCACCGCGCGCAGAAGATCGCCACCCGCATGGCCCACCTGGAAGGCGCGGCCTGATGCACACCTGGGCCACCATCAAGACCCGCTGGACGAGTTTCCTCGGCACCGTCGGCGCGCTCGCCCTGGGCGTGGCGATCGTGACGGCCGCGCTGCTCGTGCACGTCTCCGCCGAACCCTCCGTGCCCGCCCGCTACGCCGAGACCGGCGTGCTCGTACACGGCGCCCTTGCCGAACCGGGCTCCGACGGCTACCGGGCGCCGGTGCCGTGGCCGGCGGAGAGGACGGCCGAACTGAGCGGGAAACTCGCACGTGTCGACGGGGTTTCCCAGGTCGTCGCCGACCACTCTTTCTACGCGCAGGCCGTCCTCGACGGCGAACCCGCCGGCGACCCCCGCGCCGACCCGCAGGGCCACGGCTGGTCGAGCACGCTGCTCGGCGGCCACGGCCTCACCGAGGGCTCCGCGCCCGCCGCGCCCGGCGAGATCGCCGTCGGCGAGGACCTCGGCGTCGAGACCGGCACGGCCCTGACCGTCCTGACCGCGAGCGGCCCGGCCGTCTACGAGGTCACCGGCCTGGTCGACGGCGAGGGCTACTACCTCACCGACGCCGAGGCCGCGAAACTCGCCGACGGCGTCACCGTCCTGGGCCTGCTCACCGCGCCCGGAGCCGACACCGCGGCCGTCGACGACGCGGCGACCGCGCTGGTCGGCGGCGACGGCGCCGCCCTGCACGGCGACGAGCGCGCCGCCTTCGAGCCCGAGTCGCACACCCGCACCCGCTGGCTCGGCACGCAGCTGCTGACGGCGATGACGATGCTGTCGGCCTTCGCGGCGGTCTTCGTGGTCGCCTCGACCTTCGCCTTCGGCGTCGCCCAGCGCCGCCGCGAACTGGGCCTGATGCGCACCATCGGCGCCACGCCCGGCCAGATCCGCCGGATGCTGTTCGGCGAGGCGCTCGGCGTCGGCCTGATCGCCAGCGCCATCGGCGTCGTCCTCGGCCTCGCCCTGGCGCCGGTGCTCGGCGGGCTCCTCGTCGACGCCGAACTCGAACCGCCCGACTTCGCGATCCACGTCGAGGCGTGGCCGCTGCTGACCGCCGGCGGAGTCGGCATGGTCGTGGCCTTCCTCGGCGTGTGGGCCGCCTCCCGCCGCGCCGCCCGCGTGCGGCCCATGGAGGCGCTGCGCGAGGCCGCCGTCGACGCCAGGCCGATGACACGCGGCCGCTGGATCCTCGGCGCGCTCGCGCTGGCCGGCGGGGTCGTCTCGGGCGTCGTGGCATCCAGCGCGTCGGCCGAGGACCTGCTGAACTACTCGATGCTGTCGGCGGTGGCGCTGATCGTCGGGCTGACCCTCTACTCGCCGGTGATCATCCCGCCGGTGGTGCGGCTGGCGGCCTGGCCGTTCACCGGCGCGAAAGGCGCGACCTGGACGGTCGTGCGGGAGAGCACGCTGGTCGCGGTGCGGCGGGTGGCCTCCACTGCGGCGCCGGTGCTGGTCACGGTCGGCTTCGTGGTGCTGCTGGCGGGGATGGTGCAGACGATGAAGGGCGCCATGGGCACCGACCTGGCCGCCAAGCTGCCCGCCGAGGTCGTCGTGCAGCCCGAGGGGACGCCGGGCCTGTCCGACGCGGCGGTCGACGGTTTGCCCGGCGAGGCGCTGCCGGTGATGACCGTCGACGCCTTCCACGAGGGCGAGCCCTTCACCGTCACGGGCCTGGTGACCGACCTGCCCGCCGACGCCGTCCGGATCGCGCGGCCCTACATGGAGACGCTCGGCCTGTCGGAGGGTGACCCGGTCACGCTGACCTTCCCCGACGGGGAGGCGACCACGCTGAAGGTGGTGGCCGGCGACGACGGTGAGACCGACGGTCCCGGCGCCGAGGAGATGTACCCGACCGCGGTCGTCGTCGAGCGGGAAACCCTGCGTGAGCTGGCGCCCAACGCCCTCACGGAGGTCGTCTACCTCAACGGCGTCACCGTCGGCGACGCCGAGCCGGCCCTGTCCGGCCTGGGCGCGATCGCGCTCGACACCGAGACCTTCGCGCGGCACGCCGACGAGCGCGAGTGGGAGCTGCTGCGGGTGTTCATGCTCGTGCTGCTGATCATGGCGATCGGCTACACCGCGCTGGCGATCGCCAACACGCTGATCATGGCCAACGCCGACCGGCTCAAGGACTTCGCGGTGCTGCGCCTGTCGGGGGCGGGGAACGGGCAGGTGCTCAAGATCGTCGCGGTCGAGACGATCCTGGTCGTCGCCGTCGGCACGGGACTCGGCCTGCTGGTGGCCGTCGCCGCCCTGGAGGGCGTGCGGCGCGGGCTGGAGTCGCAGATCGGCGCCGACGTGTCGATGGCGATCCCGTGGGACTACGTCGGCGCGGTCATCGTCGCGTCACTGGTGCTCGCACTCGGCGCGAGCCTCCTGACGGCCCGCACCGCCCTGCGCGTCCCCGCGGTGAGACTGGCCGGGATGAAGGAGTGAAAGGGGGGTGGGGCCGACGTGCCGGGCCCCACCCCGACTCCACCCCACCGCGTACCCGCACGCTCACACCAGTCACAATCTCCCCTCCCGGACGGATATCGCCTGATCGACGCGTGACCCCCACCCGTCGTCGGCCGTTGAACACGGCGGAGGGATTAGACACATGCCGCGATCACGCACGCGCAGCGCCTACAGTCCACAGGAACCGCCCCCGCTGGAAGCACCGCCGCAGGTCGTCGAGGTCGTCGCCTGGCAGATCGCCTCGCGCATCTGGTGCTCGCACCTGCCCGACGCACTTCTGGGCGTCCAGTGCGACGGATGTGGCGAGCACTGGCCCTGCGACGCCTGGCACGTCGCAGACGACGTCATCACCGACTGCCTCGACCACCGACCCCAGGAGTCGGATGTTCCGCGAACGATTCCTTGAAGCCGTCGGCGAGGGCGTCATTCGTCCGGAAATCATCATATAAGGGTTGCTTCACGCGCTTTGGCCGGATAGTTCGGCCGGCGAGTGGGCACACCTGCGCGATGGCCGACTCACAGAGTTGCGCGCATCTCACTCAACTTCGCCTTGACAGTGGCCGGATGCCGAGTCAACATTGAGTCCGGTCCACTCAACTTTCATTGACTCCAACTGGGGGAGCTTCACCATGGCACGTGCGGTCGGTATCGACCTCGGGACGACGAACTCCTGTGTGGCAGTACTCGAAGGCGGCGAGCCCACGGTAATCACCAACGCCGAAGGTTCGCGCACCACCCCGTCCATCATCGCGTTCGCCAAGAACGGCGAGGTCCTGGCCGGCGAGGTCGCCAAGCGTCAGGCGGTCACCAACCCCGACCGCACGATCCGCTCGGTCAAGCGCCACATGGGCGAGGACTGGTCGGTGGACATCGACGACAAGCACTACACGCCGCAGGAGATCAGCGCGCGCACGCTGATGAAGCTCAAGCGCGACGCCGAGGCCTACCTGGGCGAGTCGATCACCGACGCCGTCATCACGGTCCCCGCGTACTTCAACGACGCGCAGCGCACCGCGACCAAGGAGGCCGGCGAGATCGCGGGCCTCAACGTCCTGCGCATCATCAACGAGCCCACCGCCGCGGCGCTGGCCTACGGCCTCGACAAGGGCGGCCAGGAGCAGACGGTCCTCGTCTTCGACCTCGGCGGCGGCACCTTCGACGTCTCCCTGCTGGAGATCGCCGACGGCGTCATCCAGGTCAAGGCCACCAACGGTGACAACCACCTCGGCGGCGACGACTGGGACGACAAGGTCATCGAGCACCTCGTCAAGACCTTCAACGGCCAGTACGGCATCGACCTCGCGGCCGACAAGATGGCCATGCAGCGTCTGCGCGAGGCCTCCGAGAAGGCCAAGATCGAGCTGTCGGCGGCGACGCAGACCTCGATCAACCTGCCCTACATCACCGCCGGCCCCGAGGGCCCGCTGCACCTCGACGTCAACCTGACCCGCGCGGAGTTCGAGCGGCTCACCGCCGACCTGCGCGAGCGCTGCCGCAAGCCCTTCGAGTCGGCCGTCAAGGACGCCGGCATCAAGCTCTCCGAGATCGACCACGTGATCATGGTCGGCGGCTCGACCCGCATGCCCGCGATCGCCGCGCTCGTCACCGAGATCCTGGGCCGCGACCCGCACAAGGGCGTCAACCCCGACGAGGTCGTCGCCGTCGGAGCCGCGCTCCAGGCCGGTGTCCTCAAGGGCGAGGTCAAGGACGTCCTCCTGCTCGACGTGACCCCGCTGTCGCTGGGCATCGAGACCAAGGGCGGCATCTTCACCAAGCTCATCGAGCGCAACACCACGATCCCGACCAAGCGCTCGGAGATCTTCACCACCGCCGACGACCACCAGCCGTCCGTGCTGATCCAGGTCTTCCAGGGCGAGCGCGAGATCGCCGCCTACAACAAGAAGCTCGGCACCTTCGAGCTGACCGGCCTGCCTCCGGCGCCGCGCGGCGTCCCGCAGGTCGAGGTCACCTTCGACATCGACGCCAACGGCATCGTGAACGTCTCGGCGAAGGACATGGCGACCGGCAAGTCCCAGGCGATGACGATCACCGGCGGCTCCTCGCTGCCGAAGGACGACATCGAGCGGATGATGCGCGACGCGCAGGACCACGCCGACGACGACCGCAAGCGCCGCGACGACGCCGAGGCCCGCAACCTCGGTGAGACCTGGCAGTTCAACACCGAGAAGCTGCTCGCCGAGTCCGGGGACAAGCTGCCCGAGGACAAGAAGGACGAGATCAACGGCGCCCTCTCGGAGCTGAAGTCGGCTCTCGGCGGTTCCGACGTCGAGGCGATCAAGACCGCGACCGACGCGCTGATCAAGGTCTCGCAGGAGGCCGGCGCGGCGATGTACGCCGCCCAGCAGGCCGCGGGCGCGCCCGACGCCGACGGCGCCGAGGCGCCCGGTGCCGAGCAGTCGAAGGCCGACAAGGGCGACGACGTCGTCGACGCCGAGATCGTCGACGAGGACGACAAGAAGTGACCGATCCGAAGCCCGACGCCGTTCCGGCGGAGGAGGAGACTCCTTCGCCGGGCACCGGCGAGAGTTCCGGCGCGCCCGGTGAGGAGGGCGCCGACGAGCTGGCCAAGCTTTCGGCCGAGCTCGACGAGCGCACCAACGACCTCAAGCGGGTGACCGCCGAGTACGCCAACTACCGCAAGCGCGTCGACCGGGACCGCAAGCTGGTCGCCGACCAGGCGACGATCTCGGTGATCACCGGGCTCCTGCCGGTTCTCGACGACCTCGACCGCGCCCGCACGCACGGCGACCTGAACGGGCCTTTCGCCTCGGTCGCCGAGCAGCTGACGGGTGCGCTGTCCCGGCACGGGCTGGTCGCGTTCGGCGAGAAGGGCGACGCCTTCGACCCCAACCGGCACGAGGCCGTCGCGCACATGCTGTCGCCGGAGGTCACCGAGCCGACGTGCATCGACGTGATGCGCCGGGGCTACGAGCTGGGCGACCGGCTCGTGCGGGCCGCGCTCGTCGCGGTCGCCGACCCGGCCGAGGCGCCGGCGGAGGCTGAGAAGGAGGCGGCTGAGGCCGTCGCCGAGCCGAAGCCGGAGACCGCGCCCGAAGCCGAGCAGGCCGAGGTGAAGGACGAGCCGGAGACCACCGGTGAGACCGAGACCGCGAAGGCCGAGGCGGCCGAGCCCGCCAAGTCCGAGCCCGAGTCGAACGGCGACGAGGAGCCCGCGGCGGGCAAGCGCAAGCCGAGCCCGCACCCCAAGCCCAAGCCGCCGCCCGAGCGGGCGAAGGACGAGGGCACCGACGCCGAGACCGAGAACGGTACCGGCGAAGCGAAGTAGGGCTCGATCGAGCACACTGGACAAAGGGAGGGGAGGCGTCCGATGGTCTCACGTGACTGGATGGAAAAGGACTTCTACAAAGTTCTCGGGGTTCCCAAGGACGCCCCCACCGCCGACATCAAGAAGGCGTACCGGCAGCTCGCCCGCGATCTCCACCCTGACCACAACCCCGGCAACACCACCGCCGAGGACCGGTTCAAGGAGGTGTCGGAGGCCTACACCGTGCTGGCCGACGACAAGAAGCGGCGCGAGTACGACGAGATGCGCTCGCTGCTGGGCGCCGGGGCCTTCCGCCGTGACGCCCGCATGGGCGGCGGCGCGACCCCCTTCGACCTGAGCGACCTGCTCAACCAGGCGCGCGGCGGCGGTGGCGGTTTCGGCGGTACGCCCACCGGGGACGCCGGCGGCTTCACCGACATCTTCGGCAACCTCTTCGGGCAGGGCCGCCGTCGCGGTCCGGCGAAGGGCCGTGACGTCGAGGCCTCGGTCGTTCTCGACTTCGCCGACGCCGTCAAGGGGACGACGATCCCGCTGACGCTTCGCGCTCCGGGCGTGTGCGACACCTGCCACGGCAACGGCGCCCGTCCCGGGACGATCCCCGAGACCTGCCAGACCTGCCACGGCCTCGGCATGGTGACCACCAACCAGGGCGCGTTCAGTTTCTCCGAGCCCTGCAAGGACTGCCAGGGCGTCGGCACGATCGTTCGCGACAAGTGCCCGGAGTGCAAGGGCAGCGGCGGGGTCACCAAGACCCGCACGCTGACCGTGCGCATCCCGCCCGGTGTCGACAATGGACAGAAGATCCGCCTGGCGGGTCGCGGTGAGCCCGGTGACCGGGGCGGCCCGACGGGCGACTTGTTCGTGCTGATCACCGTGCGCAAGCACGAGGTCTTCGACCGCAAGGGCGACAACCTCGTGCTGCGGGTTCCGATCACCTTCCCGGAGGCCGCGCTCGGCACCGACGTGCGAGTGCCCACTCTGGACGGTCCGGTGACCGTGCGGGTCCCGGCCGGCACCCCGAGCGGGCGGACGCTGCGCGTTCGCGGCCGGGGAGTCCCGCTGCGGGACGGATCGCCCGGTGGGGACCTGCTCGTCACCGTCGAGATCGAGGTTCCGCGGGATCTGTCGCCCGAGGCGCGCGAGACGCTGGAGAAGTTCGCCACGCAGGTCCCGCCGGCCGGTCGGCATCGCCTAGAGGACCGCATTCCGGACGAAACGGGTTGACGTCCACCGTCGCGGTGGGGGACATTGACCGGCGACGAGCGGATGAGGAGGTGTAGCGCTCAATGGCCGACAGACATGACATCACACCGGACTCCAAGGTTCTGGTGATCTCGGTGGCGGCCAAGATGGCGGGGATGCACCCGCAGACCCTCCGCCAGTACGACCGCCTCGGGCTCGTGCAGCCCGACCGCACGCCGGGCGGTGGACGCCGCTACAGCGTCCGGGACGTGGCGCTGCTGCGCGAGATCCAGCGCCTGTCCCAGGAGGACGGCGTGAACCTGGCCGGCATCAAGCGCATCATCGCGCTGGAGAACCAGGTCAGCGAGATGCGCGGGCAGCTCACCGAGCTCGTCGCGCACCTTGAGGAGGCACGCGCGCACCTCGACGAGCTGGAGGCCATCGCGGGCCCGTTCGCGCTGCGGCGGATGTCGCGGATGCCCGGCAACGCACTGCTTCCCTGGCCGATACGGCAGTAGGGCGCCACCCCGTCGCGCGGCCCGGCGGCGCGACGCCATACTCGGTCGTTATGAGGGCCGGTGTCTGTTCGGAGTGCGGTGCCAGGGACGGCCACGACGCGCTGTCGGTGCTGTGCGGCCGATGCGGTGCGCCGCTGGGGATCCCCGACTCCGCGCCGCTGACCGGTGGTGACTTCTACCTGCCGCCGCTGCTCGACCGCGCCCAGGCCGTCGAGGCCCTGCGCGACTGGATCGGTTCGCGCCGCTTCGCTCCCGGTGCCCTCAAGCTAGTCGAAGGCCCCGAGCACCTGCGCCTGACGATGGTTCCACATTGGAGTGTCGACGCCCGCGCGGTCGCCGCTTACCAGGGCGAGCGCGGTGAGTCGTACACCGAGACCGAGACGGTCAAGGACTCCGACGGCCGCCGTTCCACCCGCACCGTCACGAAGACGCGGTGGCACGAGGTGAGCGGCGAGGTCGAGTCCTCTTTCAGTGACCTGCTGATCGTCGCGGCCGAACCGGCCTGCCGTCCCCGCGTCGCCGGACTGGCTCCCTGGCCGCACGACGGGGCCCGGCAGGTCCGCACCGAATCGCCGCCCGAAGGGCAGATCCTGGCCCGCCATGTCGGTCCCGACGACGCCTTCGCCGAGGCGAAGGGGCTGATGAACCCCGAGATCCAGCGGGCCTGCCGCGAAGCCGTCGGCGGTGACGACCAGCGCGTGCACCGGATCGAGACGACCTATCCCACCGTCGCCCGACGCTCGCTTTCCCTGCCGGTGTGGACCGCCGCCTACCGGCACGGCGGCCGGGCGTGGCACGTCCTGATCAACGGCGCGACCGGCGAGGTCCTCGGGCGCCGCCCGTACAGCGCGTGGAAGATCCTGGCGACCGTCGGGGTCGCGGCCGCGGTGGTCGCGGCGGTGATCGTGGCGGTGACGATGGGGTAGCTGATGCCCCCGCATCCCTTTCACCCCAACACTTCCCGTCACTTCACTGACGCATATCCGACACCCCTCTTGCGATCCGAACGTTTGTCCGGGGACCTTGATTGTTTCCGGGAAGAGGGGGGAGACCGGCTCATGGACACAGTGGCCGCGTTCGCGACGGAGACCGCCGGGAGAGTCGTCGAGGCCGCCGAGGCCCCGGCCGGGCGGTGAGCGGACGCCGCGGTCTCGGCCCGCCGGACTTCTTCGGTGGGAAGGGCGAGGACGCCGACCTGGATCTCGACCGGCACCTCGGCGGGCCGCCGCGCCATCGGACCGTCCTGCACGTTCCGCACCGCGCGCCCAGTCTCGGTGCGCTGCAACTGATGCGGGACCGCCCGAGTCGGCTCCTGGCCGCTCGGCACCAGGTGGTCCCCTTCGCCGGCCGCGACCGCGAACTGAAGGAACTCACCGCCTGGCGTGACTCCCGGCCGGCCCGCGCGGCGCTTCTTCTGCACGCCCGCGGCGGCCAGGGCAAGTCGCGGCTGGCCGAGCGGATCGCCGTCGAGGCCGCCGAGTCGGGATGGCGCGTCGCCCGGGCACATCACGTCGGCGAGCCCACCGATCCCGGCGACCGGGAGCCCGGCGACCTGTTCGTCCTCGTCGACAACGCCGACCACTGGCCCCTCACCGAACTCGTCCGCCTCCTCCACCGCCACTCCCGGTGCGGCGGCAGACTGCGGCTCCTGCTGCTCGCCCGCACGCAAGGCTGGTGGCCCGCCTTCGCACGCGAACTCGCCCGCGCGGGCGCCGCCGCCGAGGCGGTCCCGCTGTCCCCGCTCGCGTCCGATGTGGACGCGCGCGCCGAGCACTTCGCCACCGCCGTCGCCCGCTTCGCCGCCGTGTACGAGACCGGCGTCCCGGCCGACGCCCACCCGCCCGGTGGCGTCGGCGACCGCGCCTACGAACTCACCTTCGCCCTGCACGCCGCCGCGCTCTGCGTCGTCGACGCGGCCTCCCGCCGGGTACGCGGCCCGCGCCACCCCGCCGACCTGTCGGAGTACCTGATCGACCGGGAACGCGAGCACTGGCGCCGCCTCTTCGGTGCCGAGCGCGTGCCCGACGTCTCCCGCATCGCCTTCACCGCCGCCGTCACCGGCCCCCTCTCGATGGACGAGACCATCGAGCGTCTCGCCGCCACCGGCCTGCCCGAACTGCACCGGCTCATCGCCGAGCACACCCGCTGCTATCCGCCGTCCCGTCCCGGCACCGCGCTCGAACCCGTCCACCCCGAACGCCTCGCCGAAGACCTGCTGGCCCTGAGCATCCCGGGACACCCCATGGGCCACGCCGACATCTTCATCCCCGGCCTGCTCTCCTTCCCCGGCGAGGCCGGCGCCCGCCGTCTCGGGCCGCTCTTCCGCCGTGACGAGACCGGCGGAGCCCCGCGGCACGCCGCCCGCGGCATCATCGCCCTGTCGGCCGCCGCGAGCCGCTGGCCGCACGTCATCTCGGCCCTGCGCCGACTCGTCCGCGCCGACCCCGCGCTCATCGCCGACGCCGGAGCCGCGGCCCTCACCGCCGTCCTCGACCACCTCGACGCCGACACCGCCCTCGCCCTGGTCACGGCCACGGCCGCGAACACCGACCCCGACCTCGCCGCCGCCACGGCGGCCCTGACCCGCCGCGCGGTCGCCCTGCACCCCAAGGGAAGCGTCCGGCTCGAACTGCTCACGCCGGCCGTCGAACGCCACCGGGCGGTGCGGGCCTGGGCCGAGGTCGAGCAGTACGCCCGCGACTTGATCGCGCACGGCGAGGACGCCCCCGGCCACGACCTGGCCCTGTCGCGGCTGGCCGAATGCCATGCCAGGCGCGGCGAGCGCGGCGAGGCCTGCGCGCTTCTGGAACGTGCCGCCGAGGGCCACCGGATCCGGGCCGTGGCGGGCGATCCCGAGGCGGCGCTGCGGCTCGCCGAGGCGATCACCGGGCTCTCGCTCGTCCTCGACGGCAGCGGCAACGGCTACGACGCCCTCCGCCTCCAGCGCCACGCTCTCGCCGGGCTCCGCGACAGGCGCGGCGGCGACCCGGACGAGCGCGCGCGGCTCACCGTCGGCATCCTGCTCGTCCACGCCGAAACCTTGCGCGACAACGGACAGAGCTTCCGTGCCGCCCACACCGCCCTGTCCGCCCTGGAGATCGCGCGGCGGCACGATCCGGGCGCCGGCGAGCGCCTCGCCGGTGTCCTCGCACGCGTGGGTGAGCACCTGCCCGGCCGGCCGGGCGTCGCGGCGAAACGCGAGGCGGTGGCGATCCTGCGCGGTCTCGGCGCGGCCCACCGCGTCCGGTTGGGCGTGGAGTCGGGCGCGCTGGCAACCGCTGTCGACGATCCGGCCGAGGCCGTCGCGCTGTCGCGGGAAGCGCTGGCGCTACTGGAGGAGGCGACGTCCGACCGCGAGCTCCTCGCCGGTGAACGAAGCCGGCTCGGCGGCCTGCTGTCCACTGTGGGCGAACACGCCGAGTCGCTGCGGCTCAGCGGCGAGGCCGTCGACGCCTGGCTGGAGATCGACCGTCCCTCGCGGCCGCTCGAACTCGCCCGCGCCCTGAAGGTCTTCGCCGACGTCCGGCTCGCCGCCGGGCGGGAGGCGGCCGAGGCCCTCGAAGCCGCCGAGTGGGCAGTGCGGATCCGCGAGTGCGAACCCACCGGCCGCCGTCACGACCGCGTCGCGCTCGCCGAGACCCACGCCGCCGCGCTCGACACCGTCGGACGCGAGCAGGACGCGGCGGCCGTGCGGCGAAGGCATCGCCGGACGGCCGGTGGGAGCCTGTTCCACCGGCTGTGGGCGCCGGTCCGGCACCTGCGCCGGCGGTCGGTCGTCGCCCGGGCGGCGAAGGCGGGGTTGTGAGTGTGCCGACCCGTGCAGAGGACGGGTTCGGCCGCGAGGTGTCCGCCCGGCGGCCGAGCTGTCTCGACCCGCCGGCGACGCCGACTCCCGTCAGGGCGCCGGAAGCGCCGCGTCAGGGCCCGAACTCGACGGCGTCGACCGCCGCCTCCGAGGCATCCAGAAGCTCGCTGTCGTCACTGGTGTCGCGCAGATCGGTGTAGATCGCCCGGGCCAGGATCAGGTACCGGTGGTCCGCGGCGATCTGGCCGCGCTCGCTGGCCGCACCGGCGTCTCCTTCGCAGGGGTTCCAGCCCGGGCCGGTGCTCGGGCACCACCTGCTCCAGTCGTCGACGTAGGCGTCGTTGACGCGCTCGTAGGCGGCCTCGGCGGCACCGTCACTTTCGAGCGGCATGATCATCAGTGTGACGAGGACGTCCGCGCCCTCGTCGAGGTAGGTGCCGATCGCGGCATCCTCGCAGCCGGCGTCGCGCAGCGCGTCGGCGATCTCGCCACCGTCGGGGCGCACGTCTTCGCAACCGTGCATCCTGGCGCTCTCAAGTTCGTAGTCCTCGACGTTCTCGGTGTCGGTGTACAGGTTCGGGAGCAGCGCCTCGGTGGTCATGGGGGTCTCGTCGGTGTCCTCGTCGTCGAGGGAGCCCCAGTCGAAGGACGGTTCCTCCTCGGTCGTTTCCTCGACGGGAGGCGTATAGACCTCGGCGGGCGGGGTGTACACCTTCTCCGGCGGGGTGTAGGGCTCCTCCGCGGGCGTTTCGTACGAGCCGGTCGACCCGCCGTCGTCATCCCCGCCGGTCTCGGAGACGGCGGCGCCGACGATCCAGAAGACGAGCAGGAGGACGCCCACCAGGACGGCTCCGCTCTTGACGCGCGCCCACTCTGCCGGATCCGATCCGATGCGCCCGGCCGGGTCGAGGGCGGGCCCCTTCGGTCGGGGAGGCGGGGTGTCGACGACGGGCCGTGTCTTCGGACCCGCCGGAGGCTTGTCCTCGGTCGGCGGTGCTTTTGGGGGTGGCGGGCGCGTGTCGGTCACGGGCGGCGGATCGGCCGGCCTCTTGGCCTTCCCGGAGGAGTACTTCGGTCCCGCCGGAGGCTTGAAGCCCTGGGTGGCGAAGCGAAGCGTCGTACCCTTGTCGATCAGCGTCGTGCCGTCGCCGGCCTCGGCCAGCAGATGCAGCAGTTCGGCTTCCTGCGAGCGGATCAGCGCGCGCACGGGCTTCGGCCACCGCGGCGGGACCTCCGGGACCGCCCCGAGCGCCTGCAGGACGGTCGAAGGAGAGGGCCGGGCGGCCGGATCCTTGACCAGGCACATCTCGATGATCGCGCGTACCCGCTTGGGCACGGCACCGAGGTCGGGTTCGGTGTGCACGACGCGGTAGAGCGCCTGCGATGTCGAAATCCCTTCGAAGGGCCCGGTTCCGGTCGACGCGAAGGCCAGTACTGATCCGAGCGAGAAGACGTCGCTGATCGCCTCGGCCCTTTCGCCCTCGGCCTGCTCGGGCGACATGTAGGGGGCCGTGCCGATCAGCCAGCCGGAGCGGGTGAGGTCGGTGCCTCCGTCGGTGGCGCGGGCGATGCCGAAGTCGATGACCTTCGAACCCCGCTTGGTGAGCATGACGTTGGAGGGCTTGAGATCGCGGTGGACGATGCCCGCGCGGTGGATCTCGGCGAGCGCCGAGGCGAGGTCTCTCGCCAGCCACAGCACCGACTCCTTGGGAAGCGGCCCGGTCTTCTTGACGGCGTCCCGCAGTGACGGCCCCGGTTCGTAGACCGAGGCGAACCATGGTGTGCGGGCGTCGGGGTCGGCGTCGAGGATCCTGGTGATGTCGGCTCCCGAAACCTTGCGCGACGCGGCGACCTCGCGGGCGAAGCGGGCACGGAAGTCCTCGTCCGCGGTGAACTGCTCGCGCAGCAGCTTCACCGCGACCAGTTTCCCGTCGGGGGCGTGTCCCAGCAGGACGCGGCCCATCGCGCCCCTGCCCAGTTCGGCGAACACGGTGTAGCGGCCGACGCGCAACGGGTCGCCCCCCGCGAGTTTCTTCATTGGTCGCCTCCCCGCATCCGAACTAGAGAATATCTCTAGAACCGGCTCTCGGTCCATGAAGGACGGTCGGCCGCGGACACGCACGGCCGCGACCCTCCGAGATCGCGGCCGTGCGCGGATCAGCGTCCGTAGGTGAGCCGCCGCAGCAGAGACTCCAGCGGTCCGCGCGAACCGGCCCTCTCCAGCGCCACCGCCACGAGCACAGTGGACAGCCACACCGCCACGGCGATCCCGGAGGCCGCCGCGTCGCCGACATCGTCGCCGAGGCCCAGGACGAAGGGTGTGAAGATCACCGTGAAGGCCACCGACTGGAGTACGTAGCAGGTCAGCGACCGCTGACCGCACGCCGCCAGCGCCCGCGCGACGCGTCCCGGCGGCGACGTTCGGGCGGCGAACAGCCCCGCCAGGGCCGCATACCCGGCTCCGGCGGCGATCCCGGCGACGCTGTGCAGCGCGTAGGCGCCGATCGACACACCGTCGGCCGGTGCCCACACGCCCAGGTCGACCGCGGTGAGCGGAAGGCCGCCGAGGACGCCGATCGCGATGCCCGCCACGGCCACGCGGCGCAGGAACGGGCGGTGGGCGGCGGGGTCGTCGAGCACCCGCCGCCGTCCCGCCCACACGCCGAGGAAGAAGGTCGGCAGTGCGCTGACCAGGAAGAAGGTCGGCGTCATCGCCGACCACACGGCCAACCGCATCCCCACGGCCTCAAGGGGATCGGCGATCACGGTCGGGGAAGGAGCGTGGCCGCCGGTCACCGTCGCGAGGCCGAGGAGCGCGAGCACCAGAACGTGCAGCGGGATCGTCAGCGCCGCCGCTCGCAGCAGGGCGCGATCGCCGCGCCGGAGCATCCCGGCGAACAGCAGCGCGACGATCCCGTAGGCGGCGAGGATGTCGCCGAAGAAGAGCAGCAGGGCGTGGGCGAAGCCGAAGGCGAGGAGCAGGAGCCCGCGACGGCGGACGACCCGCCGGGCCTCGGCGGGGTCGGGGCGGCGGGCGGTGAGCCGGGCGAGTCCGTAGCCGAAGAGAGCGGCGAACATCGGCAGCGCCCGCCCGTCGACGAACAGGATCTGGACCCCGGCGACGAGCCGGTCGAGCGGGGCGCCGTCCAGGGCGTAGCCGCGGAAGCCGGCGTCGTCGTAGGAGAGGTACATGTGCGCGTGGGCGACGGCGATGAGCAGGAGCATCGCCCCACGCGCCAGGTCGGGCGCGAGGGAGCGTTCGGCGACCGGTAAAGCCGCGGGTGCGGTGAGCACGGGGGTGGACATCGGGCCTCCTTAAGATACACGTGTGTAGCTTAAACGCCTAAGCTACACTGCTGTAGCTAAGTCGGGTAGGGGAGGCGATGACCGGGACCTGGTCGAGAAGGCGCGGCCGCGAACTGGTCGACGCCATCCACGCCGCCGCCCTCGAAGAAGTCGCCGAGGTCGGCTACGGACGGCTGACCATGGACGGCATCGCCAAGCGCGCCGAGACCGCCCGGACCTCCCTGTACCGGCGCTGGCCGAGCCCGGCCGAGCTGCTGCTCGACGCCCTCGCCGAGGCTCATCCCATGGAGCGGCCCGCCCCCGGTGCCGACGACCTGCGCGGCGACCTGATCGCCTCGCTCCAGCTCATGGTCGACTGGATGCTCAGCCCCGCCGGACGCGCGGTGCAGGGCATCATGAGCGACCCCCGGCGCGACCCGGTCCTGGTGCGGGGCCTCTTCGAGCGCGTCTTCTCCGCGCACGGCGGCACCTTCACCAAGACCGTCCTGCTGCACTACGCCCGGCACGGCCACTTCGACGAGGCGCTGGTGACGCCGGTCGTCGCCGACATCGGCGAGGCCCTGGTCGTCAAGCACGCGATGGACACCGGCATGCCCGGCCCCGACGTGCTCGCCGCCATCGTCGAGCAGGCGATCCTTCCCGCGATCGGCCTCGGCCCGCCGCGTCCGTAGCGCCGCGAAACACGCCCGCAACACCGCGGACCTACCCTCCCCACATGATCAGCGCCCTCACCCCGGCCGCCGTCGAAGACCACCTGCCCGGCCTGTCCGCCCTCCTCGCCGACACCGTCACCGGCGGCGCGTCGATCGGCTTCCTCGCCCCCATGCCGCCCGACGCGGCCGCCGCGTGGTGGCGGGCGGTCGCCGGCCGCCTCGGCGAGGACCACCTGGCGTGGGCGGCGCACGACGGCGACCGCGTCGTCGGCACCGTCCAGCTCGTCCGCGCCACCGCGCCGAACAGCCGCCACCGTGGCGACGTCGCCAAGCTGATGGTCCACCCCGACGCGCGGGGGCGAGGCCTGGCCCGTGCGCTGCTTGAGGCCGTCGACTCCCGCGCCCGCGAGCTCGGCGTGACCCTCCTCGTCCTCGACACCGAGACCGGCAGCCCCGCCGAGACGCTCTACGAGAAGGCGGGCTGGACGCGCGTCGGCGAGATCCCCGACTACGCGCTCGACCCGCACGGCCGACCGCACCCGACGACGGTGTTCTGGAAGCGGCCCACCGGAAGTAGGCCTAATCTGGGCGCATGACCCACGCGGAGCACCACCGGCACGAGCACGGCCCGGCCGACCAGGCGGAGCTCCTCGACCTGGACGCCGACGTCCTCGCCGGCCACACCGCCTCCATCGTCGCCTCCCTGCCCGTCGAGGCCGACCCCCGCACCATCGTCGACCTGGGCTGCGGGACGGGCACGGGCGCGCTGGCCCTGCTGCGGCGCTTCCCGAACGCACGGGTGACGGCCGTCGACTCCTCACCCGCCCACCTCGATCGCCTGCGCCACAAGGCCGCCGACGAGGGCGTCGCCGAGCACGTGGACATCGTCGAGGCCGACCTCGACGCCCCCGAGTGGCCCGATCTCGGCACGCCGGAACTGGTGTGGGCCTCGGCGTCCCTGCACCACTTCGGCGACCCCGACCGCGCGCTGCGGCAGGTCCACGAGCTGCTGGCGCCCGGCGGCCTGCTCGCCGTGGTCGAGCTGGCCGGCTTCCCCCGCTTCCTCCCCTCCGGCGCGCCCGATGAGCGCCCCGGCCTCGAAGAACGCCTCCACACCGCCCTCGACCACCGCCACGCCGAACACGTCCCCCATCGCGGCGCCGACTGGGGATCCCGGCTCACCGAGGCCGGCTTCACCGTCGAGGGCGAACAGACCCTCGACGTGTTCATCGCCGGCGCCGGCGACGAGACGGTCGGCCGCTACGCCATCGCCGGTCTCGCCCGCACGCGTGAGGCCGCCGCCGACCTGCTCACCGCCGAAGACCTCGCCGCCCTCGACAGCCTCCTCGACGTCCGCGGCCCGGGCAGCATCCTCAGGCGCGGCGATCTCGTCGTGCGCACCCAGCGCAGCGTCTGGACCGCCCGCCGCAACTGACCGCGCCCCTCGATCAACCGTCACCCCTCCGGGTTAGCATCGCCGCCACCCCCCTGGAGGCCCCGTGACCACCGGCAACGACGAACTCGCCACCTTGACGCGCTACCTCACCTGGCAGCGCGAGCACATCCTCGGCGCCGTCGACGGTCTGTCCGAGGCCGACCTGCGCCGCCCCGTCCTGCCCTCCGGCTGGTCCTGCCTCGGCCTGATCCGGCACCTCGCCCTCGACGTCGAGCGCTTCTGGTTTCGCGCCGTCGCCGCCGGGGAGTCGGTCGAACTGTCCGACTCCGCCTGGCAGGTCGACCCCGCCATCCCCGTCGAAGAGGTTCTCGCCCTCTACCGTGACGAGATCGCCCGCGCCGACGCGATCCTCGCGCGCACACCCCTCGACGCCGACCCGATGTGGTGGCCCGAGCCCGGCCCTCCCCGCCGCAACCTGCGCGCGACGATCCTGCACGTCACCGTCGAGACCGCCACCCACGCCGGGCACCTCGACGCCGCCCGCGAACTCATCGACGGCAAGGCCTGGCTGGTCCTCACCTAGGGACCACTGGCCGAAACGCGGTACCCTCGCCCACCACACCCCCCGTGAGGAGCCGTCGTGGAAGTCTGGGACACCCTCGTCAAGGTCCAGCCGGCCCCGCCGGTCGCGATCATCATCGCGACCGGTCTCGTCGCGCTCGCCCTGGTCGCCGTCCGGACCCTCTGGCGCCCCACCCGCAACATCATCACCATCGCCCACGAGGGCGGCCACGCCCTGATCGCGATGCTGACCGGTCGGCGGCTGCACGGCATCCGGCTGCACTCCGACACCTCGGGTGTGACCATGACCTCGGGCAGCCGGGGCGGCCCGAGCGCGGTGTTCACGCTGCTGGCGGGCTACCTCGCGCCGGCGCTGATCGGCCTCGGCGCGGCCTTCCTCATCTCCGAGGGCCTGATCGTCCTGCTCCTGTGGGCGCTTCTGCTGCTGCTGGTCGCGATGGCCCTGTTCATCCGCAACTTCTACGGCTGGCTCGCCATGATCCTCACCGGTTTCGGCGTGTTCGCGCTGGTCTGGTGGGCGCCCTCGCACATCCAGACGGCCGTCGCCTACGGCGGCGCGTGGTTCCTGCTGCTGGGTTCGGTGCGGCCGGTCGCGGAGACGTGGACCCTGCGGTACCGCACGACCGAGCGGACCACCGACCCCGACCAGCTCGCCCAGATCACCCGCGTCCCGGCGCCGGTGTGGCTGGTGCTGTTCTTCCTCGGCACCATCGGTTCGCTCGCCTACGGCGCGGGGCTGCTGATCTCCTTCACCTGGTAGCGCGGGGAATCGCCAGCACCGGCAGCCACGAGACGGTCGCCGCGATCGCGCCTACCCACATCGCCGTCTCCACGCCGGCGAGTTCGCCGATGAGTCCGCCGAGCCCGGCGCCGACGGCGAGCGCGCCGGTGAACAGGAAGCGCATGGTGGCGTTCATGCGGCCCAGAAGCGCGTCGGGGGTGACCTCCTGGCGGTAGCTGACGCCGACGACGTTGTCGACGCCGTACTTAGCGCTGTTGATCAGCCACGCGGCGGCAACGGCCCACAGCCACCAGCCACCGTCCAATGTGGGCACGGCGAGCACGAAGGGCATGCACACCAGGGCGACCCCGGCGAGCGTCCGGCGGCGGCCGAAGCGCGCGACGAGCCTGCCGGCCAGGGTCGCGCCGATGAGGGCCCCGACGGCCCCGACGGCGAGGAAGACGCCGAGCAGGCCTTCGGACAGCTTCCGCTCGCCGACGAAGAAGACCGGCAGCATGGTCAGCAGGATGGACGCGGAGATGTTGCCCAGCGTCCCGGCGGTGGCGATCGGCCGGAGGACGGGATGCCGTGCCACGAAGGAGATCCCGGCCTTGACCTCGCGCGGGAGGGAGGTCCGCGCCGTGCGTTCGGGCAGGACGTCGGGAGTCTTGACGCGGGCCACGAACAGCGCCGACCACAAATAGCCCACCGCGTCGACGAGCACGGCCGCCGGCGCCCCGACGATCGAGACCAGGCCGCCCGCGCCCGAACGGCCGCCGACGGCGAGGACCGAGTCGGTGCCGACCAGGACGGAGTTGGCCGCCGTGAGGGATTCCCGGCCGACGACCGATGGCAGCAGGCTCTGGTTGGACACGTCGAAGAAGACCGTGGCGATCCCGGCGAGGAAGACCACGAGGTAGAGCTGCGTCAGGGTCAGTCCGCCGAGCCACCAGGCGACGGGGATCGACGCGAAGAGGGCCGCGCGCACGAGGTCGGTGACGACCATGACGCGCCGGCGGCGCATCCGGTCGATCCAGGCGCCGGCGGGCAGGCCGACCAGCAGCCACGCGACCGTCCCGGCGACGCCGAGCAGGCCGACCTGCCCGGGTCCGGCCGACAGCGTGGTGACGGCGACCAGCGGCACGGCCAGATAGCTGACCTGGGTGCCGAACTTGCTGATGACGCCGGCGAGCAGGACGCGGCGGAAGTCGGCGTTGTCGCGCAGACGGGGGGCGGTCTCGACGAGTGCTGTCACGTTGATCAGGTTCTCCTCCGGACGGGGATGTCGCCCAGGATTTAGTCTTCGCTAAATCGGACTAGGATGAGGTCATGCTCGAACTGACGCTGACGGCGCGCGACCTGGCCTACGTGCGCTTCGCGTACTCGCCGCTGTGGGAGGTCGTGGCCAGCGTTCGGGTGCTCAAGAGCCCGCCGGGCGGTTCGCGGCATCGGGCGTGGATCGACGCGGTGGCACCGCGACTGAGGTCGGCGCGGCTCGACCTGACACTGCTCTCGGATCTGATTCCGGTGCCGACACGGATGATCCCGGCGTTCCTGGCGCCGCCGCCGACGACCTCGGCGCCCGACCTCGGGGTGGAGCTGGCGGGGCTGCGCGCCCAGTCGGCGGAGGCGATCCGGGTCGGGCTGGACATGCTGCCCACGCCGCGAACGGCGGCGATCGCCGAACTCCACGACGATCCGGCGTCGGTCCTCCCGCACCTGGCCGAGACGATCGAAGCGTACTGGCGGCTGGCCCTGAGCCCCTACTGGGCCCGGATCCGGGGCCTGTGCGAGCGCGACATCCTCTACCGCGCGAGGCTTCTGGCCGAAGGCGGCGTCCGGCGGCTGTTCGCCGACCTCGACCCGATGGTGTCCTGGGACGGGGAGCGGCTGCGCGTCGACCACAAGCACGTCTCGCGCCGCGACGACGCCGCCGGCCTCGGCCTGCTCCTGACACCCTCGGTCTTCGTGTGGCCGACGGTGTTCTCGCTGACCACACCCCCGTGGCAGCCGACACTGCGCTACGGGCCGCGCGGGATCGGGATGCTCTGGAAACCCGAGCCGCAGGCCGTCCCCGAGGCGCTCGCCGCCGTCCTCGGCCGCTCGCGCGCCATGCTCCTGTCCACTCTGGACGAACCGGAGTCGACGACCGCCCTGGCGATGCGGACCGGGCTGACCGCCGGCGCGGTCTCCCAGCACCTCGGTGTACTCAAGGACTCCGGTTTGGTCGGCGCCCACCGCTCGGGCCGCTACGTCCTCTACGCGCGAACCGAGCTCGGCGAGAGCCTCGTCACCGGCGGGAAGGACTGAAACGGACTCCGGATGGGTATCCACCAGCATGTTCTTCGAGGGCTTCGAACTGCGGTACGTGCCGGTCGGAACCGGCCGCGTGCGCGTCCGCGTCGGCGGTGAGGGACCACCGGTCCTGCTGCTGCACGGGCATCCTCAGACGCACGCCATGTGGCACCTGGTCGCCCCGCGCCTCGCCGAGGCCGGGCACACCGTGGTGGCCGCCGACCTGCGCGGATACGGCGAGTCGGTACCGCCGGCGGTCGCCGGTGAACGGCACCCGTACTCCAAGCGCGCCATGGCCGCCGAACTCGTCGCCGTGATGCGGACACTGGGGCACGAGGAGTTCGCCGTCGCCGGCCACGACCGCGGCGGCCGCGTCGCCTACCGGATGGCGCTCGACCACCCCGAGACCGTCACCCGCCTCGCCGTCCTCGACATCGTCCCCACCTCGGAGACGTGGGCCTTCGCCGACCGGCACGGCCGCGCCTTCGGCCGCGCCTTCCCGCACTGGTTCTACCTCGCCGAGCCCGGCGACCGCCTCGAACGGCTCGTCAGCGCCGACCCCGACAGCTGGTACTACCTCAAGGAGACCGAGCAGTTCCACCCCGACGCGCTCGCCGACTACCGGCGCTGCCTGCACCGACCGTCCACAGTGCACGCCATTTTCGAGGACTACCGTGCCGGGGCGGGGATCGACGACCTCCTCGACCGCGCCGACCGGGCCTCGGGGCGGCGGATCGCCTGCCCGGTGCTGTCGCTGTGGTCGGCGCGCGGCGAACTGCCCGGCTGGTTCAACGTCCGCGCGGTGTGGCGCCGGTGGGCCGACCAGGTCAGCGGATACGGCATCGACTGCGGTCACTACCTCGCCGAAGAGGCCCCCGACGAGACCGCCAGCGCGCTCACCCAGTTCCTCGCGGAGGAACCGATCTAGGCCGTTGCCACGCTGAGTCCCAAGTGGAACACTCTGGGCAGACCTTGACCCGGAGGTGAGCGGTGAACCGCACGACCATCGACATGCTCGCCGAGAAGTCCGGGCTGGGCGCGGTCGGACGGCTCCACCGGATCCGCGACAAGGCGCTCATCGGAGTCAGCGTCGGGATCGCCTTCCCGGCGCTGATCTGCGTTTTCGTGCTCGACGACCCCATCGCCGCGACGGTCGCCTTCGTCGCGGCCTTACTGCCGATCTGGGCGCTGATCGCGCTGCCGCGCCTCGGTGTGTCGGCCAAGGACTTCATCGCCGTGTGCGACAAGGGAGTGCTCGTCGGCGACCGCTACCTCGGCGTCACCTCGATCACCTGGCCGCGGATCATCTACCCCATCGAAAAGGGCGACCCGCTGTCGCCGATGGCCATGAAGTTCCTCTACGCCGAGCCCGACGGCAGCCCGGGACTGGTGGCCTTCAACGACCACGCCGACGCCTTCACCCTCACTCTCGAACTCGCCGACCGCAGGCCGGTGCCGAAGGTGCGCGGCGGATCGGTCGTCGGCGCCGCGGTCGTCGGAGCGGTCGCGGTGGCCCTCGCGCTCGTCGCGGTCGTGCCGAAGTACGCCGGCCTGGGCGCGGCCGCCGACGCGGCCCCCTTCCCCTCCGCGTCGGCGCCCGGCCGCCACGCCATGGAGAGGCTGGGCGGGATGTGCGTGTCGCCGGGACCGCAGCCGGGAACCGCCGCGTACCAAGGAAAAGGGCCCCACGGGATCGTCTTCTTCGAAGGCGGTCCCGCGTGGACGCCGTCGGACAACGAGGAACTCACCCGGCTCGCCGACGGCTGGGCCGCGGTTTCACCGGCGGAGGCCGAACTGATCGTGTGCACCACCATCAGCACCGGCGCCGAGGTCGCCGAGTGCGGCGCCGGCGAGAACACCTACGACGTGCTGGAGGCCGACTACGCCTTCCGGGTCCACGAGGCCGCCACCGGCAGCCTCGTCGGAGAGTTCGCGCAGGTCGCCACCGCCCACGAGTGTTCGACGGGCTCGGGTCTCGGCGCGGCGCACCCCGCCGTGCTCACGCCGGCCGTGGTCTTCGACCTGTTCGACGAGTGGGTGCTGGGGGACGTGGGGTAACCGCCCATCGTTAACAAACCGTGATGATCTTTACCTAGGCTGTCGCCATGCCACCCCGCTACAGCATGACCGCCGTCGAGTTCGTCGTCGCCGACATGGCCGCGTCCCTTGCCTTCTACCGCCAGATCGGCTTCGACATCCCCGCCGAGGCCGACACCGAGGAGTCCGTCCACTACGACCTGGGCAACGGCGTGGAACTCGTGTGGGACGACCTCGCCATGATCCAGGGCGACGGCTCCAGCTACATCCCCGCCACCAACGGCCCGGCGATGACCGTCGCCTTCGACTGCGGCTCGCCCGCCGAGGTGGACCGGATCTACGCCGAGCTCGTCGCCTCCGGGGTCAAGGGCTCGGTCGCCCCCTATGACGCCCCTTGGGGCCGCCGCTTCTCCCTGGTCCTGGATCCCGACGGGAACGGCGTCGCGCTCTACGCCGAACTCTAAGGACCACAGCGAAACGGGGTCCTCCACAGTGGAGGGCCCCGTTTCGGCTACTTCGTCTGCGCGCGCAGCAGCGGTTCGGCCGCCGTGCGCAGCTGCTCATTGAACGCCTTGGGGCGGCCGGTCTCGCGGTCGATGGAGACCTGCACCCGCTTGCCCTCGGCGTGCACCACGGTGTGGTCGGCCGACAGGATCCGGAAACCGTAGACGATGCTGGAGTTGCCCACCTTGTCCAGCCAGAAGTGCACGGCGACCTCGCCGAGCTCGCTGATCGGGACGTGGAAGGTGATGGCGAACTCCCGCACCGCGAGGATCACGTCGCCCAGCTTGGAGCGCACCGGGTCGAAGTCCCAGCCCTGCGAGAGCCAGTACCGGGTCAGCGCGCGCTCCAGCAGGACGGCGTAGCGTCCGTTGTGGACGATGCCCATCGGGTCGAAGTCGTCGAAGTGGACCTCGGCGGGCTCGACGCGGCCGGCGAGCGGAAGTGCTTCGGTGGTCACGTTGGTTCTCCGTTGCGTTTCGGCTCGTCGAGGAGCGAAGGGTCGATGGCCAATGCCCGCAGGCGGTCGAGGATCGCCTGCCGGGAGTACTGGTAGGCCGAGGCGGAGGCCAGCAGCCGGGAGTGCGTCACGACCGCGACGCCGATCGCCTGCATCTCGAAGGCGAGCTGCTTGGGGTCGGTTTCGTCGCGCAGTTCGCCCATGGCGACGGCTTCCTTGACGGTGTTGCGCAGCAGCCGCAGCCAGTGGCGCAGGGCGTCGAAGATGCGGTCGCGGACCGGACCGGGGTGGTCGTCGAACTCGTGCACGGCGGTGGCGAAGAAGCACCCGCCGGGCAGTACCCGCCGCTCGTAGAAGCCCATGCGCTGTTCGTGCAGGGCCCACAGCTGGCGGATGCCGCGCGGAGCGGCGAAGGCGGGCCGCACGACCTCGTTCCACCACTGCTCGCGGGCGCGGTCGACCACGGCGAGTTGCAGGTCCTCCTTGTCGCGCCAGTGCGCGAACAGGCCCGACTTGCTGACGCCGTGGCTGGCGGCGAGCTGGCCGAGCGTGATGCCGTCGAGGCCGTCGACGGAGGCCAGCGCGACGGCGGTGTCGAGCACGGCCGCCCGCGTCCGCTCGCCTCGCGCCTTGCGTCCGTCGGTCATCCGCCGAGGCTAACAACAAAGCGACCGATCGGTCGCTTTGTTGTCGCCGATCTCACACGCCCGCGTCTGGCAGGGTGGTGCACATGGCTGAGTTCACGGTTGCGGAGGCGAAGGCGCTGATCGGCGAGGTCCGTGAGCGGGCGGCGGTGATCGTGCGGCTGCGCGCGAATCTGGCGGAGCTGACCCTGGCGCTGCACACGGGCGGGCCGGGCAACGGCGGCGTCCCCGAGGCGAAGGCGCTGGAGGCGCACCTCAACGAGGCCGTCGCCTGGTTCGGCGCGCACGGCATCGAGGTCAAGGGCGTGGCGCCGCTGCTGATCGACTTCCCCGCGACGCTCGACGGCGAGAGTGTCCGCCTGTGCTGGCTGGAGGGCGAGGAGAGCCTGGAGTGGTACCACCGCACCGAGCTGGGTTTCGCCGGAAGGCGACGGCTGGAGTGAGTTGTGCGGCTGTGTCACCATGAATTCCATCCGCATCGAGCGGAAGGAGGTGCGGTGACACAGGGCACGGGGCACCTGGTCGGCGGGCGTTACCGGCTTGAGCGGCGACTGCGCTCAGGCGGGTTCGGGCACGTCTGGAAGGCCCGCGACCTGCAGCTCGACGTCGACGTCGCGGCCAAGCAGGTCCAGATCCCACCCGGAATTCCCGACGGCGAGCGCGCCGAGCGCATCGCCCGGGCCGCGCGTGAGGCGCGCAACGCCGCGAAGCTGCGCGACCATCCCAATGTCGTGCCGGTGCACGACGTGGTCGTCGACGGCGGGGCGCCCTGGATCATCATGCGGCTGGTGCGCGGGGATTCGCTGGCCGACCGGCTCTCCCAGCGCGGGCCGCTGTCGGTCGCCGAGGCCATGCCGTTGGCCAGGGGCCTGCTGAGGGCCCTCGACGCCGCTCACGAGCAGGGCATCCTGCACCGCGACGTCAAGCCCGACAACGTGATGCTCACCGAGTCCGGCGAGGTCCTGCTCACCGACTTCGGGACCGCCGTGCATCTGGCCGACACGCCGGTGACCTTGGCGGGGGTGCTGATCGGCACGCCGGAGTACACCGCGCCCGAGCGGCTGCTGGGCGCCGGCGACCGGCCCGTGTCCGACGTGTTCTCCCTCGGGGCGACGCTGTACCACGCGATCGAGGGCACTTCGCCGTTCCACCGCGACACCCACGTCTCGTCGATGACCGCCGTCCTGCACGACCGGCCGCGCACGCCGCGCCGGGCCGGGGCGCTGGGCGGGCTGGTCGCGCGGATGCTGGAGAAGGACCCCGACCAGCGTCCGACCGTCACGCAGGCGCGCAACGAGCTGCGGGCCGCCGCCGGTGGTTCGACGAAGTCCGGCAAGCGGGACAAACGGGAGAAGCGTGCCGCCCGGGCCGCCACGAAGCTGGAGCCGCGGCCGACCGCGGTGTGGCCGAAGACCCGCCCCGAATGGGTCGCGCCGCCGGCCCCGCCGACGCCGAAGCCGGTGGCCAAGCCGCCAGCCGTGCGGCCGAAGTCGGGCAAACCCGTGCCCAAGCCGCCGACCCCGCGCCCCGCCAAGCGCGGCCTGGGCGGCTGGGTGTGGCTGATCGTGATCGGGGTGGTCGTGCTCGCGGCGGGGTCGTTCCTGTGGAACCGCAGCGCGCGCGACGCCGCCGTCGACGACTGCGTCTACCAGGACGGCGAGGAGTGGCTGCGGCAGCCGTGCGGCTGGGCCTGGTCGGGCGAGGGGAACTACCGGGTCTTCGTGCGCATCGAGGACGACTCCGAGGAGTGCCCGTCCTCGACCGACGAGGTCGCCCGCTTCGAGGCCGACGCCGAGGAGCCGTCGGTGACGCTCTGCCTGGCCGTCGCGGATTGACAAAGCGTGTCAAGGTAGAGCGATGTCCGATTCGAAGACAGTGCCCGCACGCTGCGGCGACACCGACTTCGCCGTCGCGGCCGTCGAGCCCTACCTGAGCGGCACCGAGCCCACACCGAACGGCGTGACCTGGGAGCACTTCAAGGGCCGCGAGTACCGAGTGCACCACTTCGGCCACGGCACCCTGGGCATCGTCTACGCCCTGGCCGTCATCGGCGAGGCCACCGGCCGGCCGGACATGTTCGAACCGGCCCTGGCCGGTGCCGCCGACGTCGTCTCCCGCAACGAGGACGAGCACGGATTCCTCGCCCCTCACTCGGATCCGCAACAGGAGTACCCCGGCCTCGGCCGCTACGGCTACGGCTGGTGCGCGGGCCCCACCGGCGACGCCGTCGCCTTCCGGGCCCTGGCCCGCGTCACCGGGGATCCGAAGTGGACGGACCTGGTCGACCGCTGCTGGCACACCGTCACCACCTCCGGCCTCCCCGAGCGGCTTGAGCCCGGCTTCTGGGACAACAGCGCCCACTGCTGCGGCACCGCCGGCGTCCTCGGCTTCGCCGGGGACATGATGGTCGAGCGCGGTGTCGGCGGCGACTTCGCACGGATCCTCGTCGCCGACCTCGACGCGCGCGCCACCGTCGAGGACGGTCTGGTGTCGTGGTCGAACCACGAGCACCGCGAAGACCCGCCCGAACTCGCGCCCCGCGTGCCCTGGGGCATGGGTTCGTCCGGGATCGTCCGCGAACTGCTGCGCTACTCCCGCGTGGCCACCGGCGGCGACCCCGCCTACGCGCAGCCGCTGCCGGAGGAGTCGGCGCCGCGCCAGGCGTAGTATCCGGCCATGGACCTGCACTTCGACGCCCTTCTATGCGACATCGACGGAGTCCTGCGCATCTGGGACCCCGAGATCATGGCGGGCGCGGAAAAGGCGCACGGACTGCCCGCCGGGACGCTGCCCGCTGCGGCCTTCGCGCCGCACCGGCTCGTCCCGGCGATCACCGGCGAGGTCACCGACGAGCAGTGGCGCGCCGCCGTCGTCGAGGACCTTGCCGCCGAGCACGGCGAACAGGCCGCGCGGGCGGCGGTGGCGGCGTGGACGGCGGGCGCCGGAGTGGTCGACGCCGAAGTCCTCGAACTGCTGACGGCGGTGCGCGAGCACGCCAAGGTCGTGCTGGTCTCCAACGCCACCAGCCGTCTCGAAGACGACCTCGCCGCGCTGGGGCTGGCCGATGCCGTCGACGCGATCGTCAACACCTCGCGCATCGGCTGGGCCAAACCGGATCCGCGCGTCTACGAGCACGCCGCGCGGGTCGCCGGTGTACCGCCGCAACGATGCCTCTTCGTCGACGACACCGAGAAGAACGTGATCGCCGCGCGGGAGACCGGGATGCAGGGCTTGTACTACCGCACGCCCGCCGACCTGCGCGCGATCCTCGAAGCGGCCGGCTGATCGCGGTGGACTTCACCTACCCGCACGTCGGCATCACCCGCGAGGAGGGCTTCGACCTGCCGCAGGGCTACGACCGGCTCGACTACGCCACCGAACTCGCGGTGCCCTTCGCGCCCGCCGTCGAGCTGCTGTTCTCCTGGGAGGTCCACCGGCGGGCGGGCCTTCACCCGGAGCCGACGGCGGCGCGGGTGGCACCGGGAGTCGAGGTGGTGCAACGGTTCGGGCCGTTGCGGGCACCATGCCGTGTGGTGTGGGCCGTCGAGGAGCCGACCCTCGCCGGTTTCGGCTACGGCACCCTCCCCGGGCACCCCGAGCAGGGCGAGGAGGCCTTTCTGCTGACCGAGATCCCGGGCGGCGTGCGCTTCACGATCAAAGCGGTCAGCCGCCCGGGAACCTGGTACACCCGGCTGGCGCGCCCGGTGGCGCGGGCCGCGCAGATGTTCATCGCGCGCAAGTACGCACGTGCGCTGGACGTGACCCGCGCTTAGGTGAGCTTCTCGAAGAGGAACTCGTGCTTGAGGAACGAGGTCTCGTACTCCGCGCCCGGGTACGGCGGGATCAGCGGCGAGACCTGGAAGAGGCGCCAGCCGTCGAGCAGGGCCTCGACACCGGTCTCGTAGGGCGGTTCGTCGCTGTCGCCGGCCGCCGGGTTGGTCTGGCCGGTGCCGTCGTAGCGCGACCAGGCGATGACCTTCGCGTCGAGCGCCGAGGTCGCCAGGTACAGCACGAGGACCTGCTGTCGGGTGGTGGAAGTGGTCACTGTTCCTCCTGTTCAGACGCTCGGCAGCACGCGCTGCGGGCGGTTCTCGACGCGGGTCATCCAGTAGTCGAGGTCGAAGGCGGGGTCGCCGGTCAGCGCGCGCCACAGCCGCGTGCGGTTGACGTACTCGATGCGCCCGGAGGCGTTCTCGTGCCAGGGAAAGCGGACCCGCAGTTCTTCGAGGACGGCCGGGTCGTGGAGGTCGTCGGTGTTCCACAGCAGGCGCTGGCGGACGGTCGGGTTGAAGCGGATCTTGAACATGTAGCGGGTGGTGTCGCTGTCGTTGCGGCGCCCGCCGTGCCAGATGCCGTGGTGCAGGAACTGCACGGTCCCGGCCGGGCAGACCAGGCGGGTCTGGCCGCGCATGTTCTGGTAGCGGCCGGTGTCGGACTCGTTGATCCGGCGAAGGTGCGTGCCGGGGACCGAGAGCGTGCCGCCCATGTCGAGCGTGACGTCCTGCGGGTAGTACATGAGCTGCACGTCGAAGGCGTCGTCGCGGGTGTCGATGATCGCGTCGGCGTGCAGCGGCTGCGCCGAGCCGTTGCGGGCCTCGCGGATGTGCACCGCGTGGTGGTCGATGAGCGGCGACGGCCCGACGAGGCTGTGGATCGCGCCGGCCACCTCGGGCAGGTCGAGCAGCTCGCGGACGAAGGACCCCTCGGGGTACGCCTCCTCCAGCGGGGCTCCGGCGTAGGCGCGCGCGACGCCCTCGTCGAAGACGGCGATCGCGCGCTCGTTGAGGGACGCGGGCACGACGCCGTCCATGCGGAACGCGCCGTGCGCCACGAAACGGGCCATCTGCACCGAGCTGAGCAGATGCTTCTTTTCGGGGTGTTCGGTCATGGCCTCTCCATGGGAGTACTGGTCGCTGTACCCCAAGGTTAGGGGCGCCACCAGGCACGACGCGTTGGTTTCATTCCCCATTACTGGTAGATTCTCACCATGACCGAGCGGGTGTCCCTGGCCCTGGCCGAGCCGCCGCGCCTGCGCAACCTCGGGGTGAGCACCCACGGCACCGGCGGCCGTCTCGTCGACCGCTTCCGCCTGCCCGACCTGTGGCAGCTGCACCTCTACCGCTACGACGCCGAGCTGACCGTCGACGGCGCCCGGCACCGCATCCGGCCCGGCCGGGTCAGCCTGATCCCGGCCGGCGCGACCTCGCAGTACATCTACACCGGCCCCTCGGAGCACCTGTACGTCCACTTTCGGCCGACGGCGACCGTTGCGGGGCAACCGATCCCGGTGATCCAGGACGGCGGCGCGGAGGTGCCGGTGCTCACCGCGCTGCTGTCCTCGGCGATCGCGGTGTGGCCGACCTCGCCGGCCCGCGCGACGGCCGAGGTGTGGGCGGCGCTGCACCGGATCGCCGCACTCGGCGAGCCCGGCGGCGGGCGGACCCACCCGGCGGTCGCGGCGGCCATGGCGCACATCGAGTCGCACCTGGCCGCAACCCTTGAGGTGCCGAGGATCGCGGCTGCGGTCGGGGTCTCGCACAACCACCTGACGCGGCTGTTTCGCGCCGAGACGGGCGACACCGTAGTCGCCTACATCCGCCACCGGCGCATGCACCGGGCACGCCACCTGCTGCGGGAGTCGACGCTGCCGATCCCGACGGTGGCGGCGGCCGTCGGAATCCCCGATCTCCAGGCCTTCAACAAGGTCTGCCGCCGCGAGCTTGGCGCCGCTCCCCGGGTGTTGCGGGCCTAGACGAGCCTCGGCGCCTTCGTCCGCCGGTGGTACGACCAGGTCAGCGCTCCCAGCATCGGCCCCCACAGCAGCAGCGGCGCGTAGCAGGCGAGCATGACCACCGCGTACACGCCGGTCAGGCCCATGGCCGGCTGGAGGAAGACCGCGACGCAGCCCTGGTAGATCCACAGCAGCGTGAGCAGGCCGGTGCCGATCCCGGCGGCGGTGACCGCGGCGGTCGGGTGCACGCGTTTGCCGCCCATGAACGGGATCCAGCGCGGGGCGACCAGGCCCCAGCGGTGGACCAGGCCCATCGACATGAAGGCCGCGAGCTCGGCGAGCACGCACAGCGCGAGCATGTAGACCGTTCCCCAGCCCGGCGACTGGTAGTGGGTCCGCATGACCTCCTCGCTGAACCCGACGTTCACGCCGAGGGCCATGGCCGCACGCCAGATCGTCGACGGCGCAACGCACAGGAGGATGAGGTGGGCGGTGCGGACGGCCCAGCGGGGCGCCTGCGGGATCGGTGCGGTGTCCATGCTCTCCAGACTCGGGGAGAAACGGCCGCGACCCCTCCCGCTGCGGAGCGGAAGGGGTCCCCCGAGCGGGGGATCAGCCGGTGAGCGACCACTCCATGTCGTAGGCCTTGAGCGAGTCGAGGAACTCCACCGGCGCGAACAGCTCGGCGGTGCTGTGCGCGCCGGGCTTCCCGGCTCCGGCGACCAGACGCAGGGCCACGTCCACCGACATCTGGCCGCTGTTGCGGTAGGTGTCGGGGCCGCTGCCGATGCCCCGCAGGCGGTGCCCGTTGCGGTATACGTCGACGACCATCTGGTACGCGGCGGGCTTGTCGGGGGCCTCGGGCGCGGCGGCGAGGTCGGCTTCGGTGACGTCCTTGACCACGTCGAGGATCGCCGTCGCCAGCACCCCCTCGACCGCGCCGGCCTTGGTGTGCCTCGGGATGGTGACCACGCCCGGCTGCGGGAACTTTCGCACCGCGACCGTCTCACCGTCGGGCAGCTCGAACTCCTCGCGCCGCGCCTTGGGGCCGGACACGAAGCCGCCCTCGGACCAGGACAGCCCGCCGGAGAGGAAGACGTCGAGGTTGTTGAAGACCGTGCGCATGCTCCCGCGCGAGCCCTCACCGGAGGCGACGTGGCTGAGCACGACCTCGTCGGCGCCCCCGAGGCGTTCGGCGGCCACGACGGTGAGCAGGTCGGCGAAGACCCCGGCCTCGGTCACGGCGGTGACCAGCGTGACGCCGGCCTTCGCCGCCGCCTCGCCGTACTCGTCGAAGATCTTGCGGACGAACAGCTGCTCCCCGGCGACGTCGACGTAGTGCGCGCCGGCCGCGATCGCCGCCCGCACAACGCCTTCGCCGTTGCCGGTGTAGTCGGGCAGCGTGCTCACCACCGCGTCGACGTCGGCGAACGCGGCCGTCAGCGCGTCATGGTCGTGCGCTCCGGCGACGCGGATCTCGGCTCCGGCGGCCCCGGCCCGCTCGGCGGCGGCCTTCAGGCGCTCGGCGTCGCGGCCGACCAGCACGGTCGCGACCTCGCGGCGGCGCAGCTCCTCCACGGCGAAGCGGCCGACGTGGCCACTGGCTCCGTAAACGGCGATCTTCATGACGACTCCTCGGTTTCGGTGTTGAACCCACCGTATGAGGATTCGGCGAGACTTCCCATGCCTCAGAATCCTCTCTACATGTCCAAGCGTCTTCAGGCATAGACTCCAGGTATGGACGTTCTCAGCGACGTGCTCGCCACCACCCGCACCGGCCGCCCGGTGTCCGGCATGTTCATCCGCCACGCCCCCTGGGGCCGCCGCTACGGACGCGTCGAGTCCGCCGGCTTCCACGTGGTGCTCCAGGGCTCCTGCCACCTGCTCCGCGAGGGCACCGAACCGCTCGCCCTCGGCGTCGGCGACGTCGTGTTCATGCCGCGCGGTTGCGAGCACGAACTGGTTGATCAGCCGGGCACGCCCATCACCGAGACCGCCGGCCCCGGCGAACCCCGCGAGATTCCCGGACCGGGCCCCGCGACGAGCCTGCTGTGCGGCTCCTACGAGCTCGCCGCCGACCGCACCCACCCTCTGCTGGCCGAGCTGCCCGAGGTCGTCCACATCCCCGCCCGGCTCGGTACGCACCCCGCGCTGCGCGGTGCCGTCGACCTCCTGGCCGCCGAGCTGGCCGAGTCGCGCCCGGGCGGCGACGCCGCCGTTCCTCCGCTGCTGGACCTGCTGCTGCTCTACATCCTGCGCGCCCGCCTCGCCGAGTCGGCGGAGTCGGCCGAGACCGGCTGGGCGGCGGCATTCGCCGACCCGCCGATCGCCGCCGCCCTGCGCGAGGTCCACGCCGACCCCAGTCGACAGTGGACGGTCGAGTCGCTGGGGACGGTCGCCGGGCTCAGTCGTGCGGCTTTCGCCAAACGCTTCACCGCGACCGTCGGCGAGGCGCCCCTGGCGTACCTGACGCGCTGGCGGATGATCACCGCGGCGAGGTTGCTGCGGGAAGGCGATGCTCCACTGTCGACGGTGGCGCGGCACGCGGGATACGGCTCGGAGTTCGCCTTCGGCAAGGCGTTCAAGCGCGAGTACGGGACGGCGCCCGGCCGGTACCGGCGGGATGGGCTGGTGCTGGCCGGAACGGCTTGAGCCGAAACAGGACCGGGGTGTCGTAGTCTGCGTGCATGCCGGGGTTTCGTCTGGCCGTCGACTACGGGACCGCCGACACCGTCGCGGTGCTGGCGACGCCCGACGGCGAGACTCGGCCCCTGCGCTTCGAGGACTCGGAGTTCCTTCCCTCGGCGGTGTACCTCGCCCCCGACGGCAGTCTGCTCACCGGACGGGACGCCGTGCGCGCGGGGCTTCAAGACCCGGCCGGGCTGGAGCCGCATCCCAGACGGAGGGTAGGTGAGGGGCGCGTGCGCCTGCGCCGGATCGCCTACCCCGTCGAGGATCTGATCGCGGCGACCCTGCGGACGGTATGGGCCAAGGCCGTCGAGAGCGCGGGCACCCGCCCGGACACCATGGTCATGACGTATCCGGCCGAGTGGGACGAGAAGCGCCGGACGGTCCTGCGCTCGGCCGTGCGCAAGGCGCAGGAGGTTGCGCGCACTTACTACGTGACCGAGGCGGTCGCCGCCGCCACTGGCTTCGAGACCGCGGGCGACCGTGTGCCCGTCGGTCTGCACGCGGTGCTCTGCGACGCTGGCGCGGAAGGGTTCGCGGTGAGCGTGCTTCGCCGTGACGACAAGGGATTCGCGCTGGTGAGCGGCGCCCGCGAGGACGTCGGCGGCCTCGCCTTCGACCGCGTGGTGCTCGATCTCGTGAAGCCTCGGCCGCCTCGCGGTGAACTGCTCGCCCGCTTCTGGCGCGAGGTGACCTCGCCCGAACGCGGCGCATGGCACCGTGCGCGGCCGGAACTGTGGGAGAAGGCGCGCAGGGCACGGGAACGGCTGTCGAGCCGCACGGCGGTCCAGCTCAGCTTCGACGGCATGGAGACCCGGGTCGGACGCGAGGACTTCGACCGCGAGGCGGCCGGCCTGTACGAGCGTGCCGCCGTGACGGTGACCAGAACCGTCGCCGAGGCGGCGGTCGAGTGGGGCCGGGTCTGGCGGCTGTTCCTCACCGGCGGCCTCGCGGAGGATCCCTGTCTGGCGCGGGTGATCGCGCAGGAGTGCGGCATCACGCCGACCGTCGCCGGGAAGCCCCGGCGGACCGTGGCCGAGGGTGCGCTGGGACAGGTGCCGCCGGTCGCACCGCTCACCGTCCTTTCCCCGCGCGTCGCCGGGCTCGTCGAGCAGGCGGCCGAGACCGCCCGCTCGATCGTCCGCCGCAGCTCCCGGATCCTCGCCGGGCACGACCTCGTCGAAGGTCTCGTTCTGCTCGATCCCAGCCGTGCCACCGGATACGCGTACTCCTTGCGCGACGACTCCGACAAGAAGGAAACCCTCACGCATCTGGTCGAGTCCCTCGCCGAGACCGGCGTCGAGGAGGCCGCCCGCTTCGCGCTGACCTTCCCCGCCGACCGGGGCGAGCTCAGCGCGACCGTGCTGCTGGCGGGGACGTCCGCCCTGGCCGGGACGCAGCCCGGCCGCGCCGAACACGTCGCCCGCCTGCTGCCTGAGGAGTTCCCCGAGTACCGGGCGGCGGCGCTGCTGGAGGTCGCCGGGGCGGGTGCCATCGGCGCTCACCGCGCGGCGAGGCTCGTCGCGGAGGCCGAGGCGATCCTGCGCCGCTTCCCCGACCGCGCCGACGATCTCGGCAATCTCGGCAGGACGGTCCGCGCGCTGGCCTGGTTCGACCCCCACCGGGCCGGGAGGCGGATCGGCGAGGCGCCCCGCGTGAGCGCCCGCGACCTGGCGAAGCTCGCCGAAGCGCTCATCCCGGTCGATCCCGCGTTGGCTGAGCGCGTCGCCCACCTGATACCCGCCGAAAGCGCCGACCTCAAGGCAGGCCTGGTCGGCGGGTTCGCCGCGGGCGACCCGGCGCGAGCGGTCTCGCTCGCGCGATCCCTCGCCGAACCCCAGCGCGAGCGGGCTCTGGTGGACGCGGTGGCGGCCATCGCGGCCCACGACCCCGACCGCGCCGAAACCGTCGCGGCAACGATCACCGATAGGCAGCGCCACGCCGACGCCCTCGGGCGGATCGCCGCCGCACTGGCCGCCACCGACCCCGACCGCGCCGAGCGGCTCGTGCGCACCCTTCCCGGCGGGTTCCTTCTGACCGACGAACTCGGCGTGCTCGCCGAAGCGCTGGTTCCCGTGGACCTCGGGCGGGCCCTTCGCCTGGTGGGCGACATCCCCGTCGGCAGCTTCAACCGGTTCAACGCGTTCGGCAGGCTCATTCCCGCGGTCGCCCCTGTCGACCCCGACCTGGCGGAGTCACTGCTCGCGCAGCTGGGCCCCTTGTCAGCCGGTGCGAGGTCGACGGCCCTGATGAAGATCGCGGGGGTGGTCGCCCCCACCGACCCCGCCCGCGCCGAGCGCCTCGTTGGCAGGGCCGAGGAGATCCCGGCCGCGCTGCGCGGCGGAGACCAGTCGACGTCCGTGGCCCGCTGCATCGCCGAGGGACTGCCCGAGGTCGCCGCGGCCCTCGCCCCCACTGATCCCGCGCGCGCCGAGCGCCTCGCCGGGCGCATCCCCGACGACCATCCCCGCGAAAAGGTCGCCGCCCTCGTCGCCGTCGCCCTCGCCGTCCACCGTCGCGCGACCTCCTGAACGCGTTCGAAATCACAACCGGACACCCACCCCCGCAACGCCCGAAACCCCGCAATCCGCCCCACCGGCCACGCCTCGGAGGCATCGATCCCTAACTCTGCCGAAATCCTGTGAGATGAGGGTCGCTTTACGCGCTCGAATCGGGTAAGCAGGGTCAATGCAGGTACGTGATTTCGACCCGGCCACCGCCGACGGCGACGCGTTCACCGACTGGCTCGCGGTCCTCAACGAGATGACCGAGGCCGACATGCCGGGTGAGCCGCGCTGGTGCGAGGACCGGCTCGGTGACTACCTGTCGGTGACCATGCCCGATGAGTCACGGGTGGCGTGGACCGCCTACGACGACGCCGGCGCGATCGCCGGGCACGCGAACCTTCTCCTCTTCGGCGGCGACTTCGCCCACACGGGCGTTTTCGAGATCTTCGTCCGGCCGAGCGCGCGCGGCCTCGGCGTCGGCCGGGCCCTGCTCACCGAGCTGGCCAAGCACGCCGCCGCCGACGGTCGCGAGACGATCAGCACCGAGGTCATCGCGACGACTCCGGCGGTCGGTTTCTACGAGCGCCTCGGGTTCAGCAGGGCCGTCGTGGAGTGGCGCAGCCTGCTTCCGATGTCCAGTGTGGACTGGACGCGCACGTCCCAGCAGGCGCGCCAGGTCAGCGCCCCCTACCGGCTCGAATACCACCGGGGCGGCCTGCCCGACGGTCTCCACGAGCGTTACGCCGCGACGAAGGCGAACCTGCGCACCGCCGGCCCGCAGGCCTCGGAGTGGCGCGGCTCCTCCGACGCCGTCCGGCTGCGCGACAGCCTCGCGACCCTGCGCGGGCGCGGCATGCGCACGCACCTCGTGGTCGCCGTGCACGAGAAGACCGAGCAGGTCGCCGGGCTCACCGAACTCGTCGTCGCCGCGCAGCGCCCGACCCGCGGCGACCAGTACGACACCGTCGTCGCCCCCGCCCACCGCAGCTACGGCCTGGCGCTGGCCATGAAGGCCCGCATGCTCACCGAGCTGCGCTCGGCCGAACCGCAGCTGCGCGACGTGCAGACCTGGACGGCGCTGGAGAACTCCCCCCTGGAGCACGTCAACTCCCAGCTCGGCTTCAGTCCCGACGTCCACTGGTTCGAGTACGAGGCCGCGGTGCCGGACCTGCTGGAAAGCCTGCGCTGACATTTTATCGACAATGACTCTCATGATCGCGACACACCAGGGAAGATCATGACATCGGCGGTCACGGACCGCTACCGTGCAAGGCATCTGCGTCCCCGCGCGCCGGTGGACGACCCCACCCCGAACTCATAACCGCACAACAATCACATAAGGACCGAACGAAGCGACCCGGGGGAAGAAATGGCCGCCGTTCAGCCCAACCCATTGTGGTGCCATTGCCACAGTCCGCCCGCGCCCCGTGCGCGGGTTCGACGGCGTCTCCTCCGCGGACGTGAGGAGGGGACACACCGATGAGTTCCATGTCCACAGTGGTCAAGACGGCGGCGCGAGCCACGTCGCGGGGATTTCGCGACCTGCTGCCCCGCCGCGACGACCTGCTCCAAGTCCGCCGCCATCCCCGGCGCGACCTCCTGGCCGGCGTGACGGTCGCCATCATCGCGCTCCCGCTGGCACTGGGCTACGGGGTCGCCTCGGGACTGGGTGCCGCAGCCGGGCTCACCACGGCCATCGTGGCCGGCGCGATCGCGGCCGTCTTCGGCGGCTCGAACCTCCAGGTGTCCGGCCCGACCGGCGCCATGACCGTCGTACTCGCGCCCATGGTCCTCTCCTACGGCCTCGGCGGCGTGTTCACCGCGTGTGTAATGGCCGGGATCATCCTGATCGTGCTCGCCGCGACCGGCGTCGCCCGCTACGTCCGGCTCATACCGGCGCCGGTGGTCGAGGGCTTCACGGCGGGCATCGCCGCGATCATCTTCGTGCAGCAGATCCCGGTCATGCTCGGGGTTCCCGCACCGCCCGACCAGAAGGTCCTGGTCGGCGCGTGGCAGTCACTGCGCGAGTTCACCGCGGATCCACAATGGACCGGGGTGCTCATAGCCGCGGCCGTCGCCGGCGTGACCCTGTTGGGCGCGCACTGGCGGCCCAAGATCCCGTTCTCGCTGCTCACCATCATCGGCGCCACCATCGTGGTCGAACTGACCCCGATCACCGCCGCCGAGATAGGCGCGCTGCCCGCGACACTTCCCGCGCCGTCACTGGACTTCCTGGAACTGTCGGCGATCCCGTCGCTGGCCTGGTCGGCGGTCACCATCGCCGGCATCTGCGCACTGGAGAGCCTGCTGTCGGCGACCGTCGCCGATCGTATGCGCGGCAAGGGAGAACGGCACGACTCGAACCGGGAACTGTTCGGGCAGGGCCTGTCCAACATGTTCGCGCCGCTGTTCGGCGGCATGCCCGCCTCGGCGGCGATCTCGCGAACGGCCGTCAACGTGCGCGCCGGCGCCGGATCACGCCTCGCGGCCTTCACGCACGCCGCCGGGCTCGCCGTCATCGCGCTCGCGGCGGCGCCACTGGTCGCGCACATCCCATTGGCGGCACTGGCCGGGGTACTGATCGCCACGGCCGTGCGGATGCTGGAACTGGGCGTGCTGCGCACCTTCGGGAAGGTCTCGCGGGCCGACGGGATCATCATGCTCGTCACCGCGATCCTCACCCTCGCCCACGATCTGCTCGCCGCGATCGCCGTCGGTGTGGCCGTCGCGGGCATCTCGGCGATCCGGCAGATCGCCGGCGCCACCCGGGCCGAACGCGTCGGACACGAAGGGGACATCGCGACCTTCCGCCTGGACGGTCCGCTGTTCTTCGCCGTGACCCACCGGCTCCTGCACACCTTCACCGACCCGCACGGCTTCAGCGCCGTGGTCTTCCGCTGCGCCAAGGTGTCCACCATCGACTCCTCCGGCGCGCTGCTGCTCCGCGACGTCATCGAGACCCTGGAGTCGGCGGGCAAGCACGTCCACCTCGCGGGCGTGCGCGAGGACCATCAACGCGCGCTCACCGCCGTGGGAGTCCTGCCGAGGCTGGCCGCGACCGGACGGGTGCACCCGCACACTCCGGCGGCACTGGCCGCGGCCCGAGAACAGCTCGCGGCCGCGGCTTTAGGCTGCGCCCCGGCCCGGAAGGGCTTCGGATCGGCGACCATAAGAGGTCGCCGATCCGCCGTCCCCCACAAAGGCGCTGGCGGTCAGCGACGGTCCGGGACAGAAGTGCCCACCAACTTCACACATGCGGTAGCGCGGCGTCCTCACAGCGGACGACGAGGACGGCCCGTTGAGCGACCGGGTACGGCCACCTCCGCGCATGCCACCAGCGCGCGTCGGTGACTCCGTCTTCGCCGGGTCATCGCCTGCCGGAACGAACTGTCCGAACCGTCGCAACCTTCGTCGCGACGGGCGACTTCACCCGTTCGTGCTACCTGTGTTCTCGCTGTCCCGTTTCCGTTCGTGCCTTTTGGGTTCGGAGTGGTTAGTTTGTAACTTCAAGCGATTGAACGCAGCTCAGAAGCGTCTCGCCGGACGGGTAGCGAACAATCGCCGATCAATGACCCGAACAACTTGTTGTGCTGGGGGAACATCGTGGGCAGGCCGCAACGACCGATCGACCGCAACGGCGGGCCGGTGGCGGAGTTCGCCGGCGCGCTGCGACGACTCCGCGACCGCAGCGGAGCCCTCCCCTACCGGACCCTCGCACGGCGCGCCAACTGCGCACCGTCCACATTGTCCGACGCCGCCGCCGGACGCCGGCTGCCCAGCTGGCCGGTGGTCGCCGCCTTCGTCAGGGCCTGCGGCGTCACCGACGAATCCCCGTGGCTCGCCCGCTGGCAGGCCGCCGCCAACCGCACCCCCACGCCCGCGCCCGTCGGCCGCATCCCCGACGATCCCGCCTCCTTCCTCGGCCGCGACGACGAACTCGACGGCACCGTCCGCCTCCTCGACACCGCGCGGATGGTCACCATCACCGGCCCCGGCGGGGTCGGGAAGACCCGCCTCGCCCAGCGCATCGCGGCCTGCGTCCAGATCGACTACCGCAGCGGTGCCCGCTGGGTCGAGCTGGCCGACCTCGACGACCGCGCCCTGATCTCCCGCAAGATCCTCGCCGCGCTCGACCAGCCCCCCGACCCGGTCCGCGACCCCGAGGAGCAACTGCTCGCCGCCCTCAGCGGGCGGCATTTACTGCTGGTGCTCGACAACTGCGAGCACCTGGCCGCAGGAGTCGCCCGCCTCACCCGCGAGATCCTCACCAACACAACGGGTGTGACGATCCTGGCCACCAGCCGCCGGGCGCTGGGACTGCCCGAGGAACATCTGTCCACTGTGGGCCCGTTGACCGGTCCGCAGGCCGTCGGACTTCTCCTCGAACGCGCCCGAGCCGTCCTTCCCGGCTTCGACCCGAGCGAGGCCGAACTCGAATGCGCCGCCCGCATCTGCGAACGCCTCGACGGGCTCCCCCTCGCCATCGAGTTCGCCGCCCGCCGGCTGCGCACCTTCTCGCTGGCGCAGCTGTACGAGTACCTGGCGGTCCCGTCGGCCCCGCTCGCCGACGACTCCGGTGTGCGGCATCCGCGCCAGGCCTCGATGGCCGCGACCCTCGACTGGAGCCACGAGCTCTGCTCGCAGGCCGCGCGCCGGCTGTGGTGCGACCTGTCGGTCTACCTCGGCGGCGCGCCGCTCGAAGCCGTGACGTCCGCCGGCGGCGCGGAGGCCTTCGGTGCCGTCTCCGAGCTGGTCGACCAGTCCGTGCTGGTCAACGCGGGCCAGCGGCTGCGGATGCTGGAGACCGTGCGGGAGTACGGACTGCGGCGGCTGACCGCGTCGGGTGAACTCGACGCCGCCCGCGAACGCCACCTCGACTGGTGCCTGTCCTACATCGCCCGCGCCGACACCGAATGGTACGGACCCAAGCAGCTCGACGTGCTGCGCCGCGTGCGCGCCGAGATGCCCAACTTCCGCGTCGCGATGAAGTACGGCATGGAGGCCGGCGGACCCGCTTCCGTTAGGGCGCTGAGGATCGCGCGCACCCTCTGGTGGTTCTGGCTGGCGTCGGGGACGGTCGACGAGGGCCGCCGGTGGCTGGAGAAGGGCATCGAGGCCTGCGAGGACCCCGCCGAACGCTTCGACGCCTACTGGGCCTGCGCCTACGTGTACGTCCTGATCGGCGACATGAAGCGTGTCGGCGAGCTGTGCGACCTCGCCGTCGACGGCGGCGGAAAGGCCACGATCGCCTGGGCCACCCTCGTTCGCGGGCTGATCGCGCTGGTCGCCGGACCCCTCGAAGAGTCCGTCGAGGTCTCCGAACGGGCGCTGCGGCTCTTCCAGGCGATCGGCGAGGACCAAGGCGCGCAGCACGCGTTGAGTCAGCTCGGCATCGCCGAAGCCTTGCGCGGCAAGGAGAAAGAAGCCATCGCCTGGCTGAGTCAGGGACGCGCCATCGCCGGTGAGCACGGCGAGCGCTGGCACCGCACCTATCTGCTGTGGGGGCTGGGCATCCTGGGATCGAAGAGTTCCGACCCCGCTTCGGCGCTGCCGATGCTCAGGGAAGGGCTGCGCATCCAGGAGGACTTCGGCGACCAGCGGGCCGTCGGCGCCAACCTCGAAGCCCTCGCCTGGGTCGCGGCGGCGACGGGCAGGTCCCTGGAGGCCGTGGTGCTGCTGGGAAGGAGCTACGCGGCCTGGCCCGAGGCGGAGTCGAGGCTGTTCGGCTTCAGCGCGCTGCTGGGGATCGGGGAGCGCTACGAGGCGGAGTTGAGGGCGGCGCTGGAGCCCGAGGACTTCGAGGCGGCGTACGACCGGGGTGGACTGCTGTCGCCGGAAGAGCTGTGGGACCTCGTGGACGATCTCTAGCGGGGGAGCCGGCTCCACGCCGGACGGTCGGCGTGGTCGGCGCGGACGGCCACGTCGGCGGTGTTGAGCGGATCGGTCTCCTCGTCGTAGCGGGCGAAGGCCGGCAGCGTCCACTGTGCGCTCTCGTCGGTCTTGCGGCGCAGCGCGCCCGCCGAGAGGTGAATGTGGACGGACAGGTCGAAGGGGAACCACCGGTTGAGGATCATCGTGCCCACCACGATGACGACCGTCCCGGCCGCGAGTTCTACGTAGGGGCTGCGCGTCGCGCGGTCCCGCACGGGATCCCACAGGTCGGGGAGGATCCGGCCGGACCCCTTGGCCTCCAGCGGATCGAAGACCTCGCGGAACATCGCCCCGGAGTCGAGCCACAGGTCGAGGAACGCGTCGGCGTCCCGCTTGCCGTGCTCGAAGCGAAGAGAAGCCGGCTTCAAGAAGCCCTCGGCAGGGACCACGATCGCTTCGCGCCCCAACGGCCGAAGTTCAAGGGCGATCGCCTCGGCAAGGTCGCGCGGCTTCGCCGCCGGCGCACCGTCGATGCCGACCCGCACATGGCGGGCGTCCTCGGCGGGCGTCAAGCCGGCGGCATGGCGCGCGAGGTCGGCGGCGATGGCGGGCCAGGTGGCGGGAGCGGTGGCGCGTGGTGACACGGGGATAGTGTGCACGGGGGCCGCAGCGGGCGGGGCGCTGGCTCGCCGTGGGGTGGGGCGGGGCGGGGCGATGCACGCGGCCAGGGTCCGCCGAGCCGTCTCGTGTGCCGCTGCCGCTCGAAGCAGCTCGTGCGCGGCCGCTGCTTAAACCATCCCCTGCGCGGCTGCTGCCGACGCCTTCAGTGTGCGCGAGCCGTGCGAAGCACGGCAGAAACCTCGCCTGGAGGTGTGTTTCCGTCGGTCGGCCGGTGATTGGATCTTCCTGGGGGTTCTGTCGGGGTCAAGGGCGCACTTTCCCTTGACCCCGACAGGTTCGCCAGGTGCCCTTGAACAGGCCGTGAGACGGAAACACCCCAAGCACCCAACCCCAAGCCTTCAGCGGGTGAAGCGCCAGTGGGGCTCAAAAGCCCAAGGGCGAGGCACCCCAACGTTTCCGGAGTGAGGCCCGGGGTCTGGGGCAGCGCCCCAGGAACTTACGCCAGGCAAGCGACGCGGCCACCTGCGATGGAAGCAAGCAGCGGCGGGCAGAAGAGCGCTGCCCAGCCACAACGCGCGGGGTGGAAACGGGGTGGAGGTGCCGGGCGGTGGAAGGCGAGGTGGGGGTGGAGCGCGGCGGTGGGAGGCGAGGTGGGGGTGCCGGTGAGGCGGAGGCGCCGGGCGTGGGAAGCGAGGTGGGGCGGAGGTGAGGCGGAGGCGCCAGAGCGGAAGCGAGGCGGCCAGCGTTGCAGGCATGAGCGGCGGGCGGCGAGAACGGGTGAGGTGGAAGGGAGCGGCGGGAGAGGCGCCCAGCGCGGCGGGACACGAAGCCCCGCGAGCCACGAAGCCCCGGTGACACGTGAGGCGACAGAGCGATGGGCACCGAGGCGGTGCGACCACCAGCGCGCGGCGCGACCACCAGCGCACGACGACGCCGCCGCCAGCGAGCACGTGCCGCGCCGCGCCCTCCCGCGCCGCGCCGTGCCGAAACAAGACCAACGCCCCCACCGCCCCCACCGTGCCCGGCGAACCTCCGGGCCGCTTCACCGCGCCAACCGCTCCGCGCTCGCCAGGTACCCCGCGCCCTCATCCCCGAGACCGAGGTCGGTGAGGTGCAGCCCGGTGGAGACCCGCTCCAGGTACCCCCACTCCCAGATCGCGTCGTGGTCGACGTCCGACCCCGCCGACAGCCGCGCACACCAGTCGCGGGCCAAAGCGCCCGCGTCGCCGCCGAGAAGCCGTTCGGGCCAGTCGCGCAGGATCACCCCGAGGTCGTAGGCGGGGTCGCAGCGGATGCCGACGGGGTCCACGAACGCGAAGCCATCACCACGCCGCAGGGCGTTCCCCGGGTGCGGGTCCCCGTGCACGACGACTTCGGCGCCGGCACCGGCGCCGGCGCCGGCGGACCGGCGGCGCGCGTATTCCAGCGCCAGCTCCACGACGTGGCGGGGGCAGGGCTCACGAAGCTTCCCGTAGAGGTCCTCGACCAGCGTCGCGAGGAGCGCCGCCGTGTCCTGCACACGTCCGACGGCCGTCGGCAGCGTCCACGCCTCCCGGAGGGTCGCGCACAGGGCCGTGATGGCTTCCTCCGGCGGCATGCCGAGGGCGACCATGGACGGACCCAGCTCGGGCTGGAGCATCGCCAGGCGAGCCGGGTCGGCCTCCAGCAGCCGAACGTAGCCGCGCCCGCCCGCCGCGGTCAGGACGGCGATCTCGTTGGCGGCCTCTTCGTCGGGCACCGCGATCTTCAGGACCGCCGGAGAGCCGTCGCGCAACCGCACTCGCGCGACCAGCGCGGCGGTTCCGCCGGCCAGCGGCTCGGGGTCCGCGAAGCCCCAGTCGCGGCCGAGTTCTTCGACGAGCGAGGGGAGCTCCGCCAGCCATCGGCGGCCCTTCTCGCCGAGGGTGTTGGCCCTGGTCCGTACGACGGGTGCGATCACCGGCGGATTCTATGGCCCCGCCACCCGCGTGCTGCCAAGCCATCACGGCGAAACGGACCGGGCGCCGACGCCCGGTCCGTCCACAAAGCCCTTCGGCGCTACTTCACCTTCGCCGTGTCCAGGATCCACGCCAGCGCGAAGGCCGCCTCTTTCCACGCGTCGTAGCGCCCCGACCGACCGCCGTGGCCGGCCTCCATCTCGGTCTTCAGCAGGAACGGCCCGCCCGAGGCGACCTCGCGCAGCCGCGCGATCCACTTGGCCGGCTCGTGGAACAGCACCCGTGTGTCGTGCAGCGACGTCACCGCGAGGATCGCCGGATACTCCGTCGCCGCCACGTTCTCGTAGGGCGTGTACGACTTCATGTACTCGTACACATCGGCGTCTTCGAGGGGGTTGCCCCACTCTTCCCACTCGATGACCGTCAGCGGCAGCGAGGGGTCGAGGATGGTGTTGAGCGCGTCCACGAACGGGACATCGGCGACCACGCCCGCGAAACGCTGCGGCGCGAGGTTCGCCACGGCGCCCATGAGCAGGCCGCCGGCGCTGCCGCCGCGGGCGATGAGCCGGTCGGGCGCCGACCAGCCGGACTTCACCAGGTGCTCGGCGCAGGCCACGAAGTCGGTGAAGGTGTTGCGCTTGTGCAGCATCTTCCCGTTGTCGTACCAGGCGCGGCCCATCTCGCCGCCGCCGCGCACGTGGGCGATCGCGAACACCATCCCGCGGTCCACAAGGGACAGCCGGGGAATCGCGAAGTACGGGTCGATCGAGGTCTCGTAGGAGCCGTACCCGTAGATCAGCGCCGGCGCGGAGCCGTCGGGTGTGACGCCCTTGCGGTACATCAGCGAGATCGGCACGCGGGTGCCGTCCTCGGCGACGGCCCACTCGCGGCGCTGCTCGTAGTCCTCGGGCCGGTAGCCGCCCAGTACCTGCTTCTGCTTGCGCAGCAGCAGTTCACGGCTCGCCAGGTCGTAGTCGTACACCGAGTCCGGCGTGACCATCGACGCGTAGGACAACCGCACCTGGCCGCTGACGTAGTCGGGATTGGCCGAGGGGTGCACGGTGAAGATCGGCTCCGGGAACGACAACTCCACCGGCTCGCCGTAGCCCTCGCCCTCGACGAAGTCCAGAATGGACACACCGGTCAGCCCGTCGCGGCGGTACGACACCACCAGGTGCGTGGAGAAGGCGTCCAGGTCGAGGATGCGGGTGTCGGCCCGGTGCGCCAGGATCGTGTGGAAGCTCGACGTGTCGTCCAGCGGCGTCCAGCCCAGCTCGAAGTTCTCGGCGCCGTCGTTGTGCAGCACCAGGAAGCGGTCGCCCTGGTGGTCGACGGTCGCCTCGACACCGTGCGTGCGGCCCGCGCCGAACAGCGCGAACTCGCCGGTCGGGTCGTCGGCGGCCAGGTAGCGGATCTCGCTGGTGATCTTGCTGTGCGACTCCAGGAAGAGGTACCTCTCGCTGCGCGACAGGTCGACGCCGACCCAGAAGCGCTCGTCGGCCTCCTCGTAGACCAGCGTGTCCTCGCCCGAGGCGCCCAGGTCGTGGCGGTGCACCTGGAACGGGCGCCACGACTCGTCGACGCGGGTGTAGAACAGCGCCTCACCGCCGTGGGACCAGGCGCCGCCGTAGAAGACGCCCTCGATGACATCGGCCAGCGCCTCGCCGGTCCGCAGGTCCTTGAACCGCAAGGTGAAGCGCTCGTCGCCGGTGGTGTCGGTGCTGTAGGCCAGCAGGTTCCCGTCGGGCGTGATCGTGAAGGCGCCCAGCGCGAAGAACTCGTGGCCATCGGCCAGCTCGTTCTCGTCGAGGAGGACCGTCTCACCCGGGAGCGGCCCCCCCTCGCCGAGGTCCGGCGGGGTGTCGCCGGTGGCGGCGATGCGGCAGTGGATGCCGTACTGCTTGCCCTCTTCGGTGCGGGTGTAGTACCACCAGTCGCCCTTGCGGCTGGGGACGGTCAGGTCGGTCTCCTTGGTGCGCGCCTTGATCTCACCGAAGATCTTCTCGCGGAGGCCGTCGAGGTGCTCGGTGTGCGCCTCGGTGTAGGTGTTGTTGTCCTTGAGGAAGGCCAGGACCTCGGGGTTCTCGCCGTCGCGCAGCCACGCGTACGGATCGTCGACGGTGTCGCCGTGATGTGTGCGGGGTGCGGGCTGCTTGGCGGCGGAGGGCGCCTGGACGTCGCTCATAAGGGGGGAGCCTACCGCCTGGCGGGCTAGGTCACGTCGGGTCCTGAGGGCGTCGCCGACGGCGACCCCACCACCAGAACGCCGTCCCGATGACCAGTACGAGCACGACGAACGCGAGGAAGAAGGCCCAGCCCGCCCCCGGGCCGTCCGCGGCGAGGACGGGAGCGGGCGCGGTGAAGTGGGGCGCGGAGATGTGAGGCACGGGAATCCTCCTATCGGGATAGGTCCATAGTGCCACAAATCAGGCTCACGACGCCGATCCGGCCCCCGGGCACGACGAAGCCCGGCTCGGTGTTCACCGGGCCGGGCTTCGTGTCAGTGCTTCGCGGGAGACTACTTCCGCAGGGTCGTGCCGACCGAGCGAAGGTCCTCGCAGGCCTGCACGACGCGCTTGGCCATGCCGTTCTCGGCGGCCTTGCCCCAGGCGCGCGGGTCGTAGGCCTTCTTGTTGCCGACCTCGCCGTCGACCTTGAGCACACCCTCGTAGTTGGTGAACATGTGCGACACGACCGGGCGCGTGAACGCGTACTGCGTGTCGGTGTCGACGTTCATCTTCACGACGCCGTAGTCGAGGGCCTCGCGGATCTCCTCCAGCAGCGAACCGGAGCCGCCGTGGAAGACCAGGTCGAAGGGCTTCTCGCGACCGGTCTTGGCGCCGACGGCGTCCTGGATCTCCTTGAGGATCGACGGACGCAGCTTCACGTTGCCCGGCTTGTAGACGCCGTGCACGTTGCCGAAGGTCAGGGCCGTCATGTAGCGGCCCTTCTCGCCGACGCCCAGGGCGGCGGCGGTGGCCAGGCCGTCCTCGACGGTGCTGTACAGCTTGTCGTCGATCGCGCCGACCACGCCGTCCTCTTCGCCGCCGACGACGCCGACCTCGATCTCGAGGATGATGTGCGCGGCGGCGGCACGGGCGAGGAGGTCCTCGGCGATCTGGAGGTTCTCGTCGAGCGGCACGGCCGAGCCGTCCCACATGTGCGACTGGAACAGCGGCGCCTGGCCGTTGCCGACGCGCTCGGCGGAGATGTCGAGCAGCGGACGGACGAACCCGTCGAGCTTGTTCTTCGGACAGTGGTCGGTGTGCAGCGCGATGTTGACCGGGTACTTCTTGGCCACCTCGTGGGCGTAGGCGGCGAAGGCGACCGAACCGGTGATCATGTCCTTCACGGTCGGACCGGAGAAGTACTCCGCGCCACCGGTCGACACCTGGATGATGCCGTCGCTCTCGGCCTCCGCGAAGCCCTGGAGGGCGGCGTTGAGGGTCTGCGAGGAGGACACGTTGATGGCGGGGTAGGCGAACGCGCCGGCCTTGGCGCGGTCCAGCATCTCGCCGTAGACCTCGGGTGTGGCGATGGGCATTTAAGCTCCCAAAAGGTTTCAGTTGCGGATCGTGCCGGACGGCGCTGTCCCTGCCGACGATGAGTCGTACTCGGCCGTACCGGTCACACGCCCCGGCGCGCGGCTTTACGGTGATCCTATGACGGGCCGAGACTGGCAAGACCCAGAGGCACCTGAGGCCGACGCTACTGAGCAGTCACTTCCGGCCGATCCGGCCGACGGCGACGAGGTGGTGGTCGAGAGCCTCCCCGAGGAGGCCGACGAGGGTGACGCCCTCGAACAGGCGCAGGCGGTTCCCCCCGAGGACGAGCGGCGCGAGTAGCGCCGTCCCCAGCTTCGTCCACAAGTTATCCACAGAATCCACAGCTTTACCCACAGGGTTATCCACAGGTTTTCCACCGGCACAGCAGGTTGTCCACAACCGTGAGCCAAGTGCCGTCTCCCTGTGGATAAGCCCCGCTTCGCGGTGCCTCGGCGTACTCGGCCAGACCCAGCACGTCACCGCTGACGGCGTCGACCAGCAGGTGCGCGAAACCGCCCTTGTCGTAGTCCCGCAGGGCCACCAGCAGGGTCTCGGCGTCCACGAAGCCGCCGCTGTAGTCGACGGACCAGTGGACGCCGTCGAGTCCGGCGCGCACGACGAGCCACTCGCCGGGGAAGACGAGTTTCTGCGCGCCCTCGGCGAACCTGTGGACGGAGGCGTCCTCCAGGTAGTGCGCGACGGTGTAGAACTCCCCCGTCTCGGGTGAGATGTGGATAAGTACACGGCCGTCGCCGTCCTGCCGGTGGACCAGCCGCCCGCCGTCGAGCCGGCCCCAGAAAAGCGGCGCCGCGTCCTGCCCCTCGCCGACGGACAGGGCGACGTGCTCGCCGTCGGGATGCAGGTGGTGCTCCGACCCGGCGGCGGCACAGCCGAGCGTCGCCTCGGCGAGCAGCGCGCCGGTACGGGCGTCGAGGACGACCCACAGGTCGCCGCCGTAGGGCTCGGCGTCGGGGCCGAGGACGGTCGCCCACACGTGGCGGCCGTCGGCGGTGACGACCGCCGAACCGCTGCCGTCGGAGGAGTTCCAGTCGGTGTGCGGGAAGGTCCACAGGACCTCCCCGCTTTCGGCGACCGCGGTGAGCGCGTCGCGTCCGGGGATCACCGCGAGACCCGTGCCAGGGGTGACGCTCAAGGCGGCGCGCTCCCAGACGGGGCCGGGGAGCTGGTAGGTCGCCGCCGGGGTGAGGTCGGCGGCGAGCGCCCGTAGCTGCGAGCCGACGCTCATGGCGGGGCCGTCGTGGTAGCGGGCCCCTTCGGGAAGGGGGACCGAGGCGACGAGCTCGGCGATGACGCGGGGCGGCAGCACGGACATGGCTTGACCCTAGGTGTTGACGGCGACGGCGTCGGGACGTCGGGTCGCTCCCACGACGCCGCCGGTGACGCGCTTGGCGATGAGCGCGACGAGCTTGCGCGGGCGGCGAGGCATGAGGTGGGCCAGGGCGAAGTTGCTGCGGCCGGGCACGACGTAGCCGCGGTTGCGCGCGAGGGCTTTCAGGGCGGCGTCCACGACGACCTCGGGGGTGATGAACTTGCCGCCGACGGCCGCCTCGCGGGTGCCGATGACGTCGAAGAAGGACGTCTCGACCGGTCCCGGGCACAGGGCGAGGACGTTGACGCCCCGGCCGCGGTACTCAGCCCACAGCGCGAGGCTGAAGTTGAGCACGAAGGTCTTGGCCGAGGAGTAGACGCTGAAGTGCGGCGAGATCTGGAAGCCGGCGGTCGAGGCCACGTTGATCACGCCGCCGCTGCCGCGGGCGAGCATGCCCGGCACGAGCGCGTGGGTGAGGCCGACGAGCGCGGCGACGTTGACCATGATCTGGCGCCGGTCCTGTTCGGCGTCGATGTCCTCGAAGCGTCCGCAGGTGCCGAAGCCGGCGTTGTTGATCAGCAGGTCGACGGGTTTCCCGCCCAGGGCGGCGAGCACGCGTTCGGGCGCGTCGGGTTCGGCGAGGTCTTGGCCGATGACGTCGACGGCGATGCCGTGGGCGCGACGGAGGCGGTCGGCGTGCTCCTCCATCACCGCGGTCGAGCGGGCGACGAGGACGAGGTCGTGGCCGTCGGCGGCGAGGCGGTCGGCGAAGGCGGCGCCGATGCCCGAGGAGGCTCCGGTGATCAGGGCGGTGGTCATTTTCGTTCTCCTTCGATCAGGGGCTGCGACATCAATGTAGCAAGAAATCCTCCAAGTGCAACACCGCTGTAGCGGATAACTCTCTAAAGACTCCTCAGGTGTAGCCTTTACTGGTCGAAGGGAGACACCATGGCGGCCAAACCGCTCCGCGCCGACGCCGAACGCAGCGTCCGCGCGATCCTCGACGCGGCACAGCGGGTGCTCAGCGCCAACCCGGCCGCGTCCATGGAGCAGATCGCCGAGGCCGCCGGCGTCGCGCGCACCACCGTCCACCGGCGCTTCGCCAACCGCGAGGCGCTGCTGCGGGCCATGGGCCTGTGGGCGTGGCAGCGTGTCAAAGAGGCCATCGAGGCGGCCCGGCCCATGACCGCGCCCCCCATGGTGGCGATGCACCAGGCGACCGCCAACGTCCTGGCCGTGAAGGACTCCTGGACCTTCGCCCTCGACAACGCCGATGCCGCCGACCCGGAGACCGCCGCGGTCCGCGAGGAGGTCGCCGCCCTGCGCGACAACGCCTTCGCGGCCGCCCGCGACGTCGGGATCTTCGCCCCCGACGTCGACCTGGCGTGGCTGGCGCGCGTCTACGTCGCCCTCATCAGCGAGAGCGTCCACGGGCAAGAAGAAGCGGGTGACCCCGACGTGCTGGCCACCCGCGTCATCGACACGCTCTTGCACGGATTCGGTCCGCGCTCGTAGTTCCCTAGTTCTGGTCGCGCCCGCTCTGCTCGGCGAGGAAGCGCTCGAACTCCGAGCCGAGCTCGTCGGCGGTCGGCATGTGCTCCGAGGTCTCCGCCAGAAGACTGCGGCGGTTTCCCGCCTCGGTGAACACGTCGTACTGGCGCTCCAGGGCGGCCACGACGTCGGCGACCTCGTTCGAGCCCTCCACCTGGCGGGCGATCTCGGCCTCGGCGCTCTCGGCGGCGTCGAGCAGCGGACCACCGGGAAGCTCCAGGCCCGTGGCCTCGGTGACCGCGTCGAGCAGCCGCACCGAGGACGACGGGTAGGTCGCCTGCGCGAGGTAGTGCGGGACGTGGACGGCGTAACCCATGGCGTCGTGCCCGGCCTGGCCGAGACGCAGCTCCAGCAGCGCCGAGATGTTGCCCGGCACCTGGAGGGTGTTCAGCCACGGCTGGTGGTCCTCGCCCAGCAGCGCCTCACGGGTCGCGTGGGCCGTCACGCCCAGCGGCCGCGTGTGCGGGACGCCCATGGGGATGCCGTGGAAGCCGACGGTCAGACGCACGCCCCAGCGCTCGATCAGGCCCTGGACGGCGCGGGTGAACAGCTCCCACTCCCGGTCCGGTTCGGGGCCGGTGAGCAGCAGGAACGGCACGCCCGTCGCGTCGTGCAGGAGATGCACGGCCAGCTCGGGGGACTCGATGTCCTCCCAGTGGTCCGAGGCGAAGGTCATGGGGGGACGTTGCGAGCGGTAGTCGACGAGGCGGTCGGCGTCGAAGCGCGCGATCACCCGGGGCTCGAACTCCTCCAGGAGGTGCTCGGTGAGGGCGCGCCCGGCCGAACCTGCGTCCATGAAGCCGTCGAACTGGTGCAGCATGACGGCGCCGGACAGCTCGGGGATGTCGGGGTCGAGCTCGTAGAGGTCACGTGGATCGCGCACCGGTCAACCTTCCATCGACGGTAGTGACTTAACCCTGCAACAGCCCGAGGGGCCGATTCCTTCCACGACGGCCGGAAACCCCGCGCTGCCGTGACGCACGCCACTTTCGAGCCCGCCGGTAAGCGCCCTGCGCCGATCCCGGCGGCCAGTTCGTCCCCGAGGGGGTAGACGCGCTCGGGCGGGAGGAGGCGGCGGGCCTTGTCGGCCTCACCGGCGCGCAGGAAACCCGCGATCCGGCGCGCCCTCGGCGTCAGGTCGGTGATCCCCCGCACCCACTCCTCGGCGTAGGCGCGGATGAGCCCGCGGCCGACCCCGACCTGGATCGAGTAGAAGTTGAGCGGCGCGCCCCGCAGCGAACGCTCCGGATCCCACTGCACATGCACGTCGGCGCGGGCGAGCGCCTCGGTGTCCGCGCTGGTCAGGGCCGCCGCGCCGAGCGCGGTCTCCCACCCTTCCCGGCTGATGCGGACCGCGAGGATCCGGTTCTGCCCGACCTTGCGCGCCCAGTCGCTGCGGTGCATGAGCCACCGAAACGACGGCTTGATCCAGGTCATGCGCCCGTAGGAGAACGGCGGGACGAAGGTGCCGGCCGCCAGGGCCGCGTCGGCGACGCGGGACGGATAGGCCTGGTAGACGACGATGGTCGACTCGTCGAAGTCGGCGCGGATCTCGTGCTGCGCGGTCATGCCCGTACGGTGCCTCGCGGCGGGCGAGTACGCGAGCGTTTATCGGTGGTGTCCTGGGCGCTCGCCGACCTGTAGGAAGATGAGCGGGTGAACCTTTCCCCGCGTCGACGCCTGATCGGACTCATCGCACTCTGGGCCGTGTCGCTGGCCGGGCTGGCGTTCTTCTGGCCCGACGGCGGGCCGACGGTGCGCGAGCAGGTCGGTGCCGGGGTTTCCCGGCCGGTCGCGGCGGCCGCGGTCGCCGCCGCGGTGGCCGAGGCGTCCACCTACGAGGACGCGGCCTTCACGGTCGGCGGTTTCGTCAAGGGAGCGGACTGCTCGCTGACGCCGATCCGGTCGGGGGTCGCCTACTCCCAGACGGTGACGGTGTACACGAGGCCGGAGAACGCCTACTCGCTGCTGGGGAGGCTCTACACCGCTCTCAAGGCGCCCTACGACCTGGTGGGAAACGGTGAGGGCGCCTACCTGGGCAGCGCCGGTCCTTTCGTCGTCGCACGCTTGGAACAGGGCGATGACGGTGCGGTGACATGGACTCTCGACACTGGGTGTCGTCCGGACGAAGACCCGGTGGCGCAGGTCGAGGCGGTGGGCACGCCGGGGCCGACCGCCGCGGCGGTCGCGACGAGTCTGGGCATGACGGCGCCGCGTTGGACGCAGGCCGAAGGAGGGTGCGGGACCGGTGGATCGTCGGGGGCGGCGAGCACGGTGTCGGCGAGCTCGATGCCGGCGAGCGGTGAGGCCAAGGGCGCCGAGCAGAACCCCGCCGGGGTCACCGTCACGGCCGAGACGGTGACGCGCGCCGCCGAGAGCGGCTGGGTCGCCTACTCGGGGCCGGCGGCGGGAGCCGGTGCGGCCGTCACGGAGGCGGGGGCCCGGTGGTTCGTGGGGATGCCCGACGCCGACGGGTCGGTGGCGGTGCTGTCGTGGGACCCGGTGACCGGGGTGGCGACGGTGAGTTCGACGGTGGCCTGCGGGTAGGCGCGCCGACCGGCCTGGTCACACCCTGGTCCTAGACTCCCCGGCCATGAGCGTTTCCCTCTACTACACGGCTCGCCGCGCGAGCCCGATGACCGAGGCCGAGACGGCCGCCGCCGACCGGATCATGGACGAGTGCAACCGGACCTTCCCCTTCGAGGAGAACGAGCCGCTCGCGCGCTACCGGCGGGATCTCGGCGCGGACGCCACGGTCGTCCTCGACGGCAGCACCAAGCTCCCCGCCGATCCGGAGCAGACCGACCGGGCCCTCGTGCACTGGTTCGCGGGGCTCACGCGCTTGCGGCGGGAACTGCCCTCGGCGGAGTGGACCGTCCACCTGGACGACTACCCCGTCGACTGGGACGAAGCGTCCGGCTACGGCCTCCCCGGGCTCGACGGCGCGGAGTAGGCGCTCGCTCGACCGGGAGACCCGGTGAGCGTTCACGTGATCAGCTCCAGCAGCAGGGTCGACAGGCCCGCGCCGATGACGGCGGCCGCGGTTCCCGCGCTGATCGCGCGCCAGGTCGTCGCGAGCATGCGCAGCAGCACGGCCGTCATCAGGCTGGACGCGAAGGCCAGGCCCAGCCATGGAAGCGCCGCGATGATCGCCAGGCGCGGGTCGTCGCCGCCCTGATCGCAGGCGAGACCGGGACCGCACGTGGAAGCCGCCGCGCCGCCACCGAAGAGCATCGACCAGAACACGAACAGCACGCCCGGGACGACATACCAGGCGAGCGTCACGCCGAGGACCGGCGCGTAGACGCGGTCGGGCGGCTCGAAGTCCTCGGGTTCCACGGGATCGTCAGGGCGCTCGGGGACGCGATCGGGGACGCGGGGAGCGTGGGCGGTCACAAGCGGTGAGTTTGCCCGCCGGGGGAAGGCGGCGCAATGTTCGCCTGGTCGGAGGCTGACGAAACGCCTGCCGGGTTGGGGACCACGGCCCGCAGCCGAGGCGAAAGGTCCAGGGACGGAGTTCCCGGTGGGGGTGCGGGGGCGAAGCCCCCGGCCGGGGTTGCGGGTTGCGGGGTGGGCAAGGGCTCACAGGCGCCCGGCGCGGGCCGGGCACACGCCCGGCCCGTCGCCGTCAGGTCAGCCGATGCTGCTCAACGCGTCCGCGGCGGACGGGTCGCTGTCCCGCAGGAACTGCGCGCAGCGCGCGGCCTCGTCGGCCTCGCCGATCTGCGCGGCCGCGACGCTCAGCCGGTACAGCGAGGTCAGGAAACCCCGGTTCGGCTTGTGGCTCCACGGCACCGGCCCATGCCCGCGCCAGCCGTTCTTGCGAAGCTGGTCCAGCGCCCGGTGGTAGCCGGTACGGGCGTAGGCGTAGGCGGCGACGTCGTCGCCACCCTCCAGCGCCTTGGCCGACAACGCGGCCCACGCGGCGGGGAAGTCCGGCCACTTGCGGGCCACGTCGGCGGGATCCTCGGTCTTGAGGGCCTCGACGGCGGGAGTGTTCTCCGGGAGCAGCGTGGCCGGCGGTTCCGGCATGAGGTTCTGCGGCGGCATGTGGTCCTCCGGTGGTTGACGGTCGCCGACGGTTGATCAGTCTTTCAGGCGCGCACACGACCCCCACGGGCACCCGCGCACACGGCTTCGGGGCGCCCGCGCGCACGGACGCCCCGAAGCCGGTCGGTGGGGTCAGGTCGTCAGGAGCCGGCGGATCTCGGCGTCCGGCGCGTGCGCCTTCACCGACTCGATCCCGATCACCGCGCCCGACCGTGACTCGTACGCTTCCCCGACGGCGATGATCTCCCCGTTGCCTGACTTGAGCCGCCAGCGGTACTTGCCGGCCTCGTCGGTGTACAGCTCGAACTTCCCAGCCATTCCGCCCCCTCTGGCCGAGATGAATAGAAGTATTCACATTCTTCCGGATGCGGGCGATCCGGGGCGGGGGTTTCCCGGAGAGCGGGAGGTGGATCTACCCGCCGACCAGACCCGTCTCGTACGCGCAGATCACGGCCTGCACCCGGTCGCGCAGCCCCAGCTTCGACAGCACCTTCGACACGTGCGTCTTCACCGTGTGCTCGCTGACGACCAGCTCCGCGGCGATCTCGGCGTTCGACAGCCCGCGCCCCAGCAGCGCCAGGATCTCGGTTTCCCGCGCGGTCAGCGAGGCAAGCCGCTGCGCGCTCGACGCCCCCGGCGCCGTCGCCGGCCGCGTCGAGGTCAGGTCCGAGATCAGCCGGCGTGTCACCGACGGCGCCAGCAGCGACTCCCCGGCCGCGACGACCCGCACGGCGTGCACGAGGTCGTCGCGCCGCACATCCTTGAGCAGGAAACCGCTCGCCCCCGCGTACAGGGCCTCGTACACGTAGTCGTCCTGGTCGAAGGTCGTCAGCATCAAGACCTTGCAGTCCCCCGACGCGCAGACCTGCCGGGCCGCCTCGATCCCGTCCATGATCGGCATGCGGATGTCCAGCAGCAGCACGTCCGGCCGGTGCTCGCGGACCGCACCGACCGCCTGCGCACCGTCGCCGACCTCGGCGACGACCTCGATGTCCTCCTGGGCGTCGAGGATCATCGCGAAACCCGAGCGCACCAGCTCCTGGTCGTCGGCCACCACCACGCGGATCATCCCGCCACCACCCGCTCATCCTCCCGCGCCAGCGGGAACTCGGCGTCCACCTGGAAGCCCCGGCCGAGCGGCCCGGGCCCGAAGCGGACCGACCCGCCGTGCGCCTGCGCCCGCTCGCGGAAGCTGATCATGCCGTGCCCGCGCCCGTCGCCGACGGTGGGTCCGACCCCGTCGTCCACGATCGACACCGCCACCGTCTCGGGCCGCCAGTCGAGGCGCACGTCGACGCGCGACGCGCGGGCGTGCTTGACGACGTTGGTCAGCGCCTCCTGCACGATCCGGTACACCGAGACCTGCATGTCGGCGCGCAGCGCCACCGGCGTGCCCGTCGACGTGAACCGCGCGGCCGGCCCGGTCTCCCCGACGCGGCCCACGAGCGCGTCGAGGTCGGCGACGGTCGGCTGCGGCGCCCGGACGGCGTCGCCGTCGTTCTCCTTGAGGACGCCGAGCATCCGGCGCAGCTGGGTCATGGCGTCGCGGCCGGAGGAGGCGATGGCGTCGAAGGCCCGCTCGGCGCGGTCGGGGTCGCGGCGCACGGCGAGGGGACCGGCCTCGGCCTGCACGATCATGATGCTCACCGCGTGGGAGAGGATGTCGTGCATGTCGCGGGCGATGCGCGCGCGTTCGGCGGTCACCGCCCGCTCGGCCTCGGCCCGGCGGGTGCGTTCGAGCTGTTCGGCGCGGGCCTCGACGGCCCGGGCGCGTTCCTGCCGGGAGTTCTGGAGCCGCCCCAGGGAGTAGGCGCCGAAGTACGTGAAGAAGGTGAACAGGTACTCGCGTGCCCCGTTGGAGTTGGCCGCCACGGCTAGAGGGATGACGACCACCGCCAAGCCGTTCATGACCATGCGCTGCATCAGCGGCGAGACGGCCGCGACGGTGTAAGCGGCGATCAGCCCCGCGTAGGGAAGCGGCTGCCCGACCCCGTCGATCGCCTGGTTGACCGCCATCGGCACGTTGACGAGGACCAGCACCGTCAGCGGGAAACGCCGCCGCCAGATCAGCGGCAGCGCGCACAGGACCGTCAGCAGGTACGACAGGCTCGACGCCGGCGTCTGCCCGGGCGGGCGCGGCACGATGAACTGCACCGACAGCGCCACCCAGACCAGCAGCGCGACGAGCGTGTCGACGACGTACGGGTTGGTCGAGACGATCCGCCCCCACGTTCGCTCGACCCGCCCCTGCCAGGTCAGCAGCAGCGGCGAGAGGGTCGTGGTGAACCACGCGCGCGCGGCCGCTCGGGACAGGGGCATCGTCAACTCCAAGGGGGGCGGAGTCGATCAGTGTTACACCGTCGGGTCGACGGTGACCACCAGGTCGGACACCTCGGTGAGCTCCCTCTCCGGCTGCGGCGCCGGATGGAGCCGGGAGATCCACAAGGCCAGACCCCCGACGATGACGACCGCCCCTCCGAGCATGCCCCCGACCGCCGCGATGTCGGTCCACAAAGTCATCTGCTTCCCCTTCCCCGTCACTAACTGCGTGTGCATGGAAAGACGAGGTTCGGGCCCTTTCAGGTTGAGTCGGTAGTGGCACGGTTGTGCGGCAATTCCGCAACGGCGCCGATGCGGGCGCGGATCTCCAGCGCGCGCGAACGCGCGGTGACGGCCTCGCGCACGCGCCCGAGACCCCGCAGCGCGGTGCCGAGGGAGTCGAGCAGCCACGCCTCCCCGTACTCGTCACCGCTCTCGCGCGTGCCGGGCAGCGCCGTCTCGACGCAGCCGACCCAGTCGATCTTGCACCCGCATACCTGGAAGAACGGTGCCAGCGACGCCGCCAGCCGCCAGGCCGTCTCGCGCCGCCCCTCGCGCGCGGCGAGACCGACGGCGGCGATGAGGTTGGCGCGTTCGGTCTCGAACCAGGCGAGCACGGCCTCGCGGTCGCCGGGGACGTGCCGCTCGGCCGGTGGAGCGCCGGCCGGCGCGGGCGGCAGCGCGAGGCCGAGCACGCGCGCGGAGTCGTGGGCGGCGTGCAGGTACCAGGCGAGCAGGCCGTCGACGGCCGCGGCGCGCACGTCCGGGTCCTCCTCGCGGTCGCGGCGTTCGGCGGCGTAGTCGGCGAGCAGGTCGTGCATGGCGTAGCGGCCGGGCGCGGGCTGCTCGATCATGTGCGCGTCGGTGAGCGTCTCCAGTTCTTCCCAGGTCTCGTCGGGACAGGTGCCGGTGAGGGCGGCCGCGGCGGGCAGGCCGAGCTCGCCGGGGTGGAGGCTGAGCAGGCGGAAGACGAGCCGGGTGGACGCGGGGAGTTGCCGGTAGGACAGGTCGAAGGCGGCCGGGACGCTGCGGTGGCCGTCGTTGAGGCCGTCGAGGCGGGCGAGCTGGCCGAGGAGCGCCGGGACGGTCCAGTGCGGGCGGTGCTGGAGTTTGGCGCCGGCGAGTCGGACGGCGAGGGGGAGTCCGCCGAGGCGGTCGAGGAGTTCGCCGAGGGCCTCGGGTTCGGCGTCGAGGCGTTCGTCTCCGGCGATCTCGCGGAGCAGTCGGGCGGCCTGGTCGGGGGTGAACGCGTCGAGGGCGATGTGGCAGGCGCCGTCGAGTCCGGTGAGGCGGGTGCGGGAGGTGACCACGGCGGCGCAGCCGGGCCCGGAGGGGAGGAGGGGTTCGAGCTGGGCGCTGTCGAGGCAGTTGTCGATGACGACGAGGGTCTTGGCCGCCGCGGTCACGGTGCGCCAGCGGGCGACGGCCTCGTCGAGGTCGGAGGGCGGCGGCCCGTCGGTCTTGAGGAGGCTGGTGAGGGCCTCGAAGGGGGTGCGCGGGCGGCGGTCGGTGCTGTGGCCGTGGAGGTCGACGAAGCGGACGTCGCCGTGGCCGGGGGCGAGCCGGTGGGCGGCCCGCACGGCGAGGGTGGTCTTGCCGACGCCGGCCATGCCGCTGACGGCGACCACGCCGGCGACGCGGCCGGAGTCGTCGAGGTGGCGGGTGATCCGGGCGAGCTGTTCCTCGCGGCCGGTGAAGTCGCCGATGTCGCGGGGGAGCGTCGAGGCGGGGCGGGCACCCGACCCGCGCAGCGCGCGCCAGGCGTCGAGCCAGCGGGCGACGGCGTCGCCGGGGTCGCGGTCGGCGGCGCGGAAGCAGGCGGCCACGTAGGCGTCCACAAAGGACCGCCGGGGGAGCTGGGGCAGCCGGGCGCCGCGCAGGACGTAGGAGATGGTGCTGACCGGGAGGGCGTCGACGGTGTCGCCGTTGTTCGCGACCGTGGTGCCCCCGAGGATGCGCAGGGTGCGCAGCGAGGGGTTTCCCGCCCACGCGCGCAGCTCGGCGAGGTGGGCGACGAACGCGGCCGGGTCGGCGGCGGTGGACGGATCGGGGGGTTGGCGGACGCCCACGGTGCCTCCCGTTTCGACGCGGTGCGGTGTCTCAGGTCGTCTCACTTCGTCCACGTCCTTCACCTTCGCCGCCGACCCTGCTGGGGTGGGAGCGCGGCCGGAGAACGGCGGCGTCGTGAGGAACCGGCGTGCCGCGCGCCGGACGGGGCGCGCGGCACGCCCGTGGTTCTAAACCCACTCCTCGCCGGTGATGCGCTGGTAGGCCTCGACGTAGAGCAGGCGCGTCCGGTTGGCGATCTCGTCGGGCAGCGCCGGGGCCGGACCGGTCTTGTCCCAGCCGGAGTCCTCGGCCCAGTCGCGCAGGAACTGCTTGTCGTAGGACGGCTGCCGCGAACCGGGCTTCCACTGGTCCAGCGGCCAGAAACGCGAGGAGTCCGGGGTCAAGACCTCGTCGCCGAGCACGAGCTCGCCGCCGCGGTCGATCCCGAACTCCAGTTTCGTGTCGGCCAGGATGATCCCGGCGTCCTCGCAGCGCTCGGAGCCCAGCTCGTAGACGCGCAGCGTCAGGTCCTCCAGCTCGGCGGCGCGGTCCTCGCCGAGCAACTCCTCGACGCGCTCGTAGCTGATCGGCTCGTCGTGGTCGCCGACGTCGGCCTTCGTCGAGGGCGTGAAGATCGGCTGCGGCAGCACCGAACCGTCGACCAGGCCGGGCGGCAGTTCCACGCCCGAGACCGTGCCGGTCTTCTCGTACTCCTTCAGGCCCCCGCCGGTGAGGTACCCGCGGGCGACGCACTCGACGGGGAGCATGTCGAGCTTGCGGCAGCGGATCGCGCGGCCGACGAACTCCTCGGGGACGTCCTCGGCGGAGATGACGTGGTTGGGGACGAGGTCGGACAGCTGCCCGAACCACCACAGGGACAGGGCGGTGAGGATGCGGCCCTTGTCGGGGACGGGTGTGGGCAGGACGACGTCGAAGACGCTCACACGGTCGGAGGCAACGAGAACGAGGTCGCCGCGGTCTTCGTAGACGTCACGGACCTTGCCGGAGTGCAGCAGTCGCATGATCGGCACGCTACCCGGGCGGTGCTGTGTCGCCCTGCCGACACTCCCCCGTTCCACCCCAGGTGGCGGGGGCACATTCACCTCCGACCACCGCAACTCCTGCCCAACTGGCACGAAACCGGGTTGGCGGCTGTCACACCTGTCGGGGATCATTCCAGGATGCAATCGCCGCAGAAGCTCCCCGTGGCGCACGCGGCTCGCAAGCCGGAGCGCGCCCCCGTCGAGCTCAAGACCGCAGACCTTCTGCCGATCGTCATGAACTACGACGACGACATGGACGCCTTCGACGTCATCGACGCCCTCGCGCTCGGCCCCTACGTCCGCGGCGACTACCCGCACGCCCGCTCCAAGTGGATCAACCGGATCCGCAAGGACGCGACCCTGCTCCCTCCGGACGCGCACATCCTCCGCACCGCCGAGCAGGGCGGCCAGCACGCGTTCCTCGCCTCCGGCGAGAACTGGCTGCTCCAGTCGATCCGCTGGTCGAGCGGCAACGGCCGGGTCCGGGTCAGCGCCCGCACCGCCGAACTCGCCGAGACGATCCTCAAGGCCGCCACCGAAGGCGTCGAGGAACCCGAACCCGAAGACGACGACACCGTCATCGACATCGGCTTCTGGCACATGTCGATGCCCCGCGCCAACCGCCTCGTGCGCACCATCGAGATCCCCAAGTGGTCCGACATCCGCGGCAACTACGCCTCCGGCTCGGTCGGGCAGCTCGACTCGCTCATGGCCACCACCCCCGACAACATCTCCGGCCGCCTGCTGCTCCTGCACGGCCCGCCCGGGACGGGCAAGACCACCGCCCTTCGCGCGCTGGCCAACGAGTGGCGCTCGTGGTGCCGCATGGACTGCGTCCTCGACCCCGAGCTGTTCTTCGGCGATCCGGGCTACCTCCTCCAGGTCGCCCTCGGCGACGAGGACGGCGACGAGGAGGACAAGAAGTGGCAGCTGCTGCTCATCGAGGACTGCGACGAGCTGATCCGCGGTGAGGCGAAGGCCGCCGCCGGGCAGGCCCTGTCGCGGCTGCTGAACCTCACCGACGGCCTCCTCGGCCAAGGCCGCAACCTGCTCATCGGCCTGACCACCAACGAGGACCTCACCCGCCTGCACCCGGCCGTGATCCGCCCGGGCCGCTGCCTCGCGCAGATCGAGGTCGGCCGCTTCCCCTACGGCGAGGCCGTGAACTGGCTCGGCCGCAACGACGGCATCGCCGGCGGCGGCGTCACCCTCGCCGAACTGTGCGCGCTGCGCTCGGGCGAGGTGCTCCAGGCGGGCGTCGAGGAACTCCCGACGGGCGCCTACCTGTAAGCGCCCGCGCGCGCAGGGCCGGTGACCAGGCGAATGTCCCACCCACGGCCTATCCTGCCGACATGATCAAGGTCCTGGCCGTCGAGAACTACCGCTCGCTGCGCGACCTCGTCGTGCCGCTCGACGCCATCACCGTCGTCACCGGCGCCAACGGCAGCGGCAAGTCGAGCCTCTACCGCGCCCTGCGGCTGCTGTCGGAATGCGCGCGCGGCGGCGCCGTGGCCGCGCTCGCCGCCGAGGGCGGCCTGCCGTCGACACTGTGGGCCGGACCCGACCACCCACCCCGCGACGGCCACCCCGTCCAAGGCACCGTCCGCGACCGCCCCATCGGCCTGCGCCTCGGCTTCGCCGCCGACGACTTCGGCTACGCCGTCGACCTCGGTCAGCCGCAACCTTCGCAGTCGGCGTTCAGCCTCGACCCCGAGATCAAGGTCGAGGCCGTGTGGGCCGGACCCTTCCTGCGGCCGGGAACCCTGCTCGCCGAACGCAACCACGGCCGCATCAAGGTCCGCGACGGCGACGGCGCCTGGGCCGTCCTCGACCACCGCCTCGCCACTTTCGACAGCATGATCGCCGAACTCGCCGACCCCCGCAACGCCCCCGAACTGCTGGACATGCGCGAACGCATCCGCGGCTGGCGCTTCTACGACCACCTCCGCACCGACGCCGCCGCGCCCGCCCGCGAGACCCGCATCGGCACCCGCACACCGGTCCTCGGCCACGACGGCGCCGACCTCGCCGCCGCGCTCCAGACCATCATCGAGATCGGCGACCACGAGGCGCTGGCCGAGGCCGTCGACCGGGCCTTTCCCGGCAGCCGGCTCGGCGTCGACCTCGACGGCGGCAGACTCGGCGTGCGGCTGCGCCAGCCCGGCCTGCTGCGGCCGCTGGCGGCCGCGGAACTGTCCGACGGGACCCTGCGCTACCTGCTGTGGGCCGCGGCGCTGCTCACGCCGCGCCCGCCGGAACTGTTCGTGTGCAACGAACCCGAGACGAGCCTGCACCCCGAACTCATCGCGCCGCTGGCCGGACTGATCGCGACCGCCTCGAAGGACACGCAGGTCATCGTCGTCAGCCACTCCGCGCAGCTGGTCGCCGCCCTCGAAGGGCAGGGCGCCGCGACCGTCGAGCTGCGCAAGGAGGGCGGCCGGACCGTCGTCGCCGGGCAGGGGATCCTCGACGGCCCGCCCTGGCACTGGCCGAAGCGCTAGACCCTCACCAGTCCGCGCCCGCGCGGCGGATCGCGCCGAGCGACAGCCCCGTCTCGTCGAAGAGATACGACCGCATCCGCACCAGTTTCGGCGCGTACACGTGCACGCTCACCGCCGGTTCGGTCGAGTCGTTGCGAACGGCGTGGATCGTGCGCGGCGAGACCGAGACCGACTCGCCCTCGGCGACCTCGTGCGAGGACAGGCCGGGGAATTCGCCGGGAACGACCGTGTACTCGCGCAACCGTCCGGAAACGACGGTGAAGCCCGCTTCGGCCGGCAGGTGGTCGCCGCCGTGGTCGTGCAGCTCGGTGCTCTGGCCGGGAAGCCAGGCCATCAGCCACGCCTCGTGGTCGTCGGCCGCGACGAGCCGGCGGGCCGTGCGGCTGCGCGTCGAGAAACGCGGTTGCGGGGTGCTCTGGGCGTAGAAGGCCGAAAGGGCGGAAAGGACGGTATGGGTGAGAGAGCTCACGAGAGACCTTTGTGGACGGTGCCCGAATTCACGGGCAGGATCGGCTGTCGGCTGCTGGGGCTAACAACAGCGACAACAGGCGCCAGATGTGTCGGCGATCACTCGAATGAGGTCCACAATCGGCCATGTTAACGCACAGAGAGTCCGATGCGTTGTCACGCTGTGCTGATTTCTTAATGGAAGCGCGAAAAACCTCCGTTCCGGGCTTCAGTTGTCCCCCGAACGTGCAGTAGTCTCGCCGATGGTCCGCCCGCTGAAGAAGGAGCGAATGTTGCTCGGGAAAGCAGCACGCAGCACGTCACGTCTACGCGCGTTGGGAATTGTCGCGCTCGCTGCGGTCGGAGTCCTCATCTCCTCATCCCCTGTCTCGGCCGATCCGGTCGACGACAAGGAGAAGCAGATGGAGGAGCAGTACCACGACCTCGAGGCGATCATCGAGGACTACAACAAGGTGAACCTTGAGTTCAAGGACACCAAACGCAAGATCGCCAAGCTCGAGAAGAAGCTCGCGCCCTTCGAGGAGCAGCTCGACGTCCTCTACGAGGAGGTCGGCAAGATCGCCTCCGCCTCGTACATGGGCGGCAACATGTCCGGCCTGACCGCCGTCTTCACGACCGGCTCGGCCGACAACCTCGCCGACCGCATCACCCTTCTCGACCAGGTGACCGTCGACGACCACGACGCCATCGAGGCCCTCAACGAGGCCAAGGCCGAACTCGACGAGCAGAAGCGCGTCCTCGACGGCCTGTACGAGACGCAGTCGGAGCAGGAGGAGGAGCTTCGCTCCAAGAAGGAGACGATCGAGACCGATCTCGACCGGCTCCAGGAAGAGCGCGAGACCGCCTACCGCGACTCCCGCGGCATCGCCGACGACGGCTGGGTTCCGCCCTACGTGCCCGGTGACCGCGGCGAGGTCGTCCGCTTCGCGCTGAAGCAGGACGGCGAGCCCTACATCTTCGCCTCCGCCGGACCCGACGGATGGGACTGCTCCGGGCTCACGCTCGGCGCGTGGAGCCAGGTCGGAGTGAACCTGCCCCACAACGCCGAAGCCCAGTGGAACATGGTCCAGCACATCTCCCGCGATGAGCTGCAACCCGGCGACCTGGTGTTCTACAACGGACTCAGCCACGTCGCCCTCTACATCGGCGACGGCCACGTCATCCACGCGGCGACGAACTACTCGAACGTCTACATGACGACCATCGACGCCGCCGCCAGCGACTACTACGGGGCGGGCCGCATCCCCGGCTGGTAACGGGTCGGGTGCACGACGGCGTTCCGCGCCGCCGGGCCGCCGCACCGCACACAGGAACACCGACACACAGACTCCAATGCCCCCGCCCCCACCTGCCCCCGGGTGGCCCGCGGGGGCATTGGTCTGGGCTGACAATTGCTCGCTTCGCTCGCGGGTGGGGGAGACTCCGTCTCCACCCACACCCCCTCTGGGTTGGTTCGGCGGGGTGAGGTGCTCCTGGATGGGTTGGCGTGGGCGGTGCGCCCCGCCCGTCACCTGCCGGTTTGTCATCGTGCGCGCGGGCGGATGGGTTTGCGGCGGTGGGAGGCTCTGCCGCCACCTGCCACCCGCCACCCGCCACCCGCCACCCGCCACCCGCCACCCGCGGCGGCGCCACGCGGCCGGTTTGTGATCGCGCTCGCCGGTCCCGGCAGTGGGAAAAGGGTCCCTCTCCCACTCTCTGAGCCGCCTCTGTTCTGCGGCGGGCATGGGCGGCACTTCCTTGCGGCGTTTCCCGGCGAAGCGCCGTTTCCGCAACGCGAAGCTTCAAACTTCCAGCAGCAGCCCAGCAGCCCAGCAGCCCAGCAGCCCAGCAGCCCAGCAGCCCAGCAGCCCAGCAGCCCAGCAGCCCAGCCCTGGAGCCCAGCGCCCTGCGGCCCGGAGGACCGGCGGTGGCGAGCCCCGCCCGTCACCTGCGGGCTTGTTACCGGGCGCGCCCTGGTCCGGCGTGAGGGAAGGGGGCCATCTTGTCGTCGCCGCGAGCTGCCGTTCAGTTCCCGCGAGGGGTTGCGGCCATACTCTGTCGCCGGTGTTCCCCAGCGGAGTTCTTCCGGAGTGCGAAGCCCCTGGCTGGCGGGCTGGCCGGATGGCGTTGTGTGTCGCCCGTTTTGGCGGGCCGGCTCCCCCTCCCGCGTTGCCGCCAGTCGGATTCGCTCGTTGCCCGCTCGTCGTTGGCTTGTGAGCGCCGGCCATCCGGCGCAAGTCTTCTGGCCCCGGCACCGGCATCAGTACCCGGGCGCGGCCGGTCCCGCGTGTCATCCGCGCCTGATGTGTTCGGCCCGCCGTGCCCGCCGTGCCCGCCGTGCCCGCCTTGCACCGTTCGGCCACCGCGCGCAGGGCCCATCCGTTGTCGGGTGCCGCCGGTCGGCTGCGCAATGCCCCCGGCCCCGGCCGTTCGGTGGTCCACAGTAGACCCGCGACGCGTCTAGGCTGGTGGACATGGACGTCGGGCTGATCGTGCTTGTCTCGATAGTGGTGGTCGTCGGGGTGCTGGCCGCGTGGGGAGCTGTCGGGGCGTTCCGGTCCGCTCGGCGCAGACGTCGTGTCGACCGTGACCCGCGAGCAGTGTGGAAGGGCGGGCGGAAGGTGCTGCCCGAAGACCTCAAGCGCGTGCGGTACCGCGATACGGACGGCCGTTCCAATCCGCGCTCCTACCCCGGCACCGGCACGGGTACTGACACCGAGAACACCCTGTGACGAGCGTTCCCGCCCGCCCGCCCGTCCGCACCATCGTCGGCCGATTCCCTCCGCCGAGCTAATCCCAGCCGTACTCGCCGTAGATCGCCGTCGCGAAGTGGATACCGCGATCCAGGTGCTCGACGTAACCGGTGTCCTTCACGGTCATCGTGAACTCCGCATGCGGGTAGTCGTCGAGCCGTAGGCGGGCTTGGCGTCGTTTGTAGTCGGCGATGTCGAAGGGCTCGTCGAAGTCCTCGAAGCCGTTCTCCTCGAACTCGGCTATCTCCTCGTCCTCGTACTCCCACGGCGGCGGCAGGCTCTTCATGGCGCCCAGGCGGTAGTCGGTGACGATGGCGAGGGCCTCGGCGTAGAAGGCCTCGGGCCTGCGTTCGGCCTGGAGGTACTCGACGCCGTCGAGCAGGTTGATGCTCAGCCGCTTCACACCGTAGGTCTTCATGAGCCGGCGCGCGGTGGCCTTGTCGGCGGCCCGGATCTCGGCGGCCTGTGCCGGCGTGAGGTCGATGCGGGCGCCCCGGTCGAGGTCGTGGAGACGCCGGAACTCCCCGGCGAGTTCGAGATCGTTCGCGAAGGCCTCGACCCGGCTCAGCGGCACGTGCACCCGGTCTACGCCGTGCCACCGTCCATGATCGACACCGCGACCGAACTCACCCGATCGCTGCACGGGATCGCCGGCAACCTCCTCTCCCAGCGACTGCGAACCCTTGAGGCCGCGGGGATCGTCGAACGGCGGCTCGGGGACGCCGGAGTCCTCTACGCCCTGACCCCTTGGGGCGCTGGGCTTCGGGAGCCGATCGAAGGACTCGCGCGGTGGGGGATACCGCTGATGGTGACCGGGCGGGGCGGCGACGCGTTCGAGCCGCGCGGTCTTTCCGGCCGGGGCCCCACCGAAATCCCGTTCCGTCTAGGCGAACCGCCGGGCAGACTCCTTACCGTGCCCGAGTCCGAACCCACTCCTCATCCCCTGTGGTGCATGGTCGCCAACGTCGTCCCCGAGCGCCCGCTCGCCGACGCCGACGGCGAAGTCGCCCGCATGCGGGGCCTGCGGCTCTTCAGTCCCGGCGCGAAGCTGTACGTGCTCGGCGCGTTCAGTGGGGACGGCGGCGAGAAGATCAAGGTCGTCGGCCGCTGCCGGCGGGGCGGCAATCGGCGTTATGTGCCGGCGATCGTGCTGCGCAAGTGGCTGGGCGGCTGGCGGGTGCGGGCCGTGTACAGCCCGGCCGCCCTGCACCGTCTACATCAGACCGGACCCGGGTGGTTCAGGTCCCCCGACGTGGACCTCGGCGATGAGAAGCGCGCCGAACTGGAAGGCCTCGCCTGCCGGCACTCCCGCATGGCGCGCGCCGAGCGGGCGTCGTCGCGTTGGTGGGTCGAGGGCGGATTCGCCGAAGTGGACACCGACTGCGGTGTGCACGGGGCCGAGTGCGCCGGAATGCGTCTGCGTTAGGACCGTGCCCGATCCCCGCTATGGCGGCGATCCCGGCGTTCGCGCGCTCCGCGATGCGACTCACCGTCACCTTTCCTTCACTCTCGCGACACGCCGTCCGGTCTCCTTCACCCCAGTTGATCAGGCCATCCATCACCGGGCCCTGGTCCGTTCGGGTGAGAGTCCCACTTCGGGCGACCCCGATGCAGTACGCTCGCTGACGGTTCGATAGCTGATAAGGAGCAACTCTTGCTCGGCAAAACAGCACGCAACGCGAGCCGTGGGCTCCGCGCGTTCGGGATCATCGCCCTGGCAACGGGAGCACTCGTGCTCTCGGCGGCCCCGGCGTACGCCGATCCGACCGACAAGATCGAAGACGAGATCGACAAGCAGTTCCACGATCTCGAAGCGGTGATCGAGGACTACAACAAGGTGAGCATCGAGTTCAAGGAGACCAAGAAGAAGGTCGCCAAACTCGAAAAGGAGCTCAAGCCTTTCGAGGAACAGCTCGAGGTGCTCTACCAGAAGGTCGACGTCATCGCGTCGAACGCCTACATGGGCGGCCCCGTGTCGGGCATGACGGCCGTGTTCACCACCGGCTCCCCCGACACCCTCGCCGACCGCATCACCCTCCTCGACCAGGCCACCGCCGACGACGCCGACGCCATCGCCGAACTCAACACGGCCAAGTCGGACCTCGACGAGCGCAAGGCGGTCCTCGACGGGCTCTACGAGACCCAGTCCGAGCAGGAAGCCGAGCTCAAGGAGAAGAAGGAGTCGATCAAGGCCGACCTCGATCGCCTCTCCGACGAACGCGACACGGCCTACCGCGACTCGCGGGGCCTGTCCGACGACGCCTTCGTTCCCCCGCACGTCCCCGGTGAGCGCGGCAAGGTCGTCGAGTTCGCGCTGGCACAGCAGGGCGACGCCTACGACATGAACGCCTCGGGCCCCGACGTGTGGGACTGCTCGGGCCTCACCATGGGCGCCTGGCAGCAGGCCGGCGTCAACCTCCCCCACAACGCCGCGGCGCAGTGGGCCATGATGCAGCACGTTTCCCGTGACGAGCTCATGCCCGGCGACCTGGTGTTCTACAACGGTTTGAACCACGTGGCCATGTACATCGGCGACGACCACGTCGTGCACGCCTCGACCTACGGCGTCGGCGTGATCGTCTCGACCGTCGACCAGGGCGGCAGCCCGTACTACGGCGCCGGACGGCCCGCCGGCTGGTAGGCGCGTCCCGTTTTGCGCATGGACCGGTCCCGGACATCATCGGGGGCCGGTCCCTCTTCTTTTCTCCCAGGTTTCGCTCTCATGTGGACGGTGGCGTCCGCGCGCTGAGAGTCGGGAAGCACGCCCCGAGGCGACCGCGCCGCCGCGCTCACCCGTACCGCGCCGCCGCCGCGCGGACCTGCCCGGACACCCACTCGCGCATCCCGTCAGGCGCGAGGACCTCGACAGCCCCGCCGAGCCCGAGCAGCGCCCAACGCGCCCACGACTCGCTCTCGAAGGGGATCGTCAGCTCGACCTCGCCGGTCGCGGTGACCGGGACCCGGTCCTGCCCGTGCACCGGCACCATTCCCCTCAGCCGCGGCAGCATCTCGGGCTGGACCCGCAGGGTCACCTCGATCGCGGTCTTCTCGGTCTCCAGCTCTTTGCGCGAGCGCGCCCACGACTCGGCGAGGTCGAAAGCCGCGGGGCGGGCGGCGGGCTCGTCGAGGAGTTCCACCGACACCACCCGCGACACCCGGTAGGTGCGCCTCTCCCCGTCGCGCAGCGCCACCAGATACCAGTCACCGGCGGCCAGGACGAGTCCCATCGGATCGATCTCGCGGGTGCGCGCCTTTCCGCCGCCGACGTACTCGACGCGGGCGCGGCGGTCGAGCCACACGGCCTCGGCGAGCCGCGTCAGCATCGGCACGGGCTCGGGCGTGCCGTACCAGCGCATGGGGTCGAGGTGGAAGCGCTCGGCGGTCTGCCGGGCCTGCTCGCGGGCCTCGCCGGTGAGGCTGGCCCAGACCTTGATGCGCGCGCCCTCCAGGATCTCGCCGAGGCCGAGCTGCTGCGCGGGGCCGGCGAGCCCGAGGAACGCCAGCGCCCCGGCCTCGTCGAGGCCGACACCGGTGAGGCGGGTGCGGTACCCGCCGTCGAGCCGGTAGCCGCCGGCCGGCCCGCGCGTCGAGCGGATGGGGATCCCGGCGGCGGCCAGGGAGTCGACGTCGCGCTGGACCGTGCGCTCGCTGACCTCCAGCAGCGCCGACAGCTCACGTCCGGTGGCGTGGCCGCGCACCTGGAGGTGGAGCAGGAGGGTCATCATCCGGGAGGCGCGCATGAATCCATGGTGACCTGTGAACCCGACAGAAGGTGTCGGGAATAGGGGGCATGATGAATCCGGCGGTGCCGCAGGGGTGCCGCCGACGAGAGGGAATCACCATGTCCGAGCTTCTGCTCTTCCACCACGCGCACGGCCTGACCGAAGGCGTGGTCGCCTTCGCCGACGATTTGCGCGCGGCCGGCCACACCGTCCACGTGCCCGATCTCTACGAGGGCCGCGTCTTCACCGACCTCGAAGAGGGCATCGGCTTCGCTCGCGAGACCGGTTTCGGCACGGTCCTCGAACGCGGGGTCGCGGCGGCCGAGGGCCTGCCCGAAGGGCTCGTCTACGCCGGGTTCTCGCTGGGCGCGATGCCCTCGCAGAAGCTCGCCCAGACCCGGCCGGGCGCCAAGGGCGCGCTGCTGCTGAGCGGTTGCGTGCCCGTCGGCGAGTTCGGCGCGAGCTGGCCGGAGGGTGTCCCGGTGGAGATCCACGCGATGGACGCCGACGAGTACTTCGTCGAGGAGGGCGGCGACATCGACGCCGCCCGCGCGCTGGTGAAGTCCGCCGACGACGCCGAGCTGTACCTCTACCCCGGTGACCGCCACCTCTTCGCCGACAAGTCCCTGCCCGACTACGACGAGAAGGCCGCCGCCCTGCTGACCGAGCGCGTGCTGGCCTTCCTCGCGAGGGTCGGCTGATGTCCACGCCTCCCGACGAGCGTCCGCGCGGGGAGATGACCGGTGGGGAGAGCGAGGTGCTCACCGGTTTCCTGGAGTTCCAGCGGGAAACCCTGGCGTGGAAGTGCGCGGGCCTGTCCGACGATCAGCTGCGTGCGAACGCCGTGGCCAGCTCCACGCTCTCCCTGCTGGGCCTGGTCCGGCATGCCACCAACGTCGAGCGCGGCTGGTTCCACGAGGTGCTCGGCGGCGGCGAGTTCAGCCGGGCCCTCGACCTCGACAACCGGGGCGACGCCGACTTCGACGAGGTCGACACCGCCGACGTCGCCGGGTCGATGGCCGCGTGGCGCGCCGAACGCGAACGGTCCGTCGCGACCGTCGCGGGTCTCGGCCTCGACGCGACGGGCCGCACGCCCTGGGGCGAGGAGTGCTCGCTGCGGTGGGTGCTGGTGCACATGACGCAGGAGTACGCCCGCCACAACGGGCACGCCGACCTCATCCGCGAGGCGCTGGACGGCGTGGTCGGGGAGTAGCGGCGTGCGTTGGGGTCGAGGACACGCGTGAGCGAGAATGCGCCATGAGGCTTCTCGTGTACGGCGCCGGGGTTCTCGGCAGTCTGTCGGCCGCCCGCTTGCACGGGGCAGGGCACGACGTCTCGCTCCTCGCTCGGGGCGAGCGCCTGACGGATCTGCGTCGGCATGGTGTGCGGCTCGCCGAGGGCGACAGTGCGGCGGTCAGGCGGGTGCCGGTACCGGTGGTCGAGCACCCGGACGGCGGGTACGACCTCATCCTGGTCTTCGTGCGCACCCACCAGGTGGACGCGGTGCTGAAGCCGCTCGCCGACGTCGAAGGCGATGTGCTCTTCCTGCACAATTGGGCGGCCGGCGCGCGGCCGCTGGGGGCGGTGATCGGCCATGAGCGGGTGCTGCTCGGTTTCCCCACGGCCGCCGGCACCATGGACGGCGACGTGGTCCGCTACCGCGGGTCCGACTTCTTGACCCGGCGGGTGGCGATGCCGATCGGTGAGCCCGACGGCCGCACCACCGCCCGGCTGGAGCGGATCGTGGAGACGTTCCGCGCCGCCGGGATCAGGGCCCGGGCCGAACCGCGCGTGGACGCCTGGCTCAAGACGCACGCTGCCTTCGAGGTCCCCCTCGGGCAGGCGGTGCGCGCGGCGGGTGGGCCGGTGGCGCTGGCCGACGATCCCGGGGCGGTCCGCGGGATGCTCCACCTCATGCGGCGAAACCTCGCCGCGATGGCGACGCCCCCGGTGCCTCGCGCGTTCGGCGCCTTGCGGACGCTGCCGCAGGGTCTGCTCGTGCCGGTCCTGCGGCGTTTCCTGAAGAGCCCGGCGGCCGTGCACAGCGGGCTCAGCAATCCCTCGCCCGCCGCGGTGGCGGAACTCCGGAAGTTGGCCGAACAGCTCGGCGGCCCTGCGGGAGCCCGCTGACGCGGCGGCTAGTTGTCGAGGGTCGAGCGCGGGTTTCCCGGTTCCTCGGGGTTGTCGCGCTCGGGGTCGAGGTAGCCGGGAAGCTCCTCGTCGGGCAGCTCCTCGGAGCGTTCCTGCCTGGCGAAGGTCTCCTCGTCGGGCCCGGTGGTCGGGTCGTCGGGATCGTGCGGGTCTCGTTCCGGCATGGCGATGCTCATGTCCTCCACGCTAGATGCGCCTGACCCGGCGCAGGCGCGTTTTGGCTGCTTACGGATAAGTCGGGCGTGAGATGGGTACGCCATCGGGAGCGGACCGCACCGATGGAGGGATCATCATGGATCTGGCATTCCTGCGCCCCATGTACGAGCGCACCGGCCCGTGGACCTCGGTCTATCTCGACGCGTCCCGGGACACCCATGACGCGGCCAAGGTGATCGACCTGCGCTGGAGCGCGCTGCGCGACCATCTCGCCGGGGCCTGCGACCGCGACGTCGAGGCCATCGCCGCCGCCGTCCTCGCCGACCGCGACCCGGGGCGCCACGGTCTGGCCCTGTTCGCCAACGGCGGCGAGGTCGTCGTCCGAGAGGAACTGCCGACCCCGCCCACCCATGACCAGGCCTCGCACAGCCTGCTGCCCTACGCGATGCCGCTAGCGGTCGCCCACGGCGAGGAGGTTCCCTGGATCCGGGTCGTCGTCGACCGCACCGGCGCCTCCATCACCGAGGTGACCGGCGGGGCGACCGCGCGCACCTCCACCGTCGAGGGCGGCGAGACCTTCGGGCTCACCAAGTCCAAGCCGGGCGGCTGGTCGGCTCCCCGCTACCAGCGCGCGGCGGAGGAGGCCTGGGACCGCAACGCCGGCGACGTCGCCAAGGCCGTCACCCAGCTCGTCAAGCGCACCGGGGCGGAGATCGTCATCCTCGCCGGGGACGTGCGCGCACGCGGCGCCTGCAAGGAGAACCTGCCGGCGGCGATCCTCGACCGCGTTGTCGAGACCGACGCCGGCTCGCGCGCCTCCACCGACACGCACGCGCTCGACCAGGCCGCCGAGGTGGCGATCGCCGAGCACATCGCCGCGCGGCACGTCGCCATCACCGACCGCTTCCGGCAGGACAGCGGCCGCAACGCCGTCACCGGTCTCGACGACGTCGTCCGCGCGCTGGCCGAGGCCAAAGTCGACACCCTGCTGCTGGAGAACGACCCCTCCTCCAACGACCACGTGTGGATAGGCGAGGCGCCCTCTCAGATCGCCGTGAGCGAGGAGGAGTCGCGCGCCCAGGGCGTGGAGTCCCCCGAGCGCGTTCGCGCCGACAGCGCGATCCTGCGCACCCTGGCGATGACCGACGCCTCACTGCTCACCGTCGAGAGCGGCGACGTGGCCATGTCCGACGGGATCGGCGCGCTGCTGCGGTACCGCTAGACCCACGCATGGAAAACGGCCCGCCGGAGATCCGGCGGGCCGTTCTTACGCCTGATCACTCGACGTCGACCAGCTTCGGGTCGAACAGCCGGTTCTTACCCCCCGAGCCGCCGTTGCGTCCTCGCCCGGTCTCACAGATGCCGGGTACGCACTCGTGCGGCTGCCGGACCTCGTCGGCCGGCAGATAGCGGCCGAGCACCTCCTTCGGGTCGGCGTAGCCGCTGCCGAAGGCCTCGATGTGGTCCACGAAATGCCGTTCCATCAACAACACCCCTCTCATCGACATGAGAAGTTTTCCCGTTTTGTGGAGCCGTGAAACACGGAGGGTAATCGTATGACTTCTTTTCATGTTGTTGGGGCGCAAGGAAAAACCGGGCGACGGGAAGTCCCGTCACCCGGTCCAGGCACGCCTGGTCAGGCCGCGATGCCGTCCACATTGCGGTCGAAGTGGCGGTGCGCGCCGATCGCCGCGGTGAACCCGCCGCTGAACTCCTCGCCGACCGCCCCGCCGCCGTCGTGGACCAGCACGCCCGGCGCGTCGTCGGGCAGGCCCGCCTTGGCCAGCAGCGCCGCGCCCTCACCGGCGGCCGCGATCGGCTTGGCGTGCTTGTACGCCTCGGCCACGAAGTGGACGGTGTACCCGTCGGCGCTCAGCGCGTCGGCGGAGTCCTTCCCGGCGGGCACCGCCACCGCGTCGTAGAGGACCGAGGCCATCGTGGTGATCGCCCGGTCCACCGCCAGCTCCCCGCCGGAGGCGGTCCGCACCGAGCCGTCCGCGGGGGCCAGCACCTCGGGGATGGCGCCCTGCGCCTTCAGCGCCTCGACCAGGCTGGTGGCGCTGTCACCGTCGACCCCGTCGGCGACCAGGACCGCGATCTTGCGCGTCGCGATCCCGTCCCCGGGAAACGCCGTCTGCGACAAGAAGTCCGAGCGGCGCCCGTGGTTGCTGCCCTGCTCGCCCGGCGCCTCGACCCCGACACCGGCCGCCACCTGCGCGGCGAGCTCGTGGTCGACGTGGTTGATCAGCTCGACCACCCGCTGCCGGATCTCCAGGTCGGTGACCTTGCCCAGCTCGAAGCGGTAAGCGGCCACGATGTGCTTCTTCTCCCAGTCGCTCATGCTGTTCCAGAACAGCGTCGCCTGCGAGAAGTGGTCGGAGAAGGTCGGGCTGCGGCGCCGGACCTTCGGCCCCTCGACGGGCTCGGGGAAGTGCACGAAGGCGCCCGGGACCGCGCCCGGCACGACCGGGCAGCCTCCGCCGATGGTGTTGGGGTGGTAGTTGGCCGTCCCGGTGCGGATCGCGTGCTGCCCGAAGCCGTCCTGCTGGTGGTTGGTGACCGGCGCGACGGGCTGGTTGATCGGGATCTGCGCGAAGTTCGGCCCGCCCAGGCGGGTGAGCTGCGTGTCGAGGTAGGAGAAGACCCGCGCCTGCATCATCGGGTCGTCGCTGAAGTCGATGCCCGGCACGACGTTGCCGACGCCGAAGGCGACCTGCTCGGTCTCGGCGAAGAAGTTGTCGGGATTGCGGTCGAGCACCAGCCGCCCCACCGGTGTCACCGGCACCTCGTCCTGCGGGACCAGTTTGGTCGCGTCGAGGACGTCGACCTCGCCGTACAGCTCCTTCTCGCCGAGGAACTGAATCCCCAGCTCCCATTCGGGAAACTCGCCGGCCTCGATGGCGTCCCACAGGTCGCGGCGGTTGAAGTCGGGGTCCTTCCCGCCGATCTTTTGCGCCTCGTCCCACACCAGCGAGTGCGTGCCGAGCTTGGGCGTCCAGTGGAACTTCACGAAGGTCGACCGGCCCCCGGCGTCGACCAGGCGGAAGGTGTGCACGCCGAAGCCCTGCATCGTGCGGTAGCTGCGCGGGATCGCCCGGTCCGACATCAGCCAGATGATGTGGTGCATCGTCTCCGGCTGGAGGGACACGAAGTCCCAGAACGTGTCGTGGGCCGAGGCGGCCGTCGGGATCTCGTTGCCGATCTCGGGCTTGAGGGCGTGCACGAGGTCGGGGAACTTGATGCCGTCCTGGATGAAGAAGACCGGCATGTTGTTGCCGACAAGGTCGAAGTTTCCCGCGCGGGTGTACATCTTCACCGCGAAGCCGCGCACGTCGCGGGGCGTGTCGGAGGAGCCGCGCCCGCCCTGGACGGTCGAGAAGCGCACGAACACCGGCGTGCGCGCGGAAGGGTCGGTGAGGAAGTCGGCGCAGGTGTAGCGCTCCAGCGACTCGTAGACCTCGAAGTAGCCGTGCGCCCCGGCGCCCCGCGCGTGCACGACCCGCTCGGGGATGCGCTCGTGGTCGAAGCGGGTGATCTTCTCCCGCAGGTGGAAGTCCTCCAGCAGGGTCGGCCCGCGTTCGCCGGCCCGCAGCGAGTTGTCGGTGTCCTCGACGCGGACACCCTGGTCGGTGGTGAGGTTTCCCTGGAGCGGGTCGGTCCTCACCGCGTCGAGCTGCTCGTCCTTCGTGGTTCGCTCTGGTGGGCGCGATGCGTCGGCGGTCATGTTCCAGCCTCCCGGCAGTTGGCGGTCTGCCCGGTAGATACCAGTGCGGACGAAGCGCCAAACCCCGGAGGAGAGGAACTTTTCGGACCTATCGGCCGCTGAACTCGGTCCCGTAGTAGGCGTCCTCGACCGCCTCGGCCGGGACGTCCTCGCCGTCGGCGGGCTCGATGAGCAGCTGATCCTCGGTCACCGTGTGCATCGCCGCCTGCTCCGGACCGGCCGTCGGGTCGGCGCCGGCCTCGAAGGCCGTCATGCCGCGATCGCCCATCAGGACGGCCGAGGTCGGCCCCACCGTGGTCTCCTCGGCCGGGCGCGGCCCGTCGCCCCGCTCCTGCATCAGGTGGAAGTCGACGCGCTCGCCGTCGCGGGCCTCCTCGGGAGTGGTGCCGAAGCGGTCGGCCTCCCGGTAGTCGTCCTGGAGCAGGATCTCGTCCTCCAGTCGCTGGTCGGGCTCCTCGACGAGATCACCGTCGTCGACGAAGCCGTAGGGGGCGTTGTCGGTGGCGTCGAACGACTGGCTGGACATGAGCGCTCACTCCCTCGGGGGTACTCCTGGTCTAGATCAACACCAATACCCGTTTCGCCCCCGCTCATGCCTGTACGGCGCAGGGCTCCCCCTTTCAGGGAAGCCCCGCCGCGTGTCAGGCGCGCTTGCCGTAGGTCAGGCGACGCAGGACCAGTTCGCCGGGACCGGCCATGCCGCGCCGGTCGAGCATCCGGGCGCCGACGACCGTCGCCAGCCAGACCGCGACCGCGATGACCAGGCCGGTGAGCGTGGGACTGCCGAAGCGGTCGCCGAGGTCGAGCGTGAACGGCAGCAGCAGCACGAGCCACGCCACCGACTGGAAGAGGTATCCCGACAGCGAGCGCCGCCCGAGCGCGGCGAGCGCGCCGGCGACCGGGCCGGGCCGGGTCAGGTGCATGGCGACGAGCCCGAAGACGGCGACGTAGCCGGGGCCGGCGAACATGCCGCTCGCGCCGTGGAGCATCAGCATCAGGCCGGCGGTCGACGCGTCGACGTGCGCCCAGCCCGCGCTCAGGAGGGCGGCGGGCAGGCCCCCGGCGACGGCGATGCCGAGTCCGGCGACGGCGGTCCAGACGAGCAGTTTCTTGTGGCGGGCGGGTTCTTCGAGGACGCGGCGGCGGGCGGCCCACATGCCCAGCCAGGCGATGACGATGAACGGCACGACGGTGAGGGTGTGCGTCGGCCATTCGGCGAGCCGGTCGAGCATGGACTGGAAGTAGTTCGTCGCGGCGAGCGAGTCGACGTGGGCGGCGGGCATGGCGGCGGGGGCCTCCTGGCCGCCGCCGAGCATCCCGGCCAGCACGACGGCCCCGAGGACCACGACCTCGACGGCCGAGATCGCCCAGATGACCAGCGCGACGCGGTGGAACCTGTCGCCCCGGCGCAGCAGCACGAGGGTCATGACGACGCCGACGATGCCGTAGGCGGCGAGGAAGTCGCCGTAGTAGAGCAGGGCGGCGTGGGCGAAGCCGAGGGCGACGAGCCAGAGGTTGCGGCGCAGCAGGATTGACCGGACCTGCTTGTGGGTGGCGCCGGAGGCGTCCTGGCGGCGGGCGAGCTGGACGAGTCCGTAGCCGAACATGACCGCGAAGACCGGGTAGCCGCGGGCGTGGACGAGCTCGTAGAGCAGGAAGTTCAGGCCCCGGTCGGCGCCTTCGGGTGTGGTGTCGAGGCCGGGTTCACCGGCGAAGACCACGCCGGCGACGTTGGCCAGCGCGATGAGGAGCAGCATCGCGCCCCGGGCCAGGTCGGGGGCGAGGGCGCGTTCGGCGCGCCGGACCGGTCCTCTCGTCGTTCGTGCGGCGGTATCGGTGCTCATGAGCGGTTCTCCCCGGGAGCGGTCATTAGTTTCTCAGGCAAAGTATCACAGACAAACTAATGAGGTCTGGCATGATGGGGGCGGATGCGACGGGGGCGAGCGAGGGAGCCATGACCAGCGAGGACTTCGTTCCGGCGCCGCTGCGCCGGCTGTGGGGCAGGTCGGAGGCCTCACGGCTGGGCAGGCCGGCGGCCCTCGACGTCACCCGGATCGTCGCCGCGGCCGTGGAGCTCGCCGACCGCGACGGCCTTGAAGGCGTCACCCTCCCGAAGGTCGCGGCGACCCTCGGGGTGACCGGCATGTCGCTCTACCGGCACGTCGGGTCGAAGGACGAACTGCTGACCCTCATGGCCGACTTCGGCGTCGGTGCTCCGCCTGAAGGGCTCGACGCTCTCGGCTGGCGCGAGGGTCTGCTCGCGTGGGCGGTGGCCCAGCGCGCCATGTTCCGTCGGCGGCCGTGGCTCACGCGCGTGCCCGCCTCCGGGCCCCCGTCGGGCCCAGGGCAGATCGCGTGGATGGAGTCGGCGCTGGCGATCATGGCCGGCACGAGCCTCGACTGGGCGCACAAGGTCGGCGTCCTGTCGCTGATCAGCGGGTACGTCGTCCACTCGGTGCGGCAGTCGAGCGACCTCGCCGCCGGCCGTGCCGAGGGGCAAGGGCAGGCCGACGCCGAACGCGACTACGGTCGCGCGCTCGTCCGGCTGGTGGAGCCCGAGCGTTTCCCGCAGACCGCGCGCCTGTTCGCGTCGACGCTGTTCGAGGCGCCGCCGTCGGACACGCCCGACGCCGCGGTCGAGGACAAGGACTTCTTCCTGGGGCTGGAGGTCATCCTCGACGGGGTGGCGGTGAGGGTGGGGCGGGAAGGGTGAGAGGGGCCGGCGGCGCCTGCAGGTGCGCACCGGAGCACTACTGGTGATCGCCGGCGGGATCCGTCTGTCAGTCCACGCGTCATCGCGTCAGGGACGTGTCAGGGCCGCGACAGTCGTCCGGGCGAGCCTCTACGACATGGAGAACACGCAGATCCCCGCAGCCACTGCGACCACCCGCCGATCCAGCCGTTTCGTCGAGCGCCTGCTCGCCGACCGTCACTCCATCCCGCTGTCCATCGCGCTTCACCTGGTGCCGGGCGCGCTCATCGTCGCGGTCTATGTGTTCATGGCCGCACCCCTGGTCGACTCGATCGAGTATCCGCCGTTCCTCGCCTGGGCCATCGCCCTGTCGATCGTGCTCTTCCCGCTCCAGCTCGGTCTCCTGTGGCTGGGCAAACAGAGCACCGGCAAGTACTCGCTGCGCGGCGCCTTGCGCTACATGGACAAACCGGTGCCGCGCGGCAAGCTCACCGGCCTGATCATCTTCAGTCTCTTGTGGATGACAGTGGTCTCTCTGGCTCTCCTTCCGCTGGACAACGTCGTCTACGACGCGTTCTTCAGCTGGATCCAGTACGAAGGCGCCGGGGCCAGTGCGACGACCTACCTCGACGGCTTCTCACGGGAGATGCTGGCGATCACCCTCCTGGTGTGCCTGCCCTTCACCGGATGGACCCTGCCGCTCATCGAGGAGTACTACTTCCGCGGATTCCTGTTGCCGCGCCTGCCGCAACTGGGCAGGTGGGCGCCGCTGTTCAGCACGCTCTTCTTCTCGATCTACCACTTCTGGGCGCCCTGGACGGTCCTGTCGAAGCTGGTCTTCCTGTTCCCGGGCATCTGGTTGGCCTGGAAGAAACAGGACATCCGCATCTCGATCGGCATGCACCCTGGATCGGCGCTCCTCATGGCGACCTTCGGCACCATCGCCGTCGCTCTCGGCTACATGGGCTGAACACGCGCGAAAGGGGGCGCCGTCCGTAGTGGACGGCGTCCCTCGTCATCCCCGGACGTAGCCGCAGGAGTCGGTCTCCGTATCGGGTGCGTTGGCGTCGGGTCAGCTGGAGAGGTCCCGAGCCGGAGGCAACAGAAAAGGCCCCCTCGCAAGAGGGGGCCTTATCCAACGCGGTCCCGACGGGACTTGAACCCGCGACCTCCGCCTTGACAGGGCGGCGAGCACTCCAACTGCTCCACGGGACCTCGTGTGCTGCTACATCTTAACCCCGACCGAAGTCGTGCCCCCAACGGGATTCGAACCCGTGCTACCGCCTTGAAAGGGCGGCGTCCTAGGCCACTAGACGATGAGGGCGCTTCGCCATCCTGACACAGTCGCTGAACAGAGTCAGCTCAGTATCTTTCGGCGAACTGCCTCCACCCGGTCGCGCCGGAGGCTTCGAAAGCATACGTGAGGCGCGTCCGGGCGCGAAATCCGGGGGGCGTCCTGCGCGTATCCCCTGTTCAGTGGCGTAGGGCGACGAGTTTGAAGCGGTCTTGGAGGTTCGGCAGGATCTTGTCGAGGGCCTCCAGTGTCCGCGAGCGGTCGCCGCCGCCGTCGTGCATCAGGACGACCGATCCCTTCTGTGTGTCGTCGATCACGCGGGCGGCGATCGTCTTGGCCGGCGGCTTCTCCCAGTCGGCGGGGTCGACGGTCCAGTTCAGCGACTTCATGCCGAGCTCCTCGGCGACGTCGATGGCCTTGTTCGTCCAGGCGCCGCCGGGGTGGCGGAAGTAGGCGATGTCGGCGCCGGGCGCGCCGCGGTGGATCGCGTCGTTGGTGCGCTGCATGTCGGCGCGGATGTCCGCCGGCTCCTTCTTCCCGAGCTTGAGGTCGTGCCCCCAGCTGTGGTTGCACAGGGTGTGCCCGTCACGGACGATGTCGGCGACGAGGTCGGGGTACGCGTCGGCGTTCTTCCCGATGAGGCAGAAGGTCGCCTTGATGCCGTACTCGCGGAGTTTCCCGAGCACCTTCGGGGTCCAGGTGGGGTCGGGCCCGTCGTCGAAGGTGAGGGCGACGCTCTTGCCGCCGGTGGTGTACATGACCCGGTCGTACGGGTTGTCGGACTTCTTCGGCGGCTTCTTGTCCTTGTCCTTCGACTTCGACGGGCTCGGCGACGGCGGTGTGGTCGGCGGCGGTGGCGGCGTCTCGGAGGGCTGCCCCGAGTTGGGGTTGGCCGACTCGTCGTTCTGCGGCCCCGCGATCGCCGGGTTCCCGGCCTGGAGCGCCGGGTCGTCGAGCGCGAACTTCACGCCGACGCCGAACAGCACCGCGACGGCCGTAGCTCCCATTAGAACTAGTTTCGTCTTCTTTGTCATCCCCACGTGCGCCCTCCAGACGGATCCCGGTCACCGTACCGGTCCGGCGCAATTACGGAATGCATCCGCGCCGCTCAATGTAAGCGATGCCATGAGCGACGCGGACGCCACAGTGGTCAGTCGACGAATTCCGACAAGTCCACAATGACCGTTTCGCCTCCGCGCCACTCGACCCGGACGGTCGTGTCGTCTACAGAGACGCTCGCCGTGGTCTGCCAGGTTTCCGCCGAAACGGCGATGTCCTCGGTCCGTCCGAGAAAATGCAGCGCCACATGGACGGTGCGGCCGCCCGGGGAGGCGCCGTGCAGGGCCGGGGTCGACTGGTGCGAGCCGAGAATGCTCGCGTCGGTGTGCGTCACCGTCTCGGCGCGCTCGTAGCCGTGCAGTCCCAGCACGGCGGCGGTGAGGCCGTCGGCCCGGCGCGCCCAGGCCGCCTCGCGGTGCAGGCCGTAGGGGACCGGGACGTCGTCGGCGACGGCGTGCGCGCCCTCGCGGACGGCGGTCGGCCGGTCGGAGTCGAGCAGGTGGCAGCGGACCTCGTAGGGCCCCGACACGATCGACACCGTGCGCAACTGCGCGCCCTCCCTGGGCGCGCAGCGCGATCCGGCGACGTTCCCGCGCACCCGGTGGGCCAGGATCGGCCCGCGACGCGAGGGTTCGCCGTCGAGCAGCGCGAAGGCGCCGTCCACGTTGTCCTCGAAGGCGGCGGCCATGCCCGGCGCGGTGTGCGTGCTGTAGCCGAACTTCACGTAGAGCGGATCGTCGTCGGGCGTGCCGGCCGTGTGGTGGTCGCTGCCGTGGTTGACCAGGCGCACGATCTCGTCACCGGAGGTCGAGTGCGCCAGCCAGCCGTTGCCGTCGAGCCCGAACACGCGGTCGCCGGTCTCCGCGGGCTGCTGCTCCTCCTTCTCCGTCCACACCGGATGGTCGGCGGGCAGCGCCAGGCCCATGAAGCCCATCCCGGCGAAGTACGGCGAGCCCGGTCCCGAGTAGTACTGGGTCACCGGCAGGAACTGCTCACCGCGCCACCCCAGCGACAGCGGCCCCTCGACGCCGGCGCCGTGGTCGGTGAAGTACTTCAAGGTCCCCGACGCCAGCCGGCGTGTCGCGCCCGGCGACAGATGGCCGCGCCCGGTCAGCGCGCCCAGCCACACCGGCGCCAGCGTCGCCGTGCGGTAGGTCAGCGAGCGGCCCTGGATCAGCGGGGATCCGTTGCCGCCGAACAGGCGCGGGTAGGTCTCCAGGTAGCGCCCGAGCCGGTTCTCCCACAGCCACTTGGCGTCCGGGTCGCGGTCGCCGACCATCTCGTACCAGGCCCACAGGAACGGGTGGATCACCCAGGCGTTGTAGTAGTCGATGTTGCGCCGGACGCCGTCGGTGTACCAGCCCTCGCCCAGGTGCCACGACTCCACGCGGCGCACGTCGGCGGTGCTGTCGTAGGCCGAGGTGTCGATGCCCTTCGAGGCGAGGAAGGCCTCGATCACGGCGGTGAACAGCAGCCAGTTGTTGCTCCAGGCGACCTTCGACGCGTGGTGCGCCAGCCACTGCGCGACCTGCTCCTTGCCGGCCTGGTCGAGGCGCCCCCAGACGTGGTCGCCGGTCAGGTGCAGGGCCCAGGCGATGTTGGCGGCCTCGACGATCGGCTGCGTCTTCCCGGTCAGCGGCGGCGTGCAGTCCACGCCCCACAGCCACTCCTCCGGGCCGCCCCTGGTCGTCCCGGCGACCAGGCCGGCGGCGTAGACGTCGGCCAGGCCCAGCGGGTCGTTCCCGCCTGCGCCGACGATGCGGGGCGCGGCGATCAGGAAGGTCCGGGCGAAGCCCTCCAGCGCGTCCGACTCCGGACCGCTCGCGGCGTGCCTGCCGGGGATCTGGAACAGCGCGTTGTTGGGGGACGCGAAGGACAGCGCGGTGGCCAGCCAGTGGTCGGCGACGGCCTCCCAGTGGGCGCGGGTGTAGCCGGTGTACGGGCTGAGGTCATGATCGAAGTCGGGGATGGAAAGCGCTTTCAAGCTCATGGCCGGTCAGGCTAGCCGGGGAAGTTCGGCCACGTCAACGGCACCGAGCATGGACTTTCCGGACAGGAAGCGCTCCAGGTCGGCCACCGCGTAGTCGCCGAGCAGGGCGATCTCGGTGCCCTGCGCGCCGGCCAGGTGCGGGGTGACGAAGACGTTCGGGAGCCCCAGTAGGGGGTGGTCGGTGGGGATCGGCTCGGGGTCGGTCACGTCGAGGACGGCGTCGAGGCGGCCGGTGGCGCACTCGGCGACCAGCGCCTCGGTGTCCACGAGCGATCCTCGCGCGGTGTTGATGAGGATGCCGCCGTCGGGCATCAGCGCCAGGCGCCGGGCGTCGATGAGGTGGCGGGTCTCGGGCAACTGGGGGGCGTGCAGGCTCACGACGTCCGATGTGGACACCAGCGTGTCGAGGTCGACCAGCTCGACGCCGAGCGCGGCGGCGCCCGCGGCGTCGAGATACGGATCGCTCATGAGGATCCGGACGTTGAAGTCGCGCAGCCGCTCGACCACGAGCCGCCCGATCCGTGAGGCGCCGACCAGCCCGATCGTGCGCCGGACGATGCCGCTGGGCTGCCGCCGGTCGGGGCCGGGCCAGCCGATCGTGGTCAGCTGCGCCGAGAGCGTGAAGGTCCGCTTGAGGGCCAGCAGGATCATCGCCCGGGTGTACTCGGCGACGGGGGCGGCGTTGGCGTCGGCGGCCGAGGAAACCGCGATCCCGCGCCGCCAGACCTCCTCGCTCACGTGGTGCTTGACCGAGCCGGCCGCGTGCACGACGACCCGCAGCTTCGGCATCGCGTCGAGGGCGGCGGCGTCGACGGCCGGGCAGCCCCAGCCGGTCACCAGGAACTCGGCGCGGCCGAGCACGTCGCGCAACGCCGGGTCGCCGAAGTCGCCGACCAGTAGCGCCGGGTCCACCTCCGCGAAGCCGCTCAGCCGCGCGATCACGTCGTCGGTCAAAGCGCTGGCCCGCGCGTATGGCGCCATGGCGAGCGCTCCGTACGGCCGTTGACTCACGTGCCCTCCTCAGGGTCACCCAGTTGCCTGCCGGTCCATCATCGCGTTTAGAAACCGGTTTCTCAAGTTCAGCACACTAGGGCCGAGGATTGCGAAGGTCAACAGTGACCGGAACGCTACATCTCGGGTTTACCAGCCATGTTATCGAGTTGAAACATTCTCGGGGCTTGTCCTGGCTCACAGAAACCGTCTATCTTCAGCTCCACCCCGCGGCGTTGCCGCCCCGAACCAGCGAGGAGGTCACCGTTGACCGTCACCGCAGCGACACCAGGCGAATCCCCCGCTTCGCCGGCTGCCGCGTCCGACGGTGCGCCGCCCGGCGGACCGCAGGCGAAGGGCAGGCGCAAACCGAAACCGAAGCGGTCGCGGGCGCAGCGCCTGCGGCGTGACCTCTTCCTGATCGGGCTGATGCTGCCCGGCGTGATCTACTTCGTGGTCTTCCACTACGGCGCGCTGTTCGGCAACATGATCGCGTTCAAGGACTACGTGACCTTCATCGGCGTGTGGGACAGCGCGTGGGTGGGCGTCGACAACTTCACGGTGCTGCTGGCCGACCCGGACTTCTGGAACGCCGCGGGCAACACCGTCACGATCGCCGTGCTCCAGCTGGCCTTCTTCTTCCCGGCGCCGCTCGCGCTGGCGCTGCTGCTCAACAGCCTGGTCGGCGACAAGATCCGCCGCTTCGTGCAGAGCGTGGTCTACCTGCCGCACTTCATCTCCTGGGTGATCGTGGTGGCGCTGTTCAACCAGGTGCTCGGTGACGTCGGGGTCCTCAACGGGATCCTCGACGACAACGGCCTGTCCACGATCGACATCATCGGCAACGCCGACGCCTACAAGCCCCTCGTGATCGCGCAGGTGATCTGGAAGGAGGCGGGCTGGGGCACGATCATCTTCCTGGCGGCGCTGGCCAACGTCGACGAGCAGCTCTACGAGGCCAGTGCCATCGACGGCGCCGGCTGGTGGCGGCGCCTGTGGCACGTGACGCTCCCGGCGATCCGCCCGGTGATCGTGCTGCTGCTGATCCTGCGGCTCGGCGACATCCTGACCGTCGGCTTCGAGCAGTTCTTCCTCCAGCGCGACACGGTCGGCCCGGAGGTCGGCGAGGTGCTCGACACCTTCATCTACTGGAGCGGCATCCAGGACGGCCACTTCGGCGTCGCGGCCGCCGCCGGCCTGATGAAGGGCGTTCTCGGGGTGGCCCTCATCTACGCCGCCAACAAGATCTCGCACAGGCTCGGCGAGCAGGGGGTGTACCGGTAATGGCGTCCAAGATCAACCGTCCGCTGTGGATGGGCAGGCCGCGGTGGTACACCCGCCTGGCGAAGGCGATCGCGCTGACGATCGTGGTCGGGCTGGTCGTGTTCCCGTTCTGGACGATCGTGGCGACCTCGGTGGCCTCCCCCAACGAGGTCATCGAGAACGGCGGCTGGGTCGTGTGGCCCACCACCCTGGACTTCTCGGCGTACACCAGCATCTTCAAGGGCGACGTGATCACCCGCGCGCTGCTGATCAGCGCCGGGGTGACGATCCTGGGCACCGCGACGAGCCTGGTCGCCACGATCGCGCTGGCCTACGCGCTGGCCCGGCCGGGTGTCTTCGGCGGCAAGCCGGTGCTGCTGCTGGTGCTGTTCACCTTCCTGTTCCCGCCGGCGATGATCCCGTCGTTCCTGGTGGTGAAGGAGCTGGGGCTGCTCAACTCCTTCCCGGCGCTGGTGCTGCCGGTGCTGATCAACGTGTTCAACCTGGTGATCATGCGCGGCTTCTTCCAGGGCGTGCCGACCGAGCTGATCGAGGCCGCGCGCCTCGACGGTGCCGGGGAGTTCCGGATCCTGACGCGCGTGGTGCTGCCGCTGTCGAAGTCGATCGTCGCGGTGGTCGGCCTGTTCTACGCGGTGTCCTACTGGAACGCGTTCTTCAACGCCGTCCTCTACATGGACGCCTACAACTACCCCGTACAGGCGGTCCTGCGGCAGTACGTGACCCAGGGCGCCTCGCTGACCGACATCGGCAACGCCGAAGCGTCGATCCTGAACTCCCCCCAGTCGGTGAAGATGGCCGTCGTCGTCATCGCCACGCTGCCGATCATCCTCGTCTACCCATTCGTGCAGCGCTTCTTCGTCAAGGGCGTCCTGACCGGCGCCATCAAGTCCTGACCCCTTTTCCCATTGCTGTGAAAGGAAATTCCATGGCTCTCAACCGCCGTGACACCCTCCGGCTGTTCGGCGCCGGCGCCGTGGCCATCACCGGCGCGCCCGCGCTGATCGGCTGCTCCTCGGACGGCGGCTCCTCCGACGTCGGCAACGAGGGCAAGGAACTGGCCGCCTTCCCGACGTACGTGCCGCTGGTGGGGCCCACCCCCGACCTGCCCGGCGACGACCAAGGCGTGCAGAACGCCTACCTGCGCTACCCGAGCGACATCAAGCCCGCCGGTTTCAGCGCGCCCGGCGACGGCTCGACGGTCACCGCGACGGTCATCACCTACGGTGTGCCGCCGACCCCGGTCGAGCAGAACAAGTTCCACCAGGCGATCAACGCCGCGCTCGGCATCAAGCTGGAGCTCCAGGTCATCCCGGCGGCCAACTTCAAGGAGAAGATGGCCACGATGATGGCGGGCAACGAGCTGCCCGACATCATGATGTTCGGCGCCGGTGAGGTCCTCCCCCGCGAGGAGCAGTTCATCGCCTCGGCCTGCGCCGACATCTCCGAGTACATCAGCGGCGACGCGGTCAAGGCCTACCCCGGCCTGGCCAACATCCCCGCCTACGCCTGGAAGGGCCTGGGCCGCATCGGCGGTCGCCTGTACGGCATCCCCGTCGAGCGCCCGGTCTTCGGCGGGTCGCTGATGCTCAACCGCACCGCCGTCGAGAAGGTCGGCGCGAAGCCGGACTGGGACAAGCAGGGCTTCATCGACGCGATGAAGGGCGTCACCGGCGGCCGGAAGTACGGCCTGGGTCTGGCGATGGCCCCGTCCATCGACTACTACGCCGGCGGGCTCGGCGCGGGCAACGTGTGGGACGTCGGCACCGACGGCAAGTTCACCACCGCCTACGGCTCCCAGCAGTTCAAGGACACGCTGGTGATGCTCCAGCAGATGTTCAAGGACGGCACGGTCTACCCCGACGGCGCCTCGACCTCCGCCACCGACATGAAGACGGTCTTCAACAACCAGACCGTCGCGGCCTACCGCGACGGGTGGGGCGGCTACTCCACGCAGGTCCTGGCGATCGCCAAGGACAAGTGGACCCTCGACTTCGGCCTGCCTTTCGCGGGCGGCAACTCGTGGGGCAGCCTCGGCCGCTTCGGCTACACGGTGTTCAAGAAGGCCGACCCCAAGCGCATCCAGATGCTCCTCGGGGTCGCCAACTTCCTCGCCGCGCCCTTCGGCACCACCGAGTGGGAGCTGATCAACTACGGCGTGGAGGGCACGCACTTCACCCGCAGCGACGACGGCACGCCGACGCCGACGGACCTGTGGACCAACAGCGAGAACACCACCAACCTGCCGATCAAGTACATCTCCTCGGCGCCGCTGGTGCTGCACTACTCCGGCTTCCCCGACGCCACCGAGCGCGTCTACGAGTGGGAGAAGAAGGTCGCCCCGATCACGATCCCCGACCCGTCGAACGGCATCCGTTCGCAGACGTGGACCGAGAACGGCGCCGCCCTGCAGAAGACGCTGACCGACGCGTGGATGGGCATCATCTTCCGCGGGGAGGACATCTCCACCTACGACGCGGTGATCGCCAAGTGGGGCACCGACGGCGGCACCAAGGCGGCCGAGGAATTCGCCGCCGAGTACGCGGCAAGCCAGTAGCGAACGCCACTTAACCTCTAACCATGGCCCGATCCACCATCAGGGACGTCGCCGCGCACGCGGGCGTCTCGGTAGCCACAGTGTCTCGGGTGCTGGGCGGCAACTACCCCGTCGCCGCCCGCACCCGGACCAAGGTCCTGCGCTCCATCGAGGAACTCGACTTCGTGGCCAACGCCCACGCCCGGGCGCTGTCGGGCAGCTCGTCGAAGCTGGTCGCGATCGTGACCAGCACGATGAACGCCCCCTTCTACGCCGAGGTCGCCAGCGGGGTCGAGGCGTACACCAGCGTCGAGGGCCGGCTGTGCATGTACGTGTCGACCAACGGCGACGTGCAGCGCGAACTGGAGGTGCTCGGCCTCATGCGCGAGCAGCGGGCCGAGGCGGTGATCCTGGTCGGCGGTGTGGCGATGACGCCGGAGTACCACGACCGGATGGCCCGCTACGCCCGCGGACTCGCCGCCGTCGGGGGCCGGCTGGTCTTCTGCGGACGGCCATCGCTGGGGCCCGACGTGCCCGCCGTCGTCGTCGAGTACGAGAACGAGGGCGGCGCGCACGCCGGGACCAGCCACCTGATCTCGCGCGGGCACCGCCGGATAGTCCTCCTCGGCGGGATCCCCGGGCAGACCACCGGCGACGACCGCATCGCCGGGTACCGGCGGGCGATGGCCGAGCACGGGATACCGGTCGACGAGGCCCTGATGATGCCCGGCCAGTTCGGGCGGCGCTTCGCCTACGACCGCATCCGCGAGCGCCTCGACGCGGGTCTGCACGACTTCACGGCGATCTTCGCCCTCGACGACATCCTCGCCGGCGCGGCCATGCACGCCGTCCGCGACGCCGGCCTGCGCGTGCCCGAGGACGTGTCGATACTGGGGTACAACGACTCCGAGATCGCGCTCGACCTGTACCCGGCGCTCACCTCGGTGCACATCCCGGTGCGGGAGCTGGGCCGGACGGCCGCGCGGCTGGCCCTGCAGCCGGGCGAGGGCGTCGTCCGCGACCACGTGATGCTGGGGACGCACGTGGTGGTGCGCGACTCGGTGGTGCCGCCGGTGCGGTAGGGGTGCAGGCCCCGCCTCAGCCCACCTTCCGCTCCCCGCCGAACACGCCGTACTCGTCCGGGCCGGCGAACTCGACCACGCGCGCGTTCACGACCGTGCCCGCGCGGCCGCGCACCGCACCCCGCCCGCCGGGCCGCGTGACATGTGCGGCGTCGTAGGCCTCGGTGACGACCTCCCACAAACCGTGCCAGTCGCGAGGAGCGACGGCCGCCCGGCACGCCGCGACCCACGCCTCGGCGAGCTCGACGCGCTCGTCGAGGTCGAGGACGTCGAGCAGGCCGGCGGCGGTGCGCGGGCAGCGCGGCGCGAGCGATCCCTCGCGCGTGCCGGCCGCCTCGCACATCCGCGACCACTCGGCCCGGGTGAAGTCCGCGCGGAGCGGATCACCGCCCGAGACCAGCCACCAGCGGCACACCAGCAGCACCAGGGCCTCGGCGTCGAAGTCGCGTTCGGCGGCCGCGAGCGCGGCGTCCCACTCGGCGTCGAAGGCCTCCCGCGCGTCGTCGACGAGGCGCTCGTAGGTTTCGGGCCCGGTGAGCAGGTCGAGCGGTGTGTACTCCATCTCCGCAGCGTGGCACAGCGGCGGCGGTGGATTCGCCGCCGCGCGCCGGTGGTCGGGCTTCCGACAGGCGTGGAAGCCCTACCGGGCGGCCTCCCGCAGGATCGCGAGGGCCTCGTCGGCGTGGCCGTTCATGTTGACCTCGCTGCGGATCACGGCGATGACGCGGCGGTCGGTCCCGATCACGAAGGTCATCCGCTTGGTCGACAGCGCGCCCAGCGCGAGCTTGCGCTTGACGCCCAGGGCGGTGGCCACGGTCCCGTCGGCGTCGGACAGGAGCGGGTAGTCGAAGCCGTGCTTCTCGCTGAACTCGCGCTGCTTGTCGACGGAGTCGCGGCTGATGCCCACGCGCTGCGCCTTGACCTCGGCGAACTCGGCGGCGAGGTCGCGGAAGTGGCAGGACTCGGCGGTGCAGCCGCGGGTCATGGCCGCCGGGTAGAAGAAGAGCACCACGGGGCCGTCGGCGAGGAGTTCGCTGAGGCGGCGGGGTGTGCCGGTCTCGTCGGGGAGGGTGAAGTCGTCGACGAGATCGCCGGTCTGCGCGCTCACGGTGTGGATCCTTCCGGTCGGCGGGGGACCAACGCTAGCGGAGGCGCCGGAGACCACGACGCGGGCTCGGCTCGCGGACGCCGAGGTGTCCCGTGGAGCGTGCGAAGCCCGTTTCCGCCTCTCTCGACGGCACCGGGGATCAGACTGAACGCGTGCCTCCTTCCGATCCGATAGGGTGTCAAGATCGCGTCAACGGCCGTCGGAGGGCGGCCACGTTGGGGCATGGAGTGCCGGGAAGTCTGGTCGGCGTCGCAGCCGCATGCACCCCAGCCGCCACGGAGGCGCCGTGAACAGCCCCGACCGCCGGACCTTCTTCGGTCTGCTCCCCCTCATCGAAAGACGGGTCGTCACCCGCGCGCTGCGGACCGAGACCGTCGGCGGGGTCGTCCTCCTGGTCGCCGCCGTCGTCGCCCTCGCGTGGGCGAATTCCCCGTGGGCGGCCTCCTACGAGAGCGTCCGCGACTTCCACTTCGGCTTCCCCGCCATCGGTCTCGACCTGTCGGTCGGGCACTGGACCTCCGACGGGTTGCTCACCCTGTTCTTCCTGGTCGCCGGGATCGAGCTCAAGCGCGAACTGCTCGTCGGCGAGCTCCGCAAGCCGGCGGCGGCCGCGCTGCCGGTCATCGCCGCCTTTTGCGGGGTCGTGCTGCCGGCCCTCATCTACGTGGCGATCGTGGGCGCCTCGGGCGGGAAACTCCACGGCTGGGCCGTTCCGATGGCCACCGACATCGCCTTCGCCCTGGCGGTGCTCGCCGTCATCGGCACGTCCCTTCCGGCGGCGGTGCGGGCGTTTCTGCTGACCCTCGCGGTCGTCGACGACATCTTCGCGATCCTGGTGATCGCGGTCTTCTACAGCGGGACACTCGACTTCGCCGCCCTGGGCGCGGCCGTCGCGGCGCTCGTGGTGTTCTGGCTGCTCCAGCGTTTCCACGTGCGCGGCTGGTGGTTCTACGTGCCGCTCGGCCTGGTGATCTGGGGCCTGACCTACACCTCGGGGGTCCACGCGACCGTCGCCGGTGTCGCCATGGGTCTGCTGCTGCGCACGAAGGCCGATCCCAGGCACGACCGCGACGAAGATCCGCCCGGTGAGCGCACCGAGCATCTGCTGCGGCCGCTGTCGGCGGGGGTGGCGGTGCCGTTGTTCGCCCTGTTCGCGGCGGGCGTGAGTGTTTCCTTCGACGCGCTCAACGGGGTGTTCACACGCCCCGAGCCACTGGGCGTGGTCGCCGGGCTCGTCCTCGGGAAGGCCGTCGGCGTCTTCCTGGGCACCTATCTCGCCGCCCGCTTCACGCGCGCGAGCCTCAACAGTGAACTCGGGTGGGGCGACGTGTTCGCCGTGGCGGTGCTGGCCGGGATCGGGTTCACCGTCTCGCTGCTGATCGCCGAGCTGGCCTTCGACGACGAGGTGATGATCGAGCAGGCGAAGGCGGCGGTGCTGGTCGGGTCGCTGATCGCGGCGCTGCTGGCGGCGCTGCTGTTGCGCCGGCGCAACCAGATCTACCGGCGGATCTACGAGGAAGAGGAGCGCGACGACGACGCCGACGGGATCCCGGACGTGTATCAGCGCGACTGAGCGCTGGTTTCCCGTGTCCACACCTGGCAGGCTCACGCCCGTGATCGACGATTTCGCGAAGAACTACCTCCACGACGACCTCCGCGAGATGCGCGAGGTGCTGGTCTGGAAGCTCGACGGACTCTCCGAGTACGACGTGCGCCGCCCGCTGACCGCGACCGGGACGAATCTCCTCGGCATGGTCAAGCATTACGCGTACTCCAGTGCCCGGTACTTCGGGGAGGTCTTCGACCGCCCCTTCCCCGAGGACGCGGTGCCGCGCTGGGACGACGAGACGGCGTGGAAGAACGAGCTCTGGGTCGCCCCGCACGAGACGCGCGAACAGATCCTCGACCTCTACCGGCGGGTGGCCGAGCACGCCGACGCGACGATCGAGGCCCTGCCCGTCGACGCGCCCGGCAACGTGCCCTGGTGGCCGCGACCGAACGTGAAGCTCTTCAACGTCATGGTCCACTCGCTCACCGAGGCGGCCCGGCACGCCGGACACGCCGACATCCTGCGCGAACGGCTCGACGGCGCGATCGGCGTGGGCGCGTGGAGCGAGAACCCGCACGACGCGCAGTACTGGGAGACCGAGCGCGCCATGATCGAGCAGGCCGCCAGGGCCGCCGACCCGGAAGGCGCCGACCGGGCGGCTTCCGATCCGGGGCCTGCCTAGGGTGTGTCCTGGTGGTCTTGTGGGTGCGAGTCCGCCGCAGCCCCACAGTGATCACCCGGACACGGCCTAGTCCTCCGCCGAGGTTTCCCGCCTGCTGCCGGTCTCGGTCTCCCACGCGGTGAGCTGCCGCTCCAGCGCCTTCATGATCTCGAAGACCTGCGAGGGCGGGATCTTCACGCGCGCGACGACCTTCGCCGGCGTGTTCAGGTAGCGCTCGCCGGTGTTGGGGTCCTCGTGCGGCTGCGGGGGACGCGTGGTGGTCGCGAAGTCGAGGGTGAAGCTCTCGGCGTCGTGCCAGATCGCCACGAAGTTGGCGTACACGCCCGACTCCAGGTCGGCTGGCATGTCCAGGGAGATGCGGCGGTCGGGGGCGCTCGGCTGCTCGCTCATCCGGCCGACGTTACCGCATCCTCGGCCGCCAGAACCCGACCGAAATGAAGTGCGCCGTCGGCCTCGGCGTAGAAGCCGAAGGGCTCGATCGCCGCGTACCCCATCGACGTGTAGAGGCTGATCGCCTCGGGTTGCTCCCCGCCGGTCTCCAGGATCATCCGGCGGCGGCCGGCCTCGCGGGCGGCGTCCTCCAGGACGGCGACCATGCGCCGGGCGAGTCCGAGCCCGCGCGCGGCCGGCCGCACGTAGAGGCGTTTCATCTCGGCGTCGGCGTCGCCGTGGGCGCGCCAGGCGCCGGTCGCGGCGGGTTCCCCGTCGAGGTAGGCGACGAAGAACACGCCGTTGGGCGCGGCGAAGTCGGCGGCGGTCAGCACCGTCTCGTCGGGGCCCCCGTAGCGGCGCACGTACTCCTGCTGGACCTCTGCGATGAGCTCCTGGGCGGCGGGGCCGTCGTAGGACTCCAGGCGGAACTCGACACTCATGCGCGCGAGGCTAGCCGATCCCCACGGCCCTCAGCGAGGGCCGGAGACGGCGGACACATCCGCCGTCTCCGAGGCCTTCAGCCGAACTGTCCGACCTGGTAGTCGCCGCCGGCGTTGCGCACGATCACGTTCATCCGGTTGGCGGTGCTCATGAAGGAGACGAGGTAGACCAGGGCGGCGAGCTGGTCCTCGTCGTAGTGTTCGGCGGCGTCCGCCCAGACGTCGTCGCTGACTCCGGCGTCGCCGTCGGCGAAGCGCGCGGCCTGCTCGGCGAAGGCCAGGGCGGCGCGCTCGGCGTCGGTGAAGACCTTCGACTCCCGCCACACCGCGACCATGTGCAGGCGTTCGTGGGTCTCGCCGGCGTGGACGGCCTCCTTGGTGTGCATGTCGACGCAGACGCCGCAGCCGTTGATCTGGCTCGTGCGCAGCGAGACGAGTTCCTGGGTGACCGGGGGCAGCTTGAGTGCCGTGATGGCCTGGCCGGCGGATTGCAGGTATTTGGCGATCTTGGCCCGCTCGGGGGTGCCGATGAGGTCGAGACGAGGTTCCACGGGTGGCTCCTTGGTCGTTTCGGGCTGTACACCACCGAGACGAGACCGCGCGCGATTTCGTGACATGCTGCCGCCATGGTTCCTGACGACTTCGACGTCCCCCGCGTCCTCGACGCGCCGCCGTTCCACCTCGAACCCCTCGGGCCGCAGCACAACGAGGCCGACCACGCCGCCTGGACCTCCTCGATCGAGCACATTCGGGCAACGCCGGGCTGGGCCGGCGGGACCTGGCCGCCCCTGGAGGGCATGTCGCTCGAACAGAACCGCGGCGACCTGGAAGAGCACGCCGCAGACTTCGAGTCGCGCAAGGGATTCACCTACACCGTCCTCGACGCGCGGACCCGCGACGTGATCGGCTGCCTGTACATCTACCCCCACCGCGACGGCACGCCAGGAACGAAGGTCCGCTCGTGGGTCAGGGCGAGCCACGCGCACCTCGACGGGCCCCTCCACGACGTGGTCAGTGAGTGGATCGCCGACTGGCCGCTCGCGAAGGACGCCGAGTACGCCAAGCGGTCAGGCTAGCGGCCACCCCCGGCCGGGGACCTCGGTCCACGCGGCGATGCCGAGGCCCTCCTTGCCGCTCGGGGCGCGTGTCGACCCGACCAGCCACAGCGTGTCCGTGCCGGGAAGGTAGGCGCCGGTCAGGTAGGTGGCGAGGTCCTTGTGCTCGGGTACCTCGTAGTGGATCGGGTGGAAGCCGTTGAAGTGAATGAGCACGTCGCCGGTCTCGCCGAAGGGGTCGCGGTTGGCGACGAGGGAGACGTCGCCGGTGCCGGATACCGCCAGGCCGGCCGACAGTCCCTCGTCGAGCCCGAGTTCGGCGTCGATCCAGTGGCCGTCGCCGTCGTAGTGCCGCAGGTAGGGCCGAGGTGTCTCGGCCTCGGTCCACATGGTGCCGGCGACCCAGAAGCCGTCGCCGCGCTCGTCGCGCCGGCGTCGTAGTCGCCGTCGATGCTCGCGGCGATGGCGGTGTGCTCGTCGAGGAAGGTCGCCGTGTAGCGCCAGCTGGGCAGTTCGCCGGCGGCGTCGAGGGCCGGTGGGGTGAGCTCGCCGACGGGGGTGTCGTCGCTGGTCCGGTGCAGGGTGAGCGCGCTTTGATCGTGGGCGACGGTCAGGTAGTGCTCGCCCGACGGGCTGATCGCGGTGATGATCCGGTCGTCGCCGACATGGGTGGTGTGGAGAGTGGTGGGGAGATCGGTGGGGAGTTCGACGGGGGGTTCGATTCCGTCCCAGGCTCCCCAGAGGAGGGGGACACCGTCCTGGCCTTCGCCGACACCGAGGGCGACCCGGGTGGGGTCGGGGACGGCGAAGTGCGCGGAGCCGTGGGCGTAGGTGCCGGTGGGTGCGGTGGCGAGGACGCGGCCGTCGGCGGCGTCGATGACAAGCCATTGTTCGGTGCCGTCGGGGGAGATCTCGGGGGAGATGTCGGGGGAGATGAGGTGTGCCCAGACGTGGCGGCCGTCGTTGGAGACGAGGGCGGAGCCGGAGTCGGGGTGGCTGTGGGCGAGGTCGGTGGAGTAGTCGTCGAAGGTGGTGTGGGTGGTGCCGCAGCGGGACCAGCAGCCGTGCGGGAGTTCCCAGCGCAGGGCGCCGGAGGTGTTGACGGCTCGCAGGGCGTGGGTGCCGGCGAAGACGGCGAAGTCGAGGGCGGGGGAGACGGCCGCGCGGGTGTGCCGACGTGGCCACGGTAGGGGGAAGAGGGTGGGGGTGCCGGTGCCGGCGATGAAGTCGGGGAGTGAGTGGACCGCGAGGTGCGTGTCATCCACGACGGTGAGGAGGGCGCGGGGGACGTCGACCTCGATGCGGGCGCCGGGGGCGATGTCGCGGAAGGTCGCGAGGAGGCGGGCCGTGGGGCGGGCGGTCAGGGGCATTCTCGGATTGTCCCTGCACCGCCCGCCGGGTGATGGTCTTAGAGGTGATTGCTTCTAGAGGTCGAAGTCGCCCGACTTGACGGCGGCGACGAAGTTCGTCCACTGCGGACGGTCGGCGGTGAGGACCGGACCGACGCGGTGCTTGGTGTCGCGGACGGCGACGCCGGTCGTCGAGGCACCGATCTCGACGCAGTTCTGTCCGCCACCGCTGCCACTCCGGCTGCTCGTGCGCCAGGCACCGACCTCGACGCAGTTACCGCCGGCTCCGCTGCCCCCGCTACGACTGCTCTTTCGCCAGGCACTGACCTTCACAGCTTGTCCCTCTCAGCGATGATCAGGTGTCGCGATGCCGCTGGATCAAGCGCGGCACCCAGGAGGCGATCATACGCTTCGGACAGCTGCTCAACCGGTTCTCCTTCGAGGCAGATATCGCCGGCGGGAATAACCGCGTAGGCGACTTCCGGATACGGCTTCGCGAGACCAAAGACCTCAAACGATCCGCCGAGTCCGGTAGTCACACCCAGCGGAAGTACGTGGACTTCGATGTTCGGACGCTCGCTGAGTTCAAGCAGCCGATCGAGCTGCACCCGCATTGCCTTCGCTCCACCGGTTCGTGACCCCAGTAGATGCTCACTGATGATCGTAGTGAACCTGATCGGTCGGTGCTTGGAGAGGATCTGCTGCCTGTTCATTCGCAACGCGACCCAGCTCTCCACGCCGGAGTCCGGCACCTCGGGATGCCAGGCCCGCATCAGCGCCTCGGCGTACTCGGGCGTCTGGAGCAGGCCCGGAAGGTAGGTCAGTTCAACAGTCCTGATGGCGTGTGCCTTGGATTCCATCCAGGCGCGGTCCATCAGCAGCGGCGCCACGTCGGCGCGATAGCCGTCCCACCAACCGGTCTGACCGACGTCCTTGCGGATGGTGAACAGATCCGAGCGCCTACGCGGATCGGAGACGCCGCACATCTCCAACCACAGATCGAGCCTTTCCGATGTCACCGGCATCTCGCCCGCTTCGATTCGAATGATCGAAGAAGCGTCGCAGCCGAGATGTGCGCCCGCGTCTTTCGAACTCAATCCGGCTTCGTCGCGGATCTCGCGTAGGGCCTGGCCAAGCCACACCGCGCGGATCGTCGGCTTCCTGCGCCTGACCATGAATCCCGCCTCCGAAATTGCTTGTCCAAATCGGAGGGTCAGTATTGCACACTCATGTGCAGCCTGGTAGAAAGGGTGTGAGCCACTCATCACCAAGAGTGATCAGGTGGGTTGGCTTGCAGGAAAAGAAAACGACCGGGGCGGGTTCCCTGATTGGCGTCTGGCCCCGCCCCGGTCCTCAACAACCGGAGGTCCGCGTGCGGAGTCCCCGATCACCTATCTGTCTACCACCAGGGTCGGACAAACTGCGCATCGGTCAGCCGAGCGCTCCCTACTCGACCCCACCTGACCCAGCCTGATCCCGCCTGACCTCACCCGAGGTCACCGCACCTACCCGACCTCACCTGACCTCACCTGAGGCTCCCCCGGCGTCTTCCCGGCCGTCGGGGTCGAGGGGGGCGGGCAGCACATCACGCGAACGCCGCCATCACCGCGGACGGGCCGACCTCCCCCAGGCACCCCGTCCGGGCGGTTCGTGCTGCCCGCCCCACCCCACCGACTTTGCGAAGGGACCACTTCCCATGCCTTCCGTCAACCGCGAGTGGGCCGCCTACTGGCGCTCGCTTCTCGCCTGGCACGTCAACAACCCCCACGACGACATGTGCGCCTGCGGCGACCGCTCCACCGACTGCCGCATCCGCCGCGTCGCCGTCAAGAAGAACATCCTCCGCGACATCACCGAGAACCTCGACCACATGAACGCCGGCCCCGGGAGCGGACTATGACCGTCCTGACCCCATGGCAACCGACCTACGTCGGGCCGGACGCTCGCCCCGAACCCCGCAAGCCCCGACCGGTCCCCCGGCAACGCGTCGCCTCACCCGTCGAGTTCCACCTCAACCTCGCACTCATCAAACACCGCCGCCAGCAATCCATCCTGCGCGAACACCGCCCCACCCGCCGACGCATCCGCATCGTCCGCTTCGCCGGCTTCCCCGTCCCCGCCCTGATCACCCGATGCCACTGCTGCAACGCCATCTGGCCCTGCCGCGAACTCATCACCGTCCTACGCAACAAATTCGGCTGGACCCGACGACTCGACCACGCCCTCGCCGCCCTCCGTAAAGGAATCACCATCGAACCCGGCTGACCCGCGTCACCCGCCACCCGTCACCCGAGCAAGGTTCGTGCAAGGAATTCCCGCGCCCACCCGCATAGGTTGACGCCCATCGACAACCCCGCCGCCTCCGTCCACATGCGACCGAGACGCCGGACAGGCTCCAGGAGGCCATGATGAACAGGCTCAACGCTTTAACCGACCGGATCCTCGGCTGGTTCCTCACGTCGGGCACCGCCGCCGCCGACGACTGCGTGCGAGAGGTCCAGACCCGCTATCGCCTCTGCACCCGCGGAAGCTGCTACGACCGCCGCGTGTGCAGGTACTGCGTCCTTGGCGGAAACCACTGCGGGGAGTGGTCCATCTGCACCTGCCCCGCCTGACGAAACCGTCAGCGTCGGCCACGGCCGTCGAACCCGGCCGGTAGCCGAGACGCGGGTCACTGTCACCGCACGTCGGGCTGTCCTGTCGAAAGGGGTGTACCGCTCAACAACGAAGGAGCACCCCGTGGCAGCCCGACTCAACCTCTTCGAGATCCCCACCATCGCCAAGGCCCTCAAGCAGTTCGCCGCCGGCAGCCGAACGGTCATCACCGAGAGCACCCTCCCCAAGGTCACCCAGGACCTGGTCACCCTGCGCGCCAGCCAGATCAACGGCTGCGGCTACTGCACCGACGCGCACAGCAAGGACCTCGCCCACGCCGGTGAGAGCGCCACGCGCGTCAACCTCGTCGCGACCTGGCGCGAGTCCAATGTGTTCACCGACGCCGAGCGCGCCGCCCTCGAACTCACCGAGGAGGGCACCCGGATCGCCGACGCGGCGGGCGGAGTCGGCGACGAGGTGTGGGCCCGCGCCGCCGAGCACTACGACACCGAACAGCTCGCGGCCCTGGTCTACATCATCGCGGTCATCAACGCCTCCAACCGTTTCGGCGTCATCAACCGCCAGGCCGGCGGCGACTACGTGCCCGGCCAGTTCGGCTGACACCGGCCCACCGACCGATCGCCCCGCCTCGGACGCCGGACTTCCGGATTCTGGATTCCGGGGCGGGGAAACCCGCTCAGCAGGCACTTCCAACCCTTTCACCGGCCACCTCCGTTGTATGGGCACGGGTATCGCGCCCGCTCCCGGCCTCACCGCCGGGATCCCCTTCACCGCAGAGGAAAACGCGTGAACCGAACCGACATCCGGCGGGGCCTTCTCCTGCTCGCCGCCACCGCGGCCGCCACCGGGCTGGCCGCCCTCAGCGGCACCGGCGCCTACGCCGCCGGCCCCCTGAACTGGACCCAGACCAAGACCCCCGACCCCGGGAACTGGTACGCCTTCGAAGACCTGGAGGTCCTGGCCGCCGACGACGTCTGGAGCGCCGGCAGCGGCCCCGACATGCCGATGATCGCCCACTGGGACGGCGCGGACTGGACCCAGCACGACCTCCCCGGTGGCGTCCTCAGCGTCCAGGACCTCGCCGTCGCCGGCGGCGACGACGTCTGGGGCGTCGGAGCCGGCGGAACCACCTGGTACGAAGGCCGGGTCGTGCACTACGACGGTGAGAAGTGGTCGGTCGTCGAGGTGCCCTACCCCGAAGTCGGCTCGGCCGGACAGATCACCATGAACAACGTCGTCACCACCGGCGACGACGTGTGGGCCACCGGGATCGCCAACCGCTCGATCGACGGCGAGCGCGTGCGCTCCGGCTTCACCCTCCACTTCGACGGCGCCGAGTGGACCCTGGCGGAGATCCCGATCCCCGACAAGGCCACCGACGTCGACTACGTCGGACTCGACGTGCTGGCCAACGGCGACATCGTCGCCAGTGGCGTCCAGTTCGTGCCGATCCCGGAGGACCCGGCCTTCTCCCGCGCCATGCCCTGGGTGACCGAGTTCGACGGAGCGCAGTGGACCGACATCGGCTACGCCGACTTCGGTGAGATCAGCAAGCACGGCGCCATCGCCGACACCGCCGTCGACAAGAAGGGCAAGGGAATCTGGTTCACCGGAACCCTGTGGCAGGAGGACCCGGAGACCGGCGCCAAGACACCCGAGCCCTACCTGGTCCACTACAACGGCAAGACCGGCGAGTGGTCGCGACCCAAGCTGCCGACCGCCGTCGGCGTCGCCGACGGTGCGCTCGCCGTCGACAAGCGCGGTGGCGTGGTCCTGGCCGTCTCCAACGGGTCCGGCGGGGGTGAAGGCGGCGGCTACCTGCTGCACTACGACGGCGAGACCGTCGAGCGCTGGGAGCAGCCGCAGCACGAAGGTTCGTGGAGCTACACCCAGGCGGCGTACGTGCCGGGCACGAACGTGCTGTGGCTGGCCGGCTGCACGCGCGAGGAGAGCGGCCGCCCCATCACCGGCGTCGCCGCCTACGGGAAGGTCTCGCTGAGGCACTGATCCGCTGAGGTTAGGCCCGACAAGGCGGGGCGGCGCCGCGCACGCAGGCGCCGCCCCGCCGGTCACGAGCCGACCGTTCGATCAGGGCGGCGCCGAGCAGCAGCTCCACGGTCGGATCGGCGGTGGAGGTCAAGGGAGGTGCGGAATCTGTGGGCATGGTCGGAGTCGGTGACCGTGAAGCGGGCCCGCGACTCACCCCCGCTCGCGACACCCGTCACCCCCTCCCCGTCGTAGGCAGCCCGTAGCGTCGGAGGCATGACGACCTCGGAGCCGCAAGGTTTGCTCGACGTCCTGACCGCGGCGGCGCGGACGGCGGCGGAAGCGCTGGACGGCCGCAACCTGCGCATCGGCCCGGGCGGGCGGGTGCACGCCGTCGGCACGGTGCGGTGGCTGGGCGGGGTGGAGGCGCCGGGGCCGCGCTGTCACATCGGGACGACGGCGGGGCCGGTCGCGGGAGTCATCCCGACCCGGGAGCCGGTCGACTGCGCACGCTGTTTGAAGGCGCTCGACGACGGTGCGGGCGGACCGGGGCTCGACGGGGCACCGACACTGCCGGGGCTCTAGCGGTCCGTTCCGTGGGGCGGCCGCCGGTCCGCACGCCTGAATCGGCCGACGTCGAGGGGCCTCGAACGGATGTTTCACGTGAAACATCGCCGACTGCCCGACTGCCCGCGTCGGCTTCCCGTCCATCCCGGTCGAGGGGCGCGTGGCGTGCTAAACCGTCACCATGACCGACGAGCAGCACATCCGGGCGCTGATCGAGTGCTGGGCGCACGCCGTCCACAGTGGTGACCTCGACGCCGTCGTCGCCGATCACGCCGAGGACATCGTCATGTTCGACGTTCCGCCGCCTCAGCAAGGTGTTCGCGGGCTCGACGCCTACCGCTCGGTGTGGCCGCCGTTCTTCGAGTGGCAGGCGCGGGGCGCGTCCTTCACGATCGAGTCGCTCGACGTCACGGTCGGCGGCGAGGTCGCCTACGCCTTCGCGCTCCTGCTCTGCGGCACGCCCGAGGAGTTCGCGGTCGCCCCGGACAGTCGGCTGCGACTGACGCTCGGCCTGCGCAAAGAGGGCGACCGGTGGGTCGTGGCGCACGAGCACCACTCGTTCACGCACTGAGGCCGCCCGACCGGACTCCCCGGCAGGGCGGCGCGTCACCGTGCCCACTGCCAGCTCTGCCGGCTCGGGTCCACCACCACCAGGTACCAGCCTGGGCCTACTCGGCGGCGAAGACCTCGACCGAGGTGCCCTCCAGCGCCAGCGCCGTCATGCCCGTCTCGCTGCCGGAGGCGTGCTCCTCACCCTGCTCCCACTGGACGCCCGTGCCGGCCGCGATCGGGACCCGTTCCCCGTCGGCTCCGGCGACCCAGCCCTCACCGGCGACGACGAGGAAGATCTGCCGCGCGGTGGCGGGATGCTCGCCGATGGTCCCGCCGGGGGCGACCGTGAGGCAGGTGAGCTGGATGCTTCCATCGCCTCTGGCGACGCGGGTGGCGGTGGCGTCGACGCTGTCGAAGCGGTCGATGACCTTTTCGGCGCGGTCGAACCGGAACAGCTGCATGGGTGCTCCCGTCGTGAAGGGCGTCCGATTCTACGGGCGACAAGGTCCCCGGGCCGTGGCCCACGAGCAACCGGCCGGGGCCCGGGCCGTGCTCCTCTCCCCATCTGCGGCCCAGGCGGACCCGGTCCTCGCCCTGCCCGAACCCTCGGGGCCCCTCCCCGTGGGCGTGTCGACGCTGCACCTCGTCGACGGCGACCGCGCCGACCCGTGGGTGCCCTCCGCGCGGCGGGAACTGATGGTGCCCCTCTGGTATCCGACGCTCAAGCCCTCGGCGGTCACCGCCGCGTACATGACGGCCGAGGAGTCTCGCGTCCACCTGGAGGCCTCCGGCGTGCCGGCGCCGCCCGACCTGATGGCGAACGTCGGCACACACGCGACGGTCGACCCTCGCCCCCTCCGGACGCACCGGGGCCTGCCGCTGGTGGTGCTCTCGCCCGGCTTCGGGATGCCCCGCGCGACCCTCACGGGCCTGGCCGAGGAGCTGGCGAGCCGCGGCTACGCCGTGGCCGCGATCGGCCACAACTACGAGGCCGACGGCATCTCCTTCCCCGACGGCCGCACCACCACCTGCATCGCCTGCGAGGGCGCCGAGGACGAGACGATCGGCGCGACCCGTGCCGCCGACGTGTCCTTCGTCCTCGACGAACTGGAGGATTCCCGCTTCGGGCGGCTCGTCGACAGCGGCGAGGTCGCCATGGTCGGCCACTCGGCGGGCGGGTTCAGCGTGATCCCCGCGATGCTCGGCGACCCGCGCGTCAAGGGTGGCCTGAACATGGACGGCAACTTCCGCTACCCCAACGACGTACCCGTCGACCGGCCCGTGCTCATGCTCGGCCAGCCGAGCCACTCGGCCGGCGGCCAGGACCCGAGCTGGGACGAGACCTGGAGCGAACTCACCGGCTGGAAGCGCTGGCTGACCGTCGACGACACCGCCCACGTCTCCTTCAGCGACCTCGCCGTCCTCGGCGACCAGGCCGGACTCCCGCAGCAGGAACTCGACGGCGCCACCGTCGACGGGATCCTCCGCGACTACGTGACGGCCTTCGTCGACGTGGTGCTGCGCGACTGCGAACCCGCGCTGCTCGACGGACCCTCGCCGGAGCACCCGCAGGTCCGCTTCCACTAGCGGCGGTGGCGGTGCCGACACCGGAGGCACCGCGGCCTGACGACCCAGTCCCCCTTCCACCCGGGAGGGGGACGCCGCGCCCATCACGGATCCCGTCGCACGACGACGAGCGCGAGGCCCGCCGCCACCACGACCCACACGGCGTACACGGCCCAAGCACCACCGAGGCTCAGCGCCGGCGGTTCGTGCCCGCCCGCCAACTCCGTCAGCCGCTGCCACGCCGTCAGGGGGAAGACGTTGTCGATCCGGATCACCCACTCCCGCGGCGAGTTCAGCAGGGCCGGGAGCAGCAACAGCAGCCCGACCACGCTCACGATCGCCGCCGCCGTGTGCCGCAGCAGCGCCGCCAGCCCTGTCGCCACGAGCGCCGCGACCGGCGCCAGCAAGGCGGAGGCGACCACGACCCGCAGCGCTCCCGGATGCCCGATCGGCACGCCCACATCCCGCAGCGACAGGATCGCCTGGCTCCCGAAGAAGGAGACGGCCCCGACCACCGCACCCCACCCCGCGAACAGCCCGAAGGCCACCGCGAGCTTGGCCGCCATCACCGCCCGCCTGGCCGGCACGGCCGCGAAGGTCGTGCGGATCATCCCCGTCTGGTACTCCGAGGACACCAGCACGGCCGCGATACTCCCCACGACCAGCAGTGTCACCATCGCCGCCGCTTGCGTGAACGCGGCCGTGATCGACCAGTCCGGGAAGAAGTCCGCCCGCACCGGCTCGCCGTAGTCCGCCCAGTTCAGGTGATCCGACAGCGCCGAACCGACGTTCATCGCGATCACGAGCAGCCCGCCGAGCACCACCGACCACGACACCGAACGCAGCGAGCGCAACTTGATCCACTCGGCGGCCAGGAGGTCACCGAAACGGGCACGGGGTTCTGGGCCACGACGGGCGGCGGACGGCTCGGCGGCGGACGGCTCGGCGGCGGACGGCTCGGCGGCACGGGAACGACGGGCGAGATCCTCGGTCCCAAGATCTTCGGTCTCAAGGCGTTCGGTGACAAGGTCTCGGCCGACAAGGTCTCGGATGACAAGGTCTTGGCCGACAAGGCGTTCGGTCATCGCGAGGCTCCAGCCTGGTATTCGACACTCTCGGCGGTCAGTTCCATGAAGGCCGCCTCAAGCGAGGCGCCGTGCCCGGTCAGCTCCCGCAGCAGGACCCGGTGCTCGAAGGCCAGCTCCCCGACACGCTCGACGCTCATGCCGGTGACGGTGAGGCCCTCGCCCGCGCGCTGGACTCCGGCGCCTTCGCCGCCGAGGACGGCGGCGAGGCGCTCGGCCTCGGGGGTGCGGACGGTGACTCCCCGGCCCCCGGCGCGCGCGGCGAACGCGGTGAGGCTCTCCTCGGCGATGAGGCGGCCCCGGCCGATGACGACGAGGTGTTCGGCGGTGTTGGCCATCTCGCTCATGAGGTGGCTGGACACGAAGACCGTGCGGCCTTCGGCGGCGAGGCGCTGGAAGAGGCCGCGCACCCAGGCGACGCCTTCGGGGTCGAGGCCGTTGAAGGGTTCGTCGAACAGGAGCACCGGTGGGTCGCCGAGCAGGGCGGTGGCGATGCCGAGCCGCTGTTTCATGCCCAGGGAGTAGCCGCCGATGCGCCGCCGGGCGGCCGAGGCCAGTCCGACTTCGGCGAGCACCGCCTCGACGCGTGCGCGGGGTATCCGGTTGCTCCGGGCGAGTGCTCGCAGGTGCCCGAGGGCGCTGCGGCCGCCGTGGACCTCGGCGGCGTCGAGGAGGGCGCCGACGTGCCGGAGCCCTCGCGAGAGGCCCGCGAAGGGTTTCCCGGCGACGGTGACGGTGCCCGCGGTGGGCGCGTTGAGGCCGAGGACCATGCGCAGTGTCGTCGACTTCCCGGCGCCGTTGGGGCCGAGGAAGCCGGTCACGCGGCCGGGTTCGACGGTGAAGGTGAGGCGGTCGACGGCGGTCTTGGGTCCGTAGCGTTTGGTCAGTGCGTCCAGTTCGATCACCGTTCCAACGGTCCGCAGCAGCGCGGGCCGCCGCATCGGTCTGGGGTCGAGAAAGATCTGCGGGAAACTGGTCTGGGGGCTTAAGCCCGCAGGCCGATGGCGGTGCCCGGATCAGCGCCTAGCCTGGCCGCATGACCGCCGTCCCCCGTTCTCCGCAGCGCAGCCGCCTCTCGCCCGCCGTGCGAGGGGTGCTGGTGTGGTGCGCCTCGGTGCTCGCGGTCTTCGCGCTCGTGCTGCTGCTGACGCTCGCGTGGCCGAGCGACATGATCGCGACGATGGCGCTGAAGGTCTTCGCGGTCGTCCTGCCGGCCGGGCTGCTGCGGCACTGGCCGCTGCCGGGGCTGGCGCTGGTGCTGGCGGGTTTCCTGCTCAGCGGGCCGAACGGCGACTGGGATCCGCTGACGCTCCAGCTCGTGGTGCTGCACGTGGTGGTCGGCTACATCGCGGCGACACGGCGGCCGGTCCTCTCGCTGCCGGCGGCGGCGCTGGTCTTCGCCGTGGAGATGACGGTCGGGCACCTTGGCCTCGCGCCGAACCGCTCGGTCGTGGACAGCGTGATCACGCCGGTGTTCCTGCTGTTGACGTGCGCCTCGGTGTGGGTCGTGGGCAACTCGGTCCGGCTGCGGCGCAAGTACGGGGAGGCGCTGCGGGAGCGCGCGGTGGCCGACGAGCGGCTGCGCATCGCCCGGGAGCTGCACGACATGATCTCGCACAGCATCGGTGTGATCGCGATTCAGGCGGGGGTCGGCGGCCGGGTCATCGAGACGCAGCCCGCCGAGGCCCGCAACGCCCTCGCCACGATCGAGGCGACCAGCCGGGAAACCCTCGCCCAGCTGCGGCGCACCCTCGGGTCGCTGCGCCGTTCGGGGGCGGTGCCGGCCGAGTTCGATCCCGCGCCGGGCCTGGCCGACCTCGGCGCCCTCGTCGACTCGACCCGCGCGGCGGGCGTGGACGTCGAGCTGCGGCTTGTCGGGAAACCCGCGCCGGTCCCGGCCGACATCGACCTGTCGGCGTACCGCATCATCCAGGAGGCGCTGACCAACGTGGTGCGCCACGCGGGCACCGGCCGCTGCCGGGTGACCGTCGAGCACGGGAACCGGGAGCTTCGCATCGAGATCACCGACGACGGCCGGGGCACGTCGACCGCGAGCGCGGGGGCCGGTTTCGGCATCGCGGGCATGCGCGAGCGGGTCGCGATGCTGCACGGCGAGTTCAGCGCGGGCCCGCGCCCCGAAGGCGGGTTCGGCGTGTCCGCGCGGCTGCTGCTGCCGTCATGACTCCCGTCCGGGTTCTGCTCGTCGACGACCAGCCGCTCATCCGCGCGGGCCTGCGGGTCTTGGCGGCCGACAGCCCCGACCTCCTCGTCGTCGGTGAGGCCGGCACCGGGGAGGAGGCGCTCGACCTCGTGCCGCGGGTGTCGCCGGACGTCGTCGTCATGGACATCCGCATGCCGGGCATGGACGGCATCCAGGCGACGGCCGCGTTGACCGCCGGCGCAAGCGGGGCACGCGTGCTGATCCTGACGACCTTCGACGACGATGACTACGTGTACGCGGCTCTGCGGGCGGGGGCGAGCGGTTTCCTCGTCAAGGACATGGCCCTTGAGGAGATCCTGGGCGCGATCCGGGTCGTCGCCTCCGGCGACGCGCTCATCGCCCCGGCGGTGACGCGCCGCCTGATCGCGGAGTTCGCGCGGCGCCCGGAGCCGCCGACGAAGAGGCGGGCCGTCGGCGGCCTCACCGAGCGCGAACGCGAGGTGCTGACCCTGGTCGGGCAGGGGCTGACCAACGCCGAGCTGGCCGCGCGGCTGCACATCAGCATGGGGACGGCGAAGGCGCATGTGGCGCGGCTGCTGGCGAAGCTGGAGGCCCGCGACCGGGTGCAGCTGGTGATCGTCGCCTACGAGGCCGGGCTGGTCGGCCGGACGGGCTGAGCACGCCTGCCGCCGTACTTGCGCATGATGTACCACTCGGCGACGAGCAGGTTGACCACGAGCGCGAGCCAGGCGCCGGCGCTGGCCATGTCGTGGATCATCGCGACCTCGTTTCCCTGGTAGACGCGGGAGTTCTCCTGCGAGAAGACGACGAAGTAGAGCGGGCCGGCCCACAGCCGCGAGAACAGGATGGACAGGGTGATCGCGTAGTTGCGGATCATCCACTTGCGATGGTCGCCGTAGCGGCGGCCGAGCGTCGCGCGCAGGCCGGCGACGCCCGTGACGACCCACAGGATCGTCGTCATCAGCAGCGCCGACTGGTTTCCCACGCCCTGTTCGGCCCACAGCGTGACCGGGACGGCGAGGAGTGCGGCCGGGAAGATGCCCAGGTAGAAGTAGGCGCGGCCGGTCCATCGGTGGAAGCGCGGGTGGCGGCTGCGCAGGACGGGCCAGAACTGGAGCAGCCCGGCGACCGTGGCGACCGTCCCGAACGCGATGTGGGCGACGAGGAACCCGTAGCGGACCTGGTCGCCGTGCATGTCGGCGCGGCTGGTCTCGATATCAGGGGGAACGTAGGCCCAGACCGAGAAGATCAGGAGCGCGAGGGTGACGAAGGCCAGGGTGAACAGCCCCCACGGGCGGCGTCTGCGCTTGCGGGCCGGGGGAGGCGCGGGACGGGCGGTTTGGACGTCGGCGGTCATGGCCGCTCCTTCGATCGGGGTAGGCATTAACGTACCATGGATACTATCCATAGGATATTAAGCGGCGGCGCTAGGATGCGACGGCAGCGTCGAACAATGAGGAGCCGCACCACATGACCGGTCCGAACGTGCCGCCCGAGCTGCGGCGGCTCTGGCGCATGCAGCCGTCTTCCCCGCTGGGCAGGCCGGCCGAACTCGACGTCGAACGCGTCCTGGGCGCCGCCCTCGACCTCGCCGACCGCCACGGCCTCCCCGGCGTGACCCTGCCCAAGGTCGCCGACGCGCTGGGCGTCACGAAGATGGCGCTCTACCGCTACGTCGGGTCGAAGGACGAGCTGTTCTCGCTCCTGGCCGACATGGCCCTCACGCCACCGCCGACGGCCGAGCCCGGCGAGGACTGGCGCACGGCCCTGCGCCGCTGGGCGCTGGCCAACCGCGAGGTCTACCGCACCCACCCGTGGCTCGCGCAGCTGCCGGTGACGGGACCCCCGAGCGGCCCCAACGCCATCGCGTGGATGGATGCGATGCTGCACATCCTGCGCGAGACCGCGCTGACCTGGCCGGAGAAGACCGGCGTCCTGCTGCTGGTCGGCGGCTGGGTACGGCAGACCGGGCTGATCAGCGAGGAGTTCGGCTCCGGCGGCCGCGACCAGCGCGAAGTCGAGCGCGACTACGGCCGCGCCCTCATCGAACTCGTCGAGCCCGAACGCTTCCCCGACGCGGCGAGGCTCTTCCAGTCGCAGATGTTCGAGGCGCCCGACCCCTACGACGGCGACCCCGACTTCGACTTCGGCCTGGAGACCATTCTCGACGGGGTGTCGGCCCGCATCGCCGCGGCGGCGAAACGCTGAGCCGAGTGGACAGCGGGGGCGTTGACCAGGCAGGCTTCATCCCGTGACCGATCCGCGCCTGCGCGAACTCGTCTCGCTGCGGCGTGTCCGCGACCGCATCGACCGCGAGTACGCCAAGCCCCTCGACGTCCCCGCGCTGGCGCGTGGCGTGCACATGTCGGCCGGCCACCTCAGCCGCGAGTTCCGCGCCGCCTTCGGCGAATCCCCCTACAGCTACCTGATGACCCGGCGCATCGAGCGCGCCATGACGCTGCTGCGCAGGGGAGACCTGACGGTGACGGAGGTGTGCTTCGAGGTCGGGTGCTCCTCGCTGGGGACCTTCAGCACGCGGTTCTCGGAGCTGGTCGGGATGTCGCCGAGCTCGTACCGGCGGCTGTCGGCCGAGGAGGCGGCGGGGATTCCCCTCTGCGTGGCCAAGCAGGTCATGCGGCCGATCAGGAATAAAGAAGCACCCGCCGCCCGCGCCGACTTATCGTGACGGCATGGACTTCACCATCCACCAGAGCTACCTGCCGACCGACGACCCGGACAAGGCGCTGGAGTTCTACCGCGACGCCCTCGGCTTCGAGGTCCGCGAGGACGTCTCCGACGAAGCCGGCCGCTGGGTCACCGTCGGGCCCGCCGGGCAGCCCGACACGTCGATCGTGCTGGAGCCGCCCGCGACCGACCCCGACATCACCGCCGAGGAGCGACGGACGATCGTCGAACTGATGGCGAAGGGCAGCCTCGGCTGCATCGTGCTGACGACGCCCGACGTGGACGCGACCTTCGAACGCGTCCGGGCGGCCGGGGCCGACGTCGTGCAGGAGCCGGCGGACCAGCCCTACGGGCTGCGGGACTGCGCGTTTCGGGACCCGGCGGGAAACCTGGTGAGGATCAACCAGGGGTAGGCCCCCGATCCCGGCCGAGGCGGGCGCAGCGGCCCACGCCCTCGACATCACCGATCAGGCCATCACCCTGGCGCCAGCACGCAGAGCTCGGCGCCCTCCGGGTCGGCGAGCACCGTCCAGGACACGTCTTCTCCCTGCCCGACGTCGGCGGGGGTGGCGCCGGCATCCCTCAAGCGCGCGATCAACTCCGCCTGGTGCGCGCGGGAGCTCGTCGCCAGGTCGAGGTGGACGCGGTTCCTCGCGCTCGTCGCGGGCTCCGTCGACGCACACGGGGGCGTCGGTCGCCGTCCAGTCGAAGCCTTCGGGGAACACGCCGGTGACCCCGTCCCCCGACCGCGCCTCCCGGCCGAGCGCCGTACCCGCCGCGAACGATCGCGCCGGGGGACGCGAGCCTCTTCCGCACCCCGCCCCGCGACGGGTACCTTCCCCACAACCCCGTCAGCCAGAGGGGCGCGGCGGAAGCGGAGTTCATTCCCGACGTCGGCGAGGCGACCAGTCCACACGGTGAACGTGCGGCCGGACGAGCCGGCAACTCCTACTCCGCCGTTAGGTCCGAAGAGGCGGCCGGAAAGGGGTCCCCTTTCCTTAAAACGCGCGTCATGCTGAACAGCGACGATCATGATTGTCCACATATGCGTGCTCCCGAGTACGCACCGGTAACCGAGAGCAGTGATGGCTGGAGCAAGCCGCCTGCGCGGCAGCGCCCGCTCACGTGCCGCCTGGACGCGCCCTGACGCGCGCGCCGGCATCGGCGCGGCCGTCGTGCTGCTCGCACTCGTCGCGGCGGTCGAACTCGCCGACGGCCCCGCCCCCCGCGTCGTGGGCCTCCTGGCCACCCCGCCGTTCGTGGCGGCGGCCTTCGCCGGCTGGCGCTCGGTGGGCCTGCTCGGCCTGGCGTGCACGATGTTCGGCCTCGGCGTCACCTCCTACGGCTCCAACAGCGTCGCCCTCGGCGAGGCGACCGACCTGGCCGCGATCGTCGTCGCGACGGGCATCGCCATGGCCACGGCGGTCGCCCGCCAGCGCCAGCTGGACCGGATGAACACGCTCACGCGCCTGGCCTCGGTCGCGCAGGAAGCCGTCCTGAGACCTCTCGGCCCGCAGATCGGGCACCTCAACCTCGCCGCGCGCTACGTCTCGGCCAGCGTCGCCGCCGACATCGGCGGTGACCTCTACGAGGTCGTCGACACCCCCTACGGCACGCGGATGATCATCGGCGACGTGCGCGGTAACGGTCTCGACGCCGTCCGCCTCGCCAGCACCGTCCTCGGCTCCTACCGCCACGTGGCCTTCGAGCGCGCCGACCTGCGCGCCATCGTCGCCGACCTCGACCGCGCCGTGGCGCGCTCCGTCGGCGACGAGGACTTCGTGACCGCCGCCCTCCTCGAAGAACGCGGCGGCTCCCTCACCATCGTCAACTGCGGCCACCCGCCGCCCATGCTCCTGCGCGACGGCCGCGTCCAGCTGCTCGAACCGCCCTCGGCGGCGCCGCCGCTGGGCTTCATGCCCGTGGTCTCCCTGCGCTCGCACCGCCTCGAACCGGGCGACCGCCTCCTGCTCTACACCGACGGCCTGACCGAGGCGCGCCGCGCCGGCGAGTTCTTCCCCATCTCCGAGCGCGCCTGGGGCCTGCTCGGGCACGGCTCCGTCGGCGACGGCCTGGCCTCGCTGGAGAGCGCGCTGCGCGAATGGGTCGGCGGGCCGCTGGACGACGACATCGCGCTCGTCCTGGTCGAGTACACCGGTCCGCGACCGGGCGTCGAGGAGGCCGCGCCGAGCTGGGCGGTCGCCGAGCGCGGCGGCAACGGCAACGGCGGGAACGCGATCGCGGGCCCGGCCGACGTCCCCACGTCGTCCGGGCCCGCATCCCCCGCTGGTGATCCCGCCCCGTCGGCCCTTCCCCCGGCCGACTCTCCCCGCGCTACCGCGCGCTGAGGTGCCTCAGCGCTCGGAGGTGAGAAGTTCCTCGACGGACACGTACGGGCTGTCGGTGAGCTCGAAGTACTGACGAGCCAGCGACGGGCGTGCCCGATGGCGTCCGGTGTATCCCATTCGGGACACGAGCCGTGCGATTAAGGTCCGTCCGACGGGTACGTCACTACCCGTGCCCGAGGTCGCGTCAGTGCTGAACATTCGGCACCTCCCACCTTGATGTCCGGTTCACTGTTTCAACGAAGAAGGACACGAACGGTGACGAACGTCGATGCGTCGGTAACCCGACAGGCGTGTGGCCGTTACCTGACCGGACGTATCTGGCCGACCCACTTGCCGTTGGTTACCCGTGAGTAATAAACTGGGGGCTACTGACGAGTAGGAGGCCGAGGATGTCCCACTACAAGAGCAACCTTCGCGACATCGAGTTCAACCTGTTCGAGGTTTTCGGTGCCGCCGAAATGATGGGCCGAGACCTTTACGCCGACGTCGACGCGGAGACCGCCCGGGACATCCTGCGCGAGATGGACCGCATGGCCCGCGAGGACCTCGCCGAGTCCTTCGCCGACGCCGACCGCAACCCCCCGGTGTTCGACACCAAGAACAACACCGTCGCCGTCTCGGACTCCTTCCGCAAGTCCTACGAGACCTTCATGGACGCCGAATACTGGCGCCTCGGCCTGCCCCCCGAGCTGGGCGGCACCTGGGCGCCCCGTTCGGTGATCTGGTCGCTCGCCGAACTCGTCCTGGGCTCCAACCCGGCCGTCTGGATCTACGCCAGCGGACCGAGCATGGCCCACACCCTCCACCACGAGGGCACCGACGAGCAGAAGCAGTGGGCGAAGATCTTCGCCGAGAAGCGCTGGGGCGCCACCATGGTCCTCACCGAACCCGACGCGGGCTCCGACGTCGGCGCCGGCCGCACCAAGGCCTACCTCCAGCCCGACGGCTCCTGGCACCTCGAAGGCGTCAAGCGCTTCATCACGTCCGGAGAGCACGACCTCTCCGACAACATCATCCACTACGTCCTCGCCCGCCCCGTCGGCGTCGAAGGACACGGCGGACCCGGCACCAAGGGCCTCAGCCTCTTCGTGGTCCCCAAGTACCACTTCGACGCCGAGACCGGCGAACTCGGCGAGCGCAACGGCGTCTACGCCACCAACATCGAGCACAAGATGGGCCTCAAGGTCTCGACCACCGCCGAACTCACCTTCGGCGAGAACGCCCCCGCCAAGGGCTGGCTCATGGGCGAGAAGCACGAGGGCATCCGCCAGATGTTCCTCATCATCGAGTACGCCCGCATGATGGTCGGCACCAAGGCCATCGCGACCCTCTCGACGGGCTACCTCAACGCCCTCGAATACGCCAAGCAGCGCGTACAGGGCGCCGACCTGCTCACCCCCTCGAAGGACGCCCCCCGCGTGACCATCACGCACCACCCGGACGTCCGCCGCTCCCTGCTCCTCCAGAAGGCGTACGCCGAAGGCCTCCGCGCCCTCGTCACCTACACCGCCACCTGGCAGGACCGGCAGCTCATGGCCGTCGACGCGGGCGACGAGAAGGCCGCCGACGAGGCCCAGCGCATCAACGACCTCCTGCTCCCCCTCGTCAAGGGCGTCGGATCCGAACGCGCCTACGAACTCATCGGCTCCGAATCGCTCCAGACCTTCGGCGGCTCCGGCTTCCTCCAGGACTACCCCCTGGAGCAGTACGTCCGCGACTCGAAGATCGACACGCTCTACGAAGGCACCACCGCCATCCAGAGCCTCGACTTCCTCTTCCGCAAGATCGTCAAGGACCAGGGCTTCGCGCTCATGAAGGTCGCCGGCGAGATCCAGGCCTTCACCGCCGCCGACGGACCGGAAGAACTCAAGCCCGTCCGCGAGGCACTCGGCAAGGCCCTGGAGAACGCGCAGGCCATGCTCGGAGCCCTCGGCGCCCACCTCGGCGCCTCCCAGGGCGAAGAACCCCGCGCCCTGTACAAGGTCGGCCTCCACTCCCGCCGACTCCTCCTCGCCATGGGCGACGTCATCGTCGGCTGGCTCCTCGCCCGCCAGGCACAGGTGGCCCTCGCCGCCATCGCCGAAGGCCGCGGAGACAACTTCTACCAGGGCAAGGTCGCCTCCGCGCGCTTCTTCGCCTCCGAAGTCCTCCCCCGACTGATCTCCGACCGCGCGATCGTCGAGAACGCGACCTACGACGCCATGGACCTCGACGAAGACGCCTTCTAACAGACACACGCACCAAGGGTGAAAGACCAGCACCCGCCTCGGATGGTGGACACCGAGGCGGGTGCTGCCGTGTTTCCGGCGGCTTCGCCGCGGTCCGCGACTTCGTCGCGCTTGCCGCTGGGCGGGGTGGGCGGTTCCGCCTGGGACCTTCGCATGGTCGGACTTCTTTGTCCGGCTTTGCGGGGGTCCGTTTGCCTCCCCCGGGTTTTGAGGGCGAGACGGGTGGGTAGTCAGGGGCAACCCCCGACACTGGAGGCTCGACAATGGACGCCGTGACCGCGATCACCGCCGATCACCGCCTGCTCGAAGATCTTGTTCGACAGGTCCGCAGCGCCAACGGCGACGAAACCGTGCTGCTCGCCGAAATCGAGGCGCGCCTCGCCGCGCACAGCCGAGCCGAGGAAGACCACGTCTACCCCGCCCTGATGCCCGGCGAACCCGTCTACCACGGCTCCCACGAACACGACGAGGTCGCCGTCAAACTCGCCGAAGCACAACGGCTCCTGGGCACCGAACGCTTCGCCGTCGCCTTCGAAGGCTTCGTCGAAGCCGTCCGCGACCACGTCGAGGAAGGACAGGAGATCCTGCCCGTCCTCGCCGACGCCGTATCGCCCGCGCGACTCGAAGACCTCGGCAACGCCTTCGAGGAGCGCCGCGTCGCCGAACTGCGCGGGGCGGGAATCGACGAACCGACACCCTGAGCCGCCCCGGCGCCCTTGCGTACCGTGAAGGCGTGAACTATCGGATGATCATCCTCAACGGCGGCTCCAGCTCCGGCAAGTCCTCGCTGGCCCGCGCGTTGCAGAACACGCTCCACGACCCCTGGCTCACCTTCGGCGTCGACGACCTCATCGAAGGAGTCCCGCCCCGCCTGCTCACCGGCGAGGCGGGACTCGCCTTCGGTGAGGACGGAAGCGTCAGCCCGGGAGCCGACTTCACCGCACTCAACCGCGCCTGGGACGCCGGGCTCGTCGCGATGGCCCGGGCAGGCGCCAGGGTCATCGTCGACGAGGTGTTCCTGCGCGGCGGCGAGTCGCAGCGCGAATGGCTGAAACTCCTCGCCGGGCTGCCCGTCCTGTGGGTCGGCGTGCACTGCGCACCCGAGGTCGCCGAACAGCGCGAAGCCGGTCGCGGCGACCGCACCCCCGGCATGGCCGCGATGCAGGCCACCGCCGTCCACAAGGGAATGACCTACGACGTCGTGGTCGACACCTCCACGACCTCCGTCGAGGAGGCCGCGAAGGCCGTCGCCGACGCGCTCACGTGACCGTCACGTCGCGAAACCGCGCGGTGAAGCCCTTCCCGTCGGGGGAGGCGCACATGACACCGGCGAGAACCGGGACGGCCGGCGGGAAGTAGGCCAGGCGCAGCATCTTCTCCGGGGCGGCCCCGTCGAGTCCATACCGGATGGTGACGGTGTCGCCTTCCCGCCGCACGTCGACCGTCACCGATTCGGGCGCCGACGGCAGCGCGACGACCGACCAGTCGGAGACCTCGCGGGTGACCACCGCGCTGAGCTGGTGGACACCGTCGACGAGCTCGATGCCCGTCTTGATCCAGTTGTCGGCGTCGGCGCGCACCATGGCGCCGGCCTGGTCGTACTGGTCGGTGTAGTCGCCGTCGAAGGTCGCCCGGAGCGTGAAGTCGCCCGCGGCCTCGCGGGCGAGCACGTGGCCGTTGTCGCGGACGAAGCCGTAGTGCGTCCGGCGCCAGAAGTCGGTGCCGGGCGAGGTGGTGGCCTCGACGGTCGCGTCCTGCGCCGACCACGCGGCCGGCTCGTGCAGCCAGCGCCAGCCGGGCGTGCCGAAAGCGGTGATGCTCATGAGGGGATCGTGCCACGCATCCCCAGCCGCTGCTCCTCGCGGACGCTCGGGTTGTGCATGAGGTGCAGGCCGAAGCGGTCCGACAGCATCCGCACCGCCGCGACTCCCCGCACCGACGCGCCGGTCGGGTCGAGCCTCGGTGAGAAGGCCGCGACACCGCAGCGCCCGGGGCTGGTGGCGATCACGCCGCCCGACACACCGCTCTTGGCGGGCAGCCCGACCCGCAGCAGCCAGTCGCCGGCCGCGTCGTACATCCCGCACGAGGCCATCACCGCCTGCACCAGCACCGCTACCGGTTCGGCGACCACCTCGGCGCCCGTGACCGGATTGCGGCCGCCGTTGGCCAGCGTCGCCGCCATGACCGCCAGATCGGTCGCCGTCACGCGGATCGAGCACTGCCGGAAATAGGAGTCGAGGAGCGGGCCCGGCTCGCCGGGGAGTGCGCCGGCCGAGCGCATGAGGTAGGCCAGGGCCCGGTTGCGGTCGCCGGTGGCGGCCTCCGACGCGTAGGCCGCCTCGTCGACGTCGAGCGCGCGCCCGGCGAAGGCCGACAGGAACGGCAGGATCTCGTCCGCCTCGACCAGGCCGCTGACCACGATCGCGCCCGCGTTGATCATCGGGTTGGCCGGGCGGCCGGTGCCCGCCTCAAGGCTGATGGCGTTGAACGCCTCGCCGCTGGGTTCGGCGCCGACCCAGCGCGAGACCGCGTCCAGACCGTGGTCGGCCAGGGCGAGCGCGTACACGAAGGGTTTGGAGATCGACTGGATCGTGAAGGGCGCGCGGGGATCGCCGGCGCCGCCGACCTCGCCGTCCATGCTCGCCATGGCGAGTCCGAAAACGGCCGGGTCGGCGAGGGCGAGCTGGGGGATGTAGTCGGCGACGTGTCCGTCCTCATGGGACTCGACCTCGCCGGCGATCTGGCGGAGGATCTCGGCGACGGCTTCGGCTGCGGTCATGTGATCCCCCAGATCAGTGGGACGAGGCCGACGCCGACGACGCCGAACCAGGCGAGACAGACCGCGCCGAGCGGCCAGTAGTCGCCGAAGCGGTAGCCGCCGGGTTCCTTGACCATGAGGTTGGCGGCGGTGGCGATGGGGGTGAGGAACGCGGCGGCGGAGGCGATCGCGACGCACATCAGGACCGGTGGGAGGGGCACGCCGACGTCGGCGGCGGCCGCGACGGCGATGGGGATGACGATCAGGGCGGTGGCCATGTTGCTGATGACCTGCCCGAGGAGCGCGGTGAGCAGGAAGAGGCCGAGGAGCAGCAGGATCGCGTTGCCGCCGAAGGGGCCGACGACGATGTCGGCGAGCCGGTCGGCGGCTCCGGATCGCTGCATGGCCAGGGACATGGGGAACATTCCGGCGACGATGACCAGGGTGGTCCAGGAGATTCCGGCGTAGGCCTGGCGCATGGTGATGACGCGGGTGACGACCATGGCGCCGGCGGCCAGGAGCGCGGCGACCGAGGGCGGGACGACGCCGGTGGCGAGGAGGACGACCATCGCGGCGAGGATCGTCACGGCGGTGCGGCTGCCCGGCCCGAGGGGGACGGCCTGCCGCCGCACGGACGCGGGCGCGTCGACGACGAGGAGGTCGCCGTCGCCGGCGGCGCGGTCGAGGGCGTTCCAGGAGCCGCGCAGGAGGAGCACGTCGCCGCTTTCGAGGACGGCCGCCTCGGTGTGCGGGAGGGTCTGGCCGCCGCGGGCGACGGCGAGGACGACGAGTTCGCCGCTGTCGGTGGCCATGCCGGGGTAGACGGTGTCGCCGGCCAAGGGTGAGCGCGGGCCGAGGACGAGTTCGGCGACGCCGTGGTCGCGGGTGAGGAGGGTCGCGGCGAGCCGGTCGGCTCCGGCGTCGGGGGTGGGGCGCAGGCCGTAGGCCTCGGCGAGTTCGGTGAGGGCGGCGGGGTCGCCCGAGGCGATGAGGATGTCGCCGGCTTTGAGGGGGGTTCCGGGGCGCAGTGCGGTGCGGTCGGGGCCGACGGCGCCGAGGATCGGCGGGGGGAGGCTTTCGGCGGGGCCGCCGACGGCGGGTGAGCCGGGCGGGACGGTCAGGGCGGTGGTGTGCGCGTCGAGGCGGTAGTGGGTGATGAGGGTGCGGGAGTGGCCCGACAGGTCCGGCGGCAGCGAGCGCGGGGTGCGGGCGGGCAGGAGCCGGTCGCCGAGCAGGACGCACACCGCGATGGTCCCGGCGACCAGGGGGATTCCGGCCAAGGCGAACTCGAAGAAGCCGAAGGGCCGGCCGCCGGCCTCGGCGGCGGCCTCGGAGACGAGGACGTTGATGGGCGAGGCGGTCAGCACCAGCAGCGACCCGGCGTGCCCGGCGAAGGCGAGCGGGATCGCCAGCCGGGAGGGGGCCATGCCCAGGCGCACGGCGAGCAGGACGACGACCGGCAGCAGCGCGGCCGTGGTCCCGTTGACGCTGATCAGGGCGGTGAGGGCGGCGGCGAGGACCATCATCACGACGACGAGGCGGACCTTCCCGCCGCCGGAGCGCGCGGCGAGCAGGCCGCCGATCCAGGCGGTCACCCCGGCCGCGCCGAGTCCTTCGCTGACGACGAACAGTGCCGCGACGAAGGGGATGACGGGGTCGCCGAAGCCGCTGAACAGGTCGGCGAAGGGCAGCACGCCGGTCAGGTAGAGCGCGAGGGCCGAGCCGAGGGCGACGATCTCGACGGGAAGCCTGTTCCACACGAACAGCGCGATCGTGACCGCGAGGATCAGCAGGCAGGTGTTCGCGTCGCCCATCGGGGGCTCACGGCAGCTCGACCGGGGCGCCCGGCCCCAGCGGGATGCCCAGCAGGTACCAGGCGACGAAGAACAGCGTCCAGGCGGCCGCGACGATCAGCGTGTACGGGATCATCAGCGACACGACCGTCCCGACGCCGGCCTCCTTCTTGTACTTCTGCGTGAGCAGCACGATGAACGGCAGGTACACCATCAGCGGCGTGATGACGTTGACCGGCGAGTCGCCGACGCGGTAGGCGGCCAGCACCGTCTGCGGTGCCACGCCCAGGCGCAGGAAGAGCGGCACGAAGATGGGCGCGAAGATCGCCCACTTCGGGATGACGCCGGGGATGATGATGTCGAGGATCAGGGTGACCAGGATGAAGCCGATCAGCAGCCACAGCGCGCCGACGTTGGCGCTCTCCAGCCAGTCGGCCATCTTCACCGCGGCGACGGTGGCCATGTTGGTGTAGTTGAAGTACGCGATGAACTGCGCGATGACCAGCAGCATGAAGATCAGCCCGCCGAGTCCGGCGAAGGTCTTGGTGATCGCGTCCATGGCCGCGGCGCTGCCCCGCATGGTCTTCGCGCCGGCGCCGTAGCAGAGGCCGGCGACCAGGAAGATCAGCATGATGATGAAGATCAGGCCGTCCATCAGCGGCGAGTTCTCGATCAGGCTGCCGGTCTCGGGGTTGCGCAGGATGCCGTTGGGCGGGGCGCTGAGCAGGACGATCAGGGCCAGGACGGCCAGGAAACCCCACAGCGCGAAGCGCAGGCCGCGCCCCTCGGCGGCGGCGTCCTCGTCGGCGGTCGCCGGGTCCTCCTCCTCGACGTGCCCGCCGGTGTACTTGCCGAGGCGCGGTTCGATGATGCGCTCGGTGACGAAGGTGATCACCAGCGCCAGGAAGAGCGTCGAGCCGATCCCGAAGAACAGGTTCGCGGTCAGGCTGATCTCGCGCGTCGGGTCGACCAGGGCCGCCGATTCGTTGGTGACCTCGGTGATGATCCCGTCGACCGGCGTGATGATCAGGTTGACGCCGAAGGTCGCGCCGACGGCCGCGAAGGCCGCCGCGATGCCCGCCAGCGGATGCCGCCCGACGGCTATGAACGCCACCGCGCCCAGCGGGATCAGCACCAGGTACCCGGCGTCGGAGGCGACCGAGGAGACGATGCCCAGCAGCACGATGATGAAGGTCAGCGACCACTTCGGGGCGACCTTGACGAGCTTGCGGATCAGCGCGCCGATCAGTCCGGCCCGCTCGGCGAGGCCGACGCCGATCATGGCCACCAGGATCACGCCGACGACGCCGAAGTTGGTGAAGTTGTCCACCGCCGAGGTGAAGATGAAGCGGATGCCGTCGGCGGTCAGCAGGCTCTCGATCTGCGTGGTCTCGGTGTGCGTCTCGACCGGGTGGTCGTAGAGGCTGTCGGGCGGGAAGACCTTCGAGGGCTCCTCGGTGCCGCCGGGGTAGGTCTCCATGCCGACGACCGGCGCGGGCTCGGAGACCTCGTAGGTGACGCTCACGTCGAGCGCGGACAGCACCGCCGAGAGCAGGATGATGATCAGGATCAGCCCGAGGAAGATCATCACCGGGTGCGGGACCTTGTTGCCGAGCTTCTCGACGCCGTCGAGCATGCGCTGGCTCAAGGTCCGCTTCGCCACGACCGCTTCGGCGCTCATCGCCACACCCCTTCTAGTCCTTCGGCTGCCGGAACCCGCAGGCCAGCTCGGCCAGCATCCGCGCGCCGAAACCGGTGCAGCCGGGCGTCCGCCAAGAGCCGGCGGTGTCGGTCTGCGCGGTGCCGGCGATGTCGACGTGCGCCCACGGGCGCCCGCCGGTGAACTCGTCGAGGAACAGGGCCGCGTGGATCGCCGCGGCGTTCGGGCCGCCCATGTTCTTGATGTCGGCGACGTCGGAGTCGAGCTCGTGGCGGTAGCGGCGGGCCAGCGGCAGCTGCCACGCCGGCTCGCCCGAGGACTCGGCGCAGGCCAGGACCTGGTCGACGAGGCCCTGGTGGTTGCCGAAGACGCCGGCGATCTGCGCGCCGAGCGCCCGCAGGCACGCGCCGGTGAGCGTTGCCATGTCGACGATCGCGTCGACGGCCTCCTCGCCGGCCAGGACGAGCGCGTCGGCCATCACCAGGCGGCCCTCGGCGTCGGTGTTGATGACCTCGACGGTCTTGCCGCCGCGCATGACGAGCACGTCGCCGAGCTTGGTCGCCGAACCCGAGGGCATGTTGTCGGTGCACATCAGGTAGGCCGTGACCGTGGTCGGGCAGTCGAGGGACTTCAGCACGGCCATCGCCGCCAGGATCGAACCCGCGCCCGACATGTCGTTCTTCATCGTCGCGTGGACGGCGTCGGCGGGCTTGAGGGCGATGCCGCCGGAGTCGTACATGATGCCCTTGCCGACCAGCGCCAGCTTGGGCGCGTCGGCCGGGCCCTCGTAGCGGATCTTGATCATGCGCGGTTCGTCGACGCTGCCGGCGTTGACGCCGAGCAGGCCACCGCAGCCGAGTTCGGCCAGCGCGGCCTTGTCGAAGGTCTCCACCGACCAGCCGCACTCGGCGGCCAGCCCCTCGGCGACCTCCGCGAGGCGCTCGGCGGTGAGCATCGACGGCGGGGAGTTCGCCAGGTCGCGCGACAGGGCCGTGGCGCGTGCGAGGATCGCGCCGCGCTGGGCGGCGGCCGCCCGGGCGTGGCCGGTCAGGATCGTGAGCTCGTCGAGCGGCGTGCCCGACGGCGTGGTCTGGAGCAGGCCCGGACGGTAGCGGGCCAGCAGGACGCCCTCGACGGCGGCGGTGACCGCCGCGTCGGTGTCGGCGCCCTCGGGAAATCCGAACGCGAGCCCGCGCGCCTCGGCGACCTTCGCGAAGTCGCCCGCCGCCTGGCGGATCGCGGCGGCGTCGAGCGATTCGGGGTCCCCGATGCCGTAGGCGATGACGGGCTTGCCGTCGCGGTCCCGAAGGGGAAGATGCTGTCCGCGCTCACCGTCGAAACCCAGCGCGGCCAAGGCGTCGCGGTCGACGCCCAGACGCTCGGGGACGGCCCCGGCGGACGCGACGGGTACGCCTGTCAGCGCGTCGGAGGCGTCCCCGACGCGCACGACCGCGGGTTCGTGCCAGGACGCGATCGGATCGAACTGCGGGCCCATGACTCGCCTCCCGTGGCTGGGTGTACCGCGGCACGGCCCGTGGGGGCCGTGCGGCTCAGTATCGCTCCAGGGACGGGAGAGATTTCGGCGAATCGGGATTTTACGGAGCAATGATCAGATAATGGTCGATGATCGTAGAGTCAGTGACACCCGACCACGGAGGTCCCCATGCGCGCGTTCTCGTGGCTGGTCGCGTTGAGCGGCGTCGTCGTCGGAGCGATCTTCATGTCGGCGATCTTCTGGGGCTGGGAGGAGAAGCGCAATCCCGCCGAGCCCCCCGCCGTCAGCACCCCCGCCAACCTCGACAAGCCCGAGACGCGCCTGTGCCTCGGGCTTGTGACCATGCTCGACGGCGCCGCCCGCACCCGCAGCGCCATCATCGTCAAGGACACCGCCGCCCTGCGCGTGGCCGTCTACTCCGTGGAACAGGGGTACGCCGACGCCCGCGAGGCGGCCGTCGAGCTGGGCCGTCCCTCGCTCGACCAGCTGTCGGGCGCCGTGCAGAACCTGTCCACCGCCTCGGCCGACCCCACCGTCATGAGGCAGGCCGCCGCACTCAACCCCGACCTCACCACGATCACCACCGAGGCGACCGGCCTCTCCCAGGGCGAGAGTTGCATCGACCGCCTCGCGGGGTGATGCACCCGGGCCCGTACATCTCCGGTTCATCCACCTGGCCGATACCGCCCAGCGTGCGGCCGTGATGGAATCGTCGGGCCCATTGCGCTCCGATCCCAAGGACGCGCCCTTTCACTTCTGAGGTGCCCTTTGCCTGGAACCCCCAGCGCCAAACGCATGCCCTTTTTCGCCGCCGCCGTCATCGCGGCGTCGGCGGGGCTCGTCGCCGTCGCACAACCCGCCGCCGCCGAGCCGGTCAACGTCGTCCCGGACGCGAAGGTCGTCATCGGCGACATCTTCCGCGACTTGGTCGCCGATCCGCTCCACCAGCAGGTCTTCGTCGCGACCTACTCCCCGCCGACGGTCGTCGCCATCGACGCCGGCGGCGTGGTCAAGCAGACCGTCGCGAACCTCGGCTACATCATGGACCTGACCATCAGCGGCGACGGCTCGACCGTCTACGCCCTCCAGGGCGGCGACACGCGCAGCATCGTCGCCATCGACACCCAGACCTACGCGACGACCACCGTCGCGCTCCCGGCCGTCGACTGCGCCCGCACGATCGCCTTCACCGGCGGGAAACTCTGGTACTCCTACGACTCCTGCGCGGACACCACCGTCGGAGGCGTGGGCGTCTTCGACCCGGCCACCGGTATCGCCACCACCGGCGTCTTCACCGCCAAGCCCGGCCGGCTCACCGCCCTGCCCGACCGTCCCGACCGGCTGTTCCTCGCCGAGAGCGGCGCCGGAGGCGTGTTCCGCGTCTACGACGTCTCCGGTGAAACGCCCGCCGAGGTCGCCACGGGCGGCCGCTCGTACTGCGACGACGCCGTCCTGACGCCCGACGGCGAGCGCGTCCTCGTCACCTGCGGCGACCTGGAGATCTACCGGACCTCCGACCTGTCGCGTGAGAAGACGATCACCACGCCCGGCCGGTCCGAGTCGGTCGCGTTGAGCGCCGACGGGCGCTTCGCCGCCGTGTCCGATAACGGCAGCCCCAGCGCCGATTCCTACCTGGTCCACGACCTGGCGTCCAGCGACACCAAAGTCGTGCGCAAGTTCGCGCTCGACTACTACTCGCCCGTGACCCCCCGCAGCGTCGCGTTCCTCGGCGACACTCTCGTGGGCGTGATCCGCGAGAACAGCCGCGAGTCGGTGTACTTCAAGCGCTACGCCACCAAGGCCGCCACGGCCCTGACGGTCAAGGCGCCCAAGGGCGTCCGCTTCAGCGACCGGATCCGGATCACCGGCACCCTGGCCAACGGTCCGGCCAACGCCACCGTCGCCGTGTCCCGCACCGATGCCACCGGCACGCACGACCTCGGCACGATCCCCGTGCCCGCCTCGGGCGCGTTCACCTTCACCGAGGCCCCCTCGGTCACCGGCGTCAACGAGTACACCTTCAGTTCGGCCGAGGGCGAAGGCCACCAGCCGGCCGTCGCGACCGCCTCGCTGATCGTCAGGCCTCGCGCCTTCGACTTCAACAACGACGGTTTCGCCGAGACCGTCGCCGGAGCCCCCGGCGAGAACCTCGGTGACGACACCGACACCGGCCAGCTCTACATCCTCCCGGGTACCCGCACGGGTGCGACCGGAGCGGGCAGCCGCGCCATCCACCAGGACGTCGCGGGCGTTCCCGGCAGCAACGAGGACGGCGACCTGCTCGGCGAGATCACCGCCAGCGGCGACTTCAACGGCGACGGATACGCCGACCTCGCGGCGTCCCTGACCGGTGAGGACCTCGGCTCGGCCAAGAACGCCGGCAGCGTGCTGGTCTTCTACGGCTCGGCGACGGGCCTGACGACGACCGGCGTCGACACCCTCTCCGTCAGCGGCGAGTACGGCGGCTTCGGCATCTCGATGGCCGCCGGCGACTTCAACGGTGACGGCGTCGACGACCTCGCCGTCGGCGAACCCGGTTCCTACAACGGTTCCGCCTACGTCTACCGGGGCATGGCCGGGGCCGGACTGTCGTCGAACGACCGCCTGCCCATCTACGACCCGCCGGGTGAGTACAACGAGAACGAACTCTTCGGCTACGCCATGTCGGCCGGCGACATCAACGGCGACGGCTTCGACGACCTCGCGGTCGGCTCCATGTACGACTGGGAGGTCAAGCAGTGGTCGACCGGCTCGGTGAGCGTCTTCTACGGAACGGCCTACGGCTTCACCTCGACCTCGCAGTTCTTCACCAAGGACACCTCCGGCGTCCCCGGCGGCTCGGGCTCCTTCAACCCTGACAAGGGCGACTCCTCCGACATGTTCGGCGCCCAGGTCGTGCTCGCCGACTTCAACGGCGACGGCAAGGCCGACCTCGCGGTCGGCGCGCCGGGCTCGCCGGTCACCGGCACCGACGGCAAACGCAAGGCCGACGCCGGAACGGTGACGGTCCTGTACTCCAGCGGGACGAAGATCGGCACGACCGGCGCGGTCCAGTTCACGCAGGACACCAGCGGACTGCCGGGCGGCGCGGGGTCGAACGACTTCTACGGTTCGACGCTGGCGGCCGGCGACAACAACCGCGACGGCTTCGCCGAGCTGGCGATCTACTCGTCCGGCGACGCGTTCGTGACGGTCATCCCGGGCGGCGCCTCGGGTCTGACGACGAGCAAGGCGAAGGCGTGGACGCAGGACTCCTCCGGCATCCCCGGCGGCAGCGAGACCGGTGACCACTGGGGCTCCAGCCTGCGCTTCCTCGACGTCAAGGGCAACGGCCACCTGGCGCTGGTCGTCGGAGCGAGCGGTGAGGACCAGGGCCGCGGCGCCCTGACCGTCATCTACTCGAATGCGGCCGGGCTGACCGGTACCGCCGCGAAGTTCCTCTCGCAGGACTCCGACGGTGTTCCCGGCAGCGGCGAGACCGGCGACGGTTTCGGCGTCTTCTGGTAGACGGAACGGCCCGCGACCCACGGTCGCGGGCCGTTTTCGCTAGGTGCGGCGGCGCCAGTTCTCCAGGACCGTCTCGATCTTCAGCGGCATCACCGTCACCGGCGGCCCCTCGACCGGCCCGCGCAGCCCCTTCATGATCCGGGTGTTGAGCTCCTCGACGGCCTCGCGCACCTCCGCCTCGGTCGGCAGGGCGGCGAGCTTGCCGGGAAGGTCCTGGATCTCGCGCTTGAGCGCCAGCGCCGGTGGCAGCACGCCGGTGATGTTCTCGCGGGCGACCAGGTCGCGCACCCACCAGTCCTCGGTGAGATGCTGACCGGCTCCCGGCAGGGGCTTGCCCATGCCGGGCAGGTTGTCGAACTCGCCGCGCTCCTGCGCCTGGCGGATGGCCTGGTCGGCCGCGGACTCGTATCGGTCCCTCATGGGGTCACCGCCTCACCGTCGTCGCTGGTCTCGATCCTAGGGATCGCGTCGATCCCGAAGGATTCACTGTGCTGTAAATCATTTGCCGCTCGGCCCGGGCGGTGCTTACCTGGCGCCATGCCCCTGATCGAGACCGCAGGCCTCGTCAAAGAGTTCAAGCGCGTCCGCCGCAAGCAGGGCGCCTTCGCGACCGTCCGGACCCTCTTCAGCCGCGACTACGAGGTCACCCGCGCCGTCGACGACATCTCCTTCACCGTCGAGGCGGGCGAACTCGTCGGCTACCTCGGCCCCAACGGTGCGGGGAAGTCCACGACGATCAAGATGCTCACCGGCATCCTCACCCCGACCTCCGGCCACCTCGAAGTCGCCGGGGTGGTGCCGTGGAAGCACCGGGAGCGCAACGCCCGCAACATCGGCGTCGTCTTCGGCCAGCGCAGCCAGCTGTGGTGGGACCTCCCGCTCATCGACTCCTTCCGCATGATCGGCCGCCTCTACGAGGTCCCGAAGACGCGCTACCGCGAGAACCTCGACCGCTTCGTCGAGATCCTGGGCATGTCGTCCTTTCTGGACACTCCGGTGCGGCAGCTCTCGCTGGGGCAGCGGATGCGCGGCGACCTGGCGGCGGCAATGATCTACGAGCCGTCGATCCTCTACCTCGACGAGCCGACCGTCGGCCTGGACGTGATCGCCAAGGAGCGCATCCGCGAGTTCGTCGCCGAACTCAACCGCGACACCGGGACGACGGTCCTGCTCACCACGCACGACATGGACGACGTCGAGCGCCTGTGCCGCCGCCTGGTCCTCATCGACCACGGCAAGGTCCTCTACGACGGCCCGGTGGGGCCGCTGAAGGAGACCTACGCGCCGCACCGGGAACTCGTCGTCCAGCTCGCCTCGCCCGCCGACGTCGCGGTGGCCGCCGCGGACGTGGTGCGCGCCGAGGAGGGGCGCGTGTGGCTGTCCTTCGATCCCCGCGTGACCCCGGCGGCGGCGCTGATCGCGGAGGTGTCGGCGAAGTACGAGGTCACCGACCTCTCGCTGAGCGAACCGGACCTGGAGGGCGTGATCCGCCGCATGTACCTGGAACGGGAGTCGCGGTGAGCCTCGCCGGCGGGCTCGGCGCGCGCTGGGCCTTCACCGAGAACCGCATCCGCTCGGTGTACGTCTACCGCACCGACATCCTCATCTGGCTGATCGCGCCCGCCATGCAGCTCGTCCTGATGGCCGCGCTGTGGCGCGCGATCTACAACGGACGGTCCACTCTGGACGGTGTCTCGCTGTCGGTGATGACGACCTACGTCTCCCTGGCGGCCATCCAGAACCTGATCAACTGGGACGACACCATCGACTGGCTCACCGCCCGCGTGCGCGACGGCAAGATCGGCGCCGACATGGCCCGCCCGGTCGGGATCGTCACGCAGCAGGTGTGCGGTCAGGTCGCCCAGCTCATCGTCAAGACGCCGATGATCGTGCTGATGCTGCCGGTCATCTTCCTGTTCAGCGACCTCTCCGCACCCGCCGAGGGAGCGCTGGGCTGGTACCTGCTGTCCACACTGGTCGGCTGGCTGCTGAACTGCTGCATCGGCCTGCTGGTCGCCTCGGTCGTGTTCTGGACCCTGGAGATGGGCGGCATGGAGTTCCTGTACTCGGTGCTCAGCGGCTTCCTCTCCGGCGTCCTGGTCCCGCTGTGGGTCATGCCCGACTGGCTGCGCACCATCCTGGAATGGCTCCCCTGGCAGGCGGTGGTCTACACGCCGCTGGCGATCTACGTCGGGCGCTTCGAGGGAACCCGCGTGTGGCAGGCGATCGGGGTGCAGTTCCTCTGGCTCGCCGTGATCGGCGGGCTGACCTGGCTGGTCTGGCGCCGCGCCGTGAACCGAGTGGTGGTGCAGGGCGGATGACGGTGCGCGCTTCGGTCGCCTGGCAGCTCAAGGCCGGCGGGATCCTCCTCGGCGGCGCCATCCGCGGCATGGCCCAGTACCGCGCCGACCTGTTCATGACCATGGCAGCCGGCGCGGTCTTCCAGTCGGTCGGCTTCTTCGCGCTGTGGGTCATGCTCGCGCGCTTCGGGGAGATCGGCGGCTGGAGCATCTCCGACGTCGCGCTGCTCTACGGGATCCGCCTGGTCGCGCACGCGGTCTGGGCGCTGCCCTTCAACCAGCTGCGCTTCGTCGAGGACTTCGTGCAGGAGGGCACCTTCGACCGCTTCCTCATCCGCCCGGTCAATCCCCTGGTGCAGCTCATGACCAGCCGCTTTCGGCTGCACCCTCTCGGCGACCTCCTCGCCGGCCTCGTCCTGCTGATCCCGGCGATGTCGCTCGTCGACGTCGACTGGAACGCCTGGCGCCTGGGTTTCCTCGCCCTGGCGATCCTCGGCGGCGGCATGGTCGAGGGCGCCTTCCAGCTGGGGATGTCGGCGATCGCCTTTCGCACCCTCGGCACGCGGCAGGCCCGCTTCACCGTCGACAGTGTCTTCAACCTCTACGGCAACTACCCCGGCAAGGTCTTCGGCCGCGCCGGGCAGCTGGCGCTGACGATCCTGCCCGTGGCCTTCGTCGCCTACCTGCCCACGACCGTCCTGTTGGGACGGACCGACGAGCTGGGCCTGCCGGCGTGGCTGGCGTACCTGTCGCCGGTAGTGGGCGCGCTGCTCTTCGCGGGGTCCTACGCCTTCTGGCACCGGCAGATCCGGCACTACCAGGGGGCGGGCAGCTAGCGGTCTCGTCGTGGAGGAACCGGCATACGGCGATGGGGCCGGCCCTCCTCTGTACCCGCAGGGGTAACGGCTGGGCCAACCCCGCTCCGTCGGTGGTCGGCGCGCCGCCTCGCCGGGGTCGGATGCCTTCTGGCGCAAACAGATCCGGCACCACAAGGCGGCGGGCGGCCGGAAGTGCGCAGCGACACTGTGGCGCTCGACCCATCTTCCTCACGAGACCACGTTCAGGCGGTGACCCGGCGTTACGCTCGACTCGTATCGCCCGGAACGGGAGCAAGATCGCCCAATTCGGGTTCTCGGCCATCCCCCGGCTTAACGAGGAGCTCGCAATGACCGACAACCGCATGGCGCTCGAACGGGCGACGTGGCGTGCCAGCACGCGCGGTGTCGCCGGCAGTGCTCGCTGCGTGCAGGTCGCCACGACCTCGGTCGCGCACGTCGCCATCCGCGACTCCAAGCTCGCCGGCCTCGACTGCCCGGTCCTCACCCTCGACCGCGGCAACTGGTCGGCCTTCCTCGCCGACATCGCCACCGGCGAGTTCGACGAGGCCTGAGGCTCAGCCGCCGAAGATCAGCCGCCGACCAGCAGCGCGACCGCCTCGTCGGTGTCGTCGGTCACGTGCACCAGCCCGGACTCGTCGCCCGTCCTGCTGCCGCGCAGCAGGGTCCGCAGCAGCTCCGGAGCGGGCAGCGCGGTCCAGTAGTCGACGCCCAGGAAGACCATCGGCCCGGTCGGCCCGTCGGAGTTGTAGAAGATCTTCGTGGCGGCCTGGAAGACCTCCTGGACGGTCCCGGCCCGGCCGGGCGCGAACACGATGCCGCCGCGCGCCAGCCGCAGGATCGTGTCCTCGCGGATGGCGTTGGAGAAGTACTTGGCGATCCGCGACGCGAACAGGTTCGCCGGCTCGTGCCCGTAGAGCCACGTCGGGATCGACAGCCCGCCCTGGCGTGACCAGGTCGTGTCGGCGATGCCGTCGTGGTCGTGGTCGCCGAGCTCCTTGCGCACGCGCAGGGCCACGGCGGTGAAGGGATCGTGGTCGTGGAAGTCGGGGTGGTCGGCCAGCAGGTCGACGGCCCGCGACAGCTCCGCCTCCGTCGTGTCGGCGGCATAGGCGCCGAGGTTGGCGGCCTCCATCGCCCCCGGTCCGCCGCCGGTGACGACCAGCGCCCCGGCGCGCGCGAGCTTGCGTCCCAGGCGGGCGACCTTGCGAAACTCCGGCGTGCCGCGCAGCTCGGCGTGGCCGCCCATGACGCCGACGACCGGCCCGCCCTGGTAGTGGGCCCAGCCGCGCATCAGGTCGAGCAGCGCGTTGTCGATCCCCGAGTCGTGCAGGCGCTGCGCGAGCGCCTCGCGCGTCTCGGGCATGGCCTCTCCGCGCTCGACGTAGTGCCGGTACACGCGGGTGTCGAACATGCCCTCGAAGCCGCCCTCGTCGAAGCCCGCGGCCAGTTCGCTCGCCGTGTAGAGGTGGCCGGGCTGGGTCGAGTAGGGCGTCTCGCCGAAGGTCGGGATCACGTGCGCGCCACGGGTGATCAGCTCGGCGGCGTTCTCCCCGGCCGGGAAGCGGCAGCCGATGAACATCGCGTCGGCGACGTCGACGGCGGCCAGGTCGGGGTAGTCCTGGCGCAGATCCAGGCCCTGGACGGTCAGGCCGGACAGGGTTCCCTCGGCGATGCGGAAGTCGAGTTCCTCGCGGGATTCGACGTCGGTCGCGGAATGGTCGAAACGCAGGGTCACCCGGCAATAGTGCACCGTGCGGGCAAGTCTCCCCGCTCGCCGACGGGCGTGTGGACGCCGAACGGCCCGGATCGCGGCGGATCCGGGCCGTTCGTACGAAGGGGTGTCAGGCGGCGAGGGCGCGGGCCGAAACGACCGTGAGGCGCTGGAGGTGGACGGCGCGGACGGCCAGGATGATGAGCATCCCGAGCATCGCGGCGGCCATGACGCGCTCGCTGAGGCCGATGAGCATCCGGTCGCCGAAGTAGGTCGCCCAGGTGACCGCGGCGGCCGAGAGGACCGCGACCGCGCTGAGCCCGGCGACGACGCCGCTCAGGTCGCGCCAGGCCGCACTGCGGCGAAGCCCGGCGGCAAGGGCGATCCCGGCGGCGACGAGCGCGGCGAAGGCCAGCGTCGAGGCGTAGCGGTGGACGTACCCGGCGGTGCTCACGGTGAGGTGGTCCAAGGGGTCGGTCGGCACGATCGCGGTGACGAGCAGGCCGCCGCTCCACAGTCCGAACAGGACGGTCACGGTCCGCGAGATCGGTGCCCCGACGGCCTTCATGACCCCGAGCAGCGGCAGCGCGGCCAGTCCGGCGAGGAAGATGCCGGTCTCGACGGCACCGGCGCGGTCGGCGGCGGCGTAGTCGGAGATCGTGTGCCCGAAGGGGCTCAGCACCGCGTCGGCCTCGAAGTGACCGAGGAGCGTCGCGATGACGGCGGTGACGAGGCCGAGCAGGGCGGAGTATCCGAGCCAGGTGAGGTGTCGGGGGTCCATGATGCGAGTCCTTCGAGGTGGGGCGGTTGATCGACTTCGTAAGACTGCGGTCGCGGGCCCCCTGCTCACATCGGTGCGCGGACGGGTCTTGCGGCTAGTCCCGGCGACCCACGGCGGCTAGGGGGCGTCTCGGGGTTCAGCCCTGGGGCCGCGAGGGTCTCCCCTGGTCGCGGGCCTCGGAGTCAGTCGTGAGAGTGAGTGCGGACGGGCTCGGTCACCCGCGCGGACCACGGCCGGAACCGCTCGGCACGGCGATGGCGGAGGGCGGTCGCGGCGACAGGCTTGGGCCCATACCCACGACGCATGGATCCGGAGCGCCCGACATGAAGAAGACAAGCCGCGCGGTACTGACCGCCGCCATCGCCGCGACCCTCCTGAGTGGATTCGCGAGCACCGCCACCGCCACCGCCGCAGCGCCGGCCTCGGCCGCCGGCGAACTGGGCCCGGTGAACAAGCAGGGCCTCGCCGCGGCCATCGCCGCACTGCCGAACGACGGCGCCACCGCCGCGCTGGTCCGCGTCGACGACGTCGACGACTCGCAGGACTGGGCGGGCGCCTCGGGTGTGCGCGACCGCCGGACCGGGGCGCCGGCCGACTCCGGCGCCCGGGTGCGGATCGGCAGTGTCAGCAAGGTCTTCAACACCGCGATCGTGCTCCAGCTGGTCGCCGAGGGCCGCGTCGATCTCGGGACCTCGGTCCAGTACTACCTGCCCGGTCTCCTCCCGGCCGACTACCCGCCGATCACCGTCGGGCGGCTGCTGAACTTCACCTCCGGCCTGCCGTCGATGGCCGTTCCCGGCTCCGACGAGTTCGCCTGGCAGTACGAGCACCGCTTCGACCGGTGGACGCCCGAGGAGTACGTGCGCGCCTCCCTCACCGGCAAGGAGCTCCTCTTCACGCCGGGCACGAAGCAGCAGTACGCGAACATCAACACCGTCCTGAGTGGACTGGTCATCGAGAAGGTCACCGGTTCGACCTGGGAGAAGCAGCTGCGCGAGCGGATCACCAGGCCGCTGGGCCTGCACGACACCTACGCCCCAGGCGACGCCGTCGGCGTCAAAGGTCTGCACCAGAGGGGATACCAGCTGGTGACCGAGCCCGGCGGCCGCGAGCGCTTCGTCGACGTGACCCGCTGGAACGTCTCCGACCGCTTCGCCTCCGGCGACATGATCTCCACGACGGGCGACCTGGAGCGCTTCACCGCCGCGCTGTTCGCCGGCGAGGTCGTGCCGGGTCCGCAGCTGGAGAACATGTTCACCCTCCCGCAGGTGCCCGTCTTCGACGGCGACACCGACCCGTCCGACGACGAGGCCGCCACCCGCAGCATGGGGCTCCAGCTGAGCCTCCTGCCCGACGGCACCGAGGTGTGGGGCAAGACCGGCGCCCGGCCCGGGTACGTCAACGGTGTCGGCGGGCTGCGCGACGGGTCGCGGATCCTGGTCTACTCGATCGGCTCGACCGACGCCAAGAGCGACGATCAGCATCCGCTGGTGATGCCGATCATCATCGCCGCCATGGGGTTGTGAGCAGGCGATGCTTCGACCGCGCGGGACATCCGTCCCGCGCGGTCTCGCCGTGTGCTCACGCTGGTACGCCCGAACGCTGAAGTCCGGCGTCACAATGCTTGACACTGTGACGTCTCATTGACATCATTGCCGGATGGAACTGGCCATCCGCGCCCGGGACGCCGACCTGCCCGCCACTCTCACCCTGCCCGAGGGCCCCATCCTCGGCGGACTCGTTCCCCTGCACGGATCCAACTGCGGGCAGCGCGACTTCCGCCTGTACCGCCATCTCGCCGAAACCCTGCCGCCGCAGGGAATCGCGGTCCTGCGCTACGACCGCCGGCCCAACGGCGGACACGACGTCCCGTTCCATGTCCAGGCCGACGACGCGCGCGAGGCCGCCTCGCTGCTGCGTCGCCACATCGGCGAAGCCCCGATCGGTTCGTGGGGTTTCAGCCAAGGCGGCGGCTGGGTCGCTCCCCTGGCCGCCGCCACTTGGCCCGACGAGTTCGCCTTCGTCGTCAACGTCTCCGGAAGCAGTGTCAGCCCCGGCGAGCAGATGCGCTACGGGCTCGCCGAACAGCTGCGCAAGCACGGCTTCGGCGACCGCGTCGGCGAACTGGCCGCCTTGCAGGACCTGTTCTACGGTTACCTGCGCGGCAAGGCCGACCTGGCGGCGCTGCACGCCCGCGTCGACGAGGTGAAGGACGAACCGTGGTGGCCGCTGCTCGGTTACCCCGAGCGCGTCCCCGCCGCCCTGCCCGGTGAACTGTGGCCCGACCTCGACTTCGACATCGCGCCCGCCTACGAGCGGCTCGCCGCGCCGGTCTTGTGCTTCTACGGTGAAACCGACGAGTGGACGCCCATCGACGACTCGGTGCGGGTGTGGGCCGAGACCCGGGCACGCGGAGGACACGAGCCGGCGACGGTGGTGCGGTTGCCGGGATGCGACCACGAGCCCTGGGTGGGCGACGGCGTGCACCCGGAGTACGAGCGGGTCCTGGGCGACTGGCTCGCCGAGCGGGTCCGGGGCTGAACCATCGGCTTCATCGCCGCCGCAGCCCGCTGACGCTCACGACCGCGCCCACCGCCGCGACGGCTCCCGCCACCGCGAAGGCCGTGCCCAGTCCCGCTCCCGCGGCGATCGCCGCCAGTGCCGCGACGCCGATGGCGCCGACGTTCTGCGGCATCTGGGCGAGGCTGCCGAGGACGCCCTGCTCATGGTCGCGGGCACCGGCGGTCATGGTGGTGATGAAGGCGACGACCGCCAGGACGTGGCCGAATCCCATGGCGCCGGAGGTGACCAGCAGCATGCCGAGGTCGCCGCCGTCGGGAAGCAGCGCCATGGCACCGGTTCCGGCCGCCTGGACCGCGAGTCCGGCGCCGATCACCGCGACGGCCCCGAAGCGGCCGATGAGGCGCCCGGCGAGCAGGCCGCCGGCGAGCGCGGCGAGTCCTTCGGCGAGGAAGCCGAGGCCGGTCTGGAGCGCGGTGTAGCCGAGCGCGTCTTGCATGTAGAGGCTCAGGAGCAGCGTCGCGCCGCCGCACATGCCGAAGGTGACCAGTCCCGCGACGCCCGACCAGGCGACGTCGCGGCGGCGCAGGAGGCCCAGCGGTACCAGCGGTGTGCGGTGCCGGGACTCGGCGCGGACGAATGCGCCCAGCAGCACCGCGGCCGCGAGCAGGCCGGCCACAGTGGACGGTGCGGTCCAGCCCGCTTCGCCGCCGGTGGCGATGGTGTAGACCAGTGCGAACAGTCCCGCGCTCGACAACAGCGCGCCCGGCACGTCGAGGACGGCGGTGCCGCGCGCGCCGTCGCGGGGGACCAGCGTCAGGGCCCCGGCGAGGATCAGCGCGCCCATACCCGCGAGCAGGGCCATCGTCCACCGCCAGTCGAGTCCGCTGGTGATGACGCCGCCGCCGATGGTGCCGACGACGAATCCGAGCGACAGCAGGGCGCCGTTGACGCCCAGGGCGCGGGCGCGGCGCGGCCCTTCCGGGAACACCGAGGTGAGCAGCGCCAGGGCGGTCGGGCCGATCATGGCCGCCGCGACTCCCTGCCCGACGCGCGCGCCGATCAGCATTCCCGGCGAGACCGCCAGGCCCGCCACGACCGACATCAGCGTGAACAGCGCGACCCCGGCGGCGAACAGGCGGCGGCGCCCGGCGATGTCGGACACCCGGCCGAACAGCGGGATCAGGCTCGCCGTCGGCAGCAGGCAGGCCGTCGCGACCCACTGGAGGCTCCCGGCACCGGTGAAGCCGAGGCTCTCGCCGATCGCGGGAAGCGCGACGGTGACGATCGAGTAGTCGAGGCCGACCATGAAGGTCGCCCCGCACAAGGTGAGCAGGGTCAGCCAGCCCACAGTGCCGAGCCGGCCGGCCTGTTTCGCGTCAATGGCGGTGGTTGTCATGGTTACTTGCCTTTCGAGGGGGATTCCTTGGTTCGCCACCACTCTGCGTCCGCCGCGACCGCCCAGCCAGAGCTCTGTCGTGGGTACATCCCGCAGGTGCAGGCAGACTGGGGATCATGAGCGAGATCGGCGAGTTCCTGCGCTCCCGCCGCGCCCGGATCAAGCCCGGTGAGGTCGGCCTCCCCGAAGGCGTCCGGCACAGGCGGGTCGCCGGCCTGCGGCGGGAGGAGCTGGCGCAGCTGGCGGGCGTGAGCATGGGCTACTACACGCGGCTCGAACAGGGGGCCGCCGAGGGCGCCTCCGACTCCGTCCTCGACGCGATCGCGCGGGTGCTGCGCCTCGACCACACGGAGACCGCGCACCTGTACCGGCTCGTGCGTCCGGCCCCGAAGCGCGAGGAGGGCCCCGAGCGACTGCGGCCGAGTCTGGCCTCGATGGTCGCGGCCGTCCACGACGTCCCGGTCATGGCCCTCGGCCGTCGTTTCGACGTGCTGGCCTGGAACCGGCTCGCGCAGCGGGTCGTGGCCCCGCACCTCGACTTCGGCGCGCCGCCGTTCAACGTGATCCGCATGCTCTTCCGCGACCCGTACGCGCGCGGCCTCTACGCCGACTGGGCCGGGAAGGCCCGCGACAACGTCGCGTTCCTGCGGGTGGCCGCCGCCCGCTATCCCGGCGACGCCGAGCTCACCGCCCTGGTCGAGGAACTGCTCGGCGCGTCGCCGGAGTTCGCCGGCATCTGGGCCGAGCAGCCGGTCGACATGTGCGCCACCTCGACCCGGACCTACCTGCTGGCCGGCGGCGGCGAGCTGGAGCTGACCTCGGAACTGCTGCGGCTGCCCGACGACGAGGGCCAGAGCGTGGCGATCTACCACGCCGCGCCGGGCTCGGCGGCCGAGGAGACACTGCGGCGACTGGCCGGCGCGGTCGTTCACCGGTGAGCGGCGTAACACCGCCACACTGGTGCCCGGCGCGGCCGGGCAGGTCAGCACGATCGACCCTCCCGCCGCCGACCGCGTCACCTTCGCAGGGCGATGGCAAGACCCTTGTGAGCCGCGAGCGGGCGCACGCATAATGAGCCTCCCACCCCATGGAGGAGGCGCATGCCCGGCGCTGAAGCACCAGATCCCAGGCGCGCCAGGACATCGGGCGAACTCGTCGAGATGCTCCGGGCGCTGAAGACCTCGGCCGGACTGAGCTACCGCGAGATCGAGCAGCGCGCCCGCGACGCCGGGGACTGGCTGCCCGCCTCGACCCTCGCGACGGTCCTCGGCCGCACCACCGCGCCGCGCGCCGAGGTCGTCGAGGCCCTCGTTCAGGCGTGCGGCGGCGACCCCGAGACGGTGAGCGTGTGGGTCGACGCCACGCGTCGCCTGTCCGGCGAGCCGGGCACCGACGGCGGCTTCGCCGACCACCGCGGCGATCCACCGCCCCCGGCGGTCGTCGTCCCGCGCCAGCTGCCCGGCGATCTCGGCACCTTCGTCGGCCGCACCAAGACCATCGAGACCCTCGACGGGCTTCTCGACCGGGCCGTCGCCGAGGCCGAACCGACCGCGCCACCGCCCATCATCGCGCTCGTCGGCCCCGGCGGCATCGGCAAGACGGCCCTGGCCGTGCGCTGGGCCCACGCGATCAGCGGACGCTTCCCCGACGGACAGCTCTTCGCCGACCTCAAGGGCTTCTCCGACACCGCGCCCGTCACGCCTTCCCTTGTGCTCCACCGCTTCCTGCGTGCGCTGGGCACCACCGCCGACGACATCCCCACCGACCTCGACGAGCGTGTGTCGCTCTACCGCTCACTGCTCGCCGGCCGCAAGGTCGCCATCGTCCTCGACAACGTCCGCGACGCCGCACAGGTCCGCCCCCTCCTGCCCGGCGCGGCGACCTGCCTCGTCGTGGTCACCAGCCGCGTCGAACTGCGCGGCCTCGCCGTCTCCCACGACTTGCACCCCGTCATGGTCGACGGACTCAGCCTCGACGAGGGCGTCCAGCTGCTCGTCCGACTCCTCGGCGCCCAGCGCGTCCGCGCGGAGGCCGGCGCCGCCGTCGACCTCGTCGAACTCTGCCGCACCCTGCCCCTCGCGCTGCGACTGGCGGCCGCGCAACTCGCCGTCGACGAGCGCCGGTCCATCGCCCACTTCGCCGCCCGCGTACGCGACGCCGGCCGACTGTCCACACTGTCCGTCCCGGACGACCCGGACACCGCGCTGCGCACCACCTTCGACCTCTCCTACGCCACCCTCGCCCCCGAGGCCCAGCGCCTCCTGCGGCTCACCGGCAGCCACCCCGGGCCCGACATGAGCCTGGGCTCCCTCGCCGCGCTCGCCGCCCGCGACGAGACGTCGACCCGCACCCACATGGAGGCACTCGCCACGCTGCACATGGTCGGGCGCGCCGGGAGCGACCGCTGGGAGTTCCACGACCTCGTCCGCGAGTACGTCACCGGGCACCTCGGCGCCACCGAGACCGGCGAGCAGAAGCGGCTCCTGCGCGGACTGCTCGACTGGTACACGGGCATGACGGGCTCGGCGATCTGGAAGATCGCGCCGCGCGGCCTGGCCACGGACGCGGCCGTGGACAAGACCGTCTTCCCCGACTACGCCGACGCGCTCGCCTGGCTCGACGAGGAGTCCACCGGAATCGTCGCGGCCGTCATCGCCGCCGAACGCGCCGACCTGTCCAGCTACGTCTTCACCCTCGCCGGGCTGCTGTGGCGGTACTTCCTTCTCCGCAGCCAGTACGAGCAGCTCAACGCCACCGCCGACCTCGCGCTCGACATGGCACACCGGCTCGGCGACGTCGCGGCCCAGACCCAGTTCTCGCTGCTCAAGGGCAACGCCTACTCCAGCCGGTGCGACCCCGCCCGCGCCATCGAGTACTACGAACGCGCCCACACCCTCGCCCGCCACGCCGGTGACCGCGACCAGGAGTCCTACGCGCTCGCCAACGGCGGGACCGCGCTCATCGACCTCGGCCGCTACGTCGAGGCCCGCGAGCGCATCACCGAGGCCATGGCGATCTTCACCGAGCACGGCGACGTGGTGAGCACGGCCGGAGCGCACAGCGACCTCGGCAAGATCGACCTCGCCGAAGGCGACCACAGCAGCGCCTTCGGGCGTTTCGAGCGTTCCCTCGAACTGTTCGAGGAGGCCGGGCAGCGTCATGGCGTCGCCGTCGCGCTCTTCTTCCTCGGCGCCACCCAGCTCGAACAGGGCGAGGTCATCTCGGCGACCCTGCGCCTTGAGCAGGCCCTCGCCGCGTCCACCGACGCCGGTTTCACCTTCGGCGAGGCGCTCGTGCACAGCAGGCTCGCGCTGGCGGCGGCGATGACCGGGGCCTTCGACACCGCCCGCGACCACCACACGCAGGCCGTCGAGTTCGCCCGCCGCATCCACGATCCCGTGCTGCTCGCCGAGATCTACATCGACGCCGGACGGGCCGGGATGATCGAGAACGAACCCGAACGCGCGGCCGGGTACTTCCGCAACGCGCTCACCAACGCCGAACGCTCGTCGGACGCAGGGTTGACCAAACGCTCGCAGGAGGGCGTGCGCGCGGCCGAGCGGGCGATCGGCTTCACGAGGCCGCTCGGTTCCCTGTGAAGGGTGGCGTCGACTGACGACCATGATCCGCATGACCGTTCTTCCCGCGCGCCTGGTCACCACCCTCCCCGGCTTCCATGACGGCCGCCGCATCGACGTCACCAAATACCCTGGCAAGACGCTGCTGAGCGTCCACGCCGTCGACGCTCTCACCGTTCACGACCTCGCCGCCCTCGTCGACGGCACGCCCGCCGTGTTCCCCGCCCCCTGGGCGGGTTGCCCGACGGCGGTCTCGCCATCGCTCGAACTCGCGGTCTTCTGCGGGACGCACGCCCTCCGTGCCGTGGACCGCTCCGGGCGGACGCGCTGGGAGCACCGGCACGCGTGCTGGGCGTGGCGCTGCCAGGAGTCGCACCGTGACGAGGCCGAGTACGCCGACGACGACGAGCACCGCGCCCCCGCTTGCGGGTCGGCCCACTTCTCCGCCGACGGTCGCCTGGTCTGGGCACACGTGCGCACGGGCATCACCATCGTCGACGCCCACAAGGCGTCGCCTGACCACGCGTGGCTCGTCCTGGACGCCGCCACCGGCAAGGTCCTCGCCCAAGCGGACGTGACGACCTACGCCCACGCGTCGGGGCACATCACCCACCCCGACTCCAGTCGGATGGGTCTGGACGGCGACTCCCTGCTGTGGGGCCGCTTCGACGGATCGGCGCTGCACGTCGAGCAGACCGGCGTCGGGAATGTCGTGACCGACGCCGGTGCGGTCGGTGGGCACTATCTCGCCCTCGACGACGGCCGGTCCTCCCTGGCCGTGCACCGGCTCGCCGACGGCGAGTTGCTCGGATCGCTCGCGCCGCCGATGTTCGAGGGCGTCAGCGAGGCCCGGATCGAGGAGGACTCCGACTACGAGTCCCGTTGGCAGTGGGCGCCCAGGTTCCTCACCGCGACAACGGTCTTCGCCTCCACGAACGAGAGCGACGTCCTCGCCGGGCCTGACCGCCACTGGCTCCTCGACCTGCCGTCGATGCGCATCCGGGGCCAGGTCACCTATCCCGAACCGACCGGATCCCGGTCGGCGGTGCTCGGGGACGGGCGCTGGATGACATACGGGCTCGATCCGTCGGCGTTCGGCCTCAGGCGCGCGCCCGCCTACGACCGCGAGGCCGGACACCCGCGGATCTGGGAGCCGGCCTGAACCGTGCGAGCCATGGGTCAGCCGACCAGGTCCCGCCAGAACTCCACGGTCGGCGTCCCGTCCGCCCGATGGTCGACGGTCACGCCGAACTCGCGGCCGACGTAGTCGACCAGGTCGTCGCCGTAGACGATGATGTCGGCCCCGTGGATCGAGAGCACGGGACGTCCACCGCCGCCCGGACCGGCGGGCAGGTAGCGATGCGAGAAGACAGGCACCATCCGGGGCACGTCGGCGAGGTGTTTCCGGGCGATCGCCAGGGCCTCGCGGTCCCGGTCGGGACGTTCGCCCCAGGTCGGATGCCAGACTCCGAGCGGACCGGAGGCGTCGGACAAGACGCCCTCCACCGGCCAGGCGAGTCGGTGCCGGATGGTCCCCTCGTCACCGTCGCGCCAGTCGACCCAGCCGCGTCCGACCGGCACCCGCGCCGCCAGGAACGCGCGGTGGTCGTCGGCGAACGCGAAGCCGTACCGCGCCTCGACCGCCGTGAACTCCGCGTCGGACAGCCCCGGCCGAACCTCGGCGCCCGACTCCGCCACCATCGCGGCGGCCTTCCTCCCCAGCGCGCCGGGCTCCATCCCCGCCCCCCCACCTTCCACGCCGTTTCGCCCTACCCGACCCTTCCCGACCCTTCTTCGCCCTCCCGCGCGAAAACTCCCGCCGAAGGCGGTTACCGCCGTTTCCGCCTGGGTACCCAGGCAACGATCCCCCGTTAGCGGGTGGGCGGGCCGTAACCCCCCTGCGGTCCGCCCACCGTCACCACTCCGCCGCCTTGGCCGCCAGGGCGGCGATCGTCTGCCATTCACCGTTTCGCAGCAGTTGCGGCGCCGTGAGCCAGCTCCCGCCGACACAGGCCACGTTGGGCAGCGCGAGGAAGTCGGCGGCGGTGTCGGGCGTGATCCCGCCGGTCGGGCAGAAGGTGAGCTGGGGAAGCGGCCCCTGCCAGGCCCGCAGCTGCGCGGTCCCGCCCGAGGTCTGGGCGGGGAAGAACTTCAGTTCGGTCAGCCCGCGCTCCAGCATCGCCATCGCCTCGGTGATGGTGGCGACGCCGGGCAGGACCGGGACGCGCTGGTCGAGCATCGCGTCGACGAGGTTGGGCGGCGAGCCCGGGGAGACCAGGAAGCGGGCGCCGGCGTTGACCGCGTCGCGGGCCTGCGCCGCCGACACCACCGTCCCGGCGCCGACCAGGATCTCGGGCACCGCGTTCGCGACGCGGCTGATCGCCTCAAGGGCGACGGGGGTCCGCAGGGTCAACTCGAGGGTGGAGACGCCACCGGCGAGGAGTGCCTTGGCGACCGGAACCGCGTCGTCGACCCGTTCGATGACCACAACGGGGATGACGCGGCCGAGCCGCAGGAGCTGAATCGGCTGCACGGCGGCAATCCTGCCAGGCAATTGCGAAGGCCGAAAGTGCCTGTTCTCGCAGATCACCGTGGGGGTGGGCGGCAGCCGCGACCGGCTCTCGTGTGATGATCGTGTCACCCGGGTATTTCCTCGCCTGACAAAAGGTAGAGTGACCAGGGAATACCCTCAAGTTAGGAAGGCCGATCATGGCCCAAGGCACAGTCAAGTGGTTCAACGCGGACAAGGGCTTTGGTTTCATCGCCCCGGACGACGGCGGCGCAGACCTCTTCGTCCACTTCTCCGCGATCCAGTCGAGCGGCTACCGTTCGCTGGATGAGGGCCAGAAGGTCGAGTTCGAGGTTACTCAGGGCCAGAAGGGCCCGCAGGCGGACAACGTCCGTCCTGTCTGATCAAGACGAGTGACCAATGTGCCGGGGGCCCGATTCGTCAGGATCGGGCCTTCGGCCTTTTTTCTCCCCTCTTTTCCCAGGTCAACCCGCCTGTCGCAGCCGTCCCGGTGGTCACACCCGCGGGTCGCCCCTCCTTATTGCAATCTCCTTGCAATAAGCCATACTCGGGCCATGAGCACCGACGGGCCCACCTGACATGCCTCTCGTACTGGGCATCGAATCCTCCTGCGACGAGACCGGCGTCGGCCTGGTCCGCGACGGCGTCCTGCTCGGCGACGCGCTCGCCTCCAGCGTCGACGAGCACGCCCGCTTCGGCGGCGTGGTCCCCGAGATCGCCGCCCGCGCCCACCTCGAAGCGCTCGTCCCCATGGTCAAGTCCGCGCTCACGACCGCCGGCGTCGCCATGTCCGACGTGGACGCCGTCGCCGTCACCGCCGGGCCCGGCCTGGCCTCCGCGCTCAACGTCGGCCTCGCGGCCGGCAAGGCCTACGCGACCTCGCTGGGCGTCCCTCTCTACGGCGTGCACCACCTCGCCGGCCACGCCGCCGCCGACGTCCTCGGCCACGGCCCGCTGCCGTCCCCCTCGGTCGTCCTCATCGTCTCCGGCGGGCACACCTCGCTCCTGCTCGTCGAGGACCTGGTGCGCCGGCCGATCGCGCACATCGGCGACACCGCCGACGACGCCGCCGGGGAGGCCTTCGACAAGGTCGCCCGCCTGCTCGGCCTGCCCTACCCCGGTGGGCCCGCCATCGGCCGGATCGCCGTGCAGGGCGACCCGCAGGCCATCGCCTTCCCGCGGGCGCGCGTCGGCGACTTCGGCTTCTCCTTCTCCGGACTCAAGACCGCCGTGGCGCGGTGGGTCGAGCGCCACGACGGCCCGATTCCGGTCGCCGACGTGGCCGCGTCCTTCCAGGAGGCCGTCGCCGACGTGCTCACCGCCCGCGCGATCGCCGCGTGCCGCGCGCACGCCGTCGGCACGCTCGTCATCGTCGGCGGGGTGGCCGCCAACGGCCGCCTGCGCGACCTGGCCGCGTCGCGGTGCAAGGAGGCCGGCATCGAGCTGCGGATCCCCCCTCCGCGCCTGTGCACCGACAACGGCGCGATGATCGCCGCCGTCGGCGACCTCCTCGTCGCCGCCGGCGCGCCGCCCTCGCGCCCGAACCTGTCGGCCGACCCGTCGGCCGTGCTCGTCAACGCTCAACTAGGGGGACACGATGTCGATCACGCTTGAGGAACTTCACGGCGCCCACAACTACCACCCCTTGCCGGTGGTCCTCACCCACGGCGAGGGCGCCTGGGTCACCGACGTCTCCGGCCGCCGCCTTCTCGACCTGCTCGCCGGCTACTCGGCCCTCAACTTCGGCCACCGCCACCCGCGCCTGGTCGAGGCCGCCAAGCGCCAGCTCGACCGGCTCACCCTCACCAGCCGCGCCTTCCACTCCGACCAGCTCGGCGAGTTCTGCGCCGAGCTTGCCGCGCTGGCCGGCAAGGAGGCCGTGCTGCCGATGAACACCGGCGCCGAGGCGGTCGAGACGGGCGTCAAGCTCGCCCGCCGCTGGGGCTACCGGATCAAGGGCGTGCCCGCCGACACGGCCCGCGTGATCGTCTTCGACGGCAACTTCCACGGCCGCACGACCACGATCGTCAGCTTCTCCACCGACCCGGTCGCCCGCGAGGACTACGGCCCCTACACGCCCGGCTTCGACGTCGTGAAGTACGGCGACCTCGACGCCCTGCGCGCGGCGGTCACGCCGGAGACGGTCGCGGTCCTGCTGGAGCCCGTCCAGGGCGAGGCGGGAGTGGTCGTGCCGCCCGACGGCTGGCTGCGCGGGGTCCGGGAGCTGTGCGACGAGCACGGGATGCTCATGGTCGCCGACGAGATCCAGTCCGGCCTCGCCCGCACCGGACGCACCTTCGCGTGCGACCACGAGGACGTCGTGCCCGACGTGTACCTGCTCGGCAAGGCGCTGGGCGGGGGGATCCTGCCGCTGTCGGCCGTCGTCGCCGACCGCGCGGTGATGGACGTGTTCACCCCCGGCAGCCACGGCTCGACCTTCGGGGGAAACCCCCTCGCGGCGGCGGTCGGGCGCGAGGTCGTCGCGATGCTCTCCACGGGCGAGTGGCAGGAGCGGGCGACCGAGCTCGGCGCCCACCTCGACACGGCCCTGCGCGGGCTGGGAAACCGGCACATCGCCGAGGTCCGCACGCGCGGCCCGTGGGCCGGGGTCACGCTGACCGCCGACGCGCCGGACGCGCGCGTGATCTGCGAGCGCATGGCCGCCTACGGGGTGCTGTGCAAAGAGGCTCACGGTGACACGTTGAGGCTGGCGCCACCACTGGTGGTCACTCCCGAGGAGCTCACATGGGCCGTGGACATGCTGGGCAAGGCTCTTGGGTAGTCAGTAGGGCATGCGGACGGACTTTCACGAACGCGTCAACGCGATGATCACCGGGCTCGACGACTGGGACGACACGGTCGTCGAGGCCCGCTCCGAGAAGTCCTGGGCGGGAGACCCGCCGGTCCTCGTCGAGTCCAAGCGCTCCTTCGCCGACGGCGTCGAGCCCTACTGGCTGGGCGCGCGGGAGGTCCAGGCGCGCTGGCGGAGCGCCGACCAGCGCCTCGGCGGCGAGTTCCGGATCCCCGACGTGCGGGCCTGCCTGGACGGCGGGCCGTTCTTGCACGACGACCCGATGCTGCCCGACGGGCAGGCCGAGACCATGGCGAGCATGCGGATCATCGAGGCGACAGAGTCGGGTCGGCTGACCGGGCTGCGCCATGAGACCGAGAACCGGCCGGAGCTGTGGTTCTACGACACGAACCATCACCGGCTGGACTCTCTGGAACTCGACTACTCCACATACATGGAGATGCTGCTGCTGACCCGTGGCGTGTCGGGCTGGCAGTACCTGTTCGCCGACATCGACCTGAGCGCGCCGGAGTTCAACGGGGTCGTCGGGTGGCTCGACCGCGCCCTGGTCCTGCTGCCGCCGAGATTCCCCGATGAGCGCTGGCCCGAGCTGGAGCGCCGTCTCGACGCCCGCGCCGGGACCTCCCATGGTCGCGGGCACGGCCGCGCGAGGTGAGTGCGAACCCACCCCGCGTCCGCGGCTAGAAACGGTGGGCGTTCTCCTCGGCCCACTGGGCGAAGGTGCGCGGCGGCCGGCCCAGGACGCGCTGGAGCGTGCCGTCGGGGGTGTAGGCCTCCGGCGGCGGGTCGGCGTGCCAGCCGACGACATAGTCCGCGTCTGCCTGGGAGACCCCCTGGTCGAGCAGCTTCTGGACGGCCTGTTCGTGGCTGGTCTCGACGTAGCGCAGCTCGCGGCCGAGGGCCTTCGACAGGATCGACACGCGTTCGGGCGCGGTCAGCGCCTCGTCCCCGTTGATGGTGTAGGCCTTCTCGTGGTGCCCCTCCTCGGTGAGCGCGACCGCCGCGACCTCGCCGATGTCGCCCTCGTGGACGACGGCGCCGCGCACGTCGGGGAAGGGCGCGCGGACGACGCCCTCGGCCCTGATGTCCTCGCGCCAGTCGAGGGCGTTGGCCATGAACTCCTGCGGCTCTAGGCGCGTCCAGGTCACGCCGGACTCGGCGACGGCCTGCTCGGCGGGACCGACGTAGCCGCCCCACAGGATCGTGAAGCGCTCGACGCCCGCGGCGAGGGCCTTCTTCACGAACTCAGGCCCCGACTCGGCGACCCCGGAGGTCACCGTGATGTGCACGGCGGTGACGCCGTCGAAGACCGAGCCGAGCGTCGCGGGCTCGTTGTGGTTGCCGGCGACCACCTCGGCGCCCTCGGGAAGCTTTGCCTTCGCGGGGTCGCGGGTCAGTGCCCGCACTCGCGCACCCCGCTTGAGCAGATGGTCGACAACGTGGCGGCCGGTGTTGCCGGTGGCGCCGGTGACCAGGATGGTCATGATGGATCTCCTCTCGTCACGGCCGAAGCTAGGTCCCCAACCGAAGTTGAGGTCAACGGCGAGTGATGGGTGACACTTGACGTGCAACCATTTGGCTGCCTATGCTGAAAAGGCAGCCGAATGGTTGCCTGATTCCGCAGGGAAGCCGAAGATGGACGCGGTATTCAAAGCTCTCGCCGACCCGACCCGCCGGGCGCTCCTGGACGGACTCAACCGGCGAAACGGCCAGACCCTGCGCGAGTTGTGCACTGAACTGGACATGACCCGGCAGGCCGTCACCAAGCACCTCGCGATCCTGGAGGACGCCGGCCTGGTCGTCACCTTCCGCAAGGGGCGCGAGAAGCTCCACCACCTCAACGCCGCCCCCGTCAACGACATCGCCGACCGCTGGATCAGCCGCTACGACCAAGGGCGGGCGCGTGCGCTCGCCGGCCTCAAGCAGGCACTGGAGGGCAACGCCATGGGCGACACGAGCTTCGTCTACGTCACCTACATCAAGACCACCCCGGAGAAGCTGTACCGGGCCCTGACCGAGCCGGAGTTCATCCGGCGGTACTTCGACGGCGCCGGGCCCGAGTCCGACTTCCAGGTCGGCTCGAAGGTGCTGTGGAAGATCGAGTCGGGCGGGCAGACCCACGACTGGGGCCAGCGGGTCCTTGAGGCCGAGCCGGGCAAGCGGCTGGTCTACACCTGGCACACCTACGAGCCGGAGATGGAGCAGTACTTCCCGCACCTCACCCACGAGGAGTTCGCCGCCCTGAAGGACGAGCAGGTCTCGAAGGTCAGCTTCGACATCGAGCCCTCCGGCGAGGGCGCCAAGCTCACGGTCGTCCACGACGGCTTCGCGCCGGGCGCCGAGATGCTCAAGGGCATCAGCCAGGGCTGGCCGGAGATCCTGTCCAACCTCAAGACGGTCCTGGAGACCGGGGAGCGGGCCGCCTTCACCTTGTGAGAGGGGCGGTCGTTCCGGCGGGGCGGCCACGCGAAAATTAGACACCGTCCAATTTTCGGGCTAGTCTCGGCACATGACCCAGCGCGGGGAGGGCAAGAAGCGGGCGACGCGCCGCGCCATCCAGGAGGCGGCCGTCCGGCTCGCCGTCCAGCACGGCGTCGACGGCGTGTCAGTCGAGGCGATCAGCGCCGCCGCCGGCATCGCCCGCAGCACCTTCTTCACCCACTTCAAGTCCAAAGAGGACGCCCTCACCCCCGAGGCCCCCTGGAGCGCCGCCGAACTCGCCGAGGCCGTCGCCGCCCGGCCCTCGCGGGAGTCGGCGCCCGCCGCCGTCGCCGAAGTCCTCGCGGGAGCGGCCCGGCGCCTCGACGCGGACCCTGCGGCGAACCGCTCGTGGCCGGAGTTCTTCGCCCGCAACCCCGGCTTCGTCCCGCCGCACAACGCCGAACTCACCGAAGTCCTGGTCGAGGCCGTCACCCCCCGCGCCGGCGACCGCGACGAGGCCGAACTCGCCGTCGCCGTTGCCATGGCGGTCTTCTGGACAGTCCGGCGGCAGGCCGCGCGCGACGGCGCGGCGCTCGAACCCCGGCTGCGACGGGCACTGGCCCGCCGCCTTCCGTCCACGAAGGAGAAGTCGTGAGAGACTTCCTGCTCGTCCACGGTTCCTTCCACGGAAGCTGGTGCTGGGACGAACTCATGCCGCACCTGGCCGCCGCGGGGCACACCGTCGAGGCGCCCGACCTCGACGGCGGACGCCGCGGGCCCGAGGAGCTGCTGCCCGCGCTGGAGGCCATGGGCGGCCCGGTGATCCTGGTCGGGCACAGCTCCGGCGGCATGGCGATCTCGGCGCTGGCCCGCCTCCGTCCCCAGCTGGTCGGCGCCATGGTCTACGTCGCCGGCTTCATGCTCAGGGAGGGCGAGACGCCGCACCATCTCGGCGGGGATCGCGGCGGCCTCTTCGAAAGCGCGCTGGTCTTCGACCGCGAGGCCGGGACCATGTCGATCCGCCCCGAACTCGCCGGCGAGTTGTTCTACCACGACTGCGATCCGGCCATCGCCGAGCGCGCGACCGCTCGGCTGGTCCCGGAGGTCCTGAAGCGCCCGGTCGCCACCGGTTCCGCCGCCGAGACGGCCGACGAGGGCCTGCGGCGCTTCTACGTCGAGTGCGCCGACGACCGCGCCCTCGACCCCGCCAAGCAGCGCCTGATGTACACCCGGGAGCCGCGCCCGGTACTGCACACCCTCGACAGTGGACACTCGCCGTTCCTTTCGCGGCCGGCCGAACTGGCGGCGATCCTCGACGAGATCGCCGCGACCTAGAACCTCCCGAACAGCCAGCCCGCCGCCGCGTCCTCGCCCCGGCAGGTCGCGCGGACGGCGTCGACGATCTCCTCGGCCGTCACGCGCCCGTCACCGTCGCCGTCGAGCTGCTGGGCCGCCCACTCGGCCTCGGCGGGCTCCAGCCGGCACGCGCTGAGCAGCGCGGTGAGCTCATCGCGGTCGAGCACGCCGTCGCCGTCGGTGTCGACGAGGCCGATCACCGCCTTCGCCAGCGGTGAGACCGCGTCGGCGAAGCCCTTCCCCTCGGCCTCGCGGGCGATCCAGGCCGCGTACTCGGCCTTGCTCACCCCCGTGTCGCCGTCGGTGTCGGCGCCGCCCCTGATGGCCCGCCACAGTTTCCGGTAGCCCTGGCGCACCTCGCGGGCCGCCGGCGCGTCGGGAGCCTGCCCCAGGGCCTGTACGAGGCGCAGCCCGAAGGCCTCGTAGTCGTCGCGGCGCAAGACGCCGTCGCCGGTGCGGTCCATGAGATCGAAGCCGTCGCCCGGCGGGGGCGGCACCACCACGGCCGCCAGGTGCTCGCCGGCCCACGACAGCGCGCCGGGATGTCCGTCGGTGAGCATCCCGGCGTGGTCGGGGCCGTCGTAGTCGCGGTGGTGAACGGCGGTGTTGGTCTCGCGCAGCAGCGAAACGAAGTCGGCGGCGGCCAGGTAGGGGACCACGGCGTCGGTGCGGCTGGCCGAGACCAGCACGGGCCGGTCGAGGAAGCTGACCGGCACGCTGGCCGCCCGCAGGGTCGCCTCGACGATCGGGTCGGCGGCGATGCCGGTGATCCCGGCGTCGTCGTTGGTGACGCCCCGCACGGCGATGAACATGTCCCGCAAGGTGGCGTTGGCGGCCTGCCCGACGAGGCGCCGGCCGGTGGCGGTCAGCCCGATCGAGGCCGTGAAACCGGGGTGGGTCACCGACATCCCGGCCAGGATCAACGGCAGCAGCGGTGACAGCGGGCCCTCGCCGTCGGCGGTGGCGGTCGCGACGAGCCGGTTCAGCGACACCGCCGGAGCCAGCGCGACCGTCCCCTTGAAGGCGAGCTCGGGCGCGTAGGCGGTGGCGATGTGCGCGCAGTACAGGGCGGCGTGGCCGCCCTGGGAGAAGCCGACGGCGAGCCAGTCGCGGGCCAGTGAATGGCCGAGCTGGTGGGCGGCGCGGACGGCGTCGACGATGTCGTCGGCGACGGCCTCGCCGTTGAAGTAGGGGTGCGGGCCGGGCGTGGCGAGGCCCTCGTAGTCGGTGGCGGCGACGGCGTACCCGGCCGCGAGCCATTTCGCGACGTGGTCGCGCTCCAGGCGCGGCAGGCCCGAGCGGGAGGGCGCGGCGGAGTCGGACAGGCCGGTGGTGCCGTGCGCGAAGCCGATCACGGGGAAACCGTGGTCGGGCTCGCCGCCGGCGGGAATGAACACCGAGCCGGTGACGAGCCGGCCGCCGCCGTGGTATCCCATGCCCTGGTAGGAGATGCGATGCGCGGCCGAGGCCCCGGTGGGCCACAGCCTCTGCGGTAGAGGTCGGGACTGGAGGAGGGTGCCGGGACGGCGGGGCATGCGGGCTCCGATGATCGGGCGAAGATTACCCGAAACATCCTAAATAGTGCCGTATGCGGGCATGTGCGGAGGGCGACGCGAAAGGAATGGCGCCGATCGGTCCACAGTGGTTGAATCCCGGCGGTGTTCATGATGCAGTTCCTGCGCGAGTTCGGTTCCTGGTACTGGGACGGCGAGCTCGACGAGGTCGAGGCCACCGCGTTCGAGGCGACCGGCGAGGCCAGGACCCCCGAGGAGTTCCGGCGCCTGCACCTGATCCTGCTGCGCAGCGGCAATCCGGCCGCGCGCGGCATCGCGCTCGACTTCTACGACCGGGCGGCCGCCACCTCCCGCTTCGGTGAGGCCAACCCCTTCGAACCGCACCTCGACGAGATCCTGGAAGTGGCCAGGGAACTGCTGCGCCGGCCGCCGGTCGCGAGCGCGAAGACGCCCGGCGCCAGCCACGCCTCGGCGCTGCTGGCGCTCAAGAACGACGCCGACGAGCAGGACGCGCCGCTGGTCGCCGACGTGCTGGAGCACTCGCCCGAGGGCGCGCTGCTGGACAACGCGCTGACCACGGCGGGCACCGTGCTCGCCCGCTCCGGCGAGCCCGACGCGCGGCTGGTCGGGCTGCTCCGGGCGATCGCGACCGACGCCGAGGCCGACGTCCACGACCGCACGGAGGCCGTGCGGGCGCTGGAGGAGGTCGAGGATCCCGCTCTCACCGAGCTGTTCGCGGCCTTGGCCGAGGGCGAAGGCGAGCAGGCCGTCCGCGACCAGGCGGCCCTGGCGCTGCTCGGCCACCGTCGCTTCTACGAGCATCGCGAACTGCTGGAACGGCTCGAACGCCAGGCGCCGGCGGAGGGGCGGGCCTGGCCCGAGACGCTCATCCGCGAGGCCTTCGCGGCCGGCGAGCACAGCCTCTACTGGACCGGTGACGAGCCCCGGCTCGACGCCGGACTCGCCGCGGCGCTGGACGAGATGCGCGCCCCGACCGGCGAAGCGGCGCACGTCGCGGCCTGCCGGGCGATGCTCCACAGTGGAGTACCCGCGGCGGTCGGCATCGCCCTCGACCACTTCCACATGGACGAGGGCCTCGGCCGCTTCGGCATCGACGTCGAGGAGTACGCCGAAGAGACCCGCGCCGCCGCCCGTGCCCTCCTCGACGGCGAGACCGAGGAGCGGGCACGGATCTCCGCCCTGAGACTGCTGGAGGAGCTGGCCGAGCCGGCCGACACCGACCTCGCCGTCCGCGTCCTGCGCGCCCGCGACATCACACCGCCGGTCCGCGAACGCGCGGCCCGCCTCGCGGGCGAACTCCTTGAAGGCGCCGAGCTCGCCGCGCCGGATCTGCTCGCCGCCTTGGAGGAGCTGATCGCCGACGAGTCCGTCGAGATCCAGGGCCGCCGCCTCGCGGTCATCGCGCTGTTCGGAAGTGCCGACCCGGCCGCCACCGAGCTGCTGCTGCGCGCGGCCGCCTCGTCCGAAGTGGACATCCAGGTCGAGGCCGCGATCGGGCTGAACAAGGAGAGGCAGGGCGGACGGCACCTCGAACTGCTCCGCGAGCTGACCGCCTCCTGGCCCACGGACGACCCGCCGGATCGGGCGTGGCTGGTGAATCTGCCGGACTAGGCCGTGTCCTGGGGCAGGTCCGGCCGCAGCGCGTCGAGGATGAGCGTCAGGCCGAAGTCGAACTCCTCGGTGTAGTCGTAGTCGGGGCGCAGGGCGTAGTCGGCCATCAGCTCCGTCAGGTGCGGGTAGGCGTCGGCGGGCATCGCGTCGCGGATGCCGCCGGCGACCTCGTCGAGTTCGCTGCGGTCGGAGAACGGCATGCTCAGCTCCTGGAGCACGAAGCCGTAGAGGTAGCTGTCGATCAGCGAGAAGGCGTGCGCGGCCATGACGACGGAGAAGCCGCCCGCGCGCAGGGCGCCCAGGACGGCGTCGTGGTGGCGAAGGGTCGCCGGGCCGGGCTGCGTGCGCGAGTCGAGCAGGCCGACGGCCCAGGGGTGGCGCCGCAGGGACGCGCGGGCCGAGACCGCCCGGTCGCGCATGGCCGTCTTCCAATCTCCGGACGGGGCGGGCAGCGCGATCGTGGCGAACACCGCGTCGACCATGCCGTCGAGGATGTCCTCGCGGCCGGCGACGTGGTTGTAGAGCGACATCGCCTCGACGCCGAGCCGCCCGGCGATCGCCCGCATGGAGGCGCCGGTCTCGCCCTTCTCGTCGGCGAGCGCCACGGCCGCGGCGACCACCCGCTCCCGGCTCAGCGGCTCCCGCTTCGACCTTGAGCGTCCCGCCATGCCACTTCCCCTCGCCGCCCTTGACGTACTTACGGCGTAAGTGTAACTTTTACTTACAGCGTAAGTTTCCGCGGGATGCCAGAGACGGGACAGGGGACATGAACGCAGGTCGGGGACGCAAGGTGTGCATCGTCGGGGCCTCGGGGAAACTCGGGCGGTACATGGTCCGGCACGCGCTGGACCGCGGTTTCGAGGTCGTCGGCGTGTGCCGGGCGCGCAGCGTGGCGAAGCTGGCGGACTTCGCCGACCGGATCACGATCGTGCCGGGGCAGACCGACGACCGGGAGGTGATCGCCGAGGCGGTCGCCGGATGCGACGGGGTGCTGACCGTCCTGGTGCCTTGGGGGGTGCGGCAGTACTCGTCGGGGACGGCGCAGGCGGTGCTCGATCACGCCGAGCCCGGCGCGCGGCTGGTGTTCTCCTGCGGGTGGCACATCACCCGCGACGGCAAGGACAAGTACTCGTGGGTGTTCAAGACGGTCCTCAAAGCCGCCGCGTGGGTGGGGCGGGCGGTGCGGGCCGTCGAGATCGATGACCAGGTCGAGGCGTGCCGGCGGATCTTCGCCAGTGGGCGGCGCTGGACGGTCGTGCGCGGCAGTGACCTCGAAGAGGGCGAGAGCCAGGGACTGCCGGTGTGGAGCCGTCACGTCGGCGACCCGGTGCTGGCGAGCAACCTGACGCGGCGCGTCGACTTCGCGCTGTTCATGGTCGCCGCGCTCGACGACGACACCCTCGTCCAGGAGGCGCCGGCGATCGTCGGGAGCCGTTCGGCGAGCGCGCTGGCACACGCCGGCTGATTTCTGCCGTCCCGCCGCGCGCGAGGCCCTGAGCGGCGACAATGCCGACATGACCGGATCGGCGGGAAAGACCCGAAACGTGTTCCTGGTGTGGTTCGTGTGGCCGCTGATCACGCTCGGGATCTACCACTTCGTGTGGTGGTACAAGATCAACTGCGAGGCCCGCGACTTCGACGCGCGCATCCGTGTCTCACCCGGCGTGTCGCTGCTGGCGATCCTGCTCGGCTGGATCATCATCATCCCGCCCTTCGTGTCGGTGTTCAACACGGGCGCGCGGATCGCGCGGATGCAGCGCGCGGCCGGGATCGAGGCGAGCTGCAACCCGTGGATCGGACTGATCCTGACCTTCGTGTTCAGCCTGCACTCGCTGTACTACCAGATGGAGCTGAACAAGATCTGGGCCAAGTACGGCGACCCGGGCGAGGGGACGACGGTGCGGCTGGAGGCCTAGACGGCCTCCGAGGGCGTGTCGACGACGTAGACCGGGCGCATGGGCAGTAGGCGCTTGTACTCCGCGCTGAACTTCTCGTAGTGCTCGAAGACCAGGTCGACGAGTTCCCGGCCGTTGACGAGCCGCAGATCCCGCCGCGCCCGGCTCTCGTACTGCGCGTCCTTCGAGTACGCCCCGAGCGTCACGAACAGGCCCAACTCGCCCCCGTGCGAGGACAGGGTCCCGATCAGCCCGCGCACGTCCGGTCCGCCGATGGTGCCGGCGGTCCGCTTGCACTGGACCTTGATGATCGGCGGCTCCAAGCCCAGTGGGTCGCGGTGGGCGATGATGTCCACCCCGCCGTCGCCGGAGGCCGTCGTGACCTGCGTTCGGTAGCCCATCGCGTTGAGGAGATGGGCGACGAAGTGCTCGAAGTCGACGCCTTCGAGGCGGGTCATCAGGGTCTCGATGACGAAGTCTCGCGTGTAGGTCTCGATGCGCTCGGCGTCGGGGATGACGGCGGCGGCCTCGGTGAGCGCCTCGTCCGAGGCGGGCGCGGGCGGGGATGCCGACGCGGACGGCGCGACGGTGCCGTCGAGGTGGCGGAGGAACTCGGCCTTGTGCTTCTTGACCTCGAAGAGCGTCAGCGACGAGCCGATCTCGTAACGGGCGGCCTGCGAGAACGCCGTGCGCGGCACTCCGCCGCCGGGCAGCCAGTCGACGGTGCGGCGGTTGGGGTGCACCGCCTCGCCCGGAAGATGCGCGTAGTCGCCGGCGATGCGGCCGAAGTACAGCGTGCTGTCCGGCTTGTGCGGGTAGACGACCAGGTCACCGGGCTGTAAAACGCGCACGAAGCGCCACAGCATCCCGGCGATCAGCGCGGTCTTGTTGGGATGCCAGTCCGGGAAGGCCTCGGCGACCCGCGCCTTCACCGCTTCGCGGGTGCCGCCCAGCGCGGCCAGGTCGCCGAGGACCGGCCACCCGATCGAGATGAATCGGTTGTCGACCAGATTCAGCTGCGGCTGGTCATTGTGGACGCCCCACATCGTCGTCATCTCCGGAAGCTACCAGCGCCTGCCCCCACCACCCCACCCCGCGTTCCGGCACCATCCCCATCCCCAGCCCTTCACCCGGCGGGCTCCCGATACTTCGCCGCGTCGGCCTCGAACCGCGCCCCCGCGCCGAGGTCGATCAGCACCGACGAGGGATCGCCGGGCGCGTGGACCACGACGACCGGGCTCCCGGCGAGCGGAACGCGGTCGCTCCAGGTGATCATGTGCGCCCGCAGCACACCGAGCGGGCAGGCCACGTCCACCACGAACTCCGGCCGTCCCTGCTGCCAGCGGTTGCGAAACCGCACGGAGGTCAGCCGGCCCGGCGAACGCCGCCCGTAGCGCCGCAGGTGCGCGATCGCCGCCTGCCGCGACCGCGCGTAGCGCAGCGCGCCGCGCGCCCCCGCGGCGGCGAACGGCGCCCGGATCAGGCACAGCGCACCCACGACCCCCGGCAGGACGCTGAAGACGCCGGCGCCGAGCCCCGGCCCGAAGTGGGCGGCCAGCGCGGCCGTCGCCGCCACCCCGCCCGCGCCGATGCCCAGGTACGCCGAGACCCCGGCGACCCGCAAGGCGGCCTCGTCCTGCCCGTAGCGCTTCTCGACCCCCGCGGCGATCCCGGCGGTCAGGACCCCCGCCGCCATGAACAGCGCGATGATGACCGCGACGTACCAGCCGGAGAACGGCCGGTCACCGAGAGCCACATAGGGCCAGAAGGCCGCGAGCAGGCACCACACCGTCGCGGCGATCACCGACGCGCGCACCGTCCCGCGCGGCAACCGCTCCGGGGGCGGCGTCGGGGTCTCCACGACCATCGCGTCGCCCTCTTCGGCGACCGAGAAGACCGGCAGGTTCTCGCTCACGGGTCCCTCCTCTCCTGGAGGTGCCAGCGTGCGGCGGGGGACGCGGCTACCGGTCCCAGGTTCGGCGCCGCGGCGGGCGTCGGCGGTACCATCCCCCCAGACCACCGACCCGAGGAGCACGAGCGGCGCCCATGCCCACCGACCCGCGCGACGAGATCACCAGCGTCACCAACCCCCGCGTGAAGGCCCTCGTCGCCCTGCGCCGCCGCCGCATCCGCCAGGACCAGGGCGTCACCCTCGTCGAGGGCTACGAGGAACTCGACCTCGCCCTCACCGCCGGCGTCCGGCCCACCGAGCTCTACGTCTGCCCCGACCTGTCGGCCGGTGATCCCCGCGCGGTCGAGGCCCGCGCCGCCGAACTCGGCGCCGCCGTCTTCCGCCTCAGCCGTCCCGCTTTCGAGAAGGCCGCCTACCGCGAGGGCCCCGACGGCTGGCTAGCCGTCGTCCCCGACGTCGAGACCGACCTCGCCGATCTCCCGACGACGGGAAACCCCCTGTTCGTGGTGTGCGGCGGCGTCGAGAAGCCGGGAAACCTCGGCTCGATCCTGCGCACCGCCGACGCGGCCGGCGTCACCGCCGTCATCTCCGTCGACCCGGTCACCGACTGGGGAAACCCCAACGTCGTCCGCGCGAGCAAGGGCGCGGTCTTCTCCGTGCCGGTCGCCTCCTGCGACACCGCCGCCTTCCTCGACTGGCTCACCGGGCGCGGCCTCACCGTCGTCGCCACGACCCCCGACACCGAGACCTACGTCACCGGCCTCGACCTGTCGGGCCCGACCGCCGTCCTGGTCGGCTCGGAGAAGTACGGACTGTCCGCCGACCTGCTCACACACGCCGACGCCCGCGCGAAACTGCCCATGTTCGGCCGCGTCGACTCCCTCAACGTCGCGGTCACCGCGGCCGTCGTCACCTACGAATGCGTCCGCCAGCGCATGGCGGCCGATAGCTGACGACAGTGCGCCAGGCCTCCCAACGGCCCGACTCGCCCGGATGGTATTTGCGGTGCGCGTAGGCTTGACCGTTGTGACCAGCCATGACCTGACCACCGAACTTCGTGATCTGGACTCGACGCTCCAGACGGTCGAGACGGTGCTCGACCTCGACTCGCTGAACAAGGAGAAGAGCGAGCTCGAATCGATCGCCGCCGAGCCCGGCCTCTGGGACGACCCCGAGAAGGCCCAGCAGGTCACCTCCCGCCTGTCGCACGTCCAGGGCGAGCTCAACCGCGTCACCGGCCTGCGCAGCCGCATCGACGACGCCGGGGTCCTCCTCGAACTCGCCGCCGAGGAGACCGACGAGGGCACCCTCACCGAGGCGCGCGAGGAGATCGCCAGCCTGCGCAAGCTCGTCGACGAGCTGGAGGTCCGCACCCTTCTGTCCGGTCCCTACGACGAGCGCGAGGCGCTGGTCACCGTCCGGTCGGGTGCCGGTGGTGCCGACGCCAGCGACTTCGCCGAGCAGCTGATGCGCATGTACCTGCGCTGGGCCGAGCGGCACAAGTACGCCACCGAGGTCTACGACGTGTCTTACGCGGAGGAGGCGGGCATCAAGTCGGCGACCTTCGCCGTGAAGGCGCCCTACGTCTACGGCACCCTGTCGGTCGAGCAGGGGACGCACCGGATGGTGCGCATCTCGAAGTACGACAACCAGGGCCGCCGGCAGACGGCGTTCGCGGCCGTCGAGGTCGTCCCGGTCGTCGAGCAGACCGACCAGATCGAGGTCCCCGACGACGAGATCCGCGTGGACGTCTACCGCGCCTCCGGGCCGGGCGGCCAGGGCGTCAACACCACCGACTCCGCCGTCCGCCTGACCCACATCCCCACCGGCCTCGTCGTGACCTGCCAGAACGAGCGCAGCCAGCTCCAGAACAAGGCCAGCGCGATGAACGTGCTGATGGCCAAGCTCCTCCAGCGCAAGCGCGCCGAGGAGGAGGCCGAGATCAACGAGCTTCGCGGGGACGTGACCGCGTCGTGGGGCGACCAGATGCGCACCTACGTCCAGCACCCGTACCAGATGGTGAAGGATCTGCGGACCGGCTGGGAGACCAACCAGCCCGACGTGGTCCTCGACGGTGACATCGACGGCCTCATCGAGGCGGGCATCCGCTGGCGCAAGCAGCGCCAGGCCGAGCGCGCCGCCGCCGAGGCCGCCGTCTAGACGTCGGAGGGTGGGGCGCGAGTCCCACCCGTCCACTGTTGACAGTCGCTTGTGGACATTTTCACAGCGTCCGGTGACAACCCGCCCGTCTAGCTGCTCATTCGCCGACATACCAAGACATCCGCCCCAGGCCCGCCGCGTCCGATCGCCCGCCCGCACCCATCTACTCGGTGACAGCGAACGATCAACCGAAGGGCATCACCCGTGCGATCGACGATCACCCGCAAGTCTCTCGGCCGGATCGCGGCGACGGCTCTGGCCGCCGCCGCGCTCGTCACCGCGACCGCCGGCATCGCGCAGGCCGCCGCGCCCGCCGAGGCGCCCGCCGCGCCGGCGAGCGGCACCGCCGCCGTCCAGGAGGTCGGCGGAACCCTCTACTACGTCGCCGGAAGCAGCGTCCGCGCGTGGACGCCCGGACAGGCGCCGACCGTGCTGTTCACGGCGACCGGCAACATCGCCGGCAGCGCCAGCGTCTCGCCCGACGGCCGCTACCTCTCCTACTTCGTGCGCGGCGACGCCTACCCGAAGCAGAACCTGGTGGTCCGCGACCTGACCACCGGCACCGAGAAGGTCGTCTACAAGGGAATCGTGCAGGGCGGCGAGATCTGCGCCGACACCCAGTGGGCTCCCGACGGCAGCGCCCGGGTCATGACCCTCACCGGCTACGTCGAGGGCAAGGGCTACGCCGCCCGCTGGTTCGACGCCAAGACCGGCAAGGTCACCTCGACCGTGCACGTGCGCAACTGCAACGAGCCGCGCGCGGCCCTGCGCGCCGACGGCGGCTTCGACATCTACCAGATCGAGGAGGGGGAGCTGGTCCGCACCGCTCCGAACGGATCCCGCACGATCCTGTCGGCGGTCAACGCCGGTCTCCAGGCCACGCTCGGCGAGGCGCTGGACAACCTCAGCTCCGTGAGCCGCGACGGCACCCGCGCCTGCGTGACCGTCGGGTGGAGCAACTTCATCCGCCCGCTGGAGTGCGACGTCGTCGTCGACACCGGCACCGGCGAGGTCCTGCACCAGCGCACCGGTGACGAGCCCGGCACCGTCAAACTCCTCGACGACGGCACCATGCTCGTCGACGACGGGGCGACCGTGACGCACCTTTCGGCCGACGGCGCCGTCCTCGCCCAGTCGGCGGAGCCCGCGACGCTGAGCTCCGCGAACCTGCTGAGCCACCGGGGTTAGGGATGGCGGGCCGCCCCGGACCCCGGTCCGGGGCGGCCCGTGGAACCCATAGGCGGCAAGGTTTCCGGTCAGCCGAGAGTGCGGGTTCGACTACGGTGTCCACAGTGGCCTGCCCCGCCGCGTCCGTGATGAACCTCGGCGTGCGGCTGTCGGAACCGTTGGAGGTCTTCGCGTGGCTGGCCGCCGCCGGAGTCGCCGCCGCCGTCGTCCAGTTCTTCGCCGTCTACCTCCCGCCGGCCCCGATCCTCACCGAGAACTCCGCGGAGATCGCCGCCACGGCATACGAACACGCCGCCGACTCCGCCGTCGTCGTCGAGACGCTCGCCGCGGCCGTCGCCGGTGCTCATCGCGTTCTGAACCGCAAGCGGAACCACTTCGCCGCCGGGCTGGTGACCCTCGCGGCCTCGGGTGCCGTCGCCGCCGTCGTGGTGGTCATCGCGTCGCTGATCGGGAGCGCGCCCTGAGGACGCGCCCCCTTCCAGGTCACAACGCCCGACCGAGCCACGCCTCGACCGCCGGATACCAGTTTGCGGCCGTGCGGTGCAGGTTGAGCACATGCCCCGTGTCGGCGACGACCAGCGCGTCCAGCGCGGTGCCCGCCGGATAGTAGGCGCGCTCGCTCGCCAGCAGCGCCGCCGACGAGGAGCAGTCCGTGGCGCCCGGCCCGCACAGGAAGCGGTCGAACTCGCCGACGATCACGTAGACCGGGACGTGGATGTCACCGCCGACGCCGACGTCGCCGAGCGCGAACACGTCCGGCTCACCGGTCAGCTCGTCGAGGGCCATGACCAGGGGCGAGGCCGTCGGGCGGTGGTACATCCAGGAACTCTTGCCGCCGAGGGGCAGCGACGTGTAGCCCTCGTCGAGCCCGCGGCCGGCCAGGCGCGGATCCCGTGCGGCGGGGATGTAGGAGGCGCCCATCTCGGCGAAGGCGTCCCAGTTCGGGGTGCTCGACTCGCCGGTGAGGACGATCCCGTCGACGTCGGCGGGCCACCGCTGCGCCACCGCCCGCGAGAGCGTCGACCCCAGCGAGTTGCCGACCAGGACGACCCTGTCGAAGGTGCGCCGCAGTTCCTCCACCACCTGGTGGACCGAGTCGCGATGCGTGTCGGGCGCGAAGAGCGAACTGTGCGGCGCCGAACTCGCCCCCGTCCCGAGCCGGTCCATCGCGAAGGTCGCGTGCCCGGCCCGGCTCATGTACTCCACATAGGACGATCCGCGCGGGTCGCCCCGCATCGTCCAGTAGGAGCGATCGTAGGTGCCGCCGGGGATCAGGACCTGGATCGTGTCGGCCCCACGCGGTGCGCAGAGCGTCCCGGCGACGACCTGATCGCCGGCCGCGCCGGGTGTGAGCGCGACCCCGACGGTCTTCTCCCGGCAGACGACGGGGCGAGCGGAAGCGGCGGCGGGCGCCGCCGAGATCGGAAGTGCGGCGGCCACCACGAGCAGGGCGGCCAGAGCGGTGCGGGTACGGATCATGCGACTCCTTGTTCGTACGGTGTACGGACATGGTAGTCGACGACGTACGCCGTACGGAGTGGTGGGGTGCGGGGAAGCCGTGCTGCGCTCGAAACGAGGGCGTCAAGACCGGCGGGGCCCACGGCAGAAGGGCTCGGCCGGCGCGTGGGGGTGGGGCCGGTGGGCGCCTAGGCCGGAGGCGCGGCGTCGAGCGGAAACGGCCGGCCCGGCCGGATCGCGTCCCAGAACAGCCGCAGGTCGTTCTCCACGACCTCGCCGTGTGCGTCCGCGCACGTGGCGACGAAAGTCCGGGCCGAAGACGCGTGCGGCCGGGACCTTCGCCACGGCGTTGAGCTCGCCGGTGGCCTCCGCGTCGGCGATCGCGCCTCTGCCCTCCGGGGAGTTCCACACTGCCGCCTCCGCGAACACCAGGTCCACGTCCGACACGAACGCGGTCGCGTTCCGCACGGCCGTATGCGGCCGCCCGGTCTCCCAGTCGACGTCACTGCCGTTGACCCGGATCCCTCCCGTGCGTCGCCCGCTCCGTCAGCTTCTCCTCGCCGACCGCGCCGCCGTGCCGCAACCTGGCGTGCCCGCCCGCGTCCATCCATCGCGACCGCAACGCGACGATCCCGTCGTCCCGCAAGGTCAAGTCCGCCAGCCCTTTCGGCCCCTGCTCGGGAAAGGCGTGGCACCGCACCGCGACACGTCCGACACCGCCGCTCGCGCCGCCGGCGACCCGGCCGGACCGTGACCGCCCTTCAGCGGCCCGACCACCGCCGGCGGGCCCAGCCCCGCCACCGAACCGGCCGCCCCGTCGGGGTCCACCACCGCCAGGTAATCCCGGCACAGCCCGGCCGCGGCCAGATACCCCTCCGCGGCCTCGGAAGCGCGGTCCGCCGCCGACGCCGTGTGGTCCCTCGCGGACTCCGGCAGCCGATGGTTCGAGCCCGCGTAGACGGTCGCGATCCGGCTGCCGACCTCGTCGGCATCGCGCGCGTGGTCGGTGATCCGCGCCGCCAGCGCCTCGAACTCCTCGACGGCCGCGTCGATGCCCGCCCGCACCTCGAACCAGCTCATCGGTACACCTGGTCCACATAGGACCGCAGGGCTTCGGCGGCCTCGTCCAGGCCACCGCTCGCCGTCCGGACCTCATGCCCGCCCAGTGGCCGGAGCACCGTCCAACACCGCCTCACCCCAGCCCGATCGCCATCCCGCCCAAGCGTTCCCCGTCGGCCACCACGTCGAAGGCCGCGATCCGATCCCCCTCGAACGTCACCTCCAGCACCATCCGCAACCTCCCCCTCGGCGCCACCAGCACACCGGCCACCCCGCCCACCAGCGCCGAAACGGCACCGTGCGCGCGCCCGGAGAACAGCTCGGCGACCGCCGCGGCGCCGCGCACACCGTCGCGCGACCCGAGTCGGACGGCGGCGAGGTCGGCGCGGAAGACGACATCGGGGTCCAGCATCTCCAGCAGTGCGGCGAAGTCGCCTTCCCTTGCGGCCGTGAGGAAGGCGTCGATCGCGGCCCGTCGCTTGCGCACGACCGCCTCGCCGACGCCCACGCCGACCCCGACGCCCCCGCCCTCGGCTCCACCCCGGACCCGGCGGCGGGCGCGGCTCGCCAGCTTCTGCGTGGTCGCGGTGCTCCGGTCGACGATCGGCGCGATCTCCTCGAAGGGCACCGAGAACATGTCGTGCAGCACGAAGGCGAGCCTCTCGGCGGGCGACAGCGTGTCCAGCACGACCAGCATCGCCAGCCCCACCGAGTCGGCCAGCATCGCCTCCTGCTCGGGATCGCCGCGCCCGACGAGCGTCACCCCGGCCTCGCCGTCGAGCGGCACCTCGCGCCGGGATCGCCGTGTCCGCAGCATGTCCAGGCACACGCGGCCGATGACCGTGGTCAGCCAGCCGGCCAGGTTCTCGACCTTCGCCAAGTCGGCGCGCGAGGCCTTCAGCCAGGTCTCCTGGAGCGCGTCCTCGGCCTCGGCGAGAGAGCCGAGCATGCGGTAGGCCACCGCGCGCAGGTGATCGCGGTGCGGCGCGAAGGCAAAAAGAATTCCGTCGTCCATGGTCTGGTTCTCCCGCCGGGTTCCGTCAATGCAGTGACAGCCGATCGCGAAGCGCCCCGCCAGGCGCCTGACCGTCCCCGGGCGGCCGAGCAACAGGAGCAAGCTAACCATGAACGCACGCACGAGCAACCCCGGCGCCCTGCCGCGCCTTCGCGCCCTCGCCTACTGGATCCCCACGCTCATCATCGTCACGGAGTCCCTTGTGGGCGGTACCTGGGACATCCTGCGCACCGACTACGTCCGCGACGTCCTGGAGACCCAGCTCGGTCTGCCGACCTACGTCGCCGTCGTGCTCGGCGTCTGGAAGATTCCCGGCGCGGTCGTCCTGCTGCTGCCGCGCCTGCCCCGCCTCAAGGAATGGGCCTACGCGGGCATCTTCTTCGTCTACACCGGCGCCTTCGCGTCGCACCTGTTCATCGGCGACACCGCCGGAGCCTTCGGACCGCTGGGCTTCGCCGCGATCACGATGATCTCCTGGGCACTGCGACCGGCCTCCCGCCGCGACCCGGCGCCGTACTCGCCGCGCTTCGCCCGCTTCGTCCCGCCCGCCCCGCCCCGCGGCAAGGTGACCACGATCGCCTACTGGGCACTGGCCCTCACCGTCGCCGTGGTGCTGTTCAGCGGCGGCATCGCCGACGTCGCCCACGTCGACGACACCCTCGCGGGCATGGTCGCGCTGGGCTACCCGGCGTACTTCCTCTACATCATCGGCACCTGGAAACTCCTCGGCGCCGTCGCCATCCTCGCGCCGCGCTTCACCCGCCTCAAGGAGTGGGCCTTCGCGGGCGCGTTCTTCAACTTCTCCGGCGCGGTCATCTCACACCTGGCCTCGGGCTCGTCCGGCGACCACGTGGCGGTGACCTCGCTGTTCGCCCTCTGCACGCTGGGCGCGTGGGCCCTGCGGCCGGGCAGTCAGGTGCTCGGCGACCTCTACACGGGAGGAGACGCGAGCACCGAGCCCGCCGACAGGCGAGCGCTCGCGACCGTCGCGAGCTGAGCCCGCTGAACCCGTCAGCGCAGGCGCGACGCCAGCACGCCGACGCCCGGCCCGCTCAGGTCTTCCAGTGCCTGGGCGCGGCCGCTGATGGCCATGAGGATCGCCTCGCCCGGCCCGGCGACCTCGGGTCCGGTGCCGGTCACCATGCGCACGTCGGTGGCGTCGAAGCGCAGGCCGCGCATGTTCCGCGTCGCGCCCAGCGGCCCCATCGCCGTCCCGAGCTTCAGTGCCGCGCGCACCCGCTCGGTGGGGATCTCGCGCGGCTCGCCGAGGCCCCGGCGGATGTCCTGGTGGTGGATGAAGGTCTCGACGAAGGCGATGCGGCCCCCGAACGCGGCGGCCAGGCCCTGCGGCTCGATGCGCTCGCGGAAGAGTTCGAGCAGCAGCGGCGGCGAGTAGCCGCTGTACTCCTCGACCCCGGCGGCGTTGGCGCCGTCCAGGGTGAAGCGCCCGCGCGCGAAGCGGCGGATCATGCTCTCGGGGTCGAGTTCGTCGCGGCTGAGCATGTGCGCGACCACGTCCCGCACGCTCCATCCCGCGCACAGCGAGGGCTCGTCCCATCGCGGCGGGGTGAGCGTGGCCAGGAGGTCGGCGAGTTCGGTGCGCTCGGTGCGGGTGAACTCCATGAAGTCCGGTTCGGTTCGGGTGATCGCCTGGGTCATGGCTCTCCTGCTCGGGTCGCCGGCCGATGGCCGGTATTCCCATGCGTGATGCCCCCGCCGACGGCGGGGTAAACCGGGTCGGCGCGGAAAAGGCCCGCCCGCGGAGCGGACGGGCCTTTTCGCACGGTCTAGGTCCGGGCGGGCCGGTTGTACAGCTTCCTCGACCACAGGTAGCCGCCGAGGGCGATCACGGCACACCAGGCGAGGCCGACGATCACGTTGTTGCCGACCGGCGCCCCGGTCATCAGGGCGCGCAGCGCCTCGATCATGGGCGTGAAGGGCTGGTACTCGGCGAACCAGCGCAGGCCCGCGGGCATGGACTCGGTCGGCACGAAACCGCTGCTGAGGAAGGGGAGCAGGGTCAGCGGCATGGGGAGGTTGCTGGCGGTCTCGACCGAGCTGCTGGCCAGGCCGAGCGCGACCGACAGCCACACCAGGGCGAAGGAGATCGCCAGGAGGAAGCCGGCCGTGGCCAGCCACCCGCCGAGCCCCGCGTCGGGCCGAAAGCCCACGGCGATGGCGACGCCGACGACGATGGTCACGCCGATCATGATCTGGATGATGCTGCCGATGACGTGGCCGGTGAGCACCGAGACGCGGGCGATGGCCATGGTGCGGAAGCGGGCGACGATGCCCTCGGTCATGTCCATCGCGACCGAGATCGCGGTGCCCTGGACGGCGGCGGTGACCGTCATGAGGATGATCCCCGGGGCCAGGTAGTTGACGTAGGCCTCGCGACCGCCTGTCGGGGCGCCGAGTCCGTCGCCGAGCGTGCCGCCGAAGACGTAGACGAACAGCAGCAGGAAGATGATCGGCATCCCGACCAGCAGCAGCGTCAGGGAGGGGTAGCGCAGCATGCGCTTGAGGTTGCGGCGAAGCATCGTCGCCGAGTCGGTCAGCGCGTAGGTGGCGGTGCTCATCGGGTGGCCTGCTTTCCGGGTCGGCCCTGGCCGGTAAGGGTGAGGAAGACGTCGTCGAGGTCGGGGGTGTGCACGGTCAGCTCGGCGACCTCCACCGACTCGAGGTCGAGGCGGTCGAGCAGTGCCCGCAGCGCGCGGCCGCTGCCTTCGCCCGGCACGCGCAGGGCGAGCGCCTCGCCGTCGGGTACCGCGCCGGGGAGGGCGCGGGTGGCGGCTTCCAGTTCGCGGGCGGTGGCGAAGCGCAGGCGGAGGTGCCCGCCGGGGACGCGGCGCTTGAGCTCGTCGGGGGTGCCTTCGGCGATGAGGCGGCCGTGGTCGAGGACCGCGACGCGGTCGGCGAGCTCGTCGGCCTCTTCGAGGTACTGGGTGGTGAGCAGGACGGTGACGCCGTCGGCGACGAGGTCGCGGACGATCTGCCACATGTCGCGGCGGCTGCGGGGGTCGAGGCCGGTGGTCGGCTCGTCGAGGAAGATCACCGAGGGGTCGCCCATGAGGGTCATGGCGAGGTCGAGCCGGCGGCGCATGCCGCCGGAGTAGGTCGCGACCGGTTTGCCGGCGGCCTCGACGAGGTCGAAGCGTTCCAGCAGGCCGGCCGCGCGCTCCCGGCTCCGGGTGCGGCCCAGGTGGTGCAGGTCGCCCATGAGCTTGAGGTTCTCCATGCCGGTGAACAGGTTGTCGACGGCCGAGAACTGCCCGGTGACGCCGATCGAGGCGCGGACGGCGTCGGGGTCGGCGGCGAGGTCGTGGCCGTTGATGCGGGCGTCGCCGGCGTCGGGGGCCAGCAGCGTCGACAGGATGTTGACGGTGGTGGTCTTGCCGGCGCCGTTGGGGCCGAGCAGTGCGAACACCGTGCCGCGGGCGACGGTCAGGTCGACGCCGTCGAGCACGACCTTGTCGCCGAAGGACTTGCGCAGCCCGGTGACCGCGATCGCGGGTGGGAGCGTGGAGGTCATGAGGGGTTTCCTTCTACTCAGGCGCGGTTGACGGTGATGTCGCCGTAGCCGCTGTGGGCGCGGATGTCGACGGTCTTCGCGGAGGGTCCGGGCTGCCCGGGGAGGCCGTCGAGGTGCTTGTTGACGCGGCCGAAGCCGGTGCTGGCGTCGAGGAGGGCGGCGACGCCTTCGGCGACCGCGATCTCGATCTCGCCCATGCCGGTCTTGAGATTGAAGAGGCCGGACGTGGCCGCGCCGACCCGGATGGCGCCGTTGGAGGACTTGGCCTCGACGCCCGCGCCGGGCCGTTCGACGAAGACCGAGCCGTTGCCGGTGCGGGTCCGCGTCTCGCCGGTGACCGAGCCGAGCTCGATGTCGCCGTTGGAGCTCTTGACGACGGCGTCGCCGTTGACCTGGTCGATGTTGACCCGCCCCGAGCCGGTGGACACGTCGACGTCGCCGGTGGCGGCGACCGTGACGCGCCCGGCGCCGGTGTCGACGTGCAGCGGACCGGTCCGGTCGAGCCAGACGTCGCCGGCGCCGGTCTTGACGCGGGTCTCGCCGAGCACGCCGGTGCCGCGCAGGCCGCCGGCCTGGGAGTCGGCACGCAGCCGTGAACCGGCGGGGACCTCGACGGTTACCTCGACCGAGCGGGTCTTGCGGGAGGGGTCGAAGAACTTGGCGCGGGGCGAGTCGATCCGCAGTGTCCCGTTGCTGAAATCGACGACGGTCCGCTCGGCGGCCTTGCGGTCCGACTCGTTGTTGGGGTCGGTGGGGCGCACGTCGACGACGGTCTCGGTGCGGTCGCCGGCGGTGATGTGGACGTTGCCGACGCCCAGTTCGATCGAGACGTTGATGGGGGCGGGAGTGGCGAAAGAAGGCATGGCGATTCTCCAGAGAAGTTCGGGTGAGTGTTCTTGCCGGTGAAAGTGGGTGTGCGGTTCAGCCGATCCAGCCGCGGTACCGGTCGGATCCGACGATGCCCTGCACCGGCGGTGGCTGGTGCCGGTCGGGGCGCCGAAGCGCGGCCGAGGAGACGCGGACGAGCCAGGCGTTGACCGACCGGCCCTCCTGCGCGGCGTCGGCCTCGATGGCGACCTTGAGCTGCTCGGGCAGCCGGAAGTTGATGCGGGCGGTGGGGCCTTCGTGCGTGCCCGACAGGTCCTCCTCGCTCGCGGGAGCGTGGCCGGCCGACTCGGCGGGTGCGGGCGCGGGCGCCGCCTGGTTCACCACGAAGCTGGGCTCGCGGCCGCGAAGCCGCAACTCGACCGAACCGGGTGCGAGCTCGCGGCTAATCTCGTCGGTGGCGTCCGACAGCGCTTCGAGCAGCGTCAGGCGGATCGCCGGCTCCAGGGATCCGGCCAGGCGCTCGAACAGCACCCGAGCCTCGTCGCCTCCCGTCTCGGCGAGGGCCGCGAACTCCCGGCCCAGCCGCTGTACGTACGAATTCACATCCATGACGTCATCATGGCACCGTGCTGGCGCATCGTCAAGGGTTATGGCGCCATTTTCGGTGTTGGATGGCGCCAGCTTGGCTCAATCGTTGGCTCAGATGGCCTCTGAGCTGGGAATACGAGTGGCGCCACTATTTCGCGCAGGGGACGGATTCCGGCGACCGCGCCCGTGGTGACCGCGCCGACCTTGCGCCCCGCTCGAAGGTGGGCTGAACGCCGGGCAGATCGCCGATATGGACGAGCGGGCGATGGTCGCCGGCGGAACGGAACGTGAACAATCTCTGTGGCCCAAAGACAAGTACACAGGAGATCTCAGTGCCCGAAGAGAAGCAGGACAAGCCCACCGTCGACCGTCGTCGCATGCTGCGCCGTGCCGGAGCCGTGGTGGCGGGTGTGGCCGGTGCGACCGTCGCCGCCGCGCCGGCCCACGCGGCTGAAGGCGACGCCGTCGTCCAGGGCGCCGCCAACGACGCGGGCAAGACCGTCACGTCGCTGACCACGGCCAAGGCCGACGGTGCCGCCCTGACCTTGCAGAACACCGGCCTCAACGGCGCCGGCGGCGGGGCGTCGCTCGCGCTCGCGCCCAGTGAGGCGCTCGCCCTGTCGGAGAGCACGCCCGCCGGCAGCGTGATGCTGGCCGCCAACGGCATGACGATGATCGCCCCGCCCGACGGCAACGGCGGCGCCCTCCACAACCAGTACCTCTACGACTCGCTCAACTCGACCTTCACCGTGCCCGTCAACGTCTTCCGCGCGGCCGACAGCCGTCACGAGAAGAACAACCGCCGGCGTCTGTTCGGCGCCTCCTCCAGTTCCTTCGACTCGGACGGGCGGCTGCGGGCGGGCAAGACCGTCCACCTCGACATCAGCGACCTGGTGTCGTTCTCGCTGGGCGCGTTCGTCAACGTGGTCACCTTCGGGCAGCTCGCCGGGGGCTTCATCACCGTCTGGCCCTACGGCACGCCCCGGCCCGGACCCGCCACCGTCCAGTACTACAAGGGCGTCAGCATCCGCAACACCGGCCTGACCCCGGTCGGCTACGACGACGTCCGCACCGACGCGCTGAGCATCTTCGTCACGGCGACCACCCACTTCACCCTCGACATCCTCGGCGTGGTCATCAGCCACTGGGCCTCGCTGAGCGGGTCGCCGTTGTCGACCGCCTCCCCGATGACCGCCGCGAAGAACGGCGGCGAGGCGCTGGCCGCGCGCCGGCAGGCGGCCTTCGGCGAGAAGATCGCCGCGTGGACCGGGCACAACGGCTGAGCCGCCCACTTTCCCCAGCCCGAGGAGAAATCATGCCCATCCGCATGCGCTGGTGCGCCGCGATCACCTGCGCCGCAGCGCTTGTCAGTGCCCTGCCCACGACGGCCGCAGCGGCGGCCCCAGCCGCTGACGACACCGTGACCGTCGAGAGGGTCGCCACCCCCGGCACGGTCGCGCCGAAGCTCCGCGCCGACGCGGTGTCGTCGCGCCTCGACCTCGACCGCGACGGCAAGGACGAGATGGTCGTCGGCGTCTGGCGCGAGAACGGCGGCTACAGCGTCGCCGTGACCTATTCCGGTCTGCCGCAACGCGACTACATCACCGCGCCGATCGGTTCGCCCACCCGGCCGAACTTCGGCGACGCCCTGACCTCCGGAGACTTCAACGGCGACGGCTACGCCGACCTCGCGGTCGCCAACCCCGGCGAGCGTGACGCGGCCGGAGTCGCCTTCGGCGGCGCGGTCTGGATCTTCCACGGCGGCCCGGGCGGTCTCGACATCAAGGCGCCGCAGCACTTCAACCAGGACACCGAAGGCGTCCCGGGGACCATGACCGGGCACGACATGTTCGGCGACGACCTCGCCGCCGGCGACCTCAACGGCGACGGCTGGGACGATCTGGCCGTCGGCGCTCCGGGAGAGAAGGTCGACGGATTCGGATACGCCGGTTCGGTCACCGTGCTCTATGGGAGTCCGTCGGGTCTGGCCGCGGACGGCGCGCAACTGTTCACCCAGGCCACCGAGGGCGTGCCCAGCGCGCCCGAGGCGAGCGACGCCTTCGGGCGTGCCGTCGCCGTGGGAGACATGACCGGTGACGGCTACGACGACCTCGCCATCAGCTCCCCGTCGGAAGGCGAGTGGAGCGAACCGCGCGAGTTCGGCCTCATCATGCTGCTGAAAGGCGGCCCGAGCGGTGTCACCGCCAGTGGCGTGACGTCCTTCTTCGGCATCAGCCTCAACGTGGGCGCCATGGGCGACAGCATGTCGATCGCCGACATCGACGGCGACGGGGACGGGGACCTGGTCGCCGGCGCTCCGCGCAGTTGGATCGGACACATCGTCTACGTCCCCGGCGTGCCGGCGGGACTCGACGTGGCCCATGCCAGGGTGATCGACACGCAGACTCCCGGCGTTCCCGGCGAAGTGGCCGACGGGGAGGGTGAGGACTCGATCTCCCAGGGCTTCGGGCACTCCATCTCCACCGGTGACGTGACCGGTGACGGACGCGCCGACGTCCTCGTCGGCGCCATCGGATACGACGTTCAGGGTGTGCTCGACGCCGGGGCGGTGTTCCTGATCCCCGGAACCGCCGAGGGACTGACGGGTGCGGGCTCGGTCATGATCAGCCAGCCCGCGACCGCCGCTGCGTCGAACAGTCCGCTGAAGCTCCTCGGCGTCGCCCAGCGCGGCGACTACTTCGGCGTATCGACGACGATCCTCAACCTCGACGGCGCGGGTTCGCTGGACATGCTGGCCGGCAGTACCGAGCGGTCCGTCGACGGCCTGGTCGTCGAACTGGATCCCGCCTACGTGGTCGTGCGTCCGAGGGGCACCAAACTCGTCGGCCTGACGCCGGTCCGCGCGTGGACCGGCCGCGACATCGGCGCCTACTCGGCCGGGCACACCCTCCTGCACCGCTGAGCGCCTGACCGCCGCCCGCCCCCACCGCGCCGACGGTGGGGGCGGGTTTTCGCCGTGCGCGGACGGGCGCGCCCCCCGCCTCCTGCGGTCACGCCCTGGTCAAATCGATCCGCCCGCTCTCTTGACGGCCATGATCTCCCGGCCTACGATCACCGATACGTATTACCAACTGATACGTATAACCAACCTCTACGTATCACCGTCGAAACGAAACGAGGTCCGCGTGCCCGCCGATCCGGCCACGAACCCCGCCCCCGCCGAAGACGGCGCGGACGCGGCGACCTCCGCCGTCCCGCCGCAGCCGGCCCGGCGAGGGAAGCGCCCCCGGCGGCAGCCGACGCAGATCGACCTCGCCCGCCACGCGGGCGTCTCGCAGGCCACGGTCTCGCAGGTCGTCAACGAGACCCCCGAGCGCCCGGCGCGGCTGACGCCGGAGACCCGGCAGCGCGTCCTCGACGCCATCGAGGACCTCGGCTACCGCGCCAACCCCGCCGCGCGCAGCCTCAAGGGCAAGCAGAACCGCCTCCTCGGCCTGCACACCTTCGAGGCCGTCTTCCCCGTCGACCAGCGCGACTTCTACTTCCCCTTCCTCCTCGGCGTCGAGGAGGAGGTCGCCCGCCAGGGCTACGACCTGATCCTGTTCGCCTCGGCGGTCGCGGGGGCGCGGCGGCCGATATTCGTCGACGGCGTCAACCGCCTCCGCCTCGCCGACGGCGCGGTCCTGCTGGGCCGCCACATGCGGCGCGACGACCTCGCCGAACTCGTCAAGGAGGACTACCCCTTCGTCTTCATCGGCCGCCGCGAACTCGGCGCCACACCCCTGTCGTACGTCGGCGCCGACTACATCACCGCGACCCGCGACCTCGTCGGCCGCTTCGCCGAACTCGGCCACCGCCGCATCGCCTTCCTGCGTCAGCCCGGCCGCAGCGAGCCGACCGTCGACCGCGAGCGCGGCTACCGCGAGGGCCTGGCCGCCGCGGATGCCGGCGAGCCGATCGAGCACGAGGGCGCCTTCACCGCCGTCGAGCTGCGGTCGCTGCTCGACGCCGGTGTGACGGCGATCCTGGCCGAGCCGACCGAGGACGACCGGATCGCCGCCGACGTCGAGGCCGCCGCCGCCGAACTGGGCGTCTCGATCCCCGAGGACCTGTCGGTCGGCCTGCTCGGCGACCCGACCTGGTCGCAGAGCGCCAACGACTGGACCCGCTTCGCCGTCCCGCGCCCGGAGATGGGCCGACGGGCCGTGCGGCTGCTCATCGAGCTGCTGGAGACCGGCCACGACACCGCCCGCCAGGACCTCGTCGCCTGCGACTACATCGCCGGCGAGACCCTGTCGCGGCCCCGCCGGGAAGGCGGACGCCCATGACCGGCCTGGTGATCCGGCGGCTGGCCGTCGGCGTGTTCGTCCTGTGGGGCGCGGTGACGCTCATGTTCGCGCTGCTGCGCCTGGCGCCCGGCGACCCCGCGACGCTCATGCTCGGCCCCGACGCCACCGGCGCCGAGGTCGACGCGCTGCGCACCGAACTCGGCCTCGACGAGGGCCTCCTCAGCCAGTACCTGACCTACCTGGGCCACCTCGCGCGCCTCGACTTCGGCGACTCCTACCGCTTCGGCCTGCCCGCGATGGAGGTCGTCCTCGACCGCCTCCAGGCCACCGTCGAGCTGACCGTCACCGCGACCGTCATCGCCGCCGTCGCCGGCCTGACCCTCGGCATGCTCGCCGGGTACCGGCCCAACGGCCGCCTCGACCGGGTCGTGTCCGGCGTGACGATCCTGCTCCAGGGCATGCCCACGTTCTGGGTGGGAATCATGCTCGTCCTGCTGCTCTCGGCGACCGTCCACCTGCTGCCCAGCTCCGGCGTCGGCACCCCGCAGCACATGATCATGCCCGCGGTGACCCTCTCGCTGCCGTTCACCGCGATCGTCGCCCGCATCGCCCGCACCAGCGTCGTCGACGCGATGCAGGAGCCCTACGTCCAGACCGCCTACTCCAAGGGGCTCAGCCGCTTCCAGGTGCTCACCGGGCACGTCCTGCGCAACTCGCTGACGCCCGTCGTGACGATCATCGGCCTCCAGATGGGCGCGCTGCTGGGCGGCGCGGTCATCGTCGAGAACGTCTTCGCCTGGCCCGGCCTCGGCTCGCTCATCGTCGAGTCGGTCGCCAACCGCGACTACGCCGTCGTGCAGGCCGCGGTGCTGCTCATCGCCGCCGTGGTCGTCGTGCTGAACCTCCTCGCGGACCTGTCCTACTCCCTGCTCGACCCGCGCATCCGCACCGGAGGCCCCCGATGACCGTGGCCGAAGAGCTCGCCGTGACGGCGCCGCGCGTGCGCCGCCCCCGCCTCCTGCGCTGGATCCCCATGGGGGTCATCGCCCTCTACGTCCTCGTCGCCGTGTTCGGGCCGGTCTTCGTCGACTACGACCCGGTCGCCACGCCCCTGGCCGACCGCCTCCTGCCGCCCGGTTCGGCGACGTCGAGCGGCACGGCCCTGCTGGGCACCGACGCCCTCGGCCGCGACGTGTTCGCGCAGGTCGTCTACGGCGCCCGCACCTCCATCACCATCGCCGTGCTCACCGTCTCGGTCGCCGCGCTGGTCGGGCTGACCGTCGGCATCGTCGCCGGATACACCGGCGGCCTCGTCGACGCCTTCCTCAGCCGCTCCGTCGACGTCCTGCTCGCCTTCCCCGGCATCGTCTTGGCCATCGTCGTCGCCGGCCTGTTCGACCGCAGCCTCGCCGTGGTCGTCCTCGCCCTGGCGCTGACCGGCTGGATCGCCTTCGCGCGGCTGACCCGCGGCTCGGCGCTGTCGCTGCGCGAACGCGACTGGGTCGCCGCCGCCCGCGTCATGGGCGTGTCCTGGCGGCGGATCATGACCCGCCACATCCTGCCCTTCGTGGCCGGGCCGGTCGTGGCCCTGGCGACCATCGAGTTCGGCCTCGTCGTCTTGTCGGAGGCGGGCCTGAGCTTCCTCGGCATCGGCCTGCCCCCCTCGACGGTGTCGTGGGGCAAGACCATCGCCGGGGGCCGCGACTACCTCGCCACCGCCTGGTGGATCTCCACGTTCCCCGGGATCGCGCTGGCGCTCCTCGTGGTGAGCGTCGGGCTCCTCGGCGACCAGTTCAACGCCCTGTTCCGCGGCCGCGGCCGCGCGGGCGCAGCCAACACCCGCCGCGGCTGAACAAGGAGACCGACATGCCGCACCGCCGAACGACAAGACACCGCCTCGCCGCGGTCGCCGCCGTCCTCCCCATCGCCGGGCTCGCCGTCGGCTGCTCGACGACCTCGGGCGGCGACGGGGACTCCTCGGCCTTCACCGTCGCCAGTCCCTACGCCGTGCAGAGCCTCGACCCCTACGGCTCGGCCGGGGCCGCCATCGGCACCCAGCTCGCCGACCAGGCGATCTTCAACCGCCTGGTCAAGGCCGACGCGAACGGGCAGCTCGGACCCGACCTCGCCGAGAGCTGGACGCCCGACGCCGACGCCACCACCTGGACCTTCACCCTGCGCCAGGGCGTGAAGTTCTCCGACGGCTCGGCCTTCGACGCCGCCGACGTGGTCAGCTCCTTCGAGCGCTTCACCGGCGGCAAGAACCCCAACGCCGGCAGCTTCACCGGCATCACCGCCACGGCCGCCGCCGACGGAACGGTCGCCTTCGACGCCCCCGCGCCCGACCCGGCGCTGCCCGGCAAGCTCACCCTCTTCTTCGTCACCGCCTCGGAGACGCCCGCGGAGTTCCCCGCCAAGCCGGTCGGCACCGGACCCTTCACGGTCGCGAACTTCACGCCCGGCGAGGTGCTGGAGATGACGCCGAACGCGTCCCACTTCGACGGCGCCCCGAAGCTGGAGCGCCTGGTGTTCCGGCAGATCCCGGAGATCTCCTCGCGGATGACCGCGCTGGCCAACAACGAGATCCAGGCGACCTGGGGCGTCCCCGACGACCAGGTGGCCGGGCTGTCGGGCAACGCCGACGTGCACGTGGAGACCGTCGCGTCGACCTCGGTCTACACGATGTGGTTCAACTCCGGCCGCGAGTCGCTGGCCGACGCGGCAGTCCGCAAGGCGCTGTGGCAGGCCGTCGACTTCGGCACCATCATCTCCTCGCTCTACCCGCAGACCGGCCAGCTGTCCGACTCGGTGCTCGCGCCGGCCGTCTTCGGGCACGCCCCGCAGCCGCCCGTCGCCTACGACCCCGACGCGGCCAAGAAGGCCCTGGAAGAGGCCGGTTTCGACTTCTCCAAGCCGCTGGAGATCCAGTTCAGCGGCGCCGAGTACCGCCAGTTCGTGGAGGCCGTCGCGGCCGACCTCAACAAGGTCGGCGTCAAGGCCGAACCGGCCGAGAAGGAGTCGGCGGTCTTCCTCGAAGACCTGCTCGGCATGAAGTGGGACATCAACTTCCAGTCGCTGTCGACGCCCAGCTTCGACGCCGCGACCAACCTCGGCCGGCTCTACCCCTGCTCGGCCAAGCGGACCGGCTACTGCAACCCCGAGCTCGACGAGCTGCTCACCAAGGCCGGATCGACCGCCGACACGGCCGAGCGCGAGACCCTCTACGCGCAGGCGTCGCAGATCATCTGGGACGACGCGGTCGGCATGTACCCGATGCAGGTCAAGATCGCCTACGCCTGGCGGTCGAACGTCCAGGGACTGGCGGCCAGCCCGACCTACCTCCCCGACTTCTCCAAGGTGACCTTGTCATGACCGCTTCCGGACCGCTGATCGAGGCACGGGACCTCAGCGTCCACCTGCCCGGTGCCACCGCGATGACCCCGGTCATCGACAAGGTGAGCTTCACCGTCGCCGAAGGCCGCACCACCGGCCTCATCGGCGAGTCCGGCAGCGGCAAGACCATGATCGCCTCCGCCGTCATCGGCCTCCTCCCGGAGACCGCGACCACCTCCGGTGAGCTGCGGCTGCGGGAGGAGGAGCTGCTGACGGCGGGCGAGAAGAGGCGGCGCAAGCTGCGCGGCCACGAGATCGCGATGGTGTTCCAGGACCCCCTGTCCGCGCTCAACCCGACCCAGCGCGTCGGCCGCCAGGTCGGCGAGATCCTGCGCCGCGACGGCGTGGCGCGCGGTGAGGTCGACAAGGCCGTCGTCGGCCTGCTCGACCAGGCCGGGATCCCCGACCCGAAGCGCCGCATGCGCGCCTACCCCCACCAGTTCTCCGGCGGCATGCGGCAGCGGGCGATGATCGCCCTCGCCCTGGCCGGCAACCCCTCCCTGGTCCTCGCCGACGAGCCGACGACCGCCCTCGACGTCACCGTCCAGGCCCGGATCCTGCGGCTGCTGTCGGCCATCCAGGCCGAGCGCGGCATGTCGATGCTGCTGGTCAGCCACGACCTGCGGGTCATGTCGCACGTCTCGCACGACCTGGTCGTCCTCTACGCCGGCCGGGTCTGCGAACGCGGCCCGACCAAGCGCGTCCTGGGCCGCCCGCGCCACCCGTACACCAAGGCGCTGCTGGCCAGCGTGCCCGCCGTGCACACCGCGTCGGTCCCCGCCGACCCCTTGCCCGGCGCCCCGGCCAACCCGATGGCGCGGCCGGCCGGGTGCGCGTTCCACCCGCGCTGCCCCCTGGCCCGCGAGCGCTGCCGCGTCGAGGTCCCGCTCGCCCGCGAGATCGAACCCGGGCGCTTCAGCGCCTGCCACTTCGCCGAGGAGGTCACGCCGTGAGCGAGACGCCACTGGTCGGACTCGACGGGCTGACCGTCCGCTTCGGCCGCCCCCGGCGGCCCTGGCGCCCCAACGGTTCGGTGACGACGGCCGTCGACGGCGTGGACCTGCGCGTCGAGCGGGGCGAGACCCTCGCGCTGGTCGGCGAGTCCGGTTCGGGCAAGACGACCCTCGCGCGCTGCGTCGCCGGGCTCATCGGCGACTACTCCGGGACCTTCCGCTTCGACGGCGAGCCCGTCGGCGCGCGCTCGCGCCGCCGTCCGGAGTTGCGCCGCTCGATCCAGATGGTCTTCCAGGACCCGCGCTCCTCGCTCAACCCGCGCATGACCGTCGGCCGGATCGTCGCCGAGGGCTGGGAGGCGCACCCCTCGGCCGCGCCTGCCGACGAGAAGGCCGCGCTGGCCGAACTCCTCGACCAGGTCGGCCTCGACGAGACCCTCGCCGGGCGGCGTCCCGGGGAGCTGTCGGGCGGGCAGTGCCAGCGGGTCAGCATCGCCCGCGCGCTGGCGCTGCGGCCCCGCCTGCTGGTCTGCGACGAGGCGGTCTCGGCGCTCGACGTCTCGGTGCAGGCCCAGATCCTGCGGCTGCTGATCGACCTGCGCGGCGCCTACGACCTGACGATCCTGTTCATCACCCACGACCTGGGCGTGGTCCGGCAGATCGCCGACCGGGTCGCGGTCATGCGGCGCGGCGAGATCGTGGAGACCGGCGCGACCGCCGCGCTCTACGCCGAACCGGCCCACCCGTACACCCGGGAGCTGCTCGACGCGGCCCTCGACATCGAGAGCGAGGCCGCGAACTGATGCCGTCCACCCCGCCGCCCACCGGCTGGAACACCTGGGACGTCCGCTTCCACACGGGCTGGCTGCACCTGCCCTCGGGGCTGCGGGCGCGCCTGGCGCTGCGCTCGGCGTCGGGAGAGCTGTTCGACGGGTTCACCTGGCGGCACGGGTTCGGGCGCCTTGGGCACCACACCGTCGACGGGTCCTACGCGGCCCTGCGCGCCGAGGCCTTCGACTCCACCGTGGACTTCGAGGCGGCCGGCGGCGAGCGGCTCGGGCTGCGGGCCCGGGTCGAGGGCGGGGCCGGGGTGACCGTGCTGGTCGACCGCAAGCCCGGCTACGGCGAGGGCGCGCCGGTGTTCACCGGCGGCGGCGAGGCGTGGACCGTCGAGGCCGGCGGCCGGACTTGGGCGCTGAGCGCGGCGGGCGCCTCGGAGTCAACTGTGGACGGTGACGTCCTGCGGCTCGACTTCGGCGCCGAAGCCCTGGTGGGATTGTCGGCCGAGCCGTCCACCGGCGCCGAGATCTCCGCCCGCGTCGACGCCGCCCGCGAGTCGGCCGACGCCGCCCGCCCCCGCAGCGGCGGCTGGCTCGGCGACGCAGCCGACGCCATGACCCGCGCGCTGACCTGGAACACGATCCACGCGCCCGACACCGGCAAGGTCCTCACCCCCACCTCCCGCGACTTCGTCTCCCGCGAACGCGACGGCTTCTACGGCTCCTGGGCGCTGCACACCTGGGACACCTTCTTCACCGGCCTGGTCGCCTCCTGGCTCGACCCCGCCTACGGCGCCGGGGTCTTCGCCCAGATCGCCGACCACGTCTGCGACGGCGGCATGCTCCCCAACCGCGTCAGCGACGACGGAGGGACCACCCGCGACCGCTCGCAACCCCCCGTCGGCGCCTACACCGTCCTCAAAGCACACCTCGGCGGCGGCCTGTCGGAGGAAACCCGCGACCGCACCGCCCTGGAGCGCATGTACCCCGTCCTGCGCGACTGGCACGCCTGGTGGACCACCGCCCGCGTCGGCCCGCACGGCCTGCTCACCTGGGGCTCCGACCCCGTCCCCGGCGATCCCGACTCGGCGACCGTCGACCGCGCCCGCCGCGAGTCGGGCCTGGACGACTCGCCCATGTACGACCACGCCACCCTCGACCCGGCCACCCACACCATGGACCTCGCCGACGTCGGCCTCAACGCCCTCCACATCGCCGACGCCCGCGCCCTGGCCGAGATCGCCGCCATCCTCGGCCACCACGACGAGGCCGAGACCCTCACGAAAGCCGCCGCGACCGCCACCACCGCACTCGACGCCCTCCTCTGGGACGCCGAGCACGCCCAGTACCGCAACCGCCTCGCCGACGGCCGCTTCTCCCCGCACCTGTCCCCGACGATGCTCTACCCCCTCCTCGCCGGCGCCCCCGACGCCGAGACCGCCGCCGCACTCGCCGAGGACCTGCTGGCCCCCGACCGCCTCGGGGGCGACCCGCCCCTGCCGTCCACCTCGCGCGACGACCCCGGCTTCAGCGCCCGCTACTGGCGCGGCCGGGTGTGGGCGCCGATGGTGTTCCTCGCCGTCGAAGGACTGCGGCGCTACGACCTCACCGCCCACTCGCGGTCCATCGTGGACTCCCTGCTCGCGCTCTTCCTGCGCGAGTGGGCCGAACACGGCCACGTCCGCGAGAACTACCCCGTCGTGCCCGGCGAGGACGTGCGGCCGCTGGCCGCGCGCTCCGACGGCCTCATGGGCTGGGGCGGACTGCTCGGCTACCTGGCCGTCCAGGAACTCGCCGACCCCCGTGAGGACGGCTGGCGCTTCGCGCACCCCGGACGACCCGCCTCGGTGACGGCCACCGGCCTCGCCGAAGGCCCCGTCACGGTCGAGGCGCAGGAGCCGGCCCTGCGGGTGCGGCTCGGCGATCGCGTGCTGCTGGAGATCCCGGCCGACGCGATCGTCACCGGATACACGCGCGAGCGCGGCGAGGTCCGCGGCGTGCTGACCGGATCCGGCGGGACGGCCTTGGTCGCCGTCCCCGACGCGGCGGGCCACGACGACGTGGAGCTGCGCATCGGTGGAGCGCGAACGCGCGTCCGCCCCGACGCCCGCGGACTGGTCGCAGTGACCGTCGCGGGCACCGGCCCCGTGGAGTTCGGCGTGAGCGCGCCGGAGCGGGGCGAGAAATGAAACGAGGTAACGGAGTGGCAGGCATCAAGGCCGGGGAGTTCGACGTCGTCGTCGCGGGCGGCGGACTCGGCGGGGTCGCCGCCGCGCTGGCGGCACTGCGGCGAGGAGCGCGCGTCCTCGTCACCGAGGAGACCGACTGGCTCGGCGGGCAGCTCACCGCCCAGGGCGTCCCGCCCGACGAGCACGCCTGGATCGAGCGCTTCGGCGCCACCCGCTCCTACCGCGCGCTGCGCGACGGGATCCGCGACCACTACCGGCGCTGGTACCCCCTCACCGACGCCGCCCGGCGCGCGCCGGACCTCAACCCGGGCCTCGGCCGCGTCAGCCGCCTGTGCCACGAACCGCGTGTCGCCGCCGACGTCCTCGCCGGCTTCCTCGCGCCGCACATCGCCTCGGGCCGCCTGACCGTCTGGTACCGGCACCGCCCGGTCGCCACCGAGGTCGACGGCGACCGGATCAGCTCGGTGGCCTTCGAGGGCCCCGACGGGACCATCCGCGTCGTGTCGGCGCCCTACGTCCTCGACGCCACCGAACTCGGCGACCTGCTGCCGCTGGCCGGCGTCGAGCACGTCACCGGCTTCGAGTCGGGCGCCGAGACCGGCGAGCCCAGCGCCCCCGCCGAGGCCCAGCCGTCGAACATGCAGGCCGTCAGCTGGGTCTTCGCCGTCGAGCACCGTGACGGCGAGGACCACACGATCGACAAGCCCGAGCGCTACGCCTTCTGGCGCGAATACCGCCCCGACTACTGGCCCGGCCCGCTCCTCGGCCTCACCGCGCCAGACCCCCGCACCCTCGAACCCGTCACGCGCTCCTTCGTCCCCCACGCCGCCACCGGCCCCGTCGTCGCCGACCAGAGCCTCGACCCCGGCGACAAGGACCTGTGGCTCTTCCGCCGCGTCCTCGCCCGCGAGAACTTCACCCCCGGCTTCCTCGACAGCGACGTCACCATCGTCAACTGGCCGATGATCGACTACCTGGAGGGCCCGATCATCGGCGTCTCCGAGGAGGAGAAGAAGCGCCACCTCGACGGCGCCCGGGAACTCGCGATGAGCATGATGTACTGGCTCCAGACCGAGGCCCCCCGCCCCGACGGCGGCACCGGCTGGCCCGGCCTGCGCCTGCGCGGCGACATCTTCGGCACCGACGACGGCCTGGCCAAGGCGCCCTACATCCGCGAGTCGCGCCGCATCAAGGCCCGCCGGACCGTCCTCGAACAGGACCTGTCCCTCGCCGTTCGCGGCGAGCACGGCGCGCTGGCCTACCCCGACAGCGTCGGCGTGGGCATGTACCGCATCGACCTGCACCCCTCGACCGGTGGCGACAACTACATCGACGTGGCCTCCTGCCCGTTCCAGATCCCGCTGGGCGCGCTGCTCCCGCAGCGCGTGGAGAACGTCCTGGCCGCCGGGAAGAACATCGGCACCACGCACATCACCAACGGCTGCTACCGCCTCCACCCCGTCGAGTGGAACATCGGCGAGGCGGCCGGCGCGCTGGCCGCGCACTGCGTCGCCAACGGGCGCACCCCGGCCCAGGTCCACGAGGACCCGGCGCTGCTGGCGGAGTTCCAGCGCGAACTCGCCGCCGACGGCGTCGAACTGGCCTGGCCCGTGGTGCGGGGCTACTGATGGGCCTCCTCGACGGCTTGACCGTCCCGATGGTGACGCCGATGTCGGCGCCCGGCGAGCCCTCGGCGGAGGCGGCCGAGCCGCTCCTGCGTGCGCTGGCCGCCGCCGGGGTGACCCGGCTGATGCTGCTGGGCAGCAACGGCGAGGGCCCGCTCATCCGCGCCGACCGCACCGGCGCGTTCGTGCGCGGTGTGACCCGGCGGTGGCGTGCGCTGGTCGCCGGCGGTCAGATCATGGCCAACGTGACCGCGCCCGGGACCGCCGAGGCGCTGTGGCGCGCGGAGGAGGCCGGCGAGGTCGACGCCTACGTGCTCAGCCCGCCGACCTACTTCTCCCACCGCGAGGACGAGGTCGTCGGGCACTACCGGGCGCTGGCCGCGCTCGGCGTGCCGGTGATCGCCTACAACGCCCCGAAGTACGCGACGCCGCTCACGCCGTCGTCGGCCGAGGCCGTCGCCGACGTGCCCGGGGTCGCCGGCGTCAAGGACTCCTCGGGCGATCCGGCGCTGCTGGCGCACCTGGTGGCGCTGTCGCGGACCCGGCCCGGTTTCGAGGTCAGCCAGGGTGCGGAGGGCGCGCTGGCCGAGGGTCTGCGGGCCGGCGCGCACGGGATCGTCCCGGGCACCGCCAATCTCGCGCCGGGGCTCGCGCTCGACATGCTCGCCGCCCACCGTCTCGGAGACGGCGCCGCCCTCGACCGGCTTCAGGGGCTCACCGACCGGCTCACCCGCATCCACGCGGTGCGGCCGGGCGTGCCGTCGGTCAAGGCGATCCTCGCCGCCCGCGGACTGTGCCCCGTCCACGCCGCCCCACCTCTCGTGCCCTGCACCGGCGCGCAGACCCGCGAACTCAACGGCGTCATCGAACCCCTCGGCGACGCGATCCTTCCCAAGGAGGACGCAGATGATAGACCCGAAGCTGCCACGTAGGACCCTGCTCGGCGCCGCCGTGGCGGCCACCGCCACCGTTGCCCTCGCGCGGCCCGCGCAGGCGTCCGCAGCGGGCCGCGCCCGTCCGTTCTTCGACGAGAAGACCCTGTGGGACGCCGAAGTGGACCCGCTGGTCAACTACCACGTGCACGGCTTGTGCGTGCTGGCCGACGACACGATCCTCGTGGCGACCGAGGGCCGCCACGAGGTGTGCGACGCCGGCCCGCGCGACCTGGTCCTGCGCCGCAGCCCCGACGGCGGCGAGACCTGGCTGCCGACGCAGACGATCGTGGAGTCGGTCGACGGGCAGTCGTGGGGCAACCCCGCGTTCGTCGTCGACGCCGTGACCGGCGAGGTCTTCTTGTTCTACATGCTCTCCGTGCAGCTGCCGGAGAACACCACCTGCTCGGGCGACTCCGGTGACCTCTTCGTAGTCTCCAGCACCGACGCCGGCGCCACCTGGGGCGAACCGCGCTCGCTGGCCGGCATGTTCGACCACTTCGGGTACGAGTGGGCGCTGCACAACCCCGGTCCCGGGCACGGCCTCCAGCTCGACTCCGGCCGCCTGCTCCTCAACGTGTCTCACCGGCGGATCATCGTCGGCACGCCGGTCGACGAGCGCTACTACGGGCTGGCGTCGATCTACTCCGACGACCACGGCGCGACCTGGCACACCACCGCCGAGGTGCCGGTGTCGGTGGACTACCCGGCCAACGAGGCGCGGATGTTCCGTCGCGCCGACGGGACGATCGCGGTCAACGCCCGCGCCGCCTCCGGCGGCAACCGCCAGCGCATCGTCGCCGTCAGCGGCGACGACGGGCTGACCTGGTCGGCGCCGGTCCTCGACGGTGCCACCGGTGTCTTCAACGCCGTCGACGCCGGACTGCTGCGCTACAGCGGTGTCGGCGACGGCGAACCCGACCGGGTGCTGTTCAGCAGGCCGGACGCGCCGATGCGGTGGAACATGACCGTCTCGGTGAGCTACGACGGCGGGCACTCCTTCCGCTACCGCCGTGTGGTCAACGAGAACCGTTCGTACTACTCGGATCTGGCGCGGCTGTCGGACGGCACGGTGGTGCTCGTCTACGGCTGCGAGGGCGACATCCCGTCCTTCCCGCGCAAGGTGAACGTGGCCCGCTTCAACCTGGAGTGGCTCACCGCGGGACGCGACGGCTCGCGGCACGGCCCGCGGCTGTCGGAGCGCGTGTACCCGCTGGCGGAGCTGTCGAAGGCCGCGACCGTCGTCGGCGGCACACTGGAGACCGTCGAGGAGGCCACCGCCCGAGGCAGGTCGCGGCTCGTGCTGCGGCCGTCGGCGGCGGAGGCCTATGTGGACATTCCGTTCACGGTCCACTCGCGCACCCGCGCCGAGGCGATCCTGCGCTACTTCCGGCCCGTCGACGGAGGAGTGCTCACCGCGACGATCGACGGTCGCCGCCTCCACAACACCACCGCCGACACCACCGCCGAGAGTTCGGGCGGCTACGACCTGCTGCACCTCGGCGAGACCGACCTGCGTCCCGGCCGCCACGTGCTGCGGCTGGCGCTGACCGGCCCCGGCCGCGGCGGCGGGACGGTCATCTCGGCCGACACCCTCAGCCTCGTCACCGCGCCCCACCCCGCCGACCTGCGCGAGGAGGCCACTGTGGACAACTCCGAGCAGGGATTCCAGGTCCTGTCGGGAACCTGGGCCACCGCCACCGGGACCCCCGGCTACTACGGCGGCAACTACCGCTCGGCAGCGGCCGGGACCGGTGCCTCGGTCGTCCGCTTCCGCCCCAGCCTCCCCGCCGACGGGGAGTACGAGGTGCGCGTTTCCTATACGGCGCACGCCAACCGCGCCACCAACGCCCCCTACACGGTGCACCACGCCAACGGCTCCCACCTGATCCTCGTCGACCAGACCGAACAGGGCGAGGCCGACGTCCGCACCGGCCAGTGGACCTCCCTGGGCGTGTTCACCTTCAAGGCCGGCGTCGACTCCGTCGTCGAGCTGTCCGACCTCGCCAACGGCGTCGTCATCGCCGACGCCGTCCGCTTCCTGCGGGTGGCCTAGAGACCGGCCCGGACCGCCGTTCCCCCGCGGTGGTTCGGGCCTTCCGCTCAGGGCGGGATGGGCAGCCAGTTCGTGAAGAAGGAGCCGCTCGGGTAGACGTAGAAGGACTCGCGCTCCTCGATCGTCACCGGGGTCGCCGACAGGTCGGGAAGCAGGCCGCACTCAAGGGTCCCGGTGGCCAGCTCGAAGAGGAAGCGATCGAAGCCGCCGCCGTAGAGCCACCACTCCCGACAGTCGGTGGCGACGACCCGCCAGTCGCCGGCCGCCGACGCGGGTGGGAGCAGGTAGACCTTCTGGTTGTCGTCGCCCAGCCCGATCCGCAGCAGGCCGCCCTCCGCCGGGTACACGCCGATCTCATCGGCCCGGTAGCGAAAGTCGCCGCCCGTCACGTCGTACAGGCGCGCCGACGACCGGAGGGTCAGCACGTGGGCGAGCGCTTTGTCGCCGAGCCGTGCGGACAGCCCGTCGAGGCCCAGCAGCTCCACGAAGTCGCGGACGTTGTCGATCTGCAGGTATTCGCCGATGCGCAGGCTCCGGTACCGGTCGGCCCACGCCTTGTACTCGTCGGGCAGCGTAACGCCCAGCGCCCCCTCGATCTCGTCCCAGCTCACGCCGGCCACCGGCAGGCTCGGCTCACCGAGCATCGCCGCGAAACCGTACGGGTCCTCGGTCGCCACGGGCGCTCCCTCCGTCGAAGATCAGGAACGTACCGCGCCCGCCCGCCGCCCCCACGCCCGCACACCCGCGCGAAGCAGCAGCACCCCGGCCCACACGCACGCCACCGCCAGGACCCCGTCCCACGCCGCCCAGCCCAGCCCCTCGTCGCTGAACACGTACGCGGCGGTGCCGTCGTACTTCGGCCCGTGCGCGCGGAAGTAGTAGTGGTAAGCCTCGGCCGGCACGACGGCCCCCGCGGCCATGACGAGCCCGGCCACGCCCAGCACCACGCCAGCCACCCGCCCCCGCCACACCGGCAGCGGCGGCGTCGCGGCGTCCCCGGCCCGCGCGGCCCGCACCCGGTCGACCGCACCGAGCACCAGCCAGCACGCCAGACCCAGGCACGCCGCCACCAGCACGCCCTGACGCGCGTGCCACTCGTGGAAGTAGAGGCCACGCAGCGCGAATACGTACGGGTCGGCCCGCCCGTTGAGCGCGCCGGTCCCGTTCATGTGCACCAGGAACGCCGTCGCCGGCAAGGTCGCGCCCGCCACGGCGAACACCACCGCGACGGCCAGCCGCCACCCCGCCGAGACATATCCCCGCACCGCGATCACGGGTGCCGGCTCGCTCATCGTGTCCATACCCGGCACAACGACCCGCCCGCCCGGCACGACCCGCCGCCCTCCCCGCAACGGGTGTCCACGACCTCGCATTCGGCCTCACCCGAAGCCCATCGGCGACCGCCGGTGCCTCCCGACTCCCGCCGACGTCCCCTACGCCCAGCGGCCGTGCGGACCGCCCCGCCCGCGGTTCGCCGCGTAGCGGAAACCCCGCTCTCGGTTAGCATTCACCGATGACCGGGACGCGCCTGGCCGTCGACTACGGCACCTCGAACACCGTCGCGATGCTCGCCTTCGCCGACGGTCGCGCACGGCCCCTGTTGTTCGACGGTTCCCCGCTGCTCCCCTCCGCGGTCTACGCCCAGCCCGACGGTCTCGTGCTCACCGGCCGCGACGCGCAGAACAGCGCCCGCCTCGATCCCTCCCGCTACGAGCCGAACCCCAAGCGCCGCATCGACGACCGGGAACTGTTACTCGGCGACCGCTCCTGGCCCCTGGCCGACCTCATCGCGCGCACCCTCGCCCACGTCGCCGCCGAGGCCGCCCGCACCGCCGGCGGCCCCGTCGGCAGCCTGGTCATGACGTGCCCGGTGGCGTGGGGCCCGATGCGCAGGCGCACGCTCCAGGACGCCGCCCAGCGCGCCCGGCTTCCTCGGCCGACGCTGGTGACCGAGCCCGTGGCCGCCGCCTCCTACTTCGCCGCCAAGCTCGACCGTCAGGTCACCGGTGGCCGCAGCGTCGTCGTCTACGACCTCGGCGGTGGCACCTTCGACGTGTGCGTCGTCCGCCGCGAGGCCGGCGGTTTCCAGCCCCTCGCCTACCGGGGCATGGACGACTTCGGCGGCGTCGACCTCGACGCCCTGGTCATCGCCCAGGTCGGCGCCTCCGTTCGGGACGCGGACCCGCAGGCGTGGCGGCGGCTCACCGTGCCGGAAACGACGGCGGACAAGCGGTGCCTCCAGGCGTTCTGGGACCACGCGCGCGGCGCGAAGGAGAGCCTGTCGCGGCGATCCCACGTGCAGATCCTCGTCCCGATCACCGACAAGGACACCACCGTCTCCCGCGAGGCCTTCGAGCACGACGCGCGGGCCACGCTGCAACGCACGGTCGACACCACCCGCGCCGTGATGCGGGAGGCGCACGTCGAGGCCGGCGACGTCGCGGGCGTGTTCCTGGTCGGCGGCTCGACACGCGTGCCGATGGTCGCGACCCTGCTGCACCAAGGCCTCGGCATCGCTCCGACCATCATCGAACAGCCCGAGACGGTCGTCGCGGAAGGCGCGCTGGTCGCCACGGCGGCGCCGGCCGCCAGGCCCGCCCCACTAGCGCGTCCTGTGCCGGCCGGTCCGACCCTGCGACCGCAAGTCGGTACACGCGACACCGCGACCGAACCGCCGCCCCCGGCCTCGGCGCTCCTCGGTGTCGTCCTGATCGGCGTCGGCCTGCTCATGCTCCTGGGCGCGCCATGGACCGCGATCAATACGGGCGACGACTATCCCATGTCCCTGGTGGCCAGCGTGGGGGCGTTCCTGCTGCTCGGTGGCAACGTGACCACGTGGTTCTGGGCACGGCTGCCGAGAACCACCCGCTTCGCCCTTCCGGGCGCGTACCTGGCCTTGTCTCCGTACTGGTTCCTCATCGAAGGCGTCGACTCCAGCCTGGAGCACGCGGAGGTGGGCTTCGGTGGCTGGGTCCTACTCGGCTTCTGCGCCGCCACCGCCCTGCTCACCGCCGCGACCTACCGCCTCGGCAAGCGGTAGCCGCCTACCGGTTGGCGGCCAGCACCTCGTCGGCCTCGGCCCGCAGTCCGCGCCACTCCTCGGCGGCCGCCGCGATCTCTTCGGCGCGGTCGGCCTCGAACGCGGCCAAGGCCTCGGCACCGTCGGCGAGAACGTGCTCGTGCAGCGGCCGACGGCATGCGGCGTCGGCCCGCGCGCCGGCGATCTCGCGGCCCTCGGTGTCCAGGCGGAACCCCGGCCACAGCTCGGTTCCGTCGTAGCCGCCGTGCTTGGTGTGGACGTCGAAACCATGGTCGTCCATGCAGGACGCCCACTCGCCGATGAGCGACTGCGCCCTCGGCGTGGACTGGATGTCGGTGAGCAGCGCGGTGAAGTCGGCGCCGATCGTCTGGGTGACGCCGGTCGGGTAGGTCCCGTCCGTCATCGCGGTCCCCGCGCTGGAGCATCCGCCGTTCATCGCGGCGATCCATCCCGCCTCGTCGGCCGCCGACAGCCCTTCGTTGCCGAGCGGATGAACACGGCCGTCGGCGATGAAGCCCTCGGACGCCGCGAGGGCCGCCATCTCGGCGATCCCGAAGTCGTCGGACGGCTCCGCCCACGCCGTGAGGTCACCGGGCGGTCCGGGCCGGGTGAGGCGGCCGCCGACGACATAAGGCATGACGTGGTAGTCCCAGCCCTGCTCGGCCATGCAGTCGGAGATGGCGTTCCACATGCGGTAGTTGGCCACCGCGTTGGCACGCAGGTGGTCGCGCGGTGTGCCTCCGAGGAGGGTCCGCAGGCGCGTGTAGACCTCACGCCCGGCTTGCACCCGCTCCGCCGGCGGCCCCCCGCCTTCGCCTCCACAGCCGACGAGCACCGCGGCAGCCGCGAGCACCACGACGACTGCGGCCCACCGCCCGAACCGCACACGCCTCACAACCCCGCCGCAGCGTGGTCGGCGCGCAGCCGCTCCCACTGCTCCGCCAGCGCGGCCAGCTCACCGGCGTGCGCCACCTTGAACCCGGCCAGCTTCCCGGCGACGGCACCCAGGACCTCGTAGTGCAAAGCGGCGCGACACCCAACATCCGCCTTCGCCGCCGAGGCCTCGTACGCGACCGCCGCCACGAAGCGCGGGTCCGCCCGCAAGGTCTCCGGGTCGTCGGGGATCCCACGGGGATACCGGTCGAGGATCGCGCCCTGCAAGTTCGCCCACGGCTCGTGCCCCTCGTAACCGTCCGCCTGCACGGTCACGTCGAACCCGGCGTCCACCATGCACCCGACGTACTCCGGCAACCTCGACTGCACCGACTCGGCGCCGTTCAGTTCCTCGATGAGCCCATGGAAGACGTTGCCCAGCTCTCCGTCCCCCGGGTACTCGCTGTCGGTGCCGGCGAAGCCCCGCTCAGCGCACTCGAACGACATCGCCGCACGCCAGGCCTTCTGATCGGCCTCACTGAGCGCGGCGAAGACGGCGGCTCCGTCGACGTCGGTGGCCGGCCTGGCGGCGGCGAGTTTCCCGGCGCCCCAACCGAAGTCGTCGCCCACCGGCGCGAAGGCCGTCGAGTCGCCGGGATTGACCTCCCTGGCGACGCCGCCGCGGTAGGGAATGGGCCGGTAGTCGAAGCCGTGCTCGGCCATGCAGTCCGATATGCGCCGCTGCTGCCGGAGGTTCAGCAACTCCTCGGCCTTGTAGCGATCGGCGGCGGTACCGAACACCGCGTGGTTGAGATCGAGGTAGAGCGCCTCGGCCCGCGACTGCGCGGCAGTCGGCACGAACCCGGACCCGGCCCAGCTGCTTCCGGTAGTCGTCGTGAGCACCAGAGCCGCGACGGCGGCAAGGGCGAGTTGGCGTTTCACGTGGGTTCCCCTCCCGAGCCCCGCTGTCGGGCACGGGCGGGACTCTCTCCTCCGGTAACGCTGTGGATCTCGTTTCGGTGACGGAAGAGAGGGGAGCCCCTGCGACATGGGGCTGGGGGACCGGTCACTACCGCGCCGCAGGTCCCTCCGGCCGGCCGAAGGCCTCCTCGAAGATCGCGGCCATTCCCGGATCCGGAATCCGTGGCGGCGGCGGGTCCTCGTAACTACGAAAACGAAGCTCGACAGGATCCCCGACCCCCGTGACCGCGTACACGGCCAGCCGCCGACCGTCCGCCTCCCCGGTCCCGACTTCCATACGCCGTCCCAGCCTTCGCGGCGCGTGTCCCGCCTGCCCGGCCAGCGGGCCGTCGAGGTACACGGCGGGCCGGTGCTGCGGCGCGACCTCGACGTGGTCCAGTTCGTGCTCGCGCATGAGATCGCTGTGATCGGCGTCGGCGTCGACGAGGACCCACGTGTCGTCCGGCAGCACCAGCATGCGTTTCCCGGGTTCGACCATCCGCTCACTGAGGTGTCCGCGGCGATCGCTCACCCTCCACCGGGCGTCGCTCACCGGTGACCTCACCCGCGCCTTCCTGCTCCTCGCCCGATCGACTCCCCGCCCGGGGAGAGGCCGCCCGGCCGGCTACTGGCCCACGCTGGTCACCGCCGGCGAACTCCTCGCCCGCCGCGACGACCAGAACCACGACCTCGCGACGGCGCTACAGGCGTGCCGCCGCGCCGCCGCGCCTAAAGCGCCTATACCGCCACAGCCTTCGTCCGGTCCGTCGCCAGCTTGATCGCCATCCCCGCCAGCACCGTCCCCATCAGGTACCGCTGCACGCGCATCCACACCGGCCGACGTCCGAGGAAGCCCGCGATCGAGCCGGCGCCCACCGCGATGAGCCCGTTCACCGTGACCGCGATGAGCACCTGGATCATCCCGAGCTGAATGCTCTGCAACGCGACCGATCCCCCTGCCGGGTCGATGAACTGCGGAAGCAGCGACAGGTACAGGATCGCGACCTTCGGGTTCAGCAGACTGGTGACCAGCCCCATCGTGAAGAGCTTGCGGTTGCTGTCGGCCGGCAGCTCCGTCGGCGCGAACACCGCCGGCCCCTTCGGCCGAAACGCACTCCACGCCAGCCAGAGCAGGTAGCACGCCCCCGCGATCTTCAACGCCGTGTACACCACCGGCACCAGCGCGAACACCGCGGCGAGTCCGGCGGCGGTGGCCAGCACGTAGGCGACCAAGCCGAGCCCGACGCCGGCCAGCGACACCAGCCCGGCCCGGCGGCCCTGCGTGATCGAGCGCGACACCAGGTAGATCATGTTCGGCCCGGGTATGAGGACCATCCCCAGTTCGATGGCGGTGATGCCGAGGGCTGCGTGGGCACTGATCACGAGCGTTCCTCCGGGTGCGCGGGCGGGCTCGGGGGAAGCGTAAGGACAGGGGGCCGACGGCGGGGCGCGTCGTGGCGGAGGTCACCGGCCCGCGATCACGCCCGACGCGGCGGCCAGATCGGATACCCGGCGCCCCATGTAGCCTGAAGCCAGTTTGCCCTTTATAAGACTTTTGTCGCTTTCGAAGGAACAGGGAGCCCCATGGACCACACCCCGGCGGACCGCGCCTCCGACGCGTCCGGCGCCTACGACTACATCGTCATCGGCTCGGGCCCCGGCGGCGGCCCCGTCGCCGCCAACCTCGCCGAGGCCGGCTTCTCGGTCCTCGTCCTGGAGGCCGGCCCGCCCAGCGGCGACGCGACCTTCCGCGACGTCCCGTTGTTCTTCCCGAAGGCCACCGACGATCCCGAGGTCGCCTGGGAGTTCTGGGTCCAGCACTACGACGGCGGCAAGGCCACCCACGGCGACTCCTGGATCGACGACAAGGGCGGCGTCCTCTACCCGCGCTCGGCCACGATCGGCGGCTGCGCGGTCCACAACGCCAGCATCGTCATGTACCCGGCGCACGGCGACTGGGACGAGATCATGGAACTGACCGGCGACGAGGGCTGGCACCACGAGGCCATGTGGCGCCACTGGCAGAAGGTCCTCGCATGGCAGGCCCTGTCCTCCAACGACCCCTTCGCCGACCTGGAGTCCGGCCGCGCCCACCCCGACCGCCTGGTCGACTCCCTCGACGGCCCCGCCTGGTACCTGGAGTCGAAGCAGGGCGTCAAGAACTCCGGAAAGCTCAACGACCGCGAGAACGTCGGCACCGCGGGCTTCTGGAACCTGGAGAACGGGATCAAGGACGGCGTCCGCCAAGGAGTCCGCGACCGCCTCCTCTCGGCCGCGAGCAGCTGCCCTCGGCTGGAGATCCGGTGTGACGCCCTGGTCGAGAAGATCCTCTTCGAGCCCGGCGACAGCGGCCCGCGCGCGGTCGGCGTCCGGTTCCTCAATGGACGCCACCTCTACGACGCGTCGCCGAAACACCGCCGGACCACCGAGGCCGAGCGCGCCGACATGCGCCGCACCGTCCGCGCCCGCCGGGAGATCATCGTCGCCGGTGGCGCCTACAACAGCCCGCAGATCCTCATGCTCAGCGGGATCGGCCCCGCCGAACACCTTCGCTCGCACGGCATCGAGGTCCTCGTCGACTCGCCGCGCGTCGGCGGGAACCTCCAGGACCGCCGGGAGATCTCGGTGGTCGACGAGTACCACCTGCCGGAGCTGGCGGACAACCGGCACGTCACCGACCTGGCCGAGTCCTTGGCGTCGAAGGACTCTCCCGGCCCCAGCGCCTGCCTCGACGCGTGGCGCGCCGACCCGGCGAGCTCCCCGCTCGGCATGTACGGCAACCCTTGCGTCAACTACACCACCGAGGGCTCTGACCGGCCGACCACCAACGTCTGCACGACCGGCGCTCCGTTCCAGTTCCGCAACCACCACCCCGACTGGGTCGACGAGGCGCGCGCGACGATCGGCCGCACCTGGACGTGGCTGTCGCTCATGGGCTACACCGAGGACCGCGATGGCTACGTGCGCCTGCGATCGGCCGATCCGACCCGCAGCCCCGAGATCAACTTCCGCGCCTTCGGCAACGGCACGGGCGGGGACGCCGACCTCGACGCGCTGGTCGCGGCCATCGAGGTCTGCCGGTCGATCAACCGCGCCGAAGGCGGCGGTGGTGCCGAGATCTTCCCCGGTTCCGAGGTCGAGGACCTGCGCGACTTCATCCGCAAGGAGCATTACGGCCACCATCCCGCCTGCTCCAACCCGATCGGCCGGACGCGCGCGGACTCGGCCGTCGACAGCACCTTCAAGGTCCACGGCACCGAAGGGCTGCGTGTCGTCGACGCCTCGGTCTTCCCGAAGATGCCGGGGCTGTTCCTGATCGCCGCCGTGGAAACGCTCTCCCAGAAGGCGAGCGTCGACATCCTCCGCGACGCGCGGGCCCGAGGCTGAACCGCTCGCCGGGGGCCGCCCTGAGCGGCCCCCGGCGAGCGGGTTCGAAGCGATGTCAGCCGGTCGTCGAAGGCAGCATCCGCCGGCCGATCCGGCGGCGCGCGAGGTCCCGCTGCCATTTGCCGCTGGACGTCTGCGGGATCCATCCCGGGTTCACCGCGTGCACGTCGACCTCGGCGAGTCCCAGGCGCTGGGCGACGGTCAGCCGAAGGTCGGCGGTCACGGCGCCGGCGTCGAGGCCGCGCGGGACTTCGGCCACCACCACGATGGTCTCGGTGTCGGTGTCGGCGAAAGCCACGCAGCGGCCGCGATGCACTCCGGGATGCGTTCGGGCGAGTTCCTCGACGTCCTCCGGGAAGTGGTTCTGCCCGCGCAGGACGATCATCTCCTTGCGGCGTCCGGCGATGAACAGGTCGCCGTCGAGCCGGAACCCCAGATCCCCGGTGCGAAGCCATGCGCCGTCGAAGGCGCGGGCCGTGGCCTGCGGGTCGTGCAGGTATCCGGTGGTCACCGAGGGCCCGGCGATCTGGATTTCGCCGACCGTCCCTTCAGGACAGTACGCGCCGGAGTCGTCGACCAGCCGCACGTTCATGCCCTCGACCGGCCGTCCGACGCCGACCAGTGCCTTGGCGTTCTCGTGCCCTTCGGGCAGCAGGTGCGCCCGGCCGTGGTCGGCGAGCAGCGCGCGGTCGACGTGGACGACGCGGGGCACCTCGCCGAGTCCGGGGAAGGTGATCGCCAGTGTCGCCTCGGCCATGCCGTACACCGGGTACATCACCGAAGGCGCGACGCCGGCCGGCGCGAGACCGCGTCGGAAGTCCGCGACGGTGTCGGCACGCACCGGCTCGGCGCCGTTGTAGGCCAGCCGCCACCGCGAGAGGTCGAGGTCGGCCGTCGCCGCGGCGGTCAGTTTCGAGACGATGCGCCGGTAGGAGAAGTCCGGCCCGGTCAGCAGCGTCCCGGCGTTGTCCGACAGCAGCCGCAGGGCCGTCAGCGGCCGGAACAGGAACGCCAGCGGCGACATCACCTGGGCGCTTCCGCCGGCGAGCAGGACGGCCAGCACGCCGAACAGGCCCAGGTCGTGGAAGTGCGGCGCCCAGCTCACCATCACGTCGCGTTCGGTGAAGTCGCTCGTCACGACGATCGCGCGCAACCCGGCCATGACGACGGAGTGCGTCAGCATCACGCCTTTGGGGTTGCCGGTGCTTCCCGACGTGAACTGGACGACGGCCAGGTCGTCGGGCTCGATCCTCGGCAGGGCACCGGTTCCCGGGGCGTCCAGGTCGGTGCCGAGTACCGTGAGCCCGGGGCAGAGCGCCGCCAGCGCGTCGGCGAGGTCGGCGTGCTCGGCGTGCGTGACGAGGAATCGCATCCGCGCCCTGCGAACCGTCGGCGCGAGCAGTTCGGCTCCCCGCTCCGGAGCCAGTGACGGCGGTGCCAGCATCGCCGCGGCGGCGCCGGAGCGCACCACACCGAACAGTCCAATGAGGACCTCGGGCGAGGCGGGCAGCAGCAGCCCGACCACGTCGCCGGTCGCGACTCCGTGGCCGAGCAGTCCGTGGGCGAAGCGTGCCGAGGCCTCTTCCAGTTCGGCGCCGGTCAGCCGGTGTCCCGTTCCGGGGTAGGTGACCGAAACGCGCGGCCCGAACGCCGATGCCGCGTCGGCGAGCGTCGGGCAGGCCAGTGTGTCCATTGTGGTCATGACAGCTCGTGGAATCGGACGAGGAGTTCGGCGGCCGGGGTGACCGTCGAACCGTTGTGGGAGACGTCGCCGACGTGGTCGCCGGGCTCGGCGCTCAGGCGGAATCGCCGCAGGACCATCGTGGTGATGAGCTTGACCTCCATCGTCGCGACGTGGACACCGGGGCACAGCCGCCGTCCCGCGCTGAAAGGCGTGAGCGCGAACCGGTCGGGTTCGGCAGCGCGATGCCGTTCGGGGCGGAATTCGTGGGGGGCGTCGAAGAGCTCGGGGTCGCGGTGGGACTCCGCGACCGCGTAGAACACCGCGCTGCCGGCCGGGATCAGCGTCTCGCCGAAGCGCAGGTCGGTCTCGGCCCGGCGCGGCAGCCACGCCAGCGGCGGGTGCAGTCGCATGGTCTCGACGAAGGCCGACTCCAGAAGCGCTTCGGTCGCGTCCTCGCGGATCGCGTCCTGGTGGCCCGGGTGATGCGCCAGCAGCCACAGAAGCCGGGCGGTGACGAAGCTCGTGGTGTCGAACCCGGCGAGGATGACGATCCCGAGGTTCTCGGCGATCGCCGCGTCGGCCGGGCCGTCGGGGAGTTCGCGCAGGCGGCGTACCGGCCCGTCTTCGGCTCCCATCCGGTCGACGGCTCGCATCAGCGTCTCGCGCATGCGCCTTCGCGCCTTGACGATCCGCCGTGCGACCCGGTCGCCGTTGGGATCGCCCAAGGGTGCGCCCGGGTCCTGCAGGTCGGTGTAGGCCGCCAACAGGTCCATCGCCTCGGCTGCGTGGATGCCGGCGAACAACGCGGCCGACACCTCGAACACCGCCTTGCGGGTCAGCGCGTGCACGTCGATGGGCCGGTCCGGCTCCACCAGCGCCAGTGCCCGGCCGAAGACCTCGCGCACCAGGGCCCGGTAGTCGTCGGCGGCGCGCTTGGTGAGCACGGGCATCAGCGCCTTGCGCAGCTCACGGTGCCGTGCTCCGTCCACATTGAGCACTCCGCGGCCGAAGCGGTCGCCGAACACCAGATCCCAGCCGCCGGCGTGGGAGAGCTGCTCGTCGGAGGCCCGGAAGAAGTCCTCGGCCATCCGCCGCCCGCGCAGGAAGACGCGGTCGGGCGGGATCTCCTGGCAGACCTCGACGTTCATGCCGGGGCGGTCTCGGTCACCGCGATCCGGGCGGCCAGCTCGTTGATCGTCGGCGGGAGCATGAAGAGCCGCGGATCGACCTCGTCTTCGACCCCGAAGGCCTCCTCGACGGCGATCAGCATCTCCATCCGGTCCACCGAGTCCACGCCCAGCTCCGCCGCCAGGTGCTCGTCGCCGCTGAGCGGGGCCGCGGCCAGGTCCGGCTTGATCGCCCGGACCGCCGTCAGCAACACGGAGCGCACGGAGTCGTACTGCGCCTTCGGGTGATCGCTCACTTGGCCTCCATCCGGTTTCTCGTAAAATGATACGTTACGTCACCATATGACTGCTATCAGTGGGGACGTCATGAGTCCGCTAGTGGGAAAGACGGCGCTGGTGACCGGCGGGTCGCGCGGCATAGGCCGGGCCATCGTCGAGCGGCTCACCGACGACGGCGTGCGAGTCGCCTTCGGGTACCACAGGGACGACGACGCGGCCGGGGAAGTCGCCGCGGCCACCGGTGCCCACCCGATCCGCTCCGACATCGCCACCCGGGCCGGCGTCGGCGAGCTCGTCGAGAGGGCCGACGAACTGCTCGGCGGCCTGGACGCGCTGGTCAACAACGCCGCCGTCTGGCTGCCGCGCAGTCGCTTCGACGAGGCCGACGAGGCGACCTACGACCGGGCCATGTCGGTCAACGCCAAGAGCGTCTTCTTCGCCATTCAGCAGGCCGCGCCGCGCCTGCGCGACGGCTCGCGCATCGTGAACCTGTCGTCCATCGCCACGCGGCGGCCGACGCCGGGCAACGCGATCTACGCGGCCGGCAAGGCCGCCGTCGAGCAGTTCACCGCCATCGCCGCCCAGGAGCTCGGGGATCGCGGCATCACCGTCAACTGCGTCGCGCCGGGGGCCACCGACACGGCGCTGCTCCAGCAGTCGCTCCCACCGCAGCTGTTGGCCCGCGCGGCCCGCAACACGCTCTTCGCGCGCCTGGGGACCGGCCGCGACATCGCGGGCGTGGTCGCCTTCCTGCTCGGCCCGGACTCCGCGTGGATCACCGGGCAGACCATCGGCGCCAACGGCGGGCTCCTGTGACCGTCGGGGGCCGGGCGGCCCCCGTCGTAGGTGAAGTTCTTTTTGTCCTCAACACGACATGTGGATGTTGACAGGAGTGCCCTATTTGCGCACTAGGTCCGTATTGTCAGGACGGCAATGTCCGGTAGAGCTGAGAGGAACCACGTGAACAAGCTGCTGAAAGCCAAGGCCAAGCGGTACTTCGAGTCCCTGGACACCACCGGGGACGGCCGGATCACCGAGGCCGACATGCACAACATCGCGGAGCGTCACGCGACGGCCAACGGTTTCGCGCAGAACTCCCCCGACGCGCGGAGCCTGCGCGACGCGACCGTGGCCTTCTGGGACAAGAACCTCAAGCAGATGGACACCAGCGGCAACGGCGAGATCAGCCTCGCGGAGTTCACCACCGCCGTCGAGCAGCTCGCGGCCGCGGGTGTGGGGCAGTACGAGACCCTCGTATGGCCGACCGCCGACGCGTACTTCGACCTGTGCGACCACGACGGCAGCGGGGAACTCAACCAGGAGGAGTTCCTGCGGATCTTCGGTGGCGCGGCCAGCGTCCCGGCCGACGAGAGCATCGCGACCTTCCGTCAGCTCGACAAGGACAACAGCGGTGTCCTGTCCCGCGCCGAGTACCACGCCGCGCTCAAGGAGTTCTACTACAGCACCGACCCGAGCGCCGTGGGCATCCACCTGTTCGGCCGCGTCGACGCCTGAGGCCGCCGACGGGGGACCTGACCTCGGCGGTCGCGGCCGCCGAGCGTCCTGAGGGGACAGCGTGAGGCATTCGGGCCGTCCCGCCGCTCGCCGGTGGGACGGCCTCGGGCGTGCCGTGCCTTGCGGTGAGAACGCGGTGATCGTGGCAGTGGCGCACCTGAGTTGGCAGTGCATGCGGTAGTGCGGCGGAGACATCTGGCAGCCCGCGCGGTGGAAAGCGGCCTCAAGCGCCTCGGACGCGACGTCCAACATGGAGTCCAGCCCGGATCGGTAGCCGGCGTGGACGCTAGTCGTACTCGTCGACGTCGAGGAAGGCACCCGTGGCCGCAAGGAACTCGATGACCCGCCGATCGAGGACCCAGCCCAGCAGGTGCTGGTCGGGGATGCGGACCAGGTTCTCCTCGGCGGGCTGCGGCTTTGGGTCCTCCCCGTCCTCGTCTTCGAAGAAGCGAACGACCTCCAGCACGGCGGCCACTTCGTCAGGCTCACGGCAGAGTTCGGCGATCTTCGCGGTGACCGGTGTCAGCCTTGCGAGCACGCGGTCGATCTGCTCGTCTACCCGCAGGCCACGCTCATCGCAGCGGACCTGCCAGGAGTGGCAGACCGGCACGGGAGGGTCGGCCCGGCGTGAGCCCCGCACGGAGAAGCGGTCGGGCTCCACGCCCAGCCGGGCGGTGATCTCGGTGGCGGGCATCGTCTCGGACTTGATCGCGAAGTACACGTACTGGCTCATCCTCATCGCGGCCAGTACAGCCACCCGAGCGCCCGCGAGCAAGCGGTTAACCCACCACCCGAACCTTCCGGAGCACTGCCGACAAGTCGCGCTGAACCTGCGTGCGCGATCCGGGGCAGACTTTACAAACCGCAGGTCAGGGGCAGCGGCCGCTGCCATGACACTGCGTTCTCGCTCTTGCCGGCACGCCATCACCGCCGAGCATGCCGAACCGGCGCATTCCAGTCCGAACTCCCCGCCGATGACGGACGATCAAGCCATGAGCGACAACGCCGACCTCACGGCCAGCCTGCGAACGATCGACGAGGCCCTGCGCAGGCTGGATCGGCCGATCAAACCGAACGACATCGTCGGCCCGGGCCTCGGCGCCCACGAGGCGCGCTCGGCCTTCGTCGACGTCGTGCGCCACCGCCTGGTCGAGTTCACCGAAGGCACCTACGACGGCCCGGGCAAGCAGGAGTCGGAGGTCGTCATCAAACGGCTGACCGCGAAGGGCCACGAGCTCCTCGGCACCGAGGACACCGCGCCCACGGCCTGAGCGCCGCCCTACAGGCTCGCCAGGTCGATCGCGTCGGCCATCGCGGCCAAACCGGCGTCGTTGGGGTGGAGCCCGTCGTTCGTGGCGTACTCCTCGCGCATGTGGTCCTTGTCCGGTTCGGCGAGGACGGCGTCGAAGTCCACCACCGCGTCGTACTCGCCGCTGTGCCGGATCCAGTCGTTGACGGCGTCGCGGGTCTCCTCGCCCTTCTCGGTGTAGTAGAAGGAACCGGCGATCGGGGTGATGGTCGCCCCGACGACCCGCACGCCCGCGGCGTGGGCCGCGGCGATGAGCGCCCGGTGGCCGGCGATGACCGTCTCGGGCTCCAGCGGGAGATCGAACATGCCCGCCAGGCCGATGTCGTTGACGCCCTCGCAGATCACGACGGTCCGCACGCCCGGCAGGTCGAGCACGTCGCGCTGGAAGCGGTGCAGCGCCGACTCTCCGCCGGTGAGGTTGTCGTTGAGCAGCTCGTTCCCACCGATCCCGGTGTTGAGCACCCCGTAGGGAAGGCCCGCGTCGACCAGGCGCTCGGCGAGGCGGTCGGGATAGCGGCGGTCGGCGCCGACGGTCGAGCCGTACCCGTCGGTGATGGAATCCCCGAGGGTCACCACCGAGGCCGAGGAGCGGCCGGAAACGTCGACGCGCGTGAGGAAGTAGGACGCGTGATTCGTGGCGGTGAAGGCGGTCGCGCGCGGGTCGAAACGGCGGTCGCCCCCGGCCAGATACGAGGTGTCGCCGGAGAACTCGTGGTAGGTCGCCGGACCGGTCGGGCCACTGAAGTAGAGCGTGACACTGAGTCGTTCGAGCGCCCCGACGCGCAGGAAGGCCGCGTCACTGGTGTGCTCGGCGCCGGCCGGCACCGTCGTGGACAGACGGTGCCCGAAAGTCAACGGCCGCAACGATCCGGGACGGACCTCACCGGGCGCGGCGGGCTTCCCGACGGTCGCGCCGCTCAACCGCAGCGGACCCGTGCCGTAGAGGTTCGACACGGTGATCCGCAGCGAGTCGCCACCCCGGCTGACCCGCAACTCCTGCCGCAGCGACTGTCCGTCGAAGCCCGCCAGGGACCAGTTGGGATCCTGCCACGGCTCACCCGAGGGCTCCTGCATCGCCCGCGCCCACGTCGCCGACCACGAGCGGCCGTGCGCCGAAGCCGGTGCCGCGGTGAGCACGAACGAGATGGTGACGAGAAGTGCGAACAGCGACCGAAACAGGGTTTTCGTCGTCATAGCAGGAGGTTAGGGCCTCCCGCCGACATTCGCTGTCCCGTGCGCTCGGGGCGGGGCGCCGAAAACCGTCCACGCCAGGAACACGACGGCTCCCGCCTCGCACCCACGAGACCCACAAGACAAGCCCTGGTCGCCCGCCCAAACCCACCCGACCAGCCGAGCCCGCACCGACGCCCACGCGGCTAGAGTTACGCCGCTGTTCACTTTCATTGCCCGTGAAAGGTGCCCGAATTGCGCTCGCCCGCGCGCGCCCTCGGCGTGTTCATCGCCGCAGCGGCCGTCCTCGTCATCCCCGCCCAGTCCGCTCACGCCGGTGAGCACCGGCCCGACGCGATCCACGACTTCGACTGCGACGGCATCACCGACACCGTCTACGACAGCGCCTTCGCCGACGTCGGCGACGTGCCCGAGGCCGGCAGCGTCTACATCGACTACAGCGACGGAGGCTCGGTCGACATCGACCAGGCCAGCCCCGGCATCCCCGGCACACCGGAGAAGTGGGACATGTTCGGCTGGACCCACACGTCCTTCGACGACGACGGCGACGGCTGCGACGAACTCGTCGTCGGCGCACCCGGCGAGAACGACCACGCCGGCATGGTCTTCGTCATCCCCGGATCCCCGACCGGCCTGCGCACCGCCGGAACCGTCGCCTACAACAAGAACTCGCCCGGAGTCCCCCGCACCGCCAAGGCCGGCGACGACTTCGCCTGGACCCTCTCGGCGGGCCGCACGGTCTCCAGCGGCTCCTACCTGATCGTCGGCGCCCCGAACGAAACCGTGCGCGGCCGCACCGAGGCCGGAGCCGTCTACTACCTGCGCGGCGGCACATGGCGCGTCGTCGACCAGGACACGCCCGGCGTCACCGGTGCACCCGAGATCTTCGGGAACTACGGCCTCGCGCTCGCCTCGTCGGACCGCCACTTCGCCGTCGGCGCCTGGCAAAGCGGCGAAGGCGGCACCGTCACCGTCTTCAACCACACCATTGTGGACGGCGCCCCCGACCCCCTGACCACCGTCACCCAGGACACCGCCGGGATCTCCGGAACCGCCGAATACGACGACAAGTTCGGCTTCGCGGTCTCCGTCATCTCCTACCGCCCGAGCGCCTCGGCGCCCATCGGCGCGCTCGTCGCCGTCGGCGTCCCCGGCGAAGACCTCGACGGCCGCGAAGACGCCGGCATGGCCCACATCCTCGCCGTCACACCGGCCGGGAAGGTCACCGAGGTCGCCGACGTCCAGCAGAACACCGCCGGCGTCACAGGCACCGCCGAGACCGGCGACGAGTTCGGCGGCGACGTGGTCCTCGGCGTCCGCGACGGCGCCGCCACCGCCACGCCCACCACCGCGATCCTCGCCACCACCGCCTACCGGGAGATCACCGACGGAGAGCACCTGGGCGCCGTTCAGGTCTTCGGCTCGATCCGCTCACCCGGCGACGGCGACGCGTGGCTCCCCAACGGCAGCGGCCCCTGGAGCAGCCTCGCGACCACCGGAACCGGTCTCGTCCTCGGCATGTGGGGCCAGTTCAACGACCGGGAACTCCCCTGGCACTCGATCCTCGCCTGAGTCCACCTCCCTCTAGGAAACCCATGAAACGCAAGGCATCCGCCGTCGCGGCCACCCTCCTGACCGCCGGCGCACTCGCCCTCGTTCCGGCCGCTCCGGCCGTCGCCGGGGACTTCCACGTGGACGTCGCCGACGACTTCGACTGCGACGGGATCCGCGACAGCGTCCACGGCCGTGACTACGAGACCGCCGGCGGCGCCAAATGGGCCGGCGCGGTCTACGTCACCTACAGCACCACCGGCGTCGAGAAGAAGTACACCCAGGCCAGTGCCGGGATCCCCGGCACCGCCGAGGAATACGACCGCTTCGGCACGACCACCGCCTCCTACGACCGCAACGGCGACGGCTGCGACGACCTCGTCGTCTCCGCGCCCGGAGAGGCCATCGGCGGCGACGACGACGCCGGATCGATCGTGATCATCCCGGGTTCCCGCGGCGGCCTGAACACCGCCAAGACCGCGTCGTACACACAGGACTCGCCCGGTGTGCCCGGCTCACCGGAGGAGTACGACGCCTTCGGCTCGACGCTCGCCGCCGGCACCACCTCCTCCGGCAAGCCCTACCTGCTCGTCGGCGCGCCCAACGAGAGCCTCGACGACGCCGAGGAAGGCGTCGTCTACTACTTCCGCGACAACGTCTGGCGCACCATCAGCCAGGACTCGGCGGGCGTCCCCGGATCGGCGGAGAACTACGACCGCTTCGGCGAGACCCTCGCCGTCTCCGACCGCTACTTCGTGATCGGCGTGCCGATGGAGAGGCTCGGCGACGACGTGGACGCCGGAACGGTCCACGTCTTCAGCCACACCATCGTCAACGGCGTCCCCGAGCACCTCGCCGCCGTCAACCAGGACACCGCCGGGATCTCCGGCTCCGCCGAGGAAGGCGACCGCTTCGGCACCGCGGTATCGGTGACCTCGTACCGATCCAGCTCCACGGCCGCGATCAGCGCGCTCGTCGCCGTCGGCGTCCCCGACGAGGCGCTCGTCGACAACACCCGCGAGCGCGCCGGAACCGCCCACCTCGTCAACGTCACCGAGTCGGGGAAGGTCACCCAGCTCGCCGAGCTGAACCAGGGCACCGCCGGCATCCCCGGAAGTCCCGGCTACGCCGACGAACTCGGCGACGAGGTGCTGGTCGCCAACCGCGGCAGCGGTTCGGTGGCCACGCCGTCGACGGCCGTATGGGCCGTCGTCGTCCCGTGGGAGCCGAACCCGGGCGGTGAACCCGGCGACGGCGTTCCCGTCATCCACCTCACCCGCGCCGACAACTCCCCCGGTGAGGGCGATGTCCTGCTCACCGAGGCCGACTTCCACGGCGCCGCCTACCTCGCCGGCGGACGCCTCGACGCGTCGGCGAAGAACCTCTACGTCGACTACTGGGGCTCGCTCGCCGAGCGCCCCTGGGCCGAACTCCCCGCGACCTGATCGGACGAGACACTTGCCACGCAGCACATCCGCGATCGCTGCGGCCCTCATGGCCGCCGGGTTCCTCTTCCTTCCCTCGTCACCGGCCGCCGCCGGGCAGTTCCACGGCGCCGGAGCCGTCGACGACTTCAACTGCGACGGCGTCCGCGACGAGGTCTTCCTCGCCGCCCACTACGACGTGGGCTCCGTCGAGCGGGCCGGTGTGATCATCATCGGCTTCGGCACCGATAGCGAGCTGGTCATCAGCCAGAACACGCCGGGCATCCCCGGAAGCGCCGAGACCGACGACGGATTCGGCCGGACCTACGCCAGCGCCGACTTCAACGGCGACGGCTGCGACGAGCTGATCGTCGGCTCACCCGGCGAGGACAAGCAGGCCGGGATGGTCACCATCATCGAGGGCTCGCCCGCCGGTCCGGTGCCGTCGCGATCGGTCGCCTACACCCAGAACACCGCCGGTGTACCCGGTGATTCGGAGCCTTCCGACGGGTTCGGCGCGACACTGTCCGCGGGCGCCATCAGTTCCGGGCAGGCCTACCTGCTCGTCGGCGCCCCCGGTGAGTCGCTCGGCGCGAAGAAGTACGCCGGATCGGTGTACTACCTGCGCGGCGGCAAGTGGCGCGCCTTCCACCAGGACACCCCCGGCATCGCCGGCACGGCCGAGCACATGGACCACTTCGGAGAGTCGCTCTCGGGCTCCGACCGCTTCTTCGCCGTCGGCGCACCGGGCGAGACCATCTCCGGTGAGGACCACGCCGGTCAGGTCCACGTGTTCAGTCACACCATTGTGGACGGTGTGCCGCGCCCGCTGGCCGCGATCACGCAGGACTCCACGGGCATCTCCGGCTCCGCGGAGTACGGGGACGGGTTCGGCATCGACGTGTCCGTCGTGTCCTACCAGCCGACCGCGAGCGCCCCGATCGGCGCGCTCGTCGCCGTCGGCGTTCCCAACGAGGTCCTGGGATCCGACGACGCCGCCGGCATGGCGCACGTCCTCGCCGTCACGCCGACCGGGAAGGTCACCGAGGTGTCGGACATCAACCAGGACACCTCCGGCGTCGCCGACTCCACACAGGACGACGACCACTTCGGCTACGCCGTCGCGCTGGCGGTCAACGGATCCGGCGCCACCGCCACGCCGTCGACCGCGCTGCTCGCGGTCGGCGTTCCCACCGAGGCCCTGGCCGATGACATCACCGGTGCGCTGCACGTCTTCCGGGACATGGTCTCGCCTGGCAACGGCGACATCTGGGCGCCGAACGACACCAACTGGTTCGACGGGTACTGGCAGCTGAACACGACGTCGACCAGCCTGATCCACGGCGAATACGACGGCAACCCGAGCTGGGAGATTCCCTGGTCGCAGATCCTCGGGGGACAGGTCTCTTGAGACGCACCACTTCCACGATCGCGGCGACGCGCGCGGAGCCGGGGCGGTCATCGTCTACCCCAGTTCCAACGGCGAGCAGGTCCTCAGCCAGAACACCCCCGGCGTCCCGGGATCGGCCGAGACCGGCGACTTCTTCGGCAGGACCTACGCCAGCGCCGACTTCAACGGCGACGGCTGCGATGAGCTGATCGTGGGCTCGCCCGGCGAGGACGACGAGGCCGGGATGGTCACGATCATCAACGGCTCCCCGGCCGGTCTCGTTCCGTCCCAGTCGGTGGCCTACACCCAGAACACGCCGGGCGTGCCCGGCGGATCGGAGCGCCTGGACCGGTTCGGCGACTCCCTCGCCGCCGGCGCGACCGCGTCGGGCCAGGCCTACCTGCTCGTCGGCTCGCCCGGCGAGGCTCTCGGTTCCCGCGCCGGCGCCGGTTCGGTCCACTACCTGCGCGGCGACAAGTGGCGGACCTTCCACCAGGACACCCCCGGTGTCGCGGGCGCGGCCGAGAGGTCGGACGGCTTCGGCGGCGCCCTTGCCTCCTCCGAGCGCTACTTCGTCGTCGGCGCCTCGCGCGAGACGCTGTCGGGCGACTGGGCGGCCGGTCAGGTGCACGTCTTCAGCCACACCATTGTGGACGGTGTCCCCGACCCGCTCGCGACGATCAGCCAGGACAGCGCGGGCGTGTCCGGCACCGCCGAGTTCAACGACTACTTCGGCGAGTCGGTGTCGATCGTGTCCTACCGCCCGTCGGCGACCGCCGCCATCGGCGCGCTGGTGGCCGTCGGATCGCCCGGTGAGGCCCTCGGCGCCGACGAGGAGGCCGGGATGGCGCACGTCCTCGCGGTGACCCCGAGCGGAAAGTTCAGCGAGGTCGCCGACATCAACCAGGACACCACCGACGTCGCCGACTCCACTCAGGAAGACGACGCCTTCGGCACCGAACTGGTCTTCGGCGTCGCCGACGGCGGGCCCGTCGCGACCCCGTCGACGGCCGTCCTCGTGGTCTCCGCGCTCTGGGAGGACTCCACCGACGACGACTGGGGCGGCGCGATCCACGTGTTCACCGACGTCCGCAAGCCGGGCCGCGGCGACCTGCTGTTCAAGGGCGACGGCGACGGCCCGTTCCAGGGTTCCACCTTCGTCGACACCCTCGGCGCCACCGCGGGTCACCTGCACGTCGGGTACGACGGCGACTACACCACGACGATCCCCTGGCCGGCCGTCCTCGGCGGCTGACCGAATCCGCACGGCAAGCGGCCCGCTGACCGGTCAGCGGGCCGCTTTCCCTTGTCGGGAAGTCTTTCGGGCGCCGCGTCCGGCGGTCGCGGAACTACCCGCCGCCCACGGTCCGGTAGCGCCCGCGCACGTAGGCGAGCAGGTCATCGGTGTCCGACGACGCGGTGACCTCGTCGATGACGGCCGTCACCAGGTCGTTCCAGCCCACCCGGCGGCGGTCCACCACGGTCACCACCGCGACCCCGGCCGCGCCGGCCAGAACCGGCCCCACCGGTCCCTCGGTCCACTCGCCGGTGCGGAACACGCCGCCCGGTGAGGGATGCAGCCCCGCGAACACGTCCGCGACCGTCCGGTGCTCCCAGCGCAGCACGTTGACCACCGCCCGGCCGTCGTCCCCGAGCGCCTCCGCCAGGTCGCTGTCCGGGTCGAGCAGCGCGCACACCGAGGACGGTTCCCCGGCCGCCACGACCATCGAGGAGACCGTCAGCCCGGTGGTGCCCGAGGTCCACACCGTCACCGGCGCGACGAGGCGGCCGCGCAGCCGCCGGGCGGGATCGCGGGCGCCCTCCGGCGCGGCGAACGGATGGTCCGGGTGAATCGCCGCCCCCGGCTCAGGTGTAGTGCTCACGGCACCACCGTACGGTGGTGCCGAGACGTGGGGGACCTGTACCGGCAGGGCACGACTCAGCCGGCGACGGTGACCGTCGACCACCATGCCGTCCACCGGCGTTCGAGGTCGGCGAAGCCGGTCTCGTCGAAGCCGTAGGCGTTGAGCAGGACCATCGAGCCGCCGGCGGGCCGCTCGGCGGTGAGCGGCTGGGAGGCGAGCACGAGGAGGCTGTCGTCGTGCTCGGCGACGGTGAGGAAGACCTGATGGTCGGTGCGGTCCCAGATGGTTCCGGACCATTCGTCGCCGGTGGTCAGGGCCGCCTTGTAGGCGCTACCTGCGGGCTGCGTCGCGGCCTCGCCGAGGCCGAGGAGTTCGGCGGCGGGCCGGTCGGTGGCGCCGGCCATGAAGAGCGTGCGGCGCTCGGCGAGGTCGTGGCGCTCGATGCCGAAGCGCAACTGCCGCAGGAAGGTGTGCCAGCCCTCGGTGATGTCGTCGTAGTAGGCGTCCCACTCCGGCTGGGCGCCGCGCGGCGAGCGGGTCAGCCGCACGATCGTGCTGTCGCCGGCGGGGTGGAGGCTGAAGGTCTCCAGCCCGAGCCGCAGGGTGTGGCGCTCGGCGTCCTCGGTGAAGTCCGAGGCGTAGATGTGGGCGACCTCCTCGTCGAGGCCGTCGTAGTGCCAGCCGTGCCAGCGTTTGATCAGTTCCGGGTCCCGCAGGGCCGGCCAGATCGTCGCCGGCGGCGCGGCGACGGTGACCTCCACGACGGGCGGTTCAGGTTCGCTGTCCATCGTCTTCTCCCGTTCGCGGCGCGGGGTGGCCGGCGCCGATCAGCCGGTACGGTCGCCCGCCCGGGGTGTGGAAGGTCGCGGTGACCTCGGCGACGGCTTCGGCGAGGGCCTCGGCGAAGCGGTGGACGTCGTCGGGGGAGGCGAAGGCGAGCTCGGTTTCGAGCGTGAAGGTCAGCAGCCGCTTCCCCTGCCGCTGGCTTGCCGTCTGCATGCGGGCGACCTCGCGGACCGTGCGCGAGGCGATCGCCAAGAGGTGCTCGGAGGCGTGCCGATGGCTCTCGTCGGCCGACGAGAGCACTTCCCCGCCGGCGGTTTCGAGGACGCCCGGGTCCACCACGAAGGCGTCGGCGACGGTGCGCAAGACCCGTTCGAGCCGCCCCCGCCGGGGTCGCTCCTCGACCAGCTCCAGCAGCCCGAGGTCTTCGAGCTGGCGCAGGTGGTAGCCCAGACGCTGTCGCGGCATGTCCAGCTCGGCGGCGAGCTCAGGCGCCGACGCGGGAGTGCGCAGGCGGGCCAGGAGCGTCCGCCGCAGCGGGCTGAGCGCGCGCCGCAGGCGGTCGGGTTCGTCGACGAGATCGTGGGTCGGCACCGCATCAGGTTGCACTGGACAAGAAAAGTTGTCAAGTCGCCCCCGCGACCTAGGCGCCCTCGGCCGCCGTCGCCCGCCGCGGCACGGCGAGCATGAAGACGACGGTGCCCACCACGGACCAGGCGACCAGTACCAGCAGCGACATCGTGACGGCGTTGCCGTCGAAGTACGCGATCGACCGCGAGGTCCACGTCCCCGCGCCCGGCGGGAGGAAGGGGCCGATGGCCCGCCACAGCGGCGGCAGCATCGGCAGCGGGAAGGCCCCGCCGGCGCTGGGATTGCCGGCGATCACGATGAGCAGCACCGCCAAGCCGATGCCGACGACGCCGGTCAGGGCCTCAAGCGCCAGGGTGATCATCCCGACGGCGAAGACCGTCAGCGCGCCCAGTCCCCAAAAGGACATGAACGAGCCGGGAAGCGCGCCCAGAAGCGGCCCCACGACGAGGGTCCCGAGCAACCCGCCGGCGATGGAGTAGGCCGCCATCGCGCCGGTCCGGATCACGGCACGCCGCCGGTTGGCGGGCTTCGAGCCGGCACTGATCGCCAGGATCGAGGCGCACAGATAGCCGCCGACGCACCACCCCACGGCCAGGTAGAACGAGGACAGCCCGTCGAAGTCCTTGTCCTGAGGCGCCGGAGCCACGTCCTCCACCACCAGCCGTCGCCCCTCCTGCTCGGCCACTCCGCCGACGATCCGCTCAAGCGCCGCCGCCAGCGCGGTCCCGCTCCCGGTGGCGACGAGCAGGGTGTCCTCATCCCCCGAGGAGTCGACGATCAGCGCGCCATAGGTCCGGCGATGCATGATGTCGGCCCGAACCCCCTCCTCGCTGTCGCCGACCCGCACATCGAGGGGGTCGCCGGGCAGGGCGTCAAGGGTCGCCGCCAGTTCCCCGCTCCCGGCGGCGAAGAGCCCGAACGGCACCCTCGACGGCTTCGGGGCGTGCAGCGCCCCCACGTAAGAAGCGATGAAGAGGACCTGCAGAACCAGCACGCCCACCACCAGGAGCACGGCCCGCACCGTGACCGCGTCCTTCACCTCAGCACCGAAGCTCATACGACCGAACGTAGTGTCCCGATCACTCTGCGGGCCGGTTATGGGGAGTAGAGGCGACCGGAACGTGAGGCCGTGCCGGTCGCGCCAGGCCCGGTCGGTGTTGTGAGCCGTGTGCCGCCTTGGCTCTTCACCGGCCATCTATCATCGCGCTGACTACTCTGAGTGGCGGGAAACTCGCCATGTGAAGGTTCGGGGTGTCATGCCCGAAGGGTGCTGGTCGCCGTGCGCGCCGCCCCGCTCGTCAACGCCGCCCTCGCCGGCCAGGCCATGCCGCGTCCGCCCCGCGATCGACACCGTGCTCGACTTCGGCGAGTCGGTCCGGGCCGCCGAGCGCCTGCGCGACCACCGCACCGAAGGCGAGATCGTGCTGCGCGTCGTGTGACCGGCGAGCGCCCATCGACCGCGTAACGGCCCGTGCCCGCTGGCGTCGAGAGGAGTGACATGCTCGGTCTGGAACTCGTGGTGGTCCTGAGCGTGGCACTGCTGGTGTGCCACACGCTGGGCGACAGGCTGCGCGTCGCCCCGCCCGTCCTGCTCCTGGCGTTCGGCGTCGGCCTCGGTTTCATTCCCGCCTTCGCGTCGGTGGACCTCCCGCCCGAGACGATGCTGCTGCTGTTCCTGCCCGCCCTGCTCTACTGGGAGAGCCTGACCACGTCACTGCGGGAAATCCGCCGAGACCTGCGCGGCATCATCCTGATGAGCACCGTCCTGGTCATCCTCACCGCCGCCGCTGTCGCCGCCATCGCGCACGCATTCGGCATCCCCTGGGGACCGGCATGGGTGCTGGGAGCGGCCGTCGCGCCCACCGACGCCACCGCCGTCGGCGTCCTCGCGCGATCCCTGCCTCGCCGCAACGTCACCCTCCTGCGCGCCGAGAGCCTCATCAACGACGGCACCGCCCTGGTCGTCTACGGCCTGGCCGTGGGCATCACCGTCGGCGAGGAGAAGTTCGACCTTCCCCACGTCAGCTGGCTGTTCGTCCTCTCCTACGTCGGCGGCGCGCTCGCCGGAGCCCTCACCGCCTGGGTCGGCACGCTGGTTCGCAGGCGCATCGACGCGCCGATCCCGGGCAACGTCGCGATGATCGCCATCCCCTTCGCCGCCTACCTCCTCGCCGAGACCGTCGAGGCCTCCGGGGTGCTCGCGGTCGTGGTGTGCGGTCTCATCATCAGCCAGGTCGGCCCGCGCGCCGGGCGCGCCGACACCCGTCTGCAGACCAACGCGTTCTGGTCACTGGCGACGTTCATGCTCAACGGCGCCCTGTTCGTCCTCGTCGGCCTGGAACTTCCGCCGGCGGTCGAGGGCCTGGCCAGTGTCGGCCTGGCCGACGCGCTCATCGCGGTGGTGGCCGTCTACGCCGCCGTCATCGCCTTGCGCTTCGTCTTCCAGTTCACCGCCGCCTACGCCATCCGCCTCATCGACCGCCGCCCGAAGCAGCGGGAGCTGCGCGTCGGCAACCGGGCCCGCGCGGTCAGCGCCGTCGCCGGATTCCGCGGCGCGGTGTCCCTCGCCGCCGCACTCGGTGTCCCGGTCGTCCTCACCTCCGGCGAGGCTTTCCCCGACCGTGACTTCATCATCTTCGTGACCGCCGGCGTCATCGTCTTGACCCTGGTGATCAACGGCCTCGCCCTTCCCCGCGTGCTGCGCTGGGCGAACCTCCCGCCCGATACCGCTCTGGACGAGGAACACGCCCTCGCCGAGGCCACCGCCGCCGAGGAGGCCATGGCGGCCCTGCCCGACGTCGCCGCCGAACTCGACACCGACCCGCGGGTGATCGAACAGACGCGCCGCGAATACCAGCAGCACCTCGAAGCCCTCCACGCCGATGACCCCGAAGGAAGCGACCCCGTTCGCCGCAGGGACGACTACAACGCGCTGCGCCTGGCGCTCATCGCCCGCAAACGCGCCACCGTCTTGCGCCTACGCGACGAACGCACCATCGACGACACCGTCCTGCGGCAAATCCAGACACAGCTCGACATCGAAGAGGCCAGGCTGTCGCGCCGCGACATCGTCGACTGAGGCCCCGCGAGCAGATCGCACGCGTCCTCGTCGCCGCTCTCGCCTCGCCCGCGGCCGACCACAAGACACTCCAACTCGTCGCCGAAACCGGCCCGGCCCAGGACGACCTCGAACCGCTGTTCGCCGCCCTCCAAGCCGATCTCGACGGCTCCTACGACGGCGTCCTGGACACCGACACCCTCCCCTCCCCGACGAGCCCGCCGAAGTCATGGCCGAGATCAACGCCGCGACCCACGACCGGCCAGGGGCGACCACGGTAGGCGAGGGAAGTGTCGAGGATCCGATGGCGCAATCTCTCGACGAGGCCAAGCGCCTGCGGGCCCGTCGGCGTTTCCACGGCTGCGGGCTCGAAGACGGCTCGTTGAGCCGTATCGACTCGCGGTGCGCGGCACCGCCCCAAGGGCGGTGCCGCTGGGGAGCCGAGCCGGAGTCGGGTCAGAGGGTGCAGTGCGCGGGATTCTGTGGGGAGGTGAGGTAGGTGTTGGAGATGAAGCCGACGTGGTTGTTGGCGTGGTTGAGAACCAGGTCCCAGACGCCGCCCCACGGTGTCGTCGACCCGGGCAGGTAGCAGAGGTCGGCCACGTCATCGCCGGGGTCGGCCACACCCTGGTTGCAGGTGGCGGCCGGACACTGGAACAGCGACGCCGTCGGGATCGTGACCTGCACGCCCCTTCCCGCGTTCGCACAGGACTGCGTCGTTAGCGGGCCGGCGAGGTAGAGGTTGGAGATGAACCCGACGTGGCCGTTGGCGTGGTTGAGAACCAGGTTCCACTGGCCGCCCCACGGTGTGGTCGAACCGGGGAAGCGGTGTCAGGCTCAGCGGCGCCGGGGTCGAGCTATGCCGTCTGACGCCGCCGCACACGCTCGACGAGCTGGTCGCCGCCGACACGGTCATCGTGCCCGGCGGCTCAACGGAGCTGAGAGTGTCGCCGGAAGTCGCCGACGCGCTCCGCGCCGCGCACGACCGGGGAGCCAGGATCGCCTCGATCTGCAGTGGCGCGTTCGTTCTCGCTGCCGCCGGTCTTCTCGACGGCCGGAGGGCGACGACGCACTGGGCCGCGGCCGAGTTGCTCGCCGACTGGTTCCCGCAGGTCGAGGTGGACCCGAACGTGCTGTTCGTCGACCACGGCGACGTGCTCACTTCGGCCGGCGCGGCGACCGGGCTCGACATGTGCCTGCACATGGTGCGAACCGACTTCGGCTCGGCCGTGGCCGCCGACACCGCACGGCACATCGTGATCGCACCCCAACGCGAAGGCGATCAGGCGCAGTTCATCGTCCACCCCGAGCCGCGTGGCGGCGGATCGGTGGCTGCTGCGGCAGCGCGTCCACCGTGCGCAAGAGCTACTCGAGACCACCGTCCTGTCGATCGAGGAGATCGCCGCACAGTGCGGCTTCGGTACCTCGACCAACCTGCGGCAGCACTTCGCGAGCCTTGTGCACACCTCACCGCAGGCTTACCGACGTGCGTTCCGGGTCCCGGACGGTCGAGGTTCGGCGCCTCGGTTCCCCGCCGAATCGGACTAGGCGGGCTCCACGCCGACGCCGCTGAGACCCGACGGCCGGGTCGACCTCGCCGATGGGAACCGGCCCTGGTCAAGATTGGCTCAAGATTTTCGTGCCGTCTCCATCCGATAGTGGTGGCTGTTCCGGAAACCGCGCGTTCGGCCTCATCCGAGGGCGTCGCCACCTCGCAAGGAGACACATGATTCGCCAACGCCTCATCGCCATGGCCGCCCTCCTGCTCGCGTCCGTCGGCCTGATCCTCGCGGGAGCCTCCCCCGCTCAAGCGGCGGACACCTGGGAGGTGGACTACGCGGTCGATGTCAACTGGTCGGACACTCCCAAGGAGTGCCAGTCCAACACCTACGTCAGCGGATGCGTCCAGGCGTACGGCGACATGCTGTGGGTCAAGGACAACGAGAAGGACGGACACCGCGTCACGCTCGAGTGGTCTGACCCGTCCGGTGACCGCGCCGGCCAGTGCGTCAACACTCTCGGTGCCGACCGGGCCTGGACGGCCTGCAACAAGGACTTCACCGAAGGCCACATCATCTACTGGTCGCTGAAGTACACCGACAGTGCCGGCGTCAGCCGAACCCTGGGGGGCTTCAGCACTTACGTCTAGTGCGGTGACGCCGATAGGTTCGCCGGTGGGGTCAGGCTGCGGCGGGGTGTGTTCGTGGTCGTGGTCCGCCCCGCTTCGGTCCACACCGGCCGCGCGTTTGAGGCGGCGGCACTCCTCGCCCCACAGCCCCGCCGGCAGATCATGGTCTCCTATGGCGCACGGAATCCCAGGCCTAAATCGGATACTAACTACCAAACCAGTACTAAACGATACTCGATACCGCCCGCAAGACCACCCCAGGTATGCTCATCCGCGCGCGTGCCTCGGCATGCGCGGGCCTCTAGCTCAATGGCAGAGCTGCGGACTTTTAAGTGCGACGCAGGCCGCGGGGTTGCCGGCAACCTTTGCGAAAGCACGCGGCACAGAACCATTTGCACATCACTTGACCTGCTGTTGCGCTGAGTTCGCAGGTCGCGGTTTCGTTGATACAGCGTCCGGCTCAGTTTGGGCCTGCTCGCGAATCGCTCGACAGTTCCAGCTGGGCTGAGATCGTTGGATGCGCTGTGGGCACGAACCAGCCGCGACCCGCCCCTTTGCCGAAGGCACTTCGGAACCCCAAGTGGACACGCGACACGCGGAGGGTTCTCAACCTTCGAAGGTTGTGAAACTAGTCAATATGGACAGTGGTGCAGACTTGTCATGCACTTGAACTGAGCTCCGGCCCAGTTCAGCAACCGCTGCGCCCGTGCTTCGCCACGGGCGAGGATCGCAACGTCATCTGCGCCGTCATCGCCCTCGCCGCATGGCCGCTGCGCCCGTGCTTCGCCACGGGCGAGGATCGCAACCAGAATTGCGAGAATACCCAACTCTTAGCCGTCCAGCTGCGCCCGTGCTTCGCCACGGGCGAGGATCGCAACTGTTCCCAGAGAATAGGTGCGGCCCCCCGGTCGAGCTGCGCCCGTGCTTCGCCACGGGCGAGGATCGCAACTACGGACCGCCCCCACAACAAGGAGACACAAGTGAGCTGCGCCCGTGCTTCGCCACGGGCGAGGATCGCAACATGTGAAGGAGTGCGCCGCATGAACCAAAATCGGCTGAGCTGCGCCCGTGCTTCGCCACGGGCGAGGATCGCAACTCGATCCGGGACACCGGTTCCAACTGTTCGAGCCTCGCTGCGCCCGTGCTTCGCCACGGGCGAGGATCGCAACGCGTCGGCGAGGCCCTCGCCGGGCGTCAGGCCGGTGCTGCGCCCGTGCTTCGCCACGGGCGAGGATCGCAACGGGTCGTAGGGTGGGGGCGTCCCCGCCTGGTAGGAGCTGCGCCCGTGCTTCGCCACGGGCGAGGATCGCAACGGCTGAAGGGTGAGGGGCAGTTGCGGGCACGTCGTGGCTGCGCCCGTGCTTCGCCACGGGCGAGGATCGCAACGTGTCCTCCACGGGGTCAGTCGACTTCCGGAAGCACGCTGCGCCCGTGCTTCGCCACGGGCGAGGATCGCAACTGCTTTCGCGCCCACTTGACGTAGTCGGCGTAGGCCGCTGCGCCCGTGCTTCGCCACGGGCGAGGATCGCAACCGTGGATATCACGGCCTGCCGTGCGCCCGGGTTCCCGCTGCGCCCGTGCTTCGCCACGGGCGAGGATCGCAACAACGCCTGCCGTCCAGTGCTGGTTCTCGGGGCCGTGCTGCGCCCGTGCTTCGCCACGGGCGAGGATCGCAACCCTCGTGTGGCCGGTCAGGTCGACGGGAGCTTCCAGCTGCGCCCGTGCTTCGCCACGGGCGAGGATCGCAACCAGCGTGCTGTTGAGGGTGTCGGGGGCAGTCAGTAGCCTCGCCCGTGCTTCGCCACGGGCGAGGATCGCAACTGATTGGTTGACGCGGCGCCCTAGGGCATAGCCCGGCTGCGCCCGTGCTTCGCCACGGGCGAGGATCGCAACAAGTCCGCCGTCAACTGGTTGATCTCCGCTTGGAGCTGCGCCCGTGCTTCGCCACGGGCGAGGATCGCAACGGGGAGCAACCGCTGGAGGTGTCGGCGAACCGTTGGCTGCGCCCGTGCTTCGCCACGGGCGAGGATCGCAACCCTGGAGGCCGCCCGGTCCAGCACTTCGCGGATCCCGCTGCGCCCGTGCTTCGCCACGGGCGAGGATCGCAACGTAGGCGGCGACGGCCGCAGCGGCCTTGCGGCGGAGCTGCGCCCGTGCTTCGCCACGGGCGAGGATCGCAACGTTGAGCTCGGCGTCCGACAGGGCGCCGAGTGGGCGCTGCGCCCGTGCTTCGCCACGGGCGAGGATCGCAACGTGCGCAGCACCGACGCGCTGTACCTGCTGTCGGAGGCTGCGCCCGTGCTTCGCCACGGGCGAGGATCGCAACGGCGACGAGGCCGACGAACATGACGTTGGCGTCGTGGCTGCGCCCGTGCTTCGCCACGGGCGAGGATCGCAACGGCGACGAGGCCGACGAACATGACGTTGGCGTCGTGGCTGCGCCCGTGCTTCGCCACG
>NZ_JBFAKK010000008.1:389015-400015 GCF_040655735.1 Phytomonospora sp. NPDC050363
CGGGCGAGGATCGCAACCCCTGACCGCGCTGGGCGGTATCCAGCTGGCACCCGCTGCGCCCGTGCTTCGCCACGGGCGAGGATCGCAACGGGGTGGTGCACCACCGCCGCCTGGGAACCCTGACGGCTGCGCCCGTGCTTCGCCACGGGCGAGGATCGCAACTCCTCCCCCGAAGGTCGCTGGTGTTCCCCCGAACCGCTGCGCCCGTGCTTCGCCACGGGCGAGGATCGCAACGAGGTCGCGGTATCGCTGTTTGACGTCGAGGTGCCCGCTGCGCCCGTGCTTCGCCACGGGCGAGGATCGCAACTCTTTGGCGGAGTTCAGCCAGTCGGCCCAGTTCCGCGCTGCGCCCGTGCTTCGCCACGGGCGAGGATCGCAACTCTTACCTGTCGAGCTCGCCGGCCTTGAGCTGGTCGAGCTGCGCCCGTGTTTCGCCACGGGCGAGGATCGCAACCTCGGCGCGCTCAGCGTGATCTGGGGCGTCCCGAACGCTGCGCCCGTGCTTCGCCACGGGCGAGGATCGCAACTTCGGGTCGGTAGCGGAGGCGTCCGTGCGGGTTTCCGCTGCGCCCGTGCTTCGCCACGGGCGAGGATCGCAACGACGAGATCAAGCACGTCGACAGCGCTGGCGAGTACGCTGCGCCCGTGCTTCGCCACGGGCGAGGATCGCAACTCGTCGGCCGGGGCGGGCTCCACATCGGCCGGTGGGCTGCGCCCGTGCTTCGCCACGGGCGAGGATCGCAATTTGCCCTTCGGGGTGAGCTGCCGGTAGGTGCGGCCGCTGCGCCCGTGCTTCGCCACGGGCGAGGATCGCAACGTTGAGGGTGTAGCGGTCTTCGCCGGGGAAGCGGGCTGCGCCCGTGCTTCGCCACGGGCGAGGATCGCAACTTGCCCTTCGGGGTGAGCTGCCGGTAGGTGCGGCCGCTGCGCCCGTGCTTCGCCACGGGCGAGGATCGCAACAGCGGGTTCCGGGCCCGGGGCTGGCTGGCAGCCTCCGCTGCGCCCGTGCTTCGCCACGGGCGAGGATCGCAACCCGCTCCAGTTCCCCATGCGCTTCAGCGGCTCCCTCAGCTGCGCCCGTGCTTCGCCACGGGCGAGGATCGCAACCCGAGCCTCACCGCGATCCTCTTCGTCGTGTTCCAGCTGCGCCCGTGCTTCGCCACGGGCGAGGATCGCAACCCCAGAGAAGCGGACCCGCTGGGCGGCCAGCGTGTGCGCTGCGCCCGTGCTTCGCCACGGGCGAGGATCGCAACGCGCACGAGTCCGATGACGCGCCGGTCGGGCTCGCGCTGCGCCCGTGCTTCGCCACGGGCGAGGATCGCAACTTGTCCCAGTCGTGGATGCCTGTCTTGTCGTCCAGACGCTGCGCCCGTGCTTCGCCACGGGCGAGGATCGCAATACCCCCGGCTCCTCCATCTCGCTGATCCTGCACGAACTGCGCCCGTGCTTCGTCAGGGCGAAGATCGCACAAGACCGACCCGAGGGCCTCAGCAACGATGACGCCTGCACCCGTGCTTCGTCAGGAGCGAGGATTGTGACCAGCAAGCTCTCGACGCAGGAGTGCTGGCGCGACGGCACCGTTATTAACGCGTTAATAACTGGCCTGACGCTGCCTCGTTGGTGATGATCACGACCCAAACTGCCGTCCTACGGCGAGACCAGCTCACAGTGCGTGTGAATACTGCCGATCTTTCCTCCCGTGTATTGCTGATCAAGGTGTGCGAGCGGGCGACTTTCCGTCGCCTCGTACATATGTCGCACATCCTGTCCGCTGCTCTTATCAGACCGGGCGCCTAAAGTCTCCGAGCCGGGTTACCAGGTCAGGAGCGAGATTGAGCCTATTCGCGCACAGTGCGAACCCAAATAAAGTTCGTCATCTTCTTCGTGATCATTCGATCTGTGTGGGGGAGCTGGCATCGAGGTTCGCTGCCACCTTTGGCCTCAGCGAGATCGCTTATGCCGTTGGCCTTCTCCATGATTGCGGCAAGGCGGGCTGTGCCTGGCAGACTGGGCTGCTGCGTGCCGAGCGAATACCTGGTCCGGTGGGGCTGGACCATAAGAGCCTGGGGTACCAGCTCGGAACTGAGATCGGGCTGGGGCCATTCGCGTTGACCTTGCACGGCCACCATGGCGGCTTGACCGCCGACAAGACCGCAAGGTTGGCTGTGGCAAACCTCAGTTCCGATGCGATCGCGAACATGGCCGACGCCCGTTCCCGGCTCAACGACTTCCTTCCCGAAGCGGCCGCACTAAAGATCGATCTACCGTCGTTTCCGGGCCGTACCGTCCTCGATCTGGCGGTGCGGATGGTCTTCAGTGCATTGTGCGACGCCGATTTCCTCGACACCGAGGCACATTTCTCGTCGCGTCCGGGTCCGCTGCTGCGGCCGGTGGCTGATTTCTCGGTTCTGGCTGACCGGTACACCAGCAACCGCCGCAGGTATCTCGCGGAGCGTGCCGCTGAGCATCCTGAGCGGGCGGCTTCGCCGATGAACGCCGCTCGTGAGGCGCTCTACGACGCGTGCGTGAGTGCGGCTGAAGGCCCGCGGGGGATGTATCGCGTCGCGGCGGGAACCGGTGCGGCCAAGACGATCGGGGCGGGCGGGTTCGCTCTTGGCCACACGGCACGCCATGGGCACAAGCGCGTGATCGTGGCAGTGCCGTTCCAGACCATCACCGAGCAAAACGCGGGCGTCTACCGGGACTTGCTGGCGGCCCCCGGTGAACAGGTGGTGCTGGAGCATCACAGTGGTGTCGACATCGACCGTGCCCGGGCCGATGCGCCGTGGGAGCGTACGGCCGCGGAGAACTGGGATGCGCCGTTCGTGGTGACCACGACGGTGCAGTTGTTCAACTCGCTGTTCGGTCGCAAACCCTCGGTGATGCGCAAGGTCCACCGCCTGGCCAACTCGGTGATCGTGCTCGACGAGGTCCAGGCTCTGCCTCCGCGGCTTTTGGTGCCGATCCTCGACGGGCTGCGCATCCTGGTGGAGCACTTCGGGTGCACGGTGCTGCTGTCGACGGCGACACAACCTGACTTCTGGCACCTGGGGCCGTTCCAGGATTTCGCGTTCACCGACATCTCGGTGGATCCGGCCGCGATGGCGCCTGTGGCTGGGCGCGTGCGATATGTGTGGTGGGCCGGTGAGCGGCCGACGTTGGCCGAGGTCGCCGAAGCCGCCGCCGCCGATGGTTCCGCGCTGGTCGTGGTCGGTTTGACCAAGGACGCGCGGGTCGTTGCCGAGCATTGGCGCAATGCCATGGGCCTCAAGGCGGCCTGGCATCTGTCGAAGCGGATGGCCCCGGCGCATCGCCGCCGTGTCTTGCGGCGTGTCCGTCAGCGCTTGGCGGAAGGACTGCCGGTGCTGCTGGTGTCGACGTCGCTGATCGAGGCCGGCGTGGATGTGGACTTCCCGAAGGGATACCGGGCCAAGGGCGCAGCGGACTCCTATGTCCAGTGCGCCGGCCGGGTCAACAGGGAAGGACTCCTCGCCGGCGGCGGTGTGCTGGTCATCTTCGATCCCGTCGACGGGGGCGTCCCGCCGGGCGCGCGAACACTGGCGTCGCGCACCGCTGTGCGGTTCGGGCCCGGGAGGGCAGATCTCACCGACGCCGCTGCGCACCTGGCGTACTGGGGAGACGTCTACGACCGGCTTGATGTTGAAGGATCCGACGGGGTCGGCAAGACCGTCCAGAAGCATCGCCGCCGGCTGGACTTCCAGTCGGTCACCGACGGCCCGGTCACCGATCACGCCACCGGCGCACGGGACCGCACGAAGGCGTTTCGGATGATCACCGACGACCAGATCTCGATCCTGGTGCCCCAAGCAGCCCGCGACAGCGAAGCCGACGACGGCGGGCGAGGCGAGTACCAGCGTGTCAAGGACCTGATCGTCCAGGTCCGCGCCGGCCGTGACGTCGGCGACGGCCTGCGGGCCTTGCAGCCCTACACCACGACCCTGCATGCCGGCGCGGTTCGCGACCCTGTGGTCGCGATGCGGCTGCTTCCCGTGCTGGGCGACCCCACTCAGGTCGGCTCCCTCGTGGAGTGGGACGGCGACTACGACGAGATCACCGGAATGGTTTTGGAGTTGACAGTGGAGGACCTGACGATATGAACAGACACGACTTCCTGGCCAGGCTGCCCCGCGACGCTGAACGGAACCTGCCGGTAGCGGTGCAGGTGAGCGGCCCCGGCGCCTTGTTCTCCCGACCGGAGTTCAAGGCCGAACGCCTCACCTACCCCGTCATGCCGCCCAGCGCCGCCAAAGGAGTCCTCGAGGCGATCTTCTGGAAGCCCGAGATGCGCTACCAGATAGCCGCGATCGAAGTCCTGGCACCGATCAGGCAGTTCACCGTCCGCCGCAACGAAACCCACGACGTGGCCCCACTGCGCGAGGCCGCCAAAGGCATCCGCCGCATCGACACCGCCGCCACCCGCGACCAACGCAACGCCGTGTGCCTGCGCGATGTCGCCTACCGGATCCACGCCCTCATCCACACCCAGCCGCACGCGACGAAGCCGGTAACGGCCTACCGCGACCAGTTCCAGCGACGCGTCAAGCGTGGCGCCTGCTTCCAGCAGCCCTACCTGGGTGCTAAAGAGTTCAGCGCCGACTTCGGGCCCATCGACGCCGACATCGCACCCATCAACCGCAGCGAAGACCTCGGCATCATGCCCCACACCGTCGCCTACGACGGCACCACGCACTCGTGGTTCACCGCGGTCCTCGACCGTGGCGTGCTGTGGATCCCCGCCCAGGGCATCCCGGTACCCGCAGGGGTCGTCTGATGCTGCTGCAGCGCCTCATCCAGTTCCGCGCCGGCGAAGACGACGACCAGCAGATCCCCTTCTACGCCACCAAACCGGTCCGATGGGTCCTCGACCTCAACGGCGACGGATCGCTCGCCTCAACCGAGCTCACCGAACTTTCGGGCGAAGGCAAAGCCGCCAACCGCGGTATCCCACGCACCGTCCCCTCGGTCACCAAGACTTCCGGGATCGCCCCGGCGATCGCCACCGACACCATCGAGTACGTCCTGGGCTGGGTCACCGACGACCCGAAGGTCTCGGTCAAACCCGAACGCGTCGCCGCCTGCCACGAAGCGTTCATCGCCCTCAACCAGCAATGGGCACATGCCGACCCGGGCGGCCCGGCCCCAGCGATCGCCGCGTTCTACACCAACGCCACCACAACCCTGGTCACCCAACCAGACAAGTGGTCACGTGGGGACCTCGTCGAAATCCTCGTCGACGGACGGCCAGCTGCGGCAACGACGTCGGCGAGGACCTTCTGGGCGACAGTGGCCGCCACCCGCAAAGGAAGCGGCCGTGTCGGCCTGTGCCTGGTGTGCGCGCGACCTGGGGCGCTGCTCAACACCATCCCGCGGCAGCTTCCCGTCCGCCTGGTCCCCGGCGCCACCCAAAGCGCCTCGCTGATCAGCGTCAACAAGTCAACTCACGGATTCCAGCAGGCCACCGGCCTGGGACACACCCCGATCTGTGAGACCTGTGGTCTCAAAGTCATGGACTCCCTGGAGGCCCTGCTCGGCGACGGTGACCACAGCACCTTCGGCGGCGACTCCCGCATGATCTGGTGGGTCCCGTCCGGTGGTGACTTCGACGCCGACGTCTACGCCCACCCCGACGACCACCTCGACGAAGTCCACGCCCTGATCGCCGCGGCCAACAAAGGCCAAGCCGCCACCGTCGAGGCGGCTGACACCGCGATCCTTGAACGGTTTTGTGCCTTGACCATCGGCGGCAACGTCGCCCGCGTCATGATCCGCAACTGGGTCGACATGCCACTCACCGAGGTCCAACACAACCTCGGACGCTGGTTCACCGACATCGCCGTCCCCGGCCAGGCCCCCGGGGCCTTCACCTATCCCGGACTAGGGCGCCTCGCCCTGGCCGCAGGTCGCTTTGGCGACGGCCTGGCCACCACCACTGAGGGCTCCGCTCGTACCGGCTACGCCCGCTTCGACGCCAAAGGCGCCGACCGTCCCGACGGTGTCTACCGGGGTCTCCTCGAAGCGGCCCTCTACGCCAAACGCCTGCCCTCCGGCCTGTCCCGCCACATCCTGCACCGGATCCGACGCGATGGACGCGTCGACGACCTGCGCGCCGCGCTCGTCCAACTCTGCGTCCGCCGCAACGACCCCCGATACCGCACCGAGGAGCACATGAGCATCAACACCGACCTCGCCACCAGCCCCGGCTTCATCGCAGGCCGCCTCTTCGCCTCCTACGAATACCTCCAATGGGCCGCCAGCAACCCAGCCCGCAAAGGCACCGACGACAAGCCCACCCGCGCCGACGGCGTCAACACCACCTTCACCCACAAGTACTTCGCCGGCGCCATGACCAACCCCCAGCGAGCCCTCACCGCAGGCGCACGACTGGCCCCCGCCTGGCTGAAGAACATCCAAAGACACAGCCCCGCCCGCAGTGTCTGGATCACCCGCCAACTCGACGAACTCACCGACCAACTCGCCCACGCCGGCGGCGCTCACCGCACCGCCATGGCCGCCCAGCAGCACCACTTCGTCTTGGGCTACCACCACCAGCGCCACGCGCGCTTCGCTCCCAAGCCCGACACCGACACCAGCACCAACACCGCCCCGGAAGGACCCCAGCAGTGACCAACGCCCACCTCGACCCGGCCATTCGCCACGACGTCGTCATCTACTTCGACGTCACCGACGGCAACCCCAACGGCGACCCCGACGGCGCCAACCAGCCCCGCATCGACGACACCACCGGCGAAGGCCTGGTCACCGACGTCGCCATCAAACGCAAGATCCGCAACACCGTGTCCCTCCTCAAAGGCGACGACCCCCGCTACGGGATATTCGTCGAAGCCGGCCACGCCCTCAACACCCGCATCGACAAAGCCCTCAAAGAGTCCGCAGGCGACCCTGCCGACGCCCGCACCTGGCTCTGCGACCACTACTTCGACATCCGCACCTTCGGTGCGGTTCTGTCCACCGGAGCCAAAGTCGAAGGCAAGAAAGGCCGCGGCGCAGGACAGATCTACGGACCCGTCCAGCTCACCTTCGCCCGCAGCGTCGACCCCATCGACCCCACCACACACGCCATCACCCGCGTCACCCAGACCAAACAAGAAGACATCGACAAAGGCGAGTCCACCGAGATGGGCAGCAAGTGGACCGTCCCCTATGGCCTCTACCGGGCCCACCTGTTCTACTCCGCCCCCCGCGCCGCACAGACCGGGATCACCGGCGACGACCTCGCCGTGCTCTGGCAATCCATCGAAATGATGTTCGAGCACGACCGCTCGGCCACCCGCGGCGAGATGAAACTCTGCGGCCTCTACGTCTTCAACCACCCCAACAGCCTCGGCGCCGCCAGCGCCCACTCCCTCACCAGCCGCATCGACGTCAAAGCCACCAACCCCGACAAGCCCGCACGCCGCCACACCGACTACACCCGCACCATCGCCACCGACGACCTGCCCACCGGCATCACCTGCACCACTCTCGTGGACCTGTGGCCATGACCCCACCCACCAGCGCCGGCAGTGAGGACCAAGCAAGCATCCCGCTGTCGGCGCTGGAGCACTACGCCTACTGCCCCCGCCAAAGCGGACTGATCCACATCGAAGGAATCTGGGCCGAAAACATCGACACCGTCCGCGGCGACCTCGCCCACCACACCGTCGACCTGCCCGGCACCACCACTCGACACGGCACCACCACCATCCGATCCCTACCCGTCTACAGCGACGTCCACGGCCTCCACGGCATCTGCGACCTCGTCGAAATCACCGGACGCACAGCGATCCCCGTCGAATACAAGATCTCCCGCTACCGGACCGGCAGCCCCGCCGAGATCCAACTCGCCGGACAAGCGATCTGCCTCCGCGAAGCCGGCTACACCGTCGACCACGGCTACATCTACTCCACCAGCCAACGCCGACGACACCACGTCGACATCACCCCCGAACTAGTCGCCCGGGCAATCACCGCGGCCACCGCCATCCGCCGACTCCTCGCCAGCCAACAACTCCCGCCGGCCGTCAACGACCAGCGCTGCCGCCGGTGCTCCCTCAAAGAAGAATGCCTCCCCGAACTCACCCAGCACCCCACCACCACTATCGACCTATTCCGCGCCCGCCCTGAAGGGACATGGCGTGACTGAACTCCACAACACCCTCTACGTCCAAACCCCCGGAACCAGCCTCCACCTCGACGGTGACGCCCTGCGCATCCACCACCCCGACGACGACCGCACCCGCCGCCTGCCCCTGACACGGCTCAACCAGATCGTGCTCTTCGGCGGAGCCAACATCTCCCAAGACCTCACCCTGCGCTGCGCCGCCGACGGCCGGGGCGTCACCTGGCTGACCGGCATGGGCCGCTTCCTCGCCCGCATCAGCGGCCCCACCACGGGAAACCCACTCCTGCGCACCGCCCAGCACAACGCCCACAACAGCACCCCCGCGCGCCTGCACATCGCCCGCGCCTTCCTCGCCGGAAAACTCCACAACAGCCGGCAAGTTCTTCTCCGCTCCGCCCGCGACCTCACCGGCACCCGCCAAACCAAGACCCGCGAAGCCGCAGACAACCAAGCCCGGCTACTCCCCAAACTCCCCGACGCCGACAACATCGACACCCTCCTGGGCATCGAAGGAACCGCCGCCCGCGACTACTTCAACGCCTTCCCACACCTCATCGCCGCCCACACCGGCATGACCTTCACCCTCCGCACCCGCCGACCACCCCTCGACCCCGTCAACTGCCTGCTCTCCTTCCTCTACGGCATGCTCCGCGTGGCCGTGCACGGCGCCCTCGAAAACGCCGGTCTCGACCCCTACATCGGCTACCTCCACGCCATCCGCCCAGGAAAACCAGCACTAGCCCTCGACCTCATGGAAGAGTTCCGCCCACTCCTGGCCGACCGCCTCGCCCTGACACTCATCAACCGCAAAGAAATCACCGACGACCACTTCGAACACCTCCCCGCCGGCGCCGTGCGATTCACCGACGACGGCCGCCGCGCCGTCCTCAACGCCTGGCAACACAGCAGAACCCGCACCTGGCCCCACAAGCACCTAGACCGCGACATCCCCGCCGCCCTACTGCCCCTCGTCCAAGCCCGCATCCTCGCCCGCCACCTACGCGGAGACCTCGACACATACCTCCCCTGGACACCAGCCTGATGGACCTTCTCGTCACCTACGACGTCGACACCACCACCCGCGCCGGCCAACGACGCCTGCGCCGCGTAGCCAAAATCTGCGAAGGCTACGGACAACGCGTCCAGTACTCCGTCTTCGAAGTCGTCTGCAGCGACATCGAAAGACTCAAACTCACCGCCGCCCTCACCGACGCCATCAGCACCGAAACCGACAACATCCGGATCTACAAACTCCCCCAAGGCGCACTAGACAACGTCGAACACCTCGGCATCACCACACACCTCGACCACCGAGGCCCGCTAGTGATCTAGGAACCCCAAGCACACACGCGACACGCCAACCGTTCTCAAGCCCCATAGGGGACAAACAACGCTGAAACGCGGCGTGCAGTCCCGCCCAACTACGGCACTAGCCAGAGTTTCAGCAGCTCAACAACCCTGCGCTCGCGCTTCGCTGCGGGCGAGGATCGCAACTCGGTGGCGCGGCGGGCGTTCGCGGCGACCGCTTCCTGCGCTCGCGCTTCGCTGCGGGCGAGGATCGCAACTATCGTCCCCCTCGATACGTGCCGGATAGTCCAGGCCTGCGCTCGCGCTTCGCTGCGGGCGAGGATCGCAACACCCTCACCAACGCCGCCACCGGCCGCCACGCCGCCCCTGCGCTCGCGCTTCGCTGCGGGCGAGGATCGCAACACCTGCCGGGCCGCCGGACGCGACGCCGAGGCGCTCGAACGGCTGCGCTCGCGCTTCGCTGCGGGCGAGGATCGCAACCGTCTCACTACGCACCATCCGGGCAGGTGCAGGACGCTGCGCTCGCGCTTCGCTGCGGGCGAGGGTCGCAACTGGCGGTGGCCATGTGGCCGACCGGGACCGGGTTCACGCTGCGCTCGCGCTTCGCTGCGGGCGAGGATCGCAACGGAAACGTCGACGGCGGATCACAGCGGTACCACTGCGCTGCGCTCGCGCTTCGCTGCGGGCGAGGATCGCAACGTGGCCACCGCTGAGCTGCGTAAACCTCTGTCACTGCTGCGCTCGCGCTTCGCTGCGGGCGAGGATCGCAACTCCTCCAGAAGGGCGAGACCGACACGACGCTCCAGCTGCGCTCGCGCTTCGCTGCGGGCGAGGATCGCAACCCAGTGAACGTCACCTCGTCGAACCAGGCGTCCCGCTGCGCTCGCGCTTCGCTGCGGGCGAGGATCGCAACCGGAGGTGGCCGCGCCCAGTAGCCACGGGGCACCGGCTGCGCTCGCGCTTCGCTGCGGGCGAGGATCGCAACATGTCGCGTTCGGCGGCGAAGGTGTGGATGTTCAGCTGCGCTCGCGCTTCGCTGCGGGCGAGGATCGCAACGAGTCCCCCGTAGAGGTCGATGATGGTCTGCGCGAGCTGCGCTCGCGCTTCGCTGCGGGCGAGGATCGCAACGCCGGTCCCCGGCAGACCGCCATCCGAGACGCGCTCGCTGCGCTCGCGCTTCGCTGCGGGCGAGGATCGCAACAACACCCCCTATGCGGTCCCGCAGCACGAACGCCGCTGCGCTCGCGCTTCGCTGCGGGCGAGGATCGCAACAGTTCCTGCCAGATGTCGCCGGCGAGGCGCTGGGTCGGCTGCGCTCGCGCTTCGCTGCGGGCGAGGATCGCAACGCCGTCCTCACCGTCCTGCGGAACTCCCCGCTCGTGCTGCGCTCGCGCTTCGCTGCGGGCGAGGATCGCAACCCCACCCACCGCCAGGGCGTGCGCGTCACGGCCGCGCTGCGCTCGCGCTTCGCTGCGGGCGAGGATCGCAACCCCACCCACCGCCAGGGCGTGCGCGTCACGGCCGCGCTGCGCTCGCGCTTCGCTGCGGG
>NZ_JBFAKK010000008.1:400113-401361 GCF_040655735.1 Phytomonospora sp. NPDC050363
GGCGAGGATCGCAACTTCTCCGAGGCGTCCAGGCGCACCTGCATCTCGGCCGCTGCGCTTGCGCTTCGCCGCGGGGGAGGATCGCAACCGGGTCGAAGTGCGCCTCCCACGCCTCGCGGGCGTGCTGCGCTCGCGCTTCGCCGCGGGGGAGGATCGCAACTGCGCGACCCAGACACCCGCCTGAATGGCGGCCTAGGGCTGCGCTCGCGCTTCGCCGTGGGGGAGGATCGCAACGCCCGGTCGGTATCGAGGGGAATCACGATCTCTAGGCTGCGCTCGCGCTTCGCCGCGGGCGAGGATCGCAACCGCGGATTTGCGCCCGCAGGGCGGCCCCCTCGGGTGGCTGCGCTCGCGCTTCGCCGCCGGCGAGGATCGCAACGCACCGTCGCGCAGACCGCTGCGCTCGCGCTTCGCCGCGGGCGAGGATCGCAACGCAAGCCCCGGACCGGCTCCGGGTGTGGGTGGTTGCTGCGCTCGCGTTTCGCCGCGGGCGAGGATCGCAACAAGGGCCGCGCCGTCCTCACCTGGGAGGCGCGCGGGCTGCGCTCGCGCTTCGCCGCGGGCGAGGATCGCAACTTCTCCCAGGCGGCCCAGTAGTAGATCGGGTCGAGCTGCGCTCGCGCTTCGCCGCGGGCGAGGATCGCAACCACAACCACTGGACTGCGACCAACGCGCCGATGCCGGCCGCGCTCGCGCTTCGCCGCGGGCGAGGATCGCAACTGCGACATCATCGCTGGCCGCGCGCCGGCGACGATGCTGCGCTCCCGCTTCGCTGCGGGCGAGGATCGCAACAAGGTGGACGGCCCGGTCGGCGTCGACGGCGACGGACTGCGCTCGCGCTTCGCTGCGGGCGAGGATCGCAACACCCTCATCCAGGTCTCGACCGGCACGAGCCCTTCCGCTGCGCTCGCGCTTCGCTGCGGGCGAGGATCGCAACCACGGTGACACCTACGTCGCCAACGGGCTGCAAATCGCTGCGTTCGCGCTTCACTGCGGGCGAGGATCACCCCCCTCCGCTCCGCTGCGCGGCCAGGTTCCTGCACGTGGGCTGCGCACGCTGTCTCGCAGCAATGTCAGGCCAGTCTTCGTTGCTGGCAGGCACATTCGCGGCACACGGCAGGCACCAACGCCGTCTGAGGTTCCCCCGGTTTGGCGGAGGGTTATGCGGGTGTTGGGATGGGTTGGTTCTGGTTGAGCCAGGCGGTTTCGTACTCGGCTGGCGATAGCCAGCCGAGACGCTGTTGGATT
>NZ_JBFAKK010000009.1:0-346105 GCF_040655735.1 Phytomonospora sp. NPDC050363
TGGGACGGAGTCCCAGCGGGGTCCGGGGCGGAGCTCCGGTGGGGGTGCGGGGGGCGAAGCCCCCGGCCGGGGGTTGACCTTGGGGCTGGGGGTTGAGGGTTGGGGTGGGGCGTGGGCTTGAGGCCGGGGCTGGGCTTAACGCCGGGGCTGGGCTTAACGCCGGGGTGGCTGCGGTGAGTAAGCCGGCTGCGGCAGGGTCCCCGGGCTGGGGTGACGCCTGCTGGTGGTGGCCCGGGGTGGCGTACGCCTGCTGGTGGTGGCCCGGGTGGGGTGACGCCCTGCTCACCCGGAGGCAGTGGCGGCGGGGCGGGACGCTGCGGCATAACCCCAGGGCTGGGGCTGGGGCTGGGGCTGCGCATGGTGGCCCGGGTGGGGTGACGCCTGATCACCCGGAGGCAGTGACGGAGGGCGGGGCCGGTTGCGGCAGGGTCCCCGGGCTGGGATGACGCCTGACTTCTGTGCTTGCTTGGTCGGAGGCTAACGAAACCTCCTGACAGGCATGGGATCGGGCTGCGGCACCTCCTCCGGTGCCGGGTCCCCGAACTAAGGTGACGCCTGAACTGACGGGTCCCCCGCGTGGTCTGCCGGGTACCCGGCGCGAAGCCACCGGCCCCCGCCCGGGGTCACGCCTGAACTGGCGGGTACCCCGCGCGAAGCCACCGGCCCCGGCCCGGGATGACGCCTGCACTGGCGGTACCCGGTACCCGGCGCGAAGCCGCCGGCCCCCGCCCGGGATGACGCCTGCCCGGCGGGTACCCCGCGTGGTCTGCCGGGTCCCCGGCGCGAAGCCGCCACCCCCGCCCTTTGGTGACGCCTGCATCGGCGCCGAACCGGGCCCGGCGCCCGCCGAAGACTTCGTAGGCTCCGCCCCCGTGACACAGCGAAGCGGCCTCCGCGCCGGCATCCAGGACGCACAACTCACCGGACGCGACCCGATCCTCGGCCGTGGCGTCCACTGGTACGGCTGGAAGTGGTGGTTCCGCGCCGACGCCGGCGGTGGACATTCCAGGCCAGTGGAGACCAGCCCGAACTCCTCGGCGCTCGCGACCCAGACAACCTCCTGCGCCCCCAGTCGGCCAAGGCCGACCACGACGCCGCCTGGGAGGTCGTGACGACCTGCGTCCAGGCCCGCACAGCCGACGAACTACCCGTGATCGGGCAGGCAGGACGGCAGCCATGCGCATGGCCGGCGAACACCGAGATCACCGACCCGGCGCTGACCCCCGAGGCCGAACACGCCGTCACCCGCCTCCGCGCAACTCGCCGACCCCTCACCCGAACAACGCGTTCAGCGCGTCCAAGTCCTCCCCACTCAGATCCGTGGCATCCGTGTCGGAGATGGTCTTGTGGCTCTCCCCCAGCGACAGGCAATGCCGCACGACAGCGACCAGATTCCGCCCGTAGCTCCCCGCCAGCGTCTCCCCCTCGACCGGGGACAACACATGAGAGTCACACGTCACCGTCACCACCAAACCCTCACCGCGGTGCAGCACGTTGATCCGCACCCCCGCGTGGAACCGGTTGTCAGGATGCGACGGCACCCCACCGGTCGCAAAACGGGTACTGCCGAAGCCACCCGTCCCCTCCCCGTCCTGCCGGCCGAGGTAGTTGAAGGTGATCGGCGCCTCGATGGCGGCGTACCCCCCTTCCCGCAGCCCGTAGCCGATGCCGTCATGCGGCACCGCCCGCAGCGTCTCCTTAACCCCGACGATGGCCGCGGCCGGATCGGTCCCGCAGCCCAGGACCACCGGGTACATGCTCGTAAACCAGCCGACGGTCCGGTCGACCGCGGGCAGCGACTCGTGACCGGTGCGGCCGTGGCGTTCCAGCCGCACGGCGACCCGGTCCTGCCCCGTCATCCCGCCGACGCTCATGGCCAGCGCCGCCAGCAGAAGGTCCTCCACGTCGGCGCTGTAGGCCGCGCCGGCGGGGCCGAGGAGGTCGGCGGTCGACGCCGGATCCAGCGTCGTCTCGCACACCGCGACCTCGCCGGGGACACCGCCGCTGCCGACAAGGCCCGCGACGGCGGCGGCGCGATCGACGGCGTCCCAGTAGGCGTTCTCCTCGGGGGTGACGGCGAGCGCGTCGAGCGCCCGGCCCCAGTCGCTCAGCGAGGCCGTCTTCTCCGGCAGCGCGATGGGCCGGTTCGACTGCGCCGCACGGATTCCCGCCAGCACGTCCTCGACGAGCACGAGCCAGGAGACGGCGTCGACGACGAGGTGGTGGGCGGCCAGGAACAGCCGCGACCCGGTCGGCGAGCTCACCAGCGCGGCCCGCAACAGCGGGCCGCGGTCGAGGTCCATCGACGCGTGCAGCCGGTCGGCGGCCCGCGCGACGGTGTCGTCGAGCCCGCCGGCGTCGGTGTCGTGGTGCTCGAAGCCGTAGGCGAGCTCCCCGGTGGAGCGGATGACCAGCGTCTCGTCGGCGACGGTGGCGCGCAGCGCGTCATGGTGCGCCCAGACCGCGTCGAGCACGGCCCGGACCTGCGCGGCCGAGGCGAAGCCGACGTCGACGACCATGTCCTGGTTGAAGTGCGCGGGCGCGGCGAGCCCCCAGCCGAAGAACTCCGCAAGGATCGGTGAGGCGCCCTCGACGCGGCCGGTGACCTCGCCCTGCTCGAACACGCTCACGGTCTTGCGCCCGACGCGGGGCGCCAGCTCGCGCGCGGTCATCGCGGCCATCACCGCGCCCACCGACACCTCGTACCCGGCCGCGCGCAGCCGCGACACGACGCGGATCGCCTTGATGGAGTCGCCGCCGAGCTCGAAGAACCCGTCGGTCGCGCCCACCGCCGCGAGGCCCAGCACGTCGGCGAAGGCCTCGCACACCGCGCTCTCGACCTCGTCGGCGGGCAGGGTGCGCTCGGTGTTCAGCGTCGGCGCGGGGAGGGCCGCCCGGTCGAGCTTTCCGTTGCGCGTCAACGGGATCTCGTCGATGGCCACGAAGTACGCCGGCACCATGTAGGCCGGCAGCCGCTCGGTGAGGAACGCGCGCACGTCGGGCTCACCGCCGGTGGCGACCACGTAGGCGGTGAGGGTGGCGGCGTGGTCGGGCCCGAGATCGGCGACCACGACGGTGTCGCGGACCTCGGGGTGGCTGCGGATCGCGGTCTCGATCTCGCCGACCTCGATGCGGTACCCGCGCACCTTCACCTGCGCGTCGTCCACGCGCCCCAGGAACTCCAGGTTCCCGTCGGGCAGCCAGCGGGCGCGGTCGCCCGTCCGGTAGAGCCGGCCCTCCCCGAAGGGGTTGGCGACGAAGCGTTCCGCGGTGAGTTCGGGCAGCCCGACATACCCGCTGGACAGGCCGTCGCCGGCGGCGCACAGCTCCCCGATCTCCCCGATGCCGCACAGGCGCTCGCCGTCCATGACATAGGCCCGGGTGTTCGACACCGGCCTGCCGATCGGGATCCGCGCGGGCGAGTCCGCGCCCGTGTCGAGCCAGCCGGTGGCCAGGACGGTCGTCTCGGTGGGCCCGAAGGCGTTGACGTAGCCGACACCCGCGCGGCGTGCCTTCTCCACGACGGCGAGGCTTGAGGCGCCGCCACCGGTGGTGACGATCCGCATCGGCAGCCCCTCGCACTGGAGGTAGTACTGCGGCGGGAGGAGCCCGAGGGTGACGCCCTGCCGGCGGGCCTCGCGCACCAGCAGGTCGGCGTCGTGGACGACGTCCTGGTCGACGATGAGCAGGCTCGCGCCGTTGAGCAGGGAGAGGCCGATCTCCCAGACGGCGGCGTCGAAGGTGAGGTTGGAGAACTGGAGGACCCGGTCGGCGGGGACGACGCCGTAGGTCTCGCGGAGGTAGGCGCGCAGGTTGGCGACGCCCCGGTGGGACAGCATCACGCCCTTGGGCGCACCGGTCGTGCCGGAGGTGTAGATGCAGTAGGCGGGGTCCTGCGGCGACGGCAGGCGGTCGGTGCGGATCTCGGCCGCACCGCGCAGCGACGCGAGGTCGCGGACGGCGTACCCGTCGAGCATCCCCCCGAGGGAGGCGACGATCTCGTCGGCGCGCGGACCGTAGGTCAAGACCGCGCGCATCGAGCCGTCCGACACGATCCGGCGGATCCGCTCGGCCGGTGAGCCCACGTCGAGGGGGACGTAGAAGCAGCCGGCGAGCATGGTGCCGAGGATGCCGACGATGAGATCGAAGCTGCGCTCGCCGAGGATCCCGACGCCGGCGCCCCGGGGGACTCCGTCCTCGGCGAGGGCCCCGGCGACCTTCGCCGCCGCTTCGGCCAGCTCCCGGTAGGTCATCGTCTCCTCGCGCCACACGAGGGCCGTGCGGTCGGGGTGCTCCCGCACCCCGTCGAGGAACGCGCTGACGGCCGTCATGTCCGCCGGGTAAGGCAGGGTGGTCCGGTTGAACTCCTCGACGACCGTCGCGGTCTCGCCCGGCAGCAGCGTCGACACCTCACCGAGCGGCGCGGCGGTGTTGCCGGCGAACTGTTCGAGGACGTGCAGGACCCGCGCGAGGACGCGCTCGGCGTCGGCCGGTGCCAGCACGGCGCGGTCGTGGAGCACGCTGAACGACAGCTCCTCGCCCTCCTGCTGGGCGACGAGGTTCAACGCGTAGCCGGTCTCCTCCTCGCGAGCCCGCTCGAAGGTGAGGCCACCGCCGTCGAGCACGCCCTCCTCGACGTGGAAGTTCTCGAAGGCGAACAGGCACTGGACGAGGTTCTCGACGCCGGCGAGGGACTGGATGCGCGCGAGGGAGCCGTGATCGTGCTCGGCCGAGGCGGCGGCCTGGTCGCGGACGGCTTCGACCAGGTCGGCGACGGTGCCGTCGGCGGGAATCTGGACGCGGACGGGGATGGTGTTGATGAACAGGCCGACGGTCTTGTCGATGCCCGGCAGCGGCGCGTCGCGGCCGGAGACGACCTTCCCGAACACCACATCGGGTTCGCCGACAGCGCGTGAGAGCACGATGCCCCAGGCGGCCTCGGCGGCGTGGGCCAAGGTCACCCCGCGAGCGGCGAACACGTCGGTCAGCCGCCGTGCGAGCGCGCCGTCGCTGGAGGCGAGGACCCGGCCGACGCCGGTCCCACCGCCGGAGCCGGAGACGGCGGCGGTCGAGTCGTACTCGTCGAGGAGCCGCGACCAGTAGCGGTCGGTCTCATCGGAGTCGCGGTCGGCGAGGTGCCGGACGTAGGCGGCGTACGAGGGCGTCTCGGTGCGCTCAGCCGGCGAGGTGCCGCCGACGGCGGCGCGGTAGTGACCGAGGAAGTCACCGAACAATGTGGACAGTGACCAGCCGTCGAGCACGATGTGATGGTAGGTCCACACCAGACGGAGCACCTGCCGCTCGTCCTCGGTGGTGCGGATCGCGGTGACACGAAGAAGCGGGTCGCGGGCCAGGTCGAAGCCGCGTGCGACGTCCTCGGCCAGCAGCCGCTCGATCGCCGCGCGGGCCTCGGCCTCACCGACGCCGGACAGGTCGACGACGGCGAATCCGGGTTCCCGGTTCGGCAGCACGACCTGGCGCGGCCGGGCGAGATCCTGGGACGGGAACGCCGTCCTGAGCACGGCGTGGTCGGCCGTCGAGGTCCGCAGTGCCGTCGCGACGGCCCCGAGGTCGAAGGGTCCGGACTCGTCGCCGGCGAAGAAGACCTGTTGGACGATGTACGCGCCGCTCTCCGGGTCCTCAAGGCCGTGGAAGAGCATCCCCTCCTGCAAGGGCGTCAGATCGGCGATGTCGGCGTGCCCGGGGTGCAGCGACTCGATGCGGGCGAGGTCCTCGCGGCTCAGGGGCACGGCGACCGAGTAGTCGGAGGGCGTCCTGCGCCGCGTGGTCTGGCCGAGGCAGTGGCCGACCACGGTGGTGAGGTCGTCAAGGTAGCGGTCGGCGAGGCGGGTCAGTTCGGCCCCGGTGAGCACGCCCGGATCCGCGGAGAAGGTGACGGCCAGCCGCTCGTCGCGGACCAGCGCGTTGATCCGCACGCCCTTCGGGAGCCGGTTGTCCGGGTGGGTCGGAGTGCCCGTCCGGGAGAACACGGTCGCGCCGAAACCACCCGGTGCGGTGTCCTGGCGGGCGAGGTAGTTGAAGGTGATCGAGGCGTCCACGGCCGCGTAGCCGCCAGGGCGCAGGCCGTAGCCGAAGCCCTCGTGCGGAACCGCGCGCAGCGTCTCCTTGGTGGCCACGACCGCCTCGCCCGGGTCGGTGCCGGCCGCGAGGACGACCGGGAACATGGTGGTGAACCAGCCGACCGTGCGGTCGGCCGCCGGCAGCGACGCGTGCCCCGACCTGCCGTGGCGTTCCAGGCGCACGGCGATCCGGTCCTGCCCGGTCAGGTCCGCGACGGTCATCGCCAGGCCCGCGAGCAGGAGGTCCTCGACGTCGGCGTGGTAGGCCGCGCCGGCCCCGCTCAGCAGGCCGGCGGTGACCTCGCGGTCGAGGACGACCTCGCGCTCACCTCCGCCCGCGTCAGCCCCACCGGTGCGCAGGGCAGCGCCGGCGCAGGCACGGTCGACCCGGTCCCAGTACTCCCCTTCGCGGGGAACGAGAGTCGGCGCGAGCGCCGCGGCGGCCTTCGTCCAGTCGGTGAGGGCGGCGGTCTTCTCGGGCGGTGCGAACTTCCGGCCGGCCTGTGCCGCGCGGATGCCGGAGAGGGTGTCCTCGACGATGATCTGCCAGGACACGGCGTCGACGACGAGGTGGTGCGCGGCGAGGAACAGGCGGGAGCCGTGCGGCGCGGTCACCAGCCCGGCCCGCAAGAGCGGGCCGTTTTCGAGGTCCATCGAGGCGTGGAGCTCGTCGGCGAGCGCCGTGACGGCGTGGTCGAGTTCGCCGGCGTCGAGACCGGTGGCGTCGCGGTGTTCGAAGCGGTAGCGGAGGTCCTCGGCGGAGCGGATGTGCAAAGCCCGGTCGGTGACGACGGCGCGCAGCGCGTCGTGGTGGCTCCAGACGGCGTCGAGGGCGGTGCGGACGTGGGCGGCCGTGGCGGTGCCGACGTCGACGAGGACGTCCTGGTTGAAGTGGGCGGGCGCGGTGAGGTTCCAGGCGAAGAACTCCTCGACGATCGGGGAGGCTCCGCCGACGGGTCCGGTGACCTCGCCCTGCTCGAAGGCGCTGGTGCTCTTGGGCACGACGCGGCGCGCGACCTCCCGGGCGGTCATGCCGGCCATGACGTCGCCGACCTTCGCCTCGAACCCTGCGGCCCGGATCCCCGAGACGACGCGGATCGCCTTGATGGAGTCGCCGCCCAGCTCGAAGAAGGAGTCGAGCGCGCCGACCGCCTCGACGCCGAGGACCCGCGCGAAGACGGCGCACACCGCCTCCTCGGTCTCGTCGGCGGCGGCGGTGAACTCCGTGCCGGAGCCGGCCGCAACGGGTGCGGGCAGCGCGCGGCGGTCGAGCTTTCCGTTGCGTGTCACGGGGATCGCGGGGATCTCGACGAGGTACGCCGGGACCATGTAGCCCGGCAGCCGCTCGGTGAGGAAGGTGCGCAGGCGCGCGAGGTCGAGGCCGGTGCCGGCGACGACGTAGGCGATCAGCGCGGCCGTGCGGTCGTCCTCCCGGTGGGCGAGGACGACGGTGTCGCCGATGCCGTCGAAGGCGCGGACGGCGGTCTCGACGTCGGCGAGTTCGACGCGGTAGCCCCGGATCTTGATCTGCTCGTCGTCGAGGCGGCCGAGGAACTCGACGGTGCCGTCGGCGAGCCAGCGGGCGCGGTCCCCGGTCCGGTAGATCGTGCCGGTCCCGTGCGGGGCGGCGACGAAGCGCCGGGCGGTCAGCTCGGGGAGCCCGAGGTATCCCAGGGAGAGCCCGTCCCCGCCCGTGCAGAGCTCGCCGGTCTCGCCGACGCCGCACAGGCGGTCGCCGTCGAGGACGAGGACCGTGGTGTTGGTGATGGGCCGTCCGAGGGGGACGGTCCGGGTGGGTACGCGCGGGAGGGGGTGGGTGGTGGTGAAGGTGGTGTTCTCCGTGGGGCCGTAGCCGTTGACGACGGTGATGTCGGGGACGGCGTCGTGGACGAGGCGCACGTGCCCGGCGCTGACGGCCTCCCCTCCGATGAGCAGCCGGTCGAGGCCGGTGAAGGCGTCGGGCGCGGTGACGGCGATGTGGTTGAACAGCGAGACGGTCAGCCACATGACGGTGGCGCCGTGCTCGGCGACCAGTGTGCCCAGGCGGCCGGGGCCGAGCAGATCGTCGCGGTCGGGGACGACGAGGGTTCCGCCGTTGAGCCACATGCCCCAGATCTCGAAGGTGGACGCGTCGAAGGCGAGGGATCCCGTCTGTACCAGCACATCCCGCTCGTTCAGGGGAAGGGCCTCGTTGCCGCACACCAGCCGCAGGACGGCGCGGTGCGGGATGAGGCTCCCTTTGGGACGGCCGGTCGTGCCGGAGGTGAACATGACGTAGGCGACGTCGTCGCCGCCGGGCACGCGCGGGAGAGCAGGCGGGTGTTCGCCCGCGGCGGCCTCCGCGACGTCGATGATCCGGGCGGCCGGCGCGACCTGGCGTGCGTAACTGGTCGCCCGCTCCCCCGCGGTGACGATCACCGAGACGGCGGCGTCCTCGGCGATCAGGGCACCGCGCGAGGCGGGCGCGCCGATGTCGAGCGGGACGTAGGCGGCCCCGGACAAGACGACGCCGAGCAGGCCGGTGAGCAGTCCCGCGCTCGGGTCGCCGGTCACGCCGACCACGTCTCCGACGCCCACGCCGGCGCGGTGGAGGGCCCCGGCGATCCGGCCGGCGCGGTCGGCGAGTTCGCGGTAGCGGATCCGTTCGCCGCCGCTGACGAGCGCGACCCGGTCGGGGTGGGTGGCGGCCGTGCGCGCGAACTGCTCGCCGATCCAGCCGTCGCGGGGGTAGTCGGCGCGGGTGCCGCCGAAGGTCTCCAGGACCAGGCCGGCCTCACCGGGCAGGAGCGTGGAGACCTCGCCGACAGTTCCGCCGCCGGTGGCGAACTGTTCGAGGACGACCGCGAGGCGGGCCATGGCGCGCTCGGCGTCCGCCGCGCACAGCTGGGCCTTGTCGTGGAGGGCGACGAACTCCAGTTCGTCGCCGATCCGCTGGACCGTGACGGTCAGCGGGTAGTTCGTCGCCTCCTCGGCCCGCTCGAACTCCAGGCCCGCACCGTCGAGGGCGCCCTCGTCGACGTGGTAGTTCTCGAAGGCGAACAGGGACCCGACGAGCCCTTCGACGCCGGAGAGGGACTGGATGCGGGCGAGGGAGCCGTGGTCGTGCTCGGCCGAGGCGACGGCCTGGTCGCGGACCGCGTCGAGGAGTCCCGCGACGGACGTGCCGGCGGTCACCCGGATGCGGACGGGGATGGTGTTGATGAACAGGCCGACCGTCTTGTCCACCCCGGGCAGGGGCACGTCGCGGCCGGAGACGACCTTCCCGAACACCACGTCCGGTGAGCCGCACGCCCGTGACAGCACCAGTCCCCAGGCGGCCTCGGCGGCGTGGGCCAGGGTGACGCCCCGGGAGGCGAAGGCGTCGGTCAGCCGGCGTGCCAGCCCGCTGTCGCTCGACCGCGCGAGCCTGCCGACTCCGCTGTCGCCGGGGGTCTCGCCGTTGGCGGCGGTGGGAACGGCGGCGGCGGTCTCGTAGCCGTCGAGGAGCCGCGACCAGTAGCGGTCGAACTCCTCGGTCCCGCGATCGGTGGCCCAGCGCACGAAGGACGCGTAGGTGGGGATCGGGCCGCCGTCGCGCTCACCGGGGGGCAGGGGCCGGCCCGGGTCGCCCAGCGCGGTGTAGATCTGGCTGAACCGGCGGCACAGCTCGGCGAGGCTCCAGCCGTCGAGAAGGATGTGGTGGTGGGTGAAGACCAACCGGGTGGTCTCACCGGCGGTGAAGGCGTCGCAGCGGAACAGCGGCCCACGGCGCAGGTCGAAGGGGCGCTCGTGCTGCCGGGCCGACCGCAGGCGCACGGCCTCCTGTCGCTCCGCGGTGGACAGTCCGCTCTGGTCGAAGTGGTGGAACTCGATGCCCTGACCGGCCAGGACCAGCTGGTGGGGCGCGGTCAGCTCCTCCCAGGCGAAGACCGTGCGCAGGGTGGGGGTCAGACGCGCCAGCTCGGCCATCGCCCGCGCCAGGCGGCCGGGTTCGGCGGCCACGGGGAAGGAGTACTCCACCTGAACGACGTGGTCGGAGTCCGCCTCGCGCAGGTACTCGTAGAGCAGGCCCTCCTGTAGCGGCGACAGCGGACAGACCGACTCCACCCCGGCGTCCTCGCCGTCAAGCAGCGCGTCGAGCTGGGCGACGGTCGTCCCCCGCAGGCCGAAGTCGGCGGGCACGGCCCTCAGGTTCGTACGCCGGGCCGGGTCGGCCGCCCAGCTCAGCAGGGACTCGCGCAGCTTCGCGCCGAAGGCCGCGGCCTCGGCCTCGGTGGCGAGGTCGGCGCGCAGTTCGACGTCGACGACGAACTCGCCGTCGACGAGCGCCGCGTCGACGCTCATCCTGTTCCGGTCCAGGTTGAGCGCCGAGGACGGCTCACCGTAAGGGTTGAGGCCGGCTCCGAGTCCGGACAGGTCCCCGAGGTAGTTGACCGTGCCGAGCGTCTCCGGCGGGCTCTCCAGCAGGAGACCGGCCGTCGTCCCGCTCGCCGGTACCAGCCGCAAGGTGTTGCGCACGGACCTGAGCAGCTCGGTGGCGTCCTCGTGGAACGGCAGCACCACCGGATAGGTGCTGGTGAACCAGCCGACCGTCGCCGACACGTCGAGCTCGCCCAAGCCGGGCAGCTCGGAGCGGCCGTGCGACTCCATCGTCAGCGGCACCCGGCCGAGGTCCCACACGTCGTGCGCGGCCGCGACGACGGCGGCGACGAGCAGTTCCTGGACGTCGGCGTCGCGTTCGGACGCGCGGTCCCCGGCGAGCGCGGCGCCGGTCGCGCGGTCGAGGGCCAGGCGCTGCCTCCGGCGGCCGGTGCCGGCGCCCGGGACGGACGGCAGCGCGGGCACGGCGTCGGCGACCTGCGTCCAGTACGCGTGATCGCGCCGGGCCTGGGGGGTCTGGCCGAAGGCGTCGAGAGCGGTGGCCCAGTCGAGGAAGGAGGCGGACGTGGAGGGAGCGGGCGGGGGCGTGCCGGCGGCGAGCGCGTCGGTGATCGCGGCGATGTCGCGGGCGATGATGTGCCAGGACACGCCGTCGACGACGAGGTGGTGGATCGCCAGGAAGAGCGTGGTGCGCTGCGGCATGCGCACGACGGCGGCGCGGACGAGCGGGCCGTTCGCGAGGTCGCAGGCGGCGCTCAGGGCGGTGGCCCGGCGTGCTCGTTCGGCGACGGCGTCGTCCTCGCTGTGGCCGGTGAGGTCCCAGTCCTCCAGCACGGGCGGGGCGGCGTCGGCGAACGGGGGCACGACGAGACGGCCGTCGCGGACAGTGGCGGTGAGGATCCGGTGGCGTGCGGTCAGCTCGCGCAGCACCGCCGGGAGTTCGGCCCGGGAGCAGGAGCCGAGAGGCAGCTCGGCGGTCTGGTGGTGGTGGTTCGGGGCGCGGTAGTCCCGGCCGAAGAAGTCGGCGAGGACGGGCGTCGCGGTGACCTCGCCCTCCTGGATCCCCTGCTGCGCCGGCGTCGCGAGGGCTTCGACGTGCTTGGCCATCTCGGCGGGCGTGAGCGAGCCCATCACGTCGCGGACGCCGAGGCGGTGGCCCCGGCCGGCGAGCGCGGAGACGAGCAGGATCGCCTTGATCGAGTCGCCGCCGAGCAGGAAGAAGTTCGCGTCCATGCTCAGCGTGTCCAGCTTGAGCACTTCACGGATCGCGTCGTGGACGGCGGTCTCGGCCGGTGTCGCGGGCTCGACGACGCGCGTTTCGGCACGGGCGGGCAACGGCCGCTCGCGAAGCGCGGCACGGTCGAGCTTCCCGTTGGAGGTCAAGGGCAGGCTGTCCAGCCGGACGACGACGGCGGGCACCATGTAGTCGGGCAGGGCGGCCCGCAGCCGGGTGGCGACCTCGTCCTCGCCGACCTCGCCGGCGCAGGTGTAGAACGCGGCGAGGGAGTCGCCCCGGACGACCACGGCCGCCGACGTCACGCCGGGCACGGCCTCCATGGTCCGCGCGATCTCGTCGGGCTCGACGCGAAAGCCCCGGATCTTGACCTGCTCGTCGAGGCGGCCGAGGTGCTCGAAGGACCCGTCGGGCAGCGTCCGCCCGCGGTCACCGGTCCGGTAGAAGCGTCCCGAGCCCTCCCCGAAAGGGTCGACGATGAACTTGTCGGCGGTCAGCTCGGGCGCGCCGAGGTAGCCGCGGGCGACACCGGCGCCGCCGATCCAGATCTCTCCGGGCAGCCCCCTGCCGACCTGCCGTCCGTTGCGGACGATGCGCACGTCCGCGCCGGGGATCGGCGCGCCGATGGACATCCGCGCCGAACCCGGCTCGTGCCGGTGGCAGGTGGCGTCCACCGTCGCCTCGGTGGGGCCGTAGACGTTGTAGACGGTCGCGCCGGTCAGCGCCGCCGCCCGGTCGGCCGTCGCGACGTCCAGCGGCTCCCCGCCGACCAGGACGCACTTCAGCGCCGGGGCGTTCGCCTCCCACGCTCCGCAGAGCACGCCGAGATAGGTGGGGGTGCAGTCGATGGCGTCGACGTTCCAGGCGCGCAGGTCGGCGGCGAGCGCGGCGACGTCGTCGCGCTGGTCCTCCGTGATGACGCGCAGGTGGCGGCCGGTGGTGAGGGCGCCGAAGATCATCTTGATGGAGGCGTCGAAGGCGAAGGAGGCGACCAGCGCGACGGTGCGGACGTCCTCGATGGTCAGCAGGGGGTCCATGAAGTTGGCGCAGAGGTTGGCCAGCCCGGCGTCCTCGACGACGACGCCCTTCGGTGTTCCCGAGGTGCCCGAGGTGTAGATGCAGTAGACGGCGGAGTCCGGCGGCGGGTCGGGCAGCTCGCCGGCGTGGGCGCCCGGGACCGGGAGGGTCGTCAGGTCGAGGACCGGCAGGTCCGTCGGCAGGCGCCCGTCGCAGACGACGACGCAGCGTGGCGCGCAGTCGCCCAGGAGAAGGCCGAGGCGCTCCTCGGGGTTGTCCCGGCTGAGCGGCACGAACGCCGCGCCCAGCGCCAGGACCGCCAGTTCGGCGACGATCATGCGTTCGCTGCGGCGGGCGACCACGGCGACCCGGTCGCCCGGCTCGACGCCGAGCGCCGACAGGGAGGCGGCGGTCTCGGCGACGACGTCCCGGAGCTCGCGGTAGGTCAGCGTCCGGTCCGCACAGGAGAGGGCGGGCCGGTCGGCGTGATCGGTGGCGCGCTGGCCGAACATGGCGATGGTGCTCATCACGTCTCCGGGGTCATGCTGCGGGATTGGTCGGCGGTCTTAGGGCTTGTCTTGTGGGCACTGATCGACCAGACGAGCCCCAGGGCACGCCCTAGTCCAGGACAACGTCGGCGATCGGCGTGTCGAGGGCGCCGGGAAGTGCGGTGAGGATGTCGGCGAAGTGCGTCATCATCAGTTCGGCGGCGTCCCGGTCGAGTGCGCGAAGCGCGTACTCAAGCCCGAGCGCGTCGCCGGCGGGCGTGCTGGTGACGGTGAACTCGACGTCGAACTTCGCTTCGAGGCTCAGCGGACCGATGAGCCTCGCCGTGCGCTCACCGGCGCTGAACTCCTCGTGCGGCGAGCGGCGGTAGGCCAGCATCACGCGCACCAGGTCGCGGGCGGAGGGGTGTCCTTGCGCCGACAACGCCGTCAGCAGCTCGTCGAAGGGCAGTCCCTGGTGGGCGAAGGCCGCCAGGGTCGTCTCCCGCACCTGCCGCAGGAGCTCGCCGACGGTGGTGTCGTCGGCGGGGCGGACCCGCAAGGCCACGGTGTTCACGCCCATTCCGACTACTCCCGCGTGCTCGCCGAGCGTGCGGTTGTCGACCGGTGTGCCGATCACCAGGTCCTCCTCCATCGTGTACTTCTGGAGGAGGACGGCGAGGGCGGCGGTGTAGATCATGAACGGCGTCGCCTGTTCGGCGGCGGCGAGCCTGACGAGCGCGTCGCGGGTCTCGGTGGGCAGTTTCCGGCCGACGACGCCGAGCGCGGTCCGCTCGTCCCCGGTTCCCAGTGCCAGGTTCACCGGCTCGGGCGGCTCGGCGAACTCCTTGAGCCAGTGGGCGAGGTCGTCGGTGTGGTCGAGCGCGGCCAGGGAGCGGGCGAAGTCCGGGTAGGACGACGGCGGTGGAAGGGCCGCTCCGCTCAGGGATGCGGAGAGTTCGGTCAGGAAAACGTCGAGGCTCGCGCCGTCGAAGGCGATGTGGTGGGCGTCGACGAGCAGCGTGTCGCGGTCGGCGTCGGTGACCAGCGCCGCGCGCAGCAGCGGTGGCCGCTCCAGCCGGAAGGGCCGGGCGAAGGCACGAAGCCGCTCGACCGTGTCCCCGGCCGTGGGCGCCGTTTCGAGGTGGAAGGGCGCGTCGGGAACCGGGGTCTGCGCGAAGGAGCCGTCGCGCACGTCGTATCCACTGTGGACGGACTCGTGGCGGGCCACGAAGCCGGACAGGAAGGCTTCGAGGCGACCGCGGTCGATCCGCCCGTCGAAGGACACCGCGAACGGGACGTTGTTGACCAGGCTCTCCGGTCGTTGCCGGTAGGCGCTGTAGACGCGCACGGCGGCCGGCGGCATGGGCGCCGGCGAGGACGGCGACGACTCCGGCGGGGCCTCCTGCGGCACGGCCGCCGGCGTCCGGGAAGCGAGCACGGCACCGAGCGCCGCGGGTGTGGGTGCGGTCAGCACGTCGCGGAGCCCGATGTCGAAGCCCGCGTCCCGCAGCAGGCCGACCAGCCGCATCGCCTTGAGCGAGTCGCCGCCGTGTTCGTAGAAGTTGTCGTGCGGGCCCATCACCGCGCGCCCGCAGACCTCGGCGAAGGCCGAGCGCACGGCGTCGGGCTCCCCGGCGGGCTCGGGCGAGTGCGCCGCCGCCCGCTCCCGGGAGATCCGCTCCAGCGCCCGGCGGTCGACCTTCCCCGCCGAAGTGAGCGGAAGCGCGTCGAGGCGGCGGACCTCGGCGGGCACCGCGTAGGACGGCAGGCGCGCGGCCAGCGCACCCCGCAGGCCCTGTACATCCACAGTGGAGGGTGCGACGACGAAGGCGACGAGTTCCTTGGCGCCGGTCGTCGACTCGCGCGCGATCACCGCGGCCGAGGCCACCTCGGGAAGCTCGCCGAGCGCCGCGACGACCTCGTCGGGCTCGACCCGGAACCCGCGGATCTTCACCTGGTCGTCACCGCGGCCCAGGTAGTCGACCGTTCCGTCGTCGTTCCAGCGGACCAGGTCGCCCGAGCGATAGGCGAGCCCCGGTCCGTACGGGTCCGGCACGAATCGCTCGGCGGTCAGCTCGGGATCGTTGACATAGCCCAGCGCGACACCGTCCCCGGCGATCCACAACTCCCCCGGCAGGCCCACACCGCGACGGCCGTCGTCGCCGACCACGTACACGCGAGTCCTCGGCAGCGGCCGTCCAATGGGGATGGAGGTGAAGTCGCGCTCGATGCGATGGGTGGTGGCGAAGGTCGTCGTCTCCGTCGGCCCGTAACCGTTGATGAGCGTCGTGCGCGGATTGGCCGCGTAGAAGCGGCCGACGTGCTCGGGCGACAGGCGCTCGCCGCCGATGAGCAGTTCCGCCAGCGGCGCGAAGACGGTGGCGTCGCGCTCGACGTGCATGTTGAACAGCGAACTGGTCAGCCACATGTGGGTGACCCCGTGGCGGGCGATGGCCGCCCCGAGCAGCGCGGTGTCCAACTGCGTCTCGACCTCGCCGAGCACCAGCGTCGCGCCGTTGAGCCAAGCGCCCCACACCTCGAAGGTGGAGGCGTCGAAGTCGAGGGCACCGGTCTGCATGACCACGCTGCCGGGAGTGAGCGTCACGTAGTCGACGTCCTCGACGAGCCGGGTGACCGCGCGGTGCGGCACGACCACGCCCTTCGGCCGCCCGGTGGTCCCGGAGGTGTACATGACGTAGAGCGGATCCTCCGGCGATCCCGCGACAGGATCCACTGTGGACTCGACGGTGGCACCCGGGTCGATGACGACCGGCCCGCCCTCGCCGGCGCACAGCTCGCGCAGGCGGTCGTCGGCCACGACGGCCCGGGCACCGCTGCTCGACAGCAGGTACGACAGGCGCTCACCGGGCAGTTTCGGATCGAGCGGAACGTAGGCGCCGCCGGCCTTCACCACGCCGAGCAGCGCCACGAAGGCCTCGACGCTCTTCACCGCGGGGATCCCGACCGTCCAGCCGGGTTCCATGCCGGCGGCCAGCAGTGCACCGGCGACGCGGTCGGACTCGGCGTCGAGCCGCGCGTAGGTCAGCGTCACGTCGTCCCGGACCAGGGCCGGGCGCCCGGGATGGGCGGCAGCGACGGCACGGAACGACTCCTCCACCCGCGACCGGCTCGCCGTGCCGGGCCGCTCGTCGGCGGCGAACTCGCCGGGCAGGACCGCCGGGACCGCCCGCAGTTCGGCCGACGGGTCGGCGGTCATCGTCTCCAGCGCCCGCACGACGCGGCGCAGCATGAGCGTCATGTCCGCGCCGGCGAAGGCGCGGCCGTCGTAGAGGGCCGTCAGCGTGAGTTCCCCGGTCGCGTCGCCGGCCAGCAGGGTCAGCTCGAACCCCGTCTGCTCGCTCGAACCGGGCCGCAGCACCAGTCCCGCCGCGTGGGCGTGGGAGCGGGCCTCCGACGCGCTCTCGTAGAGGTAGAGGGACTGGAGGGCACCCGGCGCCAGGCCCCCGGCGCGCAGCACCTCGGTCAGCCGCCCGCGCGAGCGCGTGTACGACCCCAGCGACTGCCGGTACAGCAGATCCACCAGCTCGGCGACCGTCGTGCCAGCCTCGCAGCGCGCGCGCACCGGCACGGTGTTGATGACGAGCGCGGCGGTATCGGCCAGGCCGGGCACCGGCAGGTCGCGGCCGGTGACGACCTTGCCGTACACCACGTCCCGCGTTCCGGCGTACTGCTGTAGCGCCACCGCCCACGCGGCCTCGACCACGGCGCTGACGGTCACGGCCAGCCGCTCGGCGAGCCGCGACACCGCCGAGCCCAGCGCGGGTGCCACCGGCACGCTGACCGAGCCGATCGCGGTGCCGTCGGGGCGGCGGGATCGTCGCGGGGACTGGGAACCGGCGTCATCGAGCTCGGACAGCAGCGTCGACCAGTGCACGGCGTCGACCTCGCGGGCGGACCACGTCTGCGCGCGCACGGCGTCGCCGTAGCCGCGCACGAGCCGCTCGGCGTCCCCCGCCTCGGGCGAGATCCCGTCATGGGCGCGGACGAGGTCGCGGACGATCAGGTCCTGCGACCAGCCGTCCAGCAGGAGGTGGTGGTAGGTCACCACGAGGGCGCCCGCGCTCCCCCACGACACCCAGGTGACCCGCGCGAGGGGGCCGCCCTCGATCTCGAACGGGCGCACCCGGTCGGCGCGCAGGACGGCCGCCAGATCATCGGGACCGTCGGCGTCGAGCACGGTCAAAGGGACGGTCGCGCCGGCCAGGACGGCCTGCAGGAGCCGCCCGCCGGAGACCTCGACCATCCGGACCCGCAGCGCCGGATGGGCGGCGGTGACCGCGTCGAGAGCGGCTCGCAGCGTCTCCGGCGTGAAGCGGTCGCCACCCGTGTCGTAGCACTGCTGCACGATGAACGCGGTTCCATCGGCGTCCTGGGCGCAGCCGAAGGCGATCCCCTCCTGCATCGGCGTGACCGGCAGAACGGCTTCGACGGTGTGCGGCGCCGTCGCCTCCAGCACGTGCCGGCGTTCCTCGGCCGACAGGGCGGGCGCGGGCCTGCGCAGGTCCGGGCGCCAGGCCAGCGGCTCCCAGCCGTCGGCGCGCCACTCGTCGTCGCCGTCGGCGTCCTCGGCGGCCAGTTCCCGGGCGCACTCACCGATCGTGCGGCCGCCGAGCAGGCTCGCCAGGGCGAGTTCGCGTCCGTTGCGGCGCAGTTCGGCGACGACCAGGACGGCCGTGAGGGAGTCCCCGCCGACTTCGAGGAAGGTGTCGTCGGCGAGTACGGGGCCGACGCCGAGGACGCGGCCGACGGCGGCGGCGAGGAGTTCGGCGTCGGCGCCCGAGGGAGCCTCGCCGGTCTCGCGGGGGCGGCGCTCCACCAGGGCGGCCAGGGCCTTGCGGTCGAGTTTCCCGTTGGCGTTGCGGGGAAGCGCGTCGACGCGGGTGAAGGTGGAGGGCACCATGTGCGAGGGCACGTGCTCGGTCATCAGGGCGCGGGCGAAGTAGACGAGGGCCGGGTCGCCGGTCACCAGCAGGGCGTGCAGGGAGGCGGTCCCGTCGGCGGTGATGGCGCAGCAGGCGGCCTGCTCGACGCCGGGGAGGGCGGCCAGCGCCGTCTCCACGTCGCCGAGTTCGATGCGGTGGCCGCGGACCTTGACCTGGTCGTCGACACGGCCCAGGTAGTCCAGTTCGCCCGAGGGCAGCCAGCGGCCGATGTCGCCGGTGCGGTACATGGTGCCCTCACCGAAGGGGTCGGGCACGAACTTGCCGGCGTTCAGTTCGGGGCGGTTGAGGTAGCCCAGTCCGACGCCGGTGCCGGCGATGCAGATCTCGCCGGGGACGCCCACTCCGGTGACGGTGTGGCCCTCGGGGGTGAGCACGTGGACGCGCATGCCGTCGAGGGGGCGGCCGATGCTGATGCGGACGGCGTCGGACCCGACGCTCGTGCCGGTGGCGAAGACGCTCGCCTCGGTGGGGCCGTACAGGTTCTCCAGGCGCGCCCGGGATCCGCGCGCGGCGGTCGCCTGGTGGAAGCGGTGCGCGACGGCTAGGGGCAGGGCCTCGCCGACGGAGAACACGGTGGCGACGGAGTCGAGGGTCGGCCGCCCGGCGGTGAGTTCGAGGAAGGCGCCGATCACGCTGGGCACCATGCTCACCAGGGTGACGCGGTGGCGTTCGACGAGTTCGGCGAGGTTCTCGACGTCGCGGCCGCTGGGGGCGACGACGACGGTCATACCGGCGGCCACCGGGAGCAGGAGCTCGGAGACCGAGGCGTCGAAGGAGAAGCGGGTGTGGAACAAGACGGTGTCGGCCGGGGACAGCCCGATCCGGTCGACGAGGCCGAGGAGCAGGTTGGCGACGCCGGCGTGGGTGAGGACCGCGCCTTTGGGCTTACCGGTCGTGCCGGAGGTGTACATGACGTAGATCGGGTCCTCGGGCGCCGGTTCGGCGGCGGCGGGCCCGCCCGGGGCGGGGCCGTCGGCGGCGAGGTCGCGCAGCGGAAGCACCGGGAAAGGGCTTTCGAGGTCGTCGAGGTCGGTCACGACGGCCACCGGGGCCACGTCGCCGAGGATGTAGGCGCGCCGGTCCCGGGGCTCGCCGGGATCGACGGGCACGTAGGCGGCGCCGATCCGCATCGCGGCGAACAGGGCGAGCACGGTCGCCGCGCTCGGGTGGGCGCAGACGGCGACGCGGTCTCCGTGTCCGACTCCGGCGGCGCTCAGCCGCCGGCTCATGACATCGACGCGGGCGTCGGCCTCGGCGTAGGTGAGGCGGGTGTCGCCGTCGATCAGGAACGTGGCGGCCGGGTCGCGGCGCAGGGCGCGTCGCCAGAGTTCGACGACGGTCGTGCGCTCGTGCGCGGGCCGGCCGGGGGAGAAGCGGGTCAGGAGGGTGTCCCGCTCGGACGCCGGAACGGGGTCGGCGTCCGAGCGGGCGAGGTCGGGCCGCGTGGCGGTGAGTTCGGCGGCCCGCAGGATCCGGTCGAGGACGGCTGCGGCGAAGTCGATCCGGTCGCCGGCGCGCCCGGCGGCGACGGTGAGGCGGGCCTCGCCGTCGCCGAGGTGGAGGTCGACGCGGATTCCGCCCGGGGTGACCGGTTCGGCGTCGACGTCCCACACGGTCGACCACTCGGTGCGCTCGGTCGGCGCCGGGCCGAGGGCGCGCAGGCCCTCGGCGACCAGGGCGCGCAGGTCGCCGAGCGTGGTGGCCTCGGCGATGGGCAGGTCGAGGGCGTGCGTCCGGCCGTCGGCTCCGATGTGGACGGTCAGGGTCTGTGCGGACGCGACGCTTCCGGCGACGAGCGCGGTCGCGCTCAGCACGAGCTCGAGCAGCCGGTGCCGGCCGAGGCCGGCGATGAGGTGCGCGGGCAGGGGCCGGGACGAGGACGGGGCCTCGCCCGGCGCGCTCACGCCGCACCCCCGGACGAGCCGCGCACGCGACGGTCGGCGAACCACACCGCGACTACCGCCGAGACCAGGCCGAGCACGGCGGTGATGGTCGCCGCCGCGGTCGTCTCGACCGGCTCCATCGCCGCCCAGACGAGGACGCCGGCCACCGCGAGCGCGTAGTGCGCCAGGACCGAGGCCGCGACCGATCCGGTGCGCCACCGCAGGATCCCCGAGACGACGCCGAAGGCCGCGCCGAGGACGGCGAATGGCACCGAGGGCTGCACCATCGCGAACAGCACGGCCGGGACGGCGACCGCCACGGCCGCCGAGACGCCGGACGAGGCCATCCGCCCGGCGATGAAGCCGCGGAACAGCAGTTCGGCCGCCAAGGGATGCACGATGGCGGCGGCCACGAGGGCCGTGACCGGGACGGAGACGCTGGACAGGCCGCCGTCGGCGACGGGAGCGGCCACGACGAGCCATCCGGCGTCGACGCCGAGCAGCGGGCCGAAGGAGAGGAAGGCCAGTTGCAGCCCGAACATCGCCGCGACGACCGGCACCAGGACACCGCGGTCGGCGACGGCCTCCGACGCGCCCTGCCGCCCCCGCCACGCCGGCCAGAAGACGAGGATCACCACGGCGTCGACGAGGACCCACGCCCACAGGGCATGGGCGGGCGTCGCGCCGTCGAGGGCCTGCGAGAGCGCCGACCCGGAGACGTCGCTCCCCTGCCGATCGGCGGCGACGGCGAGCACGGTCCGGACGACGACCACGGCCGCCAGGTACCCCGCGGCCGCGAGGAGGGAGACGACGATCGCCGAGACGTCACGGCGTGCACCGAGCTTCAACGGACCCTCCGGGTTCGGATCGAGAAACCGAGGACCAGCACGACCGACACGCCCACGAGCAGCGCCAGCGGCGTGGCCAGCGCCCGGACACCGGCGCCGTTGACCGCGAGCTCACCGGCGTCGAGGTACCAGTGCGTCGGCAGGTACTCGCCGATGCGCTGGAGCGGCTCGGGCATGATCTCGCGCGGCCACAGGGCCCCGCCGATCATCAGCATCGGCACGTCGATCAGCGAGTTGATCGTCATCGCGGCGACCGCCGTCGGCGCGAAGCGGTAGACCATGACGCTCTTGGCGACGCAGAACAGCGCGAAGCACAAGGTCGCCGCGGCAACGCCGGCCCATTGCGCGACCGTCGACCCGTAGGTCACGCCGGTCATGACCGGCAGGACCGACATCACGGCCACCAGCTGCGTCGCGGCGATGACGCCCATGCTCGCGAAGTACTGGAAGAAGTAGCTGCGCTGCTTCAGCGGGGTGAGCCGGACGCGTTCGTAGATGCCGCGCTGGCGGTCCTCCAGCAGCAAGCCGGCCGCCGACCCCATCATCATCATGAGACCGAAGGCGAGATATCCGAGCGTGGCGATCGCCCGGCTGGCCTCCTCGGCGCTGCCCTGGGCGAAGTTGGTGTACTCCGCGTCGTACTTGCGCTCCAGGTAGTCCTGCAGTCCGGCGTCGAACAGCGCGTGGTCCCCGGCGGCGGCCTGCCCGACGGCGTTGACGCCGCTGAGGAAGGTGCCGATCCGGGCGCGCAGCGAGTCGGTCTGGTTGTTGTCGCCCCGCACGTGCACCTCGGCCGCCGGGGCGAGGCCGTCGACCACCGACTCGGTGTGCCCCTCGGGGAACACGATGAGCAGGTCGTACTCGGCGTCCAGCAGCGCGTTCTGCCAGCCCGCCGGGTCGGGCACGTCGACGATCTCGCTGTCGGCGGCGAAGGTGTCCACAAAGGAGCGGGTCAGGGCGGTCCCGTCGGCGTCGTGCACGCCGATGACCCACTTGGCCTGCTGGGAGCTCAAAACCACGATGCCGATGTTGAGGGCGATCGGGATCAGCAGCAGGTACACCCAGCTCGACTTCTTGGCGAACATGCGGCGCAGGTTGTTCCTGAGGATGGTCATGCCGTCTTCCTCCGGCTCGAAAGCACTCCGACGACGCCCACGACCAGCGTGAGCGCCCACAGGATGCCGATGTTGTTCCAGGTCACCCCGAGCCGGTCGCCGAACATCGCGCCGAACAGCGCGTCTCGCGCGTATAGGTTCGGCGAGATCAGTTCGGCGCCGCCGAAGCCGGTGGCGACGAAGCCGCCGCCGAGGAGCGTGAACCCGATGAGGCACATCTGGATCAGGCCGGTGGTCTTCTTCATGTCCTTGGTGACAAGCATGAACATCATGCCGAGCGCGATGGCGAACACGCCGAAGCTGAAGGCCACGAGCAGGAGCAGCGGGATCGCACCGCCCCAGTTCACCCCCATCAGCAGCCCGGTTATGAGCATGTACAGGCCGCCCTGGGCGAGTGTCACGAGGCTGAACGCGGCGAGCTTGCCGACGAACAGCTGCCACGTGCGCTGCGGCGCGAGCCTGGTGCGCGAGGCCATCGCGCCCATGTACTCCTCGCTGACGCCGAAGGAACCGAACTCCGCGCCGTAGAGCAGCAGGAACAGCAGCATCCCGACGGCGTAGTAGGACAGCGCGGTCATCTCCCGCGTCTCGCTGACCGTCTCGACCTCGATGGACGAGGCCGTCAGCGCCTCGGCCCGCATCGACTCGCCGAGCGCGTCGACCGCCCAGGCGGCGTTGGCGCCGTAGTTGAAGCCGTCGACGACCGCGCGCACGACGATGTAGTTGATGCCGGAGTACTTCTCGCTGTACACGTGCACCGTGGCGTGGCCGCCGGCCGACTCAAGGCCCTGGCTGTAGTCGCCGGTGACGTGCAGCAGGGCGCCGAGTTCACCGTCGGCGACCTTCTGGCGGCCGTCGTCGAAGCTGTCGACCGCCTCGAAGGTCGCCACCTCGGCGAAGGCCGGTGTCGAGCTCAGCTGCTGGAAGTACTGGGCACCGGCGGCACCGGCGTCCTCGGAGAGGTAGCCGATCTCGACCTTGTCGAAGTCCTCCTGCTGGAACTGCGAGCTGAACGCCGTGCCCAGGATGAAGGTGATGCCGAGGAACATGGCGAGCCGGACCAGCAGGCTGCGCTTGTCCGCCCATGCTTTGAGCAGCGCCATGCGAAAGTGCGTCACGAGATTGCGCATGCCCGCCTCAGTCCCGCAGCGTCTTGCCGGTGAGGTTCAAGAACACCGTCTCCAGCGACGGCCGTTTCTCGCTGATGCTCTCCAAGGTGAGACCCAGCGCGAGCACGCGGGAGGCGAAGTCGTTGAAGTCGAGGTCGGCCGCGACGCGCAGGACCACCGTCGAGTCCTCGACGTCGGCCTGGGGCGTGGCGACGATCTCGTTGCGCACGAGCTGGTCGACGGTGTCGCGGGCCGCTCCGGGGCTGGGGGTCTCCAGCATGACCACGCGCTCGTTGGTGTTGTCGCGGATCACCTTCTCCAGCGCGCCGTCGGCGACGACCTTGCCGCCGTCCATGATGACGACCCGGTCGCACAGCGCCTGGATCTCCTCCATGTAGTGGGAGGTGTAGACGACGGTGGCGCCGCCGGCGCTGAGGGTCCGCACCGAGTCGAGGATGTGGTTGCGCGACTGCGGGTCGACGCCGACGGTCGGCTCGTCCATGATCAGGATCTTCGGGTTGTGCACGATCCCGCAGGAGATGTTCAGCCGCCGCTGCATGCCGCCGGAGTACGTCTTGGCGGCGTCCTTGCGGCGCTCCCACAGTCCGGTGAACTCCAGCGCGTCCCGCACGGCCGTGTCCAGGGCGCGCTTGCGCAGGCCGTAGAGCCGGCCCCAGTAGGTCACGTTCGCCAGGCCCGACAGTTCGGGGAAGAACGCGAAGTCCTGCGGCACGAAGCCGATCGCGCGCTTGGTGTCGGCCGACAGGCGCCGGATGCTCTCACCGAAGACCCGGACCGACCCCGAGTCGGGGCTCACCAGACCGAGGAGCAGGTTCAGCGTCGTGGACTTGCCCGCCCCGTTCGGGCCGAGCAGACCGACGGTCTCGCCCTCGTCGATGGCGATGCTGACCCCGCCGACGGCCTTGTTCGCCTTGAAGGACTTGTGCAGGTCCTCGGCCTCAATGATCACGAACTGTCCTTTCCGATCCGTTGGTCGACCGCCGGGGAGCCGGCGAGCGCCGAGTGCACGTCGGACACGACGGAGTGCACGATCTGCTGGTTGGTGTGCAGGAAGAAGTGGTCGCCCTCGGCGGTGCGGAAGTCGACGCGGCCGGCGACCAGTTCGTGCCATTCGGGCAGCCGCGCGGCCTCGACGCTCTGGTCGTCTCGTCCGTTGACGACGGTGACGTCGCAGTGGATGTCGTCGGCGCGGGCCGTCCACCGGTAGGTCTCGGAGAGCTCGAAGTCGGCTCGCAGGACGGGAAGGAACAGTTCGCGCAGGCCGGGGTCGGCCAGCGCCTCCTTGGTGCCGCCGCCGTAGACGTCGAGCGCGGCGATGAAGGCGTCGTCGTCGGCGATCTTGTGCAGTTCGCTGATCTTCTGCTTCGAGTGGGGTGCGCACCGGCCGCTGAAGATCATGTGACCGGGCAGGTCGGTGGTCCGTTCGCGCAGCTCGTAGTAGGCCTCGTAGGCGATGAGCGAGCCCATGCTGTGGCCCCAGATCGCGTAGGGCACGCCGGGGCGGCGCTCGGCGAGGATCCGCTCGGCGACGTCGGCGCCGGCGGGGCGGGCGTCGACCACGAGGGAGTCGGCGATCCGGGGTCCGCGGCCGGCCAGCTCGACCGGCAGCACCTCGATCCCCGCGGGAAGCTGCCTGCGCCACCGGAGGAAGGCCGTCGCCGATCCGCCGGCGTGGGGAACGCAGAAGAGTTGCATGTCGCTCATGACGCCTTTCGTGTGCTTCGCCGGGAGGCCATCACGCCGCGGACCAGGCGCACCCGGTCGCGGAGCTTGAAGGGGATCGGGTCGACCCAGCAGCGCACGGGGTTCATCCGGTAGCGCGGCAGGCGCACCATGCGCCGGTCGCGCTCGCCGAACAGCTCGGACAGGGCGAGCGTGGCGCCTTCGGTGAAGGCGCTCGCGCATTGGCGGGGTGTGCGCTCGCCGACGCTCTGCGCGGCGCGGCGCGGCCTGGTGCGCAGGTCGCGGCCCTCCGACAGGTTCGGCGGGTTGGTGCCGGAGAGGTGCGCGCGCAGGGTCTCGATGAGTTCGGTGCGGCTGCGGACGGTGGCGGCGAGCCGGTACCGGGAGTGCAGGTACTGGCGGCAGCTGCTGGTGAAGCAGATGGCCGCGAAGTCCTCGTCGGCGGCGCGCTCGACGAAGTCGAGGTCGGCGGCGATCTTCGCCCGGAACGAATCGGCGTCGGTGGCCGAGGCGCAGTAGAGCAGTTCGGGCGCCTCGGTCCCGGTCGCGGGTTGCGGCTCCCGCTCGGCGGGGGCCGGGGCCGGCCCGACGGCGAGGAGGGTGTTGCTCCCGCCGAATCCGTAGGTGTAGACGAGGCCGATGCGGCGCCCGTTGGCCGACTCCTCCCAGTCCTGGGTGTCGGTGGGCACGTAGAAGGGCGTGTCGATGAGGTTCATCAGTTCGCTGGGCGTGTCGAAGTGGAGCAGCCCGGGGATCTTGCGTTCCTGGAGGGCCTGGAGCATGACGGCGAGGTTGGCCACGCCGATGGCCGAGTGCAGGTAGCCGAGGTTGGGCGTCAGCGCCATGATCGCGCAGAACTGGTTCTTCTTGGTGAACGAGCGGATGCCGTCGGACAGGCCGATGGTCTCCAGCGCCTCCTCGGTCTGGTGGGAGTAGCCCTCGGCGATGAGCAGGCCGACGTCCTCGCTGTCGATGCCGCTGGACTTGATCAGGTCGGTCGTCGCCCGTGCCACGCCGCTGGGCGCGGCCTGGTCGAACTTGCCCTCGCTGCCGTTGTTGTTGTGCGACCAGCCGTGGATGACGCCGTGGATCAGGTCGCCGTCCTCGATGGCCCGGTCGAGCCGTTTCACGACGACGAAGCCGGCGTACTCACCGTGGAAGGAGCCGGTGTTGCGCTTGTCGTAGAGCTTGGTGACGCTGTCCTCGGTGGGGGCGACGAACAGTCCGGGGCTGTTGAACGCCTTCACCGGGGTGAGGTCGATGTAGAGGCCGCCGGCGAGGGCGGTGTCGCAGCTGCCCTTGCGCACGGCCTCGCAGGCGGTGATGATCGCGATCGTCGACGACGGGCAGCTCGCGTCGATCGTGTAGGCCGGGCCGCGCAGGTCGAAGGCCTGCGCGAGACGGGTGGCCATGCCGCTGCTCCAGCTGCCGAGCAGTTCCCGGATGGGGTCGACGTACTGGGTGTTCTTCATCGTCAGGCCGACGAAGGACTGGATCTGGTCCTTGGTGTAGTTGAAGCCGACGTAGGCGCCGGTGCGGTGCCGCTGGGCGTACTCGCCCATGAGGCCGGCGTCCTCCAGCGCCCGGAAGGCCATCTCGTGCGCGAGCCGGCCCTGCGGGAAGAGGTGGGCGGCCTCCTCGGCGCCGAACCCGAAGAGCTCGTGGTCGAAGTGCTGGACGTCGTCGATGTAGGCGCCCTTGTTGAACTGCATGGGAGTGGTGCAGCTCCCGGGCGGCGCGACGGGCGCGATCTGCGTGGCGCGGATCGCCGGCGCGCGCCGGATGGTGCTGCGCTTGTCCCGGACGGTCGCCCACACCTCGCGGTAGTCGTCGATGTCGGTGGTGCGGGCGCTCATCCCGATGACGGCGACGGGCACGCGCTCGTTGAGCTTGCGCAGGATCTTGACGGCCGCCTCGCGGGTCACCGACCCGTCGCGCAGCCCTTCGAGGACCAGATCGGCGATCTCAGGCTGCACGGCGAAGCTCCTCCATCGCGCTGTCTTCCATTCGGCCGTCTTCTCTCTCGGCGTGCCAGAGGGTCTTGTAGGTGTGCTCGTCGACTCCGCCGAGGCGCCGGACCGGGAGCAGGCACTCGCTCTCCAGCCGCCGCAGCGAGGCCTCGACCTCTTCGGGGCGGTGCCCCTTGGCGAGGCCGTTCTCGATCCAGCAGCGGACGGCGCCGCGGATCACGCCGGCGTCGCCGCGCGACACGGTCGCCACCGGTTCGGGGGTGGCGCCGCCCTCCTTGACCAGCCGCCGGACGCGGCGGCTGAGGGCGTTGACGGCCTCGGTGCTCTCCGGTGTCCCCCGCCGGTTCTTCGTGCCGGCGATCTGGCCGAGGGCGCGTTCGGCGACGTACATGGGGTTGAAGAACTTCCCGACGTTGAGGTTGTCGAGGACCTCGTGGGCGTTGTCGGCCGAGTCCAGGGCTCCCGCGACGACGTCGTCGGGCAGCATCGGGCGGATCGCGGCGGTCAGTGCGGCACCGGGGCCCATCTCCAGCACGGTGTCGGCGCGGACCTCGGCGAGGCGGCGCACCAGCGCGCCGGCGTCGAGGGGCGCGCCCGGTGCCAGCCCGCCGACGGTCCGCCGCATGGCGGCCGGTTCCCTCGTGGGCTCGGCGCCCGCGACGTCGAGGACGTCGCGGGCGATGCGCCGAAACCACTTCCGCCGGGTCCGTTCGCCGCGCACGACGCGCAGGGCGTTCTCCAGTTCGAGACCGCCCGCCGCGACGAGGGCCGCGAGGTATCCCACGCCCTTGCCCGCGAACACGTGCCCGGGGATCCGGTACCTCGTGCGGTACACGTCGTAGAAGCCGACGGTGAGCGTGAGGACCGCCGCTGCGCGCGCGGCCGCGTCGAGCCGGCCGGCGTCGGTGACGCCGTACCAGAGGACGTCGGCCAGCGACGTCTTCATGACGCGGTCGTGCTCGCGCACGGCCTCCCACATCCCGGTCCGGTGCTCGAAGAGCTCCATCCCCATGCCCACGCGGAACGAGTCCGCGTCGGGGAACAACACTGCCAGTCGCACGTCGCCCTCTCTCAGCCGTCGACCGGCTAGTGCTTCTCGTTGGCCAGGAACGAGATCATCGAGTCGGCGTCGATGTCACCGCTCTCCAGCTTGGTCAGCATGTCCTCGTAGGAGCGCTCCGGCTCGGCGGCGGCGGGTGCCGCCTGCTCGACCGGGCCGGCCAGCTCGCTGAGCCGCACGGCCATCTCGTCGGGCGTGGCGTAGGTGAACATGTCGGAGATGTTCAGCACGTCGTCGAAGCGCGCGTTGAGCGCCTTCATCACCTCGGTCGCGGTGATCGAGTTCCCGCCGAGGGCGGTGAAGCTGTCGAAGATGTCGATCTCCTCAAGACCCAGCACCGAGGCGTAGATGTAGGCGACGGTCCGCTCGATCTCGGTGAACTCCTCGGCCGGCTTGCCGAGCAGGGCGATGTTCTCGACGTCGACGGCCGGGCGCGCGCCGCCCTCTCCCGCCGAGGCGTCGGAGGCGGCCGAGGCGTGGCGGCGGACGATGCGGTCGATGGGCCCGGAGAAGCCGAAGGGGAACCACTCCTCGCCGACGGCCTGGAACATCCCCGCGTTCAGCGGTCCGGGAACGACACCGGTCACGTCGTGGAACAGCACCTCGGTGAAGGCCGAGATGCCCGACTGCGTGGTGAGGCTCTCGAAGAAGGAGTCGGCCTCGCCGAGCCCGTGGTCGTAGGCCATCCCGGTCTCGCGCCAGCCCGGCCAGTTGATCGACTTGGCGTTGTGGCCCTGCCGCCGCAGTTCGAGGACGTAGGCGTCCATGAACGCGTTCGCGGCGGTGTAGTCGGACTGTCCCGGGCCGCCGATGAGCGCGGTCATCGACGAGTACGCGATGACGAAGTCGGGGCGGTCCTCGCCCAGGACGCTGATCAGGTTGCGCAGACCGGTCACCTTCGGCGCGAGCACGCCGTCGAAGTCGTCCATGGACTTCGTGTAGAGGAAACCGTCGCCGGCGACGCCCGCGGTGTGCACGATGCCCCGGATCGGGCCGAACTTCGCACGCATCCGCTCGACCAGGTCGCGCAACTGGCCGTGGTCGGTGACGTCGGCGCAGGCCAGTTCGACCACACCGTCGTAGTCCTCGATGTCGAGGATGTTCTCCAGAACCTGGGCGACCTTGTCGTTGCGGCCGGCGGCGATGATCTGGTCCCACTCGGAGCGGTCCGGCAGCGGCCGGCGGCTCACCAGGACATAGTTGCCCCGGCTGTTCATGTGCGACAGCAGCGCGGCGGCGGCCGAACCGAGCGACCCGGCACCGCCGGTGACGAGGTAGAAGCCGTCGGCGGCCACGTCGATGGCGTGGTAGCTGCCGCGGTCGATCGTCCGCTCCTCCAGCTGCGGGACGTGCCGGACGCCCTTGCGCAGCGCGACGAACACCCGGCCGGGGACGTCGGTGAGGCACTCGTCGACGAGAGCCGCGACCGGGGTCTCGGCGTCGACGTCGACGGCGGTGAAGGTGACGTTCGGGGCCTCGTGGCGCAGCGACCTGATCATGGCCAGGCGGGCGGCGTGGGCCGCGTCGACGAAGGGCTCGTCGCCGGTGACCCGGTCGGCGTGGTCGCCGACCACGGTGATGTCGACGTGGCCCTTGCAGTGGGTCGTGAGCGCCTTGTGCAGGGCGGCGAGACCACGGACGCCGTACTCCAGGCCCTGGCTGATCTCGGCCTCGGTCACCCCGGTGCGCGAGGGACGGCAGCCGGTCAGGTCGACGACGCGGGCGATGTCGCCGACGCCCAGCTCGGCCAGCGCCCAGGTGACGCCCTCGGCGGTCGGCTCGGCCATGACGTGGCGTGCCGAAGGCGTCGAGCGCTCCGGCGCGAAGGTCAGCGCGAAGGTGTCGACACCCGGCAGGGCGGCGACGATGGCCTCGATCTGCGGTCCGCGGTCCCCGACCACGAGCACCGGTCCCCGGCGCGGCTCGGCCGACACGGGCAGCGGACCGCCCTCGCGCCAGCCGATGGCGTGGTAGGCCCCCGAGACGAAGTCGTCCATCTGGGAGACGCGCTTCATCGAGAACTGGTCGATGACCGCGATCGTGGAACCGTCCTCGGCGACCAGCGTCGTCTTGAAGCTCATCAGCTCACTGCGGCGACCGGAGGTCCGCTCGCTCTTGCAGTAGAACTTCGCCGGCAGCGGACGGTACATCCGCAGGCCCGCGTAGAGCATCGGCAGGTACACCGTCGGGGACATGTGCACCAGGAACGGGATGAACGAGGTCGCGTTGTCCAGCAGCGACGGGTGCAGCGGGAAGGTCCCGATCTGGTCGTGGAACTCCTCGGGCAGTTCGAGCAGGCCGTAGGCGACCTCGGGGTCGCTCTTCGAGCGCAGCGCCAGTCCCAGGGTCCGCCAGGTCGGGCCGAACTGCTTGAGGGAGGGCACGCCCAGCCGCTCCAGGTCGGGGTCCTCCAGCAGCTCGGCGAGCGTGGGGTTGCCCGTCGGCGCCTCGGCGTCGCACGTGCGGACGAAACCGTGGGCGTTGACGACCCACTCGTCCTCGCCCGGCTCGGTCCGGCTGACGACCTCGACGGCCACCCGGTCGCCGTCCTCGCGCAGGATGATCTGCACGGTGGCGTCGGTGGCGTCGTCGAGGAGCAGCGGCGCGCGGAACATCAGCTCGTCGACGGCGATCCGGTCGGTGTCGAAGTGCGTGCAGAACGCCTCGGTGATCAGCTCGACGAACACCGCGCCGGCGATCAGGTTCTTGTTCATCACGACGTGGTCGGAGACGGCCCAGTGCTCCCGGGTCGACAGCGAGGCCTCGTAGACGCTCACCGCCGGGGTGTCGACGACCCGGCGCGTGATCAGCGGCCGGGCGACGGGCGAACCGGCGGCCACCGCGCGCTCGGGCTCCAGCCTGGTCGTGCGGGGCTCGCCCCAGTGCCGCGTCCGGTCGAAGGGGTAGGTCGGCAGCGGGACACGGCGAGCGTCGCGGTCGTAGAGCTCATCGAAGCGGATCCGCGCGCCGCGCACGTAGTCGCGGGCGAGTTCGGTCATCGCCATGGTCCGCGAGGAACCCTCGGCGTCGAGGGCGGCCTTGACGCGCTCGGCGCTGTCGAGGTTGAGCTCGCCGAGCAGGCCCTCCTTGATGTCACCGCGGGCGAGGTCGGACTTGCGGTCGGAGACCACACGGTGGCTGCCGACGAAGATGCCCCGCGAGGGGTTCCCGGTCCACGCGGCGTCGCGGCAGGCGTTGAACTTCGCCACGAGTTCGCTCATGGAGGACGCGACGATCGCCAGACGGTGCGCGAAGTGGTCGCGGCCGGTGGTGGAGGTGAAGCAGACGTCGTCGAAGCGGGCGCCGGGACCGCCGTTGAGGTGGCGGTCGTAGTCGGCGAGGTAGTTGGCGAACGCGGTCTCCGTCTTCGCCGAGACGGTGAAGATCTGCGGACGCGCCTGCGCCTCGGGGCGGTCGGCGGCCCGGTAGTCCTTGAGGATCACGTGGGCGTTGGTGCCGCTGAAGCCGAAGCCGCTGACGCCGGCGTAGCGCGGAGTCTCCCGCTGGGGCCAGGGGGTGTTGCGGTCGACGACGTAGATGGGCGAGTTCGCGAAGTCGATGTGCGGGTTGGGCTCCTCGAAGTTGAGGCTGGCCGGGATGACCTCGTTGCGCATCGACAGCAGCACCTTGATGACGCTGGCGACGCCCGCCGAGCCGACCGTGTGGCCGATGTTGCTCTTGACCGATCCGATGCCGCAGAACTGCTTGCGGGGCGTGACCTGGCCGAAGGCGTTGGTGAGCCCGAGGACCTCGATGGGGTCGCCGAGCGGGGTTCCGGTGCCGTGCGTCTCGACGTAGTCGACCTGCTCGCCCTCGATGCCGGCGCGGCGCCACGCGTCGAGCAGCAGCTCCTCCTGGGCGCGGGGGTTGGGCGCGGTCAGGCCGTTGGAGGCGCCGTCGTTGTTCGTCGCGGTCGAGGCGATGACGCCGTAGATGTGGTCGCCGTCGCGCTCGGCGGCCTTCAGCGGCTTGAGGATGAGCGCGCCGATGCCCTCGCCGAACACCGATCCGGAGGCCTTGGCGTCGAAAGACCGGACCCGGTTGTCGTGCGCGACGACCGCGCCCGGCGTGGCCGTGCGGACCATGAGGTCGTCGATGTCGATCCGGTCGGTGTCGGCGCCCTTGTAGCTCAGGGTGATGCCGCCGGCGATGGCCATCTCGCACTCGCCGTTGGAGAGGGCCTGGATCGCCATGTGCATCGCGACCAGGCTCGCCGAGCAGGCGGTGTCGACCACATAGGACGGTCCGCGCAGGTCGAAGTGGTAGTTGATGCGGCTGGCGACGATGCCTTCCCAGACGCCGCTGAGCTTGTCGCGGTCGATCCGGATCTTGTACCGGTAGTAGTTCGAGTTGGTGCCGTCGCGTCCGACGAAGCAGCCGGTCTTCGAGCCGCGGATCTTGTCCTCGGGGTAGCCGGCGTCCTCAAGCGCGCGGTAGGCCTGCTCCAGGAAGACGCGGTGCTGGGGGTCCATGAACGCCGCCTCGTCGGGGGTGATCCCGAAGAACTGGGCGTCGAACTTGTCGATGTCGGACAGGTAGGCGCCGACGAAGCGTTCGAGGTCCTCGGAGGCCTCGGTGTAGACCTCGTGGTCGTAGAACTCCGCGTAGTGCGGGTTGGCGAAGATCTGCTCCTCAAGGAGCTTGTCGGCCGGCTTGGCGGTGTAGCAGTTGCGGTTGCCGACGAGGTTGTCCCAGTAGCTGCCGACGTCGGGCGACATCGGCAGGCGGCAGGACATGCCGATGACGGCGATCTCCGGGGCGACGGCGCCGTTGGAGTCCGTCAGCGCCTCAAGGGCCTCCATCGCATCCTGTTTGGACAGCACACCCTCGGCGAGCTTCTCGAGGATCACGTGCTTGACGGTCTTCACGCTGACGGCTCCTTATTCACGGCGTTGCGGAGAGCGGGGATCTGGGTCTTGGCGGGCGGCCTCATGAGTCGACGACCTCGTCGATGCTGACCGTGCCGGCGAGGAAACCGTCGAGGAGTTCCGACAGGGACGGTTCGGCGGCGGCCGGGCGCTGCCGCGAGACGGGCGCCGGGGCGCGGGGCGGGCCGGACTTGACGTCGACGTACTCGCTCAACTGGGCGACCGTCGGGTAGATGAAGATGTCGGCGATGTTCACGACGCCGGGGAAGCGCCGGTCGAGTTCGAGCTGAAGACGGGAGGCCAGCAGCGAGTTGCCGCCCGATTCGAAGAAGGGGTCGTGCATGTCGAGTTCGTCGGTGCCGAGGGTCGTGCACCACGCGACGGCCACCGACCGCACGGTGTCGTTGAGCTGCGCTCCCCCGCGACCGCGCAGGTTGAGGGAGGAGAAGGCGACCGCGTCGGTCTTCAGTGGAGAGCTCGCGGCCGGTGCGGCCGGGGCGGGAGGCTCGGCGGCCTCGGGGCTCTCGTCGAGGACCGAGCGCATGTCGATCACCCTGTCGAGCGCCTCCCACTGACGGCGGACCTCGGCGTGGAAGAAGGCGCCGGCGAGGAGCTGCGCCGAGGGCGCGGCGAGGGCCTCGCCGAGCAGTTCGCAGCCGTCGGTGTCGCCGACGAACTCGGCGAAGTGCCCGGTGCCGGTGATCCCGTGCCGCCTGGCCATTCCCGAGTCGCGCCAGCCGGTCCAGTTGACGGCCAGCGCAGGGCGGCCCTGGGCCCGCATGCGGGCGGCGTAGGCGTCGAGATATCCGTTGGCGGCCGCGTAATCGCTCTGCCCGGGGGCTCCGAACACCGAGGTCATCGAGGAGCACAGCGCGAAGAAGCGCAGCGGATCGGTCCGGGTGGCCCGGTCGAGGAGCCGCGCTCCGATCGCCTTCGGGGCGAGGACCCGCTCGAACTCCTCCCAGGTCTTGTTGATCGCGAAGCCGTCGCCGGGGATCCCGGCGGCGTGGACGACGCCGACGATCGGGCCGAGCGTCCGCCGGATCTCGTCGAGGGCGCGTTCCAGGACGGGACCGTCGGTCACGTCCGCCCGCCACAGGCTGACGCGCCCGCGGCGGTCGGCGAGGCCGACGAGCGCCGCCGACAGTTCCGAGGACAGGTCGGAGAACTGGTCGCGGTCGTCGTGGCGGCGGTTGACCAGCGCCACGCGGGCACCGGGAGCGACCTCGGTGAGGTGGGCCGCCAAGGCGAGGCCCATGCCGCCGGTCCCGCCGGTGACGACCACGACTCCGTCGAGGTCGGCGAACACCGAAGGCGCGCCGGGCGTCACCGCGCCGAGCCGTGTCACGGCGGGCTCGTGCACGGCACCGTGCCGGATCGCGACGATCGGGCGGCGGCGCTCGCCGAGCACGACGGCGGCCACGTCGTCCGACGCCGACTCCTCGTCGACGTCGACGACCCTGATACGGATGTTGGCGTACTCGGCGTCCAGGCACAGCGCGGCGGCCGCGACCGCGCGGGCGGCGGGGTCGGGGACGTCGTCGGCGCGGACACGCTGGCCGTTGCGGGTGACCAGCGCGTACTCGACGACCTCCGGCAGCGACCGCAGCGCGAGGGCGCGCACGAGCGCGAACACCGGCCGAAGGGCGTCCCCGGGTGCCGCCGACGGGCCGTCGGCGAGGTCGGGGTCGTCGGCGCACACGAAGTGGACGATCCGGCGCACGCCGTTGCGGGCGATGCCGTCGGCCCACTCCCGGCAGTAGTTCTCGTCGCGGCTGACCTCGGCCAGGCTCTGGACGGTGGCGCCCTGCGAGGACAGGCGGACGACGAGGGGGTGCTCGTCGAGCGTGCCGGCGAGCACGACGGTGTCGGCGACCAGCGGCGTGGGCTCGGCCGACTCGGGCGCCGGGAGCCAGGTGATCTCGTGCAGCCGGGGCGGCGGGCCGTCGGTGAGGAAGGTCCCGGGATCACGGACGCGGCCGGCCGAGTAGCGGGTGAAGGTGCCCGCGACGCGGCCGTCGAGGTCGGTGAAGGTGACGTGGTAGGTCCGGATGTCGCCGCGGTCCCAGGCCGAACGGTCGGCGGGGACGGCCCAGCAGTACCCGGCGTCGGGCAGGTCGCGGTGGAACTCGGCGCGCTCGAAGGCCAGCGGCAGGTAGGGCTCCTCCTCCCGGATCAGCCCGAGGTTCACGCCCGAGTCGAGGATCGGCGGGAAGAGCGCGTAGGCGGACTTCGCCGCGGCGGTCTCGGGATCGGCGTCGTAGCGCAGCAGCACCTCGCCGTCGTCGCCGAGGTGGAGGGCCCGCGAGGAACGCCAGCGGCGGCCCTCGGTCTGCACCAGCTCGCGGTGGTAGGAGACCGACTCGCCGACGAGTTCGTAGCGCGCGAGCAGGTCGGCGACGTCGACGGTCTCGCCGGCGTCGGGCTCGCCGGCGAGCGGGGAGGCGTCGACGCGGCAGTGCTCGGTCCAGACCGGCGAACCCTCGGCGCGGCTGCGGAACTCCAGGGTGAGCGCGTCGCCGTCGCGGGTGACCACGCACTGGAGGCGACGCGTCTCCCCGCCCTCGGTGACCAGCGGGTCCCGGTAGTGCAGGTTGCGCAGCAGCGGCCGTCGGCCCAGCAGGCGGCTGGACACGGTGTGCGCCATCTCGATGATGGCGGTGCCGACCAGGACGTGGCGGCCGTTGATGACGTGCTCGCCGAGTTCGAAGCAGTTGCCGGCCGACAGGTCCGACTCGAACACGTCGAGATCGCGTCCCTCGACGGCGTGTCGGTGGACGAGCGGGTGGAGCCACCGCGCGGGCGCCGCCGGGGCGACGGTGGCCGCCGGGCGCCAGATCCGGCGCGGGCTGCCCTGGTAGGCCGGCAGCGGAACACGGCGGACGTCGCGGCCCTCGAAGAGCCGGTGCCAGGGGACGCGCGCCCCGGCGGTGAAGAGCTCGGCGAGCGAGAGCAGGTCGTCTCGTTTCGCGGTGCCCGCGCGGGCCGCCTCCTCGCAGAGCTCGGCGGCCTGCTTGGAGAGCCGGTCGAAGGTGCCGGCGTCGATGTAGCCCTCGCCGAGTCCGGTGGCGTCGGCGACGACCCGCGCGGAGCCCCGCACGACCTCGCCGCGCGGATCGCCGGACAGGTGGGCGTCGAGGAGTTCGAGGAGTTCGGCGCGGTCGGCGGCGATGAGGCAGGCGCGGTGCTCGAAGGCCGAGCGGCCGGTGTCGATGGTCAGGCACACGTCGGCGAGGCCGATCTCGGGGTGGCCGGCGAGGTGGTCGCGCAGGTCGCGCGCGACCGCGTCCAGCTCGGCCGGCGTGCGCGCCGACAGGGCGAGGATCTCGTCGCGCGGCTCGCCGGTGTCCGCCCCGGCGCGGGCCGGGGCCTCGTCGACGATCACGTGGCAGTTGGTGCCGCTGATCCCGAAGGAGCTGACGCCGGCGCGCAGCGGCGACGGCCCGGTCCAGTCCTGGCGGCGGTCGCCGAGGTACACCGGGCTCTCGGCGAAGTCGATCTGCGGGTTGGGCGTGCCGAAGTGCAGCGAGGGCGGGAGTTCACGGTGCTCCAGCATCAGCAGCACCTTCAGCAGCCCGGTGATCCCGGCCGCCGGGTCGAGGTGCCCGACGTTGGTCTTGACCGAGCCGACCGCGCAGAACTGGCGCCGGTCGGTGTAGGTGGCGAAGGCCTCGGTGAGTCCGGTGATCTCGACCGGGTCGCCGAGCACGGTCGCGGTGCCGTGCGCCTCGACATAGCTGACGGAGGTCGGTTCGACGCCGGCGTCCCGCCAGGCGTCGCGGATGACGTCGGCCTGGGCGCCGGCGTTGGGGGCGGTGATCCCGGCGGAGGCGCCGTCCTGGTTCATCGCCGACCCGCGGATCACGCCGTAGACGTGGTCCCCGTCGTCGAGGGCGGCCCGGAGGGACTTGAGGACGAGCGACACCACGCCCTCGCCGCCGCCGGTTCCCTCGGCGCCGTCGGAGAACGCGCGGGTGCGGCCCGAGGGCGCCTCGATGCCGAAGCGGTGCGCGGTCTCCTCCGGCGGGATCAGGGTGAGCCGCACGCCGCCGGCGACCGCCGTGTCGACGACACCGTCGCGGATGTCGCGGCAGGCGGTGATGACGGCGGCCAGCGAGGAGGAGCAGGCGGTGTCGACCACGAGCGCGGGGCCGCGCAGGTCGAGGAAGTGGCTGATCCGGCTGGCGATCACCGAGTTGACGTCACCGGAGACGGCCATGCCCGCCGACGCGGGATCCGAGGGCCGGTACCCGGTGAGGTAGAGGCCCTGCGAAGCGCCCGAGGCGACGTAGACGCCGGTGCGGGAACCGCGAAGGGCGTCCCCGCCGTACCCGGAGTCCTCGACGGCCTGCATCGCCACGGTGAGGAACAGGCGCTGGTGCGGGTCCATCAGCGCCGCCTCGCCCGGTGAGATCGCGAAGCGCTCGGGGTCGAAGAGGTCGACCCGGCCGAGGTAGCCGTACGGGAGCGCCGCACCCAGCGGCTCCCCCACGGCGGCGACCTTGAGCGCGTCGGCGTCGGCGCGCCGGGCCTCCGGGAAGTCGCCGATGAGGTCGGCGCCGCCGCTGACCGCCGCCCAGAACTCGGCGGGCGAGGTGGTCTCGCCGACGCGGGCGGCCATGCCGATCACCGCCACAGCGGCGTCGTCGGCCCCGGAGTCGGCTTCGAGCAGATCGAAGTCGCCGGTGTCCACATCGGACAGCAGCGCGTCGAGGTCGCGGTTCGCCGCCGTCATCAGAGGCCGTCGAGGTCGAGTGGTGCGAAGGAGTCGGCCATCCGGGTGTCGCGGAGCAGTTCCTCGACCCGCAGGCGGCGCTCGTCGGGGTGCACGCCCTTGGTCCGCAGGATGGTCAGCAGAAGGTCGAGCGCCTGCCGGGCCTCGTCGGGAGTGGCCCCGCGGGACTCGCGGTCGATGGCGACGCTCAGCTTGCGCAGCTGGTGGTAGGGCTTGACGACGCCCGACTCGTACTCGGCGGCGTCGAAGTTGGTGTTGCGGGTCGCCGCCGCGACGCCCAGCGCGCGGGAGACGAAGGGGTAGGTCGTGCGCTCGATCATCCGGCCGAGGTCCGTGCGGCCCTTCTCCCGGTCGTAGGGGAAGGCCCAGATCTCGGCGTAGGTGTGGCGCATGAACTTGGTCAGGGTGTCGCCCGGGCCCAGTTCGACGGCGTACATGAAGCCGTTCATCCGCAGGTACTTCAGGTCGTCGACCCAGCGGACCGGCTCGACGACCTGCCGCGTCAGCAAGTCGGCGACGTCGGCCGCCGACTCGTACGGCCGGCCGGTCACGTTGGACAGCACGGGAATGCGGGGTTCGGAGACGCGAACCCGGCCCAGCTCCTCGCGAAGGGCCTCGGCGACGGGCTCCATCAGGGCGCAGTGGAACGGAACACTGACGTTGAGGATCACCGAGCGGATCCCGCGCGACTCCATGGTCTCGTGCAGCCGCATCACCGCCGATCGCTGACCGGCGACGACGACCTGGGTGTGCGAGTTGTAGTTGGAGACGCTGATGACCTCGTGCAGCTCCTCGGCGATGTCGGCGCACAACCGCGCGACCTCGGCGTGGTCGCGGGTCTGCACGGCCAGCATCAGGCCGCGCCCCTCCGGGACCGCCTGCTGCATGAGCTGGCCCCGGCGGCGGGCGATGCGCACCGCGTCGGGGAACTCCAGCGCGCCGGCGACGGTCAGCGCGCTGATCTCGCCGAGGCTGTGACCGGCGACGAGGTCGGCCTCAAGGCCCTCGCGCCGCGTCATCACGCGGTACAGCGCCAGGGTGTAGGTGAGGATGGCCGGCTGGGTGTTCTCGGTGCGCGCGAGCTCCGCATTCGTCGACTCGAAACACAGTTTCGACATATCCACGCCGAGCGCGTCACTCGCCTCTTGGAATGTCTCTTCGGCGACTTTCTCCGTGGCACACAGATCGCGTCCCATGCCGACGTACTGCGCGCCCTGCCCCGAGCACAGCAAGGCTTTCTTGATCATTGACATGCGGGCTCGCGCCATCCTTTTCGGGGTCGAAAGACCAGCGGGTGAGCAACGGTTTCGATCTTCGGGCAAAGATCGCCGCGGCGCGCCCCACCAATCGAGCGCGACCGACCTAGCTGGTGCGCTCATGATGTACGACGCCGATCGCATGGGCATCGGTCGTTCAACCGATGCCCTCGGACGCAAATCCGGACGTCCCGCGCGCACCGGCCCAAGTCTGAATTAGACGACCCGATCGCCTGATTCGCGACTCTACTGTAGACATCGCATTCGTCGAATGTGCGAGCATGCCATAAAGTGGTCCGCGGCGAGCTATTTCCGGTGGGCCGCAACCGGTTCCAACGGTCGATCCGGTGAACAATTCACCAACCGCCGCGAGGAATTGACCTCGAAACGGATCACGGTCATCATGGCCACGCGAGCCGCCCCGCAGCCGGTGTGGATCCGCCCCGCCTCCACGGCCGATCGGCCACCCGACACCCCCGGAGCACACGATGTCGCAGCAATTGGTGACCTCCCGCATCGAGAACGTCTGCGACCTCTCGCCGCTGCAGGAGGGCATGCTCTTCCACGGGCTGGAGAGCCCGGGCGGCGGCGCCTACGTGGTGCAGCAGGTCTTCCTCGCCGGGGACGGCGACGGCCCGTTCGGCGTCGAGGCGGTCGGCGCGGCTCTGCGCGGGCTCGCGGTGAAGCACGCGATCCTGCGCACGGCGTTCGTGTCGGAGGGCCTGGAGCGCCCGCGCCAGGTCGTGCTGCGCGAGCGCGAGACCGGTTTCGGTGTCGTGGATCTGCGGCGGGCCGGGCGGGAAACCGCCGAGGCGATCGACCGATTCCTCGCCGAGGACGTCGAGCGCGGCTTCGATCTGGCCCGCGACCCGCTCCTGCGCGTCACCGCGATCCGCACCATCGAAAGCGATGCGGAGGTCCTCCGTCTGGTGTGGACCTACCATCACATCATCCTCGACGGCTGGTCGCTCTCGACGCTGTTCAGTGACTTCCTCCGCTACCACCGAGCCGTCGCCGGCGGCGCGGACCCGTCGGCCGTGCTCGCCATGGCCGCCGGTGAACGCGGGCAGGCACCCGAATACGCCTCTTTCGTGCGGCATCTCGCCGCCCGGCCCGTCGAGGCCTTCGAGAAGTACTGGTCGGGGCTGCTGGAGGGCTGCGACGGCTCGGCGGCGGTGACCGGCGCGTCGGCGGAGATCCCCGGCACCGCCGGCGCGGGGCGGATCGTGTCCTCGACCGGTACCGGTGTGGCGCGTCGGCTGACCGAGGTGTTCGCCTCCCGGGGTGTCACCCTCTCGCACGTCGCCGAGGCCGCGTGGGGCGTGGTGCTGTCGCGGGCGACCGGATCCCCGGACGTGGTGTTCGGCAAGGTCGTCTCCGGCCGGGACGTGCCGCTGCCGGGCATCGACAAGACCGTCGGCCTGTTCATCAACACCATCCCGGTGCGCGTCCGCGTCACCGGCGAGGCCGGCGTGCGCGACCTCGTCGGGGAGGTACGTGACCAGGCGATCGCCTCCGCCGAGCACGATCACGGCTCCCTGGCACGGATGCAGGCCCTCGCCGGCGTGGACGGGCTGGTGTCGACCCTGTTCGCGTTCGAGAACTTCCAGGTCGACGAGAGCGTCCTCGACGGGGCCGGGCTCGCCTTCGAGCGTTCCCGCGAGGAGACCGACTATCCGCTGACGATGACCGTGCAGCGCACCGGGGACGACCTGACCTTCGTCGTCCTGTACGACCGGGGCGTGCTGACGCCGGAGGACGCCGAGCGGATCACCGGGCGCCTGTCGGCCGTCCTGGAAGAGTTCGCCGACGACCCCGAAGCCGCCGTCGGCAAGGTGTCGAGCCTGCTGCCCGGCGAGCGCGAGGCCGTCCTGGGCGGGGCCGGCGGCGTCGGTTCGGGCTATCCGCGCGACGGTTCGATCGGTGAGGTCTTCGCGTCGGTAGCGGCCCGTCACGGCGACCGGATCGCCTTGGTGTGCGGGGAAGAGCGCGTCACCTACCGGGAGCTGAACGCGCGGGCCGAACGGGTCGCCGGGGCCCTGGCCGGTGCGGGAATCGGCGTCGGGCATCTGGTGGGGGTGGCCGGTGAACCGAGCGCGGACCTGTTCGCCGGGCTGCTCGGGATCGTGCTGTCGGGGGCGGGATACGTGCCGCTCGACATCGCCGCGCCGGTCGCGCGCGGGAGCGTCGTGGCCGAGGACGCGGGCGTGTCGGTGGTGGTGTCGGCGGGTGCGCGTGGGGCTTCGTTCGCGCGCGAGATCGCGCCTTCGGCGCGGATCGTCGAGGTCGAGAACGCCGCGGGCCACCCGGCCGCGGAAGTGGCGGGCCGTCCCGCCGGTGGGGACGCGGCCTACGTGATGTTCACCTCCGGCACGACCGGCCGTCCCAAAGGGAGCGTCATTCCCCAGCGGGCCGTCCTGCGGCTGGTGTGCGGCAACTCCTCACTGCCGCTGTCGGCGGCCGATGTGCTGGTACAGACGGGATCCCTCGCCTTCGACGCGTCCACCTTCGAGATCTGGGGCATGTGGCTCAACGGCGGAACCCTCGTCGTCCCCGACCGCGAGGACCTCCTCGACCCCCACCGCCTCGGCGGTCTCATCCGGCGCTCCGGTGCCACCGTCATGTGGCTGACCGTCTCGCTGTTCAACCAGATCGCCGTCACCGACACCTCCGCCTTCGCCGGCCTCGACCGGCTTCTCGTCGGCGGTGAGGCCGTCAGCGCCGACCACGTGCACCTCGTCTACGACAACGTCCCGGGGATCACCCTCGTCAACGGTTACGGTCCCACCGAGAACACCACCTTCACCGCCACCCATCCCATCTCGCGGACCAGGACCCGCACCGTCCCCATCGGACGGCCGATCGCCGGGACCTCGGCGCTCGTGCTCGACGGCACGCGGCTGTGCGGCGTCGGGGAGGTCGGCGAGTTGTGCGCGGGCGGGGACGGGCTGTCCACCGGCTATCTGGGGCTGCCGGAGCTGACCGCCGCGCGGTTCGTGCCCGACCCGTTCGGCGACGGCCGCCTCTACCGCACCGGGGACCGGGTGCGGCTGCTGGCCGACGGGACCATCGAGTACCTCGGCCGCCTCGACGACGAGCAGGTCAAGGTCCGCGGCTACCGGGTGGAACTCCCCGACATCGAGGCCGCCCTGCGCGATCACCCGGCGGTCCGCGACGCGGTCGTGCTCGCCCACCGCGATCCCGACGGCACCACGGCCCTCGCCGGCTACGCCGTCGCCGAGGAAGGGGGTCTCGACCCGGCCGAGCTGCGGGCCTTCCTGGGCACGCGGCTGCCGGCCTACATGGTCCCGGCGCATCTCCTCGGTGTCGCGGCTATCCCCTTGACGCGTAACGGAAAGATCGATCGCGCGGCCCTTCCCGCCCCCGCGCTTCCCAAGACCGCCTCCGCCGTCGAACCGGCCGACGAGGTCGAGGCCGCGGTGTGCGAGGCCTTCGCGACGGTGCTCGGACTCGACGCGGTCGGCGTCCTCGACTCCTTCTTCGAGCTGGGCGGCGACTCCATCAAGGCGATCCGCGTCGTGTCGCGGATCCGGGCCGCCGGGTTCGAGGTGAAGGTCGGCGACGTCATGGCGGGCCTGACCGCGCGCGGTGTGGCCGCCCGGGTGACCCGCGAGACCGCGAGCGCCTTCGAGCAGGGTTCGGTGAGCGGGCCGGTCGGCGGGGTCTGGCCGATCGTCGAGGAGTTCTTCGCCTGGGACCTCGCCGTGCCCGCCCACTTCAACCAGGAAGTCCTCGTCGACGTCGGTTTCGCCGCCGCGGGGCAGGTGCGCGCCGCGCTCGACGCGATCTGGGCGCACCACGACGCCTTCCGCGCCGTGGTCGCCGAGGGCCGGCTGACGATCCTCGGCGTCGACGACGTCCGCTACGGGTTCGAGCACCACACGGTCTCCGACGCCGGCGAGGTCGAGGCGGCGACCGTTGAGGCCGCCGAGCGCCTGCACGCCTCGATGGACCTCGGCGCGGGGCCGCTGCTGCGGGCGGCGCTGGTCACCGGTCCGGCCGGCTCACGCCTGTTCCTCGTCGCCCATCACCTCGTCGTCGACGCCGTGTCCTGGCAGGTCGTGGTCGAGGACCTGCTCACCGGCATCCGCCGCGCGCGAAACGAGCGCGCGATCGTGCTGCCGGACAAGACCGCCTCCCTGCGCCAGTGGTCGGGCGCCATGGCCGACCTGGCCGCGACGCTCGTCCCCGAGGAGCGCGAGTACTGGGATCGCGTCGACCGCGAGGCTTCCGCCGCGCTGCTGCGGGTGGCGGGCGAGGACGGCGACGGTGTGGATTCACGCGAGGTCGTCCTCGACGCCGCGGCCACCGCCGACCTGGGCCGGGCGGCCGGCTACCGCGCCTCCATGGAGGACGTCGTGCTGGCGGCGCTGGCCATGGGCGTCGCCGACCTGAGCGGTCAGAAGCGGGTCGCGGTCCGCCTCGAACGGCACGGACGCGGCGGTCACCCGTCCCTTCCCGCCGTGGACCGGACCGTCGGGTGGTTCACCGGCATGTTCCCCGTGGTCCTCGACTGCCTCACCGACCCCGGCGAGGCGATCGTCGCAGCCAAGGAGACCCTGCGCGCCGTACCCTACGGCGGCATCGGGTACGGGCTGCGGCCGGGCGGTTTCGGGCGGATCGACGCGTCGGTCACCCTCAACTACCTCGGCGAGCAGGACGCCACCGCCGCCGACGGTTTCGGCGACGTCGTATTCGGCCGTACCGGGACACCGTCGCACCCCGCCAACCGCCATCTCGCCGGCGTCGGCGTCAACGTCCTGATCCGCGAGGGGCGCCTGGTCGCGACCATCACCTCCGACGCCCGCACCCTCGACGGCACCGAACTCGCGCGCCTCGCCGAAGGCTTCCGGCGCGGCCTCACGGCCATCGCCGCCGAGGCCGGCAGGCCGCGCCGGAAGACGCCGTCGGACTACGCCGTGGTCCTGCCCCTCTCCCGCGACGACCAGCGCCGCATCGAGTCGCTGTACCCGCACCACACCGACATCGCCGATCTGACGCCCCTCCAGGAGGGCATGCTCTTCCACGGGCTCGAAGACCCCGCGAGCGGCGCCTACGTCGTGCAGCAGGTCTTCCGCGCCGCCGACGAGGACGGGGCCGCGTTCGGGGTCGACGCCGTCGAGACCGCGTTGCGGGCGCTGGCGGCACGGCACGGCGTCCTGCGCACGGCCTTCGCGTCGGCGGGCCTCGAACGGCCGCGCCAGGTGGTGCTGCGCGATCGCGGGATCGGCTATGCGGTGGCGGACCTGCGCGATCAGGGGCCGGAGGCGCTCGACCGGCTGCTGGCCGAGGATGTCGAGCGGGGTTTCGACCTGGCCCGCGACCCGCTCCTGCGCGTCACCGCGATCCGCACCACCGAGGACGAACGAGACGTCCTGCGTCTGGTGTGGACCTACCACCACATCATCCTCGACGGCTGGTCACTGTCCACACTGTTCGGCGACTTCCTCCGCTACCACCGGGCCGTCGCCGAGGGCGCGGACACCTCGGCCGTGCTCGCCGGAGCCGGCGCCGAGCGCGGCGAGTCGGCGGCCTTCACCGCGTACGTCCGCCATGTCGCCGAACGCGGCACCGCCGCCTTCGACCGGCACTGGTCGCAACTCCTCGACGGGTACGACACCGAGGCGGTCCTGGCGACCGCCTCGGCCGAGGGGACCGCCGGCGCCTCCGGGGTCGGGCGCGTCACCGTGACGAGCACCGGCGACCTGGCGAGCCGCCTGAGCGACCTGTTCGCGCCGCGCGGGGCGACCTTGAGCCACGTGACCGAGGCCGCGTGGGGTCTGGTCCTGTCCCGGGCTGTCGGCGAACCCGACGTGGTGTTCGGCAAGGTCGTCTCCGGCCGCGACGCGCCGCTGCCGGGCATCGACAAGACCGTCGGCCTGTTCATCAACACCATCCCCGTCCGCGTCCAGATCCCCGCCGACGGCACCGTCGCCGAACTGGTCGAAGCCGTCCGCGACCAGGCCATCGCCTCGGCCGGCCACGATCACGGCTCCCTCGCGCGCATCCAGGCCTCGGTGCCCGTGGAAAGGCTCGTCGGCACGCTCTTCGCCTTCGAGAACTACCACGTCGAGGCCGGCACGATCCACGGCGGCGGGCTCGCCTACGAGCGCGGCCGCGAGGAGGAGACGAACTACCCCTTCAACCTCGTCGTCCAGCGCGACGGCGGCGAGCTGGAGTTCACCGCGCTCTACGACCGCGCCGAGCTCACCGAGTCCGATGTGGACCGTCTGCTCGCCCGGGTCCTGCTCGTCCTCGGCCGGATCGCCGAGGACACCCGCGCGCCGCTGCGCGAGGTCGCGACCGTCTCCCCTGCGGAGAAGCGAACGGTGGTCGAGGAGTTCAACCGGACCCTGCTGCCGTATCCGGCGGAGATGACCGCCGTCAGCGCGTTCCTCGACGGGGTGCGCGAGCACCCCGAGCGGGTGGCCCTGGTCTGGGGCGAGCGCTCCATGACCTACCGGGACGTCGCCGACGCGGCGGCCGGGGTCGCGCGCGCGTTGGTCGCGGGCGGTGCGGCGCGTGGGGCCGCCGTCGGCGTCCTCGGTGAGCGCAGCACGCATGTGATCGTCGGCATCCTGGGCGTCATGCTGGCCGGCTGCCACTTCATCCCGCTGGACGTGACCTCTCCCCCGGCGCGCATCGCGCAGATCGTCGCCGACAGCGGGATGGCCGCACTGGCGACCTACGGGCCCCGCGCGGCCGAGACCGTCGCGGCGCTCGGTGGAACGCTCGCCTCGACGGCGGTGCACGACCTGGCGGCCGTCGGTGAGTCCACATGGGACGAGCTGGAGTTCGCCGACCGGCTTCCCTCCCCGGCGGATCCGGCGTACTGCATCTACACCTCCGGCACCACCGGTGTCCCCAAGGGCGTGCTGCTCGTCCACAAGGGACTGGTCAACCTCCGCGCGCACCTGCGTGACGCCTACGCGGTCACCTCCGCCGACCGCGTGCTCCAGTTCTCCAACCTGACCTTCGACGCCTCCGTCTGGGAGATCGCCCTGTCGCTGCTCAACGGCGCGGCGCTGGTGATCGTCGACCAGGAGACCGTCTACGACGCCGGTCGGCTGGTGGCGGAGTCCCGCCGCAGGGGCGTGACGCTCGGCCTGCTGCCGCCGCAGTACTACCTGCTGTGCGAGGGCCTGCCGTTGCGGATCGTCACCACCGGCGGCGGCGCCTCAAGCCTCGCCGTCGTGGAGAAGGCACGCCGCGAGGCCGTCGGCTACGTCAACGCCTACGGCCCCACCGAGACCACCGTGCTGACCACCGGCTGGCCCGACGACGGATCGCCGATCACCGACCCCGCGCGGATCCCGATCGGCCGGCCCGTCGCCAACACCCAGGTCCACATCCTCGACGCCGCGAGGCTTTGCGGCATCGGTGAGCCCGGCGAGCTCTGCGCCGCCGGCGACGGCCTGTCCACCGGCTACGTCGGGCTGAGCGAGCTGACCGCCGAGCGGTTCGTCCCCAACCCGTACGGCGAGGGCCGCCTCTACCGCACCGGCGACCGCGCGCGCCTCCTGTCGGACGGCACCGTCCAGTACCTCGGGCGCGTCGACGACCAGCAGGTCAAGGTGCGCGGCTTCCGGATCGAGATCGGCGACGTCGAGTCGGCCGTCCGCGCGCACCCCGCCGTCCGCGACGCCGCGGTGGTCGCACACGAGGAGCGGGACGGCTCGACGGCACTCGCCGCGTACGTCACCCCCGCCGGGTCCGACGGCGTCGACGTCGGCGGGCTGCGCTCATTCCTGGCCGAAAGGCTTCCCGCGTACATGATCCCGGCGCGGATCGCCGAGATCCCTGCGATCCCGCTGACCCGGCACGGCAAGCTCGACCGGGCCGCCCTCCCCGAGCCCGTGACCGCCGCGTCCGCCGACCGAGTGGAAGCCGCCGACGAGCTGGAGGCCGCGATCGCCGCGATCTGGGCGGAGGTCCTCGGCCACGCGCACTTCGGCACGACCGAGAACTTCTTCGAACTCGGCGGCAACTCCCTGACGATCGTGCAGGTGCACGGCCGGCTCGGGAAGGACCACCCGGGGATGCTCAGCGTCGGCGACCTCTTCGCGATGCCGACGGTCCGCTCGCTGGCGGCCGGGATCCGCGCCCGGCGCTCGGCGCGGGTCACGCTCACCCGCGCGGCCCTGCGCCGCCCCGCGACCGCCAAGCCCCAGTCGGGCGCGGTCGCCTACCCCCAGGTGTGGCGGAACCAGCTGGCCGCCGAGGCCGCCTACGCGCTCACTCTCGCGCTGGCCGCATCGTGCGAGCAACCCCCGGCCGAACTGCTCGTCTGGCACCAGGGCGGCCTCACCGTCCTCGACGTCCCGGCGGACGGTGAGCACACCGATCGGCTCGCGCGACTGAGGCGGGCCGTGCCCGAGTCGGTCCCGCTGACCGAGGACCGGCGGGTCCGGGTCAGCGGCACCGGCGCGCTGGTCCTGCTGAAACTCCCGGGTGCCGCACGGGTGGCCAACCCCGTCCTGCGCGACGTGGACGTGACCGTCGAACTCGCCTCGGCCGCCGACCGCGTCACCGCACGCTCGTCGGTGACCGGGCGCGGCGTCGACAGAATGGCCGCCGCGCAACTGTTCCAGCGTTTCGCCGTCCTGTTCGGACGGCTGCTGTCGGCCGCCGAGTCCGGGAGCTGAACGGCGTCGCGGGGCGGCCCGATGGACGGAGGGGATACGTCCATCGAACCGCCCCGCGACCGGGGAGCCGACCGAGCGCCGGTGCCGGGGCGGATCTCGGTCGACGCTATGCCGCCGCGGCGCCTCCGGCGAGGCCGCGCGCCTGCTCGATGAGCGCTCGCGCGGTCGCCTCGGCGGCGTCGTAGCGGTCGGGGAACGCCGAGACCTGCACCGCCTGGGCGACCTGGCCGGCCGTCCACGACGGGTGCGCGGCGGCCACGTTGATCGCCCGGGTGAAGAAGGAGTTCGACGCGAAGGACACGTTCATGATCTGCTCGGGCGTGCCCCAGCCCTGGGAGGGGCGCTGCTGGAACACCCCGAGGGAGTCCCGGTCACCGCAAGGCAGGTTGTTCATGCGCGACTCCACCCATCCGGCCTCGAAACCGGCGAGCAGGACCCGGTCGTCGACCCCGAGGCCGGTGGCCACGCGGTAGACGCCCACCAGGACGTTCGGGTCGGCGCCTGGGGGAACGGAGCAGCCGCCGGTCCCCGACACCAGGTTCTGCCAGGTCTGCGGACCGACGACGCCGTCGGCGGTCAGGCCCTTCGCGGACTGGAACGACCGCGCGGCCGCCGCCGTGCCCGGACCGAACACGCCGTCGACGGCCAGGCCCGAACCGTGCACGTTGAGCGCCGTCTGCGCCGCCTTGACCGCGTCGCCGCGGTCGCCCTGCCGGACGGTGATGATCAGGACGCCCCAGGTCTGCGGACCGACGATGCCGTCGGCGGTCAGGCCCTTGGCGGACTGGAAGGCCACCACGGCGCTCTCGGTCGCCGGACCGAAGTCGCCGTCGGCCTCGACGGTGTGCCCGTGGGCGCGCAGGAGCAGCTGTACCACCGAGACGCTGGAGCCGGTGGCCCCTTCGTCGATGACGGGCCAGCTCGCCGCGGACGCGGGCCCGGGCGAGGCGATCGCCGCGACCACGCCCGCGCAGAGCACGGCGAGGGTCAGTGAGAAATGTCGTCGGGAGAGTTTCACCATGTGCGCCTCTCGTCAGCGGTGACCCGAGGTCACCTACTCGGCCGCGGCCCATGGGCCGCCGTCGCGCTCGAACCTAGGCAAAGCGGGCCCGGCGGGCATCGTGTGATCGACCGATGGCCGGTCACAGGTCGTCGAGCCGGACCAGCCCGTCCTGGATCGCCCGCGCGACCAGCATCGCCTTGGTGGGCGCCTCCCGACCCCGCATCGCGTACTTGACCCGGATGTGCTCCAGGTGGGAGTTGACGGTGCTCTGCGAGATCCCCAGCCGCTCGGCGACCAGTTGCTTCGACTCCGACTGGAACCACTCGATCAGCACCTCGATCTCCCTCGCCGTGAGGGAGGGCCGCTGGTCGGAGCGGTCGCCGGCGAGCGCGCCCGCCAGGGAGGGCGGCGTGTAGGCGCGGCCGTCGGCGGCTGCCCGGGTGGCCTGGAGGAGGTGGTCGGCGCCCTCGGCCTTCGTGAGGAAGCTCAGGGCGCCCAGTTCGAGGCATTGCAGGGCGGTGATGTCGTCGGAGCGCATCGAGTAGACGACGACGCGGCGTCCGGCCCGCACGAGTCGCCGCAGGTCGCCGATGGCGGGCACCGGCCCGCCGAGATGCAGGTCGAGGATGACCACGTCGGCGGTGGCCCCCTCGCCGAGCCAGGCGACCCGGACGTCGTCGCCGGACGCGGCGACCCGGATCGGCGGGCTCCCCGAGCCCAGCCAGTGGGCCACCCCCGCTCGTACGGCGGGGTGGTCGTCGACGACCACCGCGCTCAGATTTGTCGGCGCCACCTGGCCTCCATTCGCGTGTAGTCGCCATATCTACCGGACTCGACGTTGACTCCCGGTGAGTTGACGGCGATCGCCTTCTCGCCGGCGTCGCTCACCACGGCGACGCGCACCTCCTCCTCGGTGCGCAGAACGCTGACGCGGGCGCGTTTCCCGGCCGCGGCGAGCGCGGCGGCGACGGGTCCGGTGAGGTCGCGGCGCACCTCCGCGGGCAGGTCGACGGCGGTGCCGCTGACGGCGAGGGACACGTCGAGGCCTCGCCGTTCGGCGACGTCGACGCAGGCGGAGACCTCGTGGACGAGCGGGTCGGGGACGTCGTCGTTCTCGGCGAAGAGCCGGCGGAGCTGGGTGGCGCCGAGGGCGGCCCAGCGCCGGGTCTCGGGCTCGCGGGGGTCGAGTAAGCCGTCGGCGAGGTCGGCGAGCAGGGAGAGGGTCGCGCCGAGGTGGCCGGCGAAGGCGGTGCGCTGTCCGCGCTCGACCTGTTCTGCCGACAGGACCCGGCTGGCGAGGCGGTCGCGTTCGGCGGCCAGCGCCATCGCGTCGCGGGCGCGGCGGCTGAGGAGCCGGGAGATGACCACGGCGGCGAGTTGCACGACGCCGATGCCGACGACGACGGTCCCGGCGACGCCGATGTCGATGCGGTCGGGACCGCCGATGAGGAAGTATCCGATGTTGACGCCGAAGTGGACGGTCATGGCTGCGTAGAGGATCGGGGCGCGGTCGAGGAGCAGCAGGAGCAGATGCCAGCCGAGCAGACCGAAGGCCCAGTCGCCGGAACCGAACTGCTCGGCCGCCGGTGTCGCGATGATCGCGGCGACCGAGGCGGCCAGGACGACGGCGGTCCCGGTGATGGCGACGGGGCCGGGCAGGCGCCGGCGGCGCAGCACCCACATGGCGGAGACCGCGGTGACGCACGCGACGGCGACGAAGGCGGCGACGGCGAGCGCGCGCGGCCGGTACTCGTGCCGCAGGAGCGTGTTGAGGCCGAGTACCGGCTGGGTCAAGGCGACGACGAAGACCAGCGCGACCCTGACGGTGGCGATGACCTTGTCCTCAGTGGGCCGGTGCTCATTCACTCGACCACTCCAGCCGTACGGCGGTGCCGCCGCCGGGGCGGGAGGTGACCGCGGCGGTGCCGCCGACGCCGGTCATGCGCTCCACGATGGATCCGCGGATCCCGCGGCTCGACAACGGGACTTCGTCGGGGTCGAAGCCCTTTCCACCGTCGGCGACGGTGACGATGACTTGTTCTCCCGCATGGTCGACGCTGACCGTGGCGGCGGTGACCCCGGCGTGCCGAGCGGTGTTCACCAGCGCTTCACGGACGGCCCGGACCAGGGCGAGCGCGACGGACGCCGGCAGCGGCGGTCCGTCCTCCCAGTGGGCGTCGACGGTCAAGGGGGCACGGTCGACGACCGCGCGGAGCGCCGCCGTCAGGTCGACGGGACTGTCCTGTGTGGTCGCCGCGCCCTCGGCGCCGGTGAGGACGGCGAGATCGCGCCTGGCCGCGTCGGCGATCTGCCCGGGATCGGTGTAGGCGCCCTGGGTCGCGGTCAGCAGGAAGGTGGCCGAGGCGGTGTCGTGGAGCAGGGCGAGGTATTCGCGGTCCTGGCGCTGGCGGGCGATCGAGATGGCCTCGGCGCGGGCGAGGGCCGTCCGGCGTGCCCGCAGCGCGTCCATGCGCCGGCCGGACCGTTGCAGGAGGACGAAGGCGAGGCGCGCGAGGACGCATTCGACGAGCAGTCGCGGCCCGAGGACGCCGCCCTCCTCGAAGCCGATGGCGGCCACGACGACGGTGAACAGCGCGGCGACGACGGGTGCCGTCACCGTCGGCGGCCACTCCCATTGCAGGGTGATGGCGGTGGTCGTGAGGACGTTGAGGGCCCACATGTTCGGGGAGTCGCCGGTCTGGTTCTGGGTGGCGCAGACCGCCGCGACGCGAGCCACGGCGAACACGAGCGCGAGGGCCGCCCAGCGGCCGGTGACGCCTACGCCGACGTCGACGGCCGCGCCGGCGACCATGAGGCCCACCAGCGCCCAGCCCAGCGCCATGGCGTCGGCGGGGACCGCGAGGAGCCCGAAGACGCTGATGAGCATGAGCGCGACACCGCGCAGGAGGCAGGCCAGCTGGCGGGCGGAGAACAGGAAACGCGCCTCGACGGCGCCGTGACGCGCGTTCGGGGCCATGTCGCTCACCTGGTTCGTCCCGCTGATGAATCCCGGTGGCCGCAACGGAAACCGGGCACGGCCCCCCGTGTCGGCGACAGCGTAGCCTGCGCCCGCTCGCGTCGGCGAGAACGTGGGTCGAACGCACGATGACGGCCCGCCGCCGCTTGCTTAGGTTCGGGCGGATCGGATCCCCGCGCGTCTCGTATGGACGCGCCCGATCGTTCAAGGAGGTGTGTCGTGAAAGGACAGTTACGCCGGTACCTCGTCGTGCTGGCCGCGATGGCCGTAGCCGTGTCGGTGCTCGTGGTCGGCAACCCGCAGTCGGCCTCCGCCGCAGGGTGGCCGGTCGTCGCGCGCGGCGCCACGGGTTCCACGGTGACGGTGGTCCAGTTCCTGCTTCGCGCCCACGGGCACGGAGTGGACGCCGACGGAGCCTTCGGTCCGGCGACCGAGGGTGCCGTGGTCTCGTTCCAGCAGGCCCGTGGTTATGCCGCCGACGGGATCGTCGGTCAGCAGACCTGGGGCGGCCTGATCGTCTCGGTCTCGCAGGGCAGCACCGGTGACGCCGTGGCCGCCGCGCAGGTCGCGCTCAACGCCCACGGACACGGGCTGGCCGTCGACGGTGTGTTCGGGCCCGGGACGGCGGCCGCCGCGCGGGCGTACCAGTCCGGGCACGGCCTCGTCGCCGACGGGATCGTCGGGCCCGCGACGTGGCAGAGCGTCGTCGGCGGAGGGTCCGGCGGGGGCGGCTACTCGCTGCCCATCCCGCGCGGTTCGCTCAGCCGCGGCTACTACGACGACCCGCACCACGACTACCCCGCCGTCGACCTCCCCGTCGGCACGGGGACGCAGGTCTACGCGATCCGGTCCGGGACGGCCAACCAGATCAACAACTCCCGCTGCGGTCTCGGGTACGCCCTGTCGGGTGATGACGGTGCCACCTACTACTACTGCCACCTCTCCGGTCACGGAGTCGGTTCAGGTTCGCGCGTAGGCCCCGGCACGCTGCTGGGATGGTCCGGGAGTACCGGCAATTCGACCGGGCCGCACCTGCACATCGAGATCGTCGCGGGCGGCAACCGCTGCCCGCAGCCCTTCCTGCTCGCCATCTACGACGGCGGCACCCCGCCGGCTCCGAGCAGCCTGCCGACGAGCGGCTGCTACTACTAGAGCCGACGCGTCACCACGGCCGTCCCGGGGTCCACAGTCCCGGGGCGGCCGGTTCGCTCTTCGAAGGTCACTTCCCTAAACGTCGCGTGTCACGCAGGCAGGTTGCCCCGGCCGGCCGGTCCTCCCAGGCCGGCCGGCCGAGGCCCTCACCTCACTTCACCTCGTCCCCGTGCCCTACTTCAGCCCCCAGGAGTCGATCGTCGTCTGCTTCGACGTGTTGCCCTGGTCGTCCACAGTGGTCATGCGGACCGAGACCGAGGTCGCCCCCGCCGGGTGGTTCAGCGTCGCCGCTCCCGTGTCGGCGTATCGGACGACCTTGACGGACTTCCAGGTCGCTCCGCCGTCGTAGGACACCTCGAAGGTCAGCGCCTTCGTCTTCGTGCGCACCGCTCCGGTGTGGTCGACCGTCAGGGCGACGACCTGCGGGACACCGCGCTTGGCGTACCCGTTCTCGACGCCGGAGGCGTTGAGGCGCACGGCGTTGAGGGTCTGGTCGACCATGGTGGTGACCGGCGCCGTCTGGAAGGTCCACTCTCCCGTCGACTTCGACGCGATCGACGCCCACGGCACCTCGCGTTCCACCGAACACGTCAGCGTGATCGTCCCGGCCGCGTCGGCGGGGATGTCACCGCCGTGCACGCAGGCCCGGCCGGTGTCGTCCATCAGCGTCGTGCCGTTGAGCGTCATGGTGGTGGTTCCGGTGAAGAAGACATTCGTGCTCGTCACGATCCGGCCGTCGGGTCCGGTGAACATGGGGATGGACAGCAGGATCCTGCTGCCGATGTGCGGGTCGTTCACGCGGGTCGCCCCGGTGCCCGGGGGCAGGCCGACGGTCAGCGGGGCGCGGTTCCAGCGCAGCGCGATCGCCTGCCCCGCCTGGTAATCGGCGATATGGTCGGAGTGCTCGAAGGCCTCCTCGCCTTCGATCTCGCTTTGGAACATCATCCCGCTGGACCACGTTCCCGGCGTGAAGTACACGGTCCGGCCGCCCGGGACGGGCTGGGCGACCGCCACGGTGCCGGATCCGCCGTCCTCGCTGAGGTCGGAGTAGTAGACGAGCGCGGTGCCGGACACGCCCTGGCTGTCGTACCGGGCGTCCTGGCGGCCGAGTTCGGCGTCGGCCACTTCGACGGTGATCGCGGGCGTGCGGTGGTAGCGGTAACCGAGGTTGTACTGCCAGGTGTGGGCCGGGTCCTGCGGCAGCACACTGGCGGTCATCACGACGTCGAACAGGTACACGCCCAAGTCGTCGCCGGGAATCGTGTACGCCTCGGGCGCCAACGCCCCGTAGATGTAGATGCCGCCGTTCTCGACAGGTTGCAGGACCTCGAAGACGCCGATGTCCCGGTAGTCCGGTTCGCCGCGATCCGTGAGGCGCACGGAAACCGGGGCCGCGTCGCTCCCGTCGACCACCTGCACGGTGTCCGCAGTGACGTGCACGGGAAGCGTGAAGTGCGTGACGGCGCCATGGTCGTCGGTGAGCATGCCCGCCGCGAAGTAGTCCCCCGGCGGCACACGGAAGTCGACGGAGCCGTCGGGGCCGTACGTCTCGGGGTAGTAGGTCGTGCCGGTGGCCTTGTCGACATAGGACACGTTCAGGTCGGTGACGCCGCGCCCGGCCGGGGCCGTCCCGGTGACGTGCGCCTTGTACAGCTCCGGTTCGACGGTGACGCCGACCGGGGTACGCACGACGTGGTCGCCGGCGTCGGCCACCAGAACCGCGCCGTGGGTGCCGATCGCGCCGCCCACTGCCGCGCTCAACGCGACCGTGGCCCGCGCGGTTCCGCCCGCCGGAATGGTCAGGCTGCCCGGGCTGACACCGAACAGGTCGGCGGTGGTCGCCGAGGTGATCGCCAACTGCACCGTCACGTCCACAGTGGACGTGTTGCGGTAGGTGACGGTCTTCTCCTTGCGGGAACCGTCGTCCGGGTACGTCACCGTCGGGAAACTGATCGTCGCGTCCTCGGCGTACACGGTCGCCCCGATCGCGGCGGCGACGTCCACGCGGCCCGCGCCCGTGGTGTAGACACCGACGTCGTCGAGCCCCTTGGCGCTGCCCATGAGCGCGGCCTTGAGCTGCGCCCCGCTCCAATCGGGATGGTGCTGCTTGAGGATCGCGGCGGCCCCGGCGACATGCGGGGTGGCCATCGAGGTGCCGTCGTGCGCGACGTATCCGCCGGTGCCGGCCTCGGCGGCCGAGATGGCGACGCCGGGCGCGGAGATGTCGGGCTTCACCGCGTAGTCACCCAGGCGCGGTCCCCTGCTGGAGAAGTAGGCGGGCTCGTCCTGCTTGTCGACCGCGCCGACCGTCAGCGCCGCGTCGGCCGAGCCGGGCGACTCGATGGTCCGGTCACCGCCCGCGTTTCCCGCGGCGATGGTGAACAGGGTGCCGTAGCGCGCGGACAGCTCGTTCACGGCCAGAGCCATCGGGTCGGTGCCGTCGCTGAACTCACCACCGAGGCTCATGCTGATCGTCGACGCGCCTTGGCCCGCCGCCCATTCCATGCCGTCGACGATGCCGCTGTAATAGCCGGAACCGTCGTCGCCCAGGACCTTGCCGACGAGGAGCTTCGCGCCCGGCGCGACGCCCTTGTAGCGGCCTTGGGAGGCCGCTCCGGTACCTGCGACGGTGGACGCCACGTGGGTGCCGTGGCCGTGCCCGTCGACGGCTTCGGGCGAGGATCCGGTGAAGTCCTTCGCCTGCGCGACCTGGTCCTTCAGATCGGGGTGCGTGGGGTCGTACCCGGTGTCGAGGACGGCGACGGTGACGCCGGTGCCGTCGTAACCGGCCTGCCAGGCGATCGGCGCGCCGATCTGCGGGACGCTCTGTTCGAGAAGGATCTCGGCCTTGGCGTCGAGCCAGATGTGCTTCACGTCAGCGGACAGGGCGCGATTCTCGCCGGTGGGGGCGATGCGCTCCCACAGCTCGTCGGCGCCCTCGGCGGTGACGGTGAGCGCCCGGGCGTCGATGCTGTCCAATTCACGGCCATCGACTGACAGGCCGGAACCGGTCGCGGCGGAACGGAACGCTCCGCTGTCGGCCGGGTCGCCGTCGGCTCCCTGAATGATGACGGGGAGAGCGGCGCCGTCCGCGTACCCGTCGGCGATCAGGCCGCTGACGTCGAAGAGGGCGCGGTCGAGCAGGCCGCGGTTGACCAGCGGCGCCGCGTCGAGGGGCAGAAGGCCCGTACCCGAACGGATGTAGCCGATGTGTTCGCGGCCGTCGGCGGGGAGGTAGACATAGTCGCCGCCGGCGTTGACGAGGACTCTGTCGCCGGTGATCAGGGTGACGACGTGGGCCTGGCCGTCGGCCGGCGCGGCGAGCGGTGACCCGCCGGAGTCTGGGGCCGCCTGGGCCGGGGTGGCCGCGACGGTGGCGGCCAGCAGCCCGAGGGCGGCGAGGGTCGAACGGATTCGCATGTCGCTCCTAGCGCTAAGGGGATAGTCCAATGTGGACAGACGACGCGCGGCGCGATGGCCTCGCGCGTCGTCGGTCCAGGTCAGGTGGTGTCGCCGGCCTTGTCGACGATGCCGGAGTCGAGGCGGATCGTGACGTACTCGACCTCGCCCTTCTTAGCCCGCACGTTCCCCTGGTCCGGCCCGTAGGTGTGGTCGGCGGCGTAGAGGGTGCGGCGGCCGACGTACTCGTGGGTGTCGGGGTCGAGGAGGAGCTGCACCTCGAACCAGCCGTCGAGGACCACGCTGACCGCGACGGCCTTGCGGCCCTCGATCTCGATGATCTCGTCTCGCTGGACGACGCCCGGGATCAGCGCGGCGGCCTGCCACAGCGCCGAGGTCACGTCGGGGGGCAGGACGCCGATCTGCAGGATCGAACTGATGTTGCTGTACAGGGCGAGGTTCCACTCCTCCTCGGTCTTCGGCTCGAAGGAGAAGGGCATGGCGTGGTCCAGGCGCATCCGGTTCGGGTCGGCCAGCTCTTCGCGCAGCGCGGCCAGGAGCTCCTGCGGGTCGGTGGGCAGCGCCATCAGGAACGGGAGCCGGTTGTCCAGGACCAGTTCCTCGACGCGCTCGGTCTCCTGGGGGCCGGCCACCTTCGTGCCGTCGATCTTCTCCCACCATTCACGGGTGACCGGCGGCCCCGACCATCGGTAGTGCTCGGCGAGCGGACCGGGCTCCTGCGACCAGTACTTGGTGTAGGTCCACTGGTCGGGTCGGGGATCGGTCCACTCCTGCGTGGCGGCGTGCGCTGCCGCGAGGCGGAACGTCGCGGCCACCGGCGTCTCCGCCGAGGGCTGCTGGGTCGCGACGACGTCGGCTCCCGCGCCGGGCTCGCCGGACAGCAGGCCGAAGCCGCCGGTCGCGGCGCCCGCCGCGACGGCCGCCGCGGCGAGGACGGATGCGGTGACGAGGGCGAAACCGCGGCGCGGGCGGCGAACCGGCCGCTGTGGAGGTTGCATCTCGGTCATGAGGAACTCCTGGATCTGGCGGTGGCGGTGCGTGGACAGGCCCCGGTCCGCCGGGTCCGGCAGCAGCCGGGCCAACTCGTCGCGGTCGTCGTGTTCTCTGGTCATCGGGTGTTCTCCTGTGCGAACCGGACCGCATTCGTGCGGTCTCTTCTTGTCTGTCCGGGACGGGCGGCCGGTTCCCGGATTTCTTCGGCCTTCTTCGCGACCGGCGAGAGCCCACCGGCGTCGACGAGTCCGGCGAGCTTCCGGCGGGCCCGCGAGAGGCGCGAGCGGACGGTGCCGACGGGCACGTCGAGGGCCTGCGCGGCTTCGGCGTAGCCGAGCCCGGACCACACGCACAAGGTGAGGACTTCGCGTTCGTTCTTGCGCAGGCGGGCCATGGCCCGGCGGACCAGGGCGAGGCGCTCGCGTTCGTACATGGTGGTGGCCACACCGTCGGCGTGGTCGGGTTCCGGGCCGGGCCTCGGGAGGCGCGCCATCGCGGCGGAATGGCGGCGTGCGGCGCGGCGGACGTTGCGGGCGACGTTCGTGGCGACGCCGTAGAGCCAGGCGCGCAGCGGGCCGGCGTCCTCGTCGGGGTCGACGCGTTCGCGAAGTCGCCACGCTTCGAGGAAGGTCAGGGACACGACGTCCTCGGCGGTGGACCAGTCGCCGGTGAGGCGGTAGGCGTGGTGGTGGATGGCGCGGGCGTACTCGCCGAAGAGGTCGCGGAAAGCGTCGCGGTCGCCGGCCCGTATTCGGGCACGCATGGTCGGTTTCACGGTGGCTGCTGTCCGGCGCACCCGCGGAGTTCCATGAGGTGGGTCACAGTCGCCGCGGGTGCGATTGCCGCCAGGTCAGGGCGACGGGAAGCGGGCGGGGTTCACCGGGGCGTTCGGTCCGCCGGAGGCTGATCGGGCCACGCGACGGCGTAGTCGGTGCCGCGTCCGGTGCCGATGCGGGCGTAGCGCAACAGCTCGGGAACGATGCCGGAGGCTCCGTGGCCCCAGCCGAGACCGGGTTCGAGGTCGCCGGGTTTCTCGTGGTCGTAGTTGGACCAGCGGACGCCCTCGGCGTCGACGATCGCGCGCTCGATGAGGTCGTCGGCGAGAACGTCGGTGAACTCGGCGGCGCCGTGGCGGCCTTCGGCGACGAGGTCGCAGCCGAGGGCGAGCACACCGGCGGTGCCGCAGCACCGGGCGACGTTGTCCCAGAAGCCCGGCCACTTGCGCGCAGGGAGGCCGGAGTGGGTGATGGTGTGCCAGCAGCGGTCGACGAGCACCGACCACGCTGGGTCGCCGGTGATCCGCGCCAGGTGGCGGAAGAGCTGGGCGTCGCCGGCGGCTCCCGCGCACCACCCGTAGGCGCAGCGCTCGTCGAGGGACTTGCCGGCGTCGCTGTTGCGGGCGATGAGGAGGCCCTCGGGGCCGTCGGCCTCGTCGTGGGAGAGCACTTCGGCGACGGCGGCCAGGGCCAGTTCGGTGAGGTCGGGCCGGTCGGCGGCGGCTCCCGCGGAGGCGAGGGCGAAGGCGTTGCCGACGGCGCCGTGCGCCATGTGCCGGACATGTCTCGGCGAATCGGCGCGGATTCTCCAGTTCACACCGTGTTCGGTCCGCTCGGCCTCGGCCGCCATGGACTCGGCGGCCGTGACCGCCAGTGCGAGGTCCCCGCACACCAGCGCGCCGAGGATGACGCCGGCGTTGCCGTAGAGGATCTCGACCATGCCCGCCCAGCGGCCGTTCTCGGCGAGTTCGCCGACCTTGGCCAGCGCGGGAGCGACGGCGGCGCGGCTGGCGGAGTCGTCGAGTCGTTCGCCGACGGCGCGGAGGACGAGGGCCTTCCCCATCGCACCGATGTAGAGCCCTCCGTAGCTCTCCTCCCCGACCTCCACGGCGATGTGGCGCGCCCCGCGCAGGGCCGCGTCGGCGTACCGGTCGTCGCCGAAGTGCCGGTGGCCCTCCAGGAGCGCGCGGACGACACCCTCGGTGCCGAGGTAGAACGCGTCGAGGTGCGTCTCCGCGCTCGGGACGACGGGCCAGGCGAGACCGGCGTCGGTTTCCCTTGCCTGGCGCAACATCCAGTCGAGTGCGCCGCGTCCGAGTTCCTCCGCTTTCCCCGCGCGTGTCATCACGGGAGTCTTTCATGCCGGGCCGACGGCGTGAGCTCCGCGCGATCGCGGTGACCGCGGCCCTCCGTCCGCCGAGGCGGCGATCACCGGTGACCCGCGCCGGCGTCGAGGCCGCCCTCGGCGCCGGCACCACCGCTTCTGCACCGTCGACGCGGACTTCCCGAGAGTCGCGGATATCTCCGAGCGCTCCAGCGGTGACCCCGGCCACACCGGTTTGACCTAGACAGCGCTCTAGCTCGTAGGTTTCGACCGACCGGTGGTCGTGACACCGGCGGACGGCGAGGAGAAGTCATTGCGATACCGCGTATTGGGTGGAACGGGCATCGAGGTCAGCGCGTACTGCCTCGGGACGATGATGTTCGGGTACATCGGAAACCCCGACCACGAGGACTGCGCGCGGATCATCCACTCCGCGTTGGACCGGGGAGTCAACTTCGTCGACACCGCCGACATGTACTCCGGCGGCGAGTCGGAGGAGATCGTCGGCAAGGCCCTCAAGGGCCGCCGCGAGGACGTGGTGCTGGCCACCAAGGTCCACTTCGGCGTCGGCGAGGGCCCTCTGAGCGAAGCCCCTAACCGCCGGGGCAACTCGCGGCGCTGGATCGTCGCCGAGGTGGAGAACAGCCTGCGCCGGCTGGGCACCGACTGGATCGACCTCTACCAGATCCACCGGCCCGACCCGACCACCGACATCGAGGAGACGCTCTCCGCGCTCACCGACCTTCAGCGGCAGGGGAAGATCCGGGCCTTCGGGTCCTCCACCTTCCCGGCCGACCTGATGGTCGAGGCGCAGGCGGTCAGCGACCGGCGGGCCCTCGGCCGGTTCCGCAGCGAGCAGCCGCCCTACTCGATCCTCAACCGCGGCATCGAGAGCGCGGTGCTGCCGACGGCGCAGAAGTACGGCATGGGCACCTTGGTGTGGAGCCCGCTGGCCTTCGGCTTCCTGACCGGGAAGTACCGCAAGGGCCAGGCGGTTGACCTCGCCGACGGTCGCGCGGCCATCCGCCCGAGCCGCTTCGACCCGTCCCTGCCGGAGAACGCCGCCAAGTACGACGCGGTGGAGGAGCTGGTGGTCCTCGCCGAGGAACTCGGGTGCACGCTGCCGCAACTGGCGATCGCCTTCACCCAGGCGCACCCGGGCGTCACCTCGACGATCCTCGGGCCCCGCACGATGGAGCAGCTCGACGGCCTGCTCGCCGGCGCCGGCCTCGTGCTGGACGACGCGGTGCTCGACCGCATCGACGCCATCGTGGCACCCGGAAAGAACCTGTGGGACACCGACTGGCCGCGACCGGCGCTCACCGACCCCAGGCTGCGCCGCCGCCACGTCGAGGAGCGCACGGCGGGCTGACGGCGGTGGGGGGAGGGGCGGCAGATCCGCCGGCCCTTCCCCCACCGGCAACCAGTGGCCGGCGGCCGGCTGCTTGCCGTAAAGCCTTTGTGCTGAAGGTTGCCCTGGCATTGTGGGTGCCGGTACCGCAAGTTGCCGCGGCCGGATAAGGCGCAGGCGGCGGTCATGGGGGCGACACCGGCGTTGATGCCCCCCGTCGATGCAGACACCGCCGAAGGCCGTCGCGCCCGCACTATTCCCCCGTTGTGGATGACGAAACTTCACAGCCCGCTTCCTTGCACACCATGTCACCTCATTTGGAATTACCAGCGAATCAGTCGCACGACCGTCCGACAGAAACGTCCCATATCCCCCATGAGAGCCTTGCGGACTGCAGCGACACTCATTCTCAGACGTCGACCGCCGATTACCGCGCAACAACATTGCTGCTCTCACCGCTGGATGATCGCGAGCAATTTACGCCCGATCAACCAGCCGCGATGAGCTCAATTGTGACCGGCGGCATTTAATAGCCAGGCCGGCTAACTGTGCGGCAGCATTTGCAGGCTGGACGGGCTACCCCGGACGAGCAACTGTCGCCACAAAGCCGATGCACAATGGATTTACACGGCGCGACCCAAGCGGTGCAATAGCATCGACGGGATCGGTCCGGAGCAGCCGCGCGGACGCGAGTGGTTCCGTTCTGCTGCAACGCCTTCGTCGAATACGGGCAACACGCCCGCGCTCGCCGAAGCGGGAGGAGCGCAACCGTGCAAGAGACAGCGAATTCAACGGAGACCGCCCGGCGCGAGTCGGCCACAAGGGGCATCGCCGGACACGTCACGGCGACAATCGAGGCCGCGTTCGGCATCGGGCTTCCCGTCGCCGTCCGCGCCTGGGACGGCAGCGTGAGCGGGCCGAGCGGCGAGCCCACGGTGGTGATCCGTTCGCCGCGGGCCATCCGCTACCTGCTCTGGCGTCCCGGCGAGCTCGGCCTGGCCCGCGCCTACGTGATGGGCGAGATCGACATCGACGGAGACTTCCGGCGGGGGTTTCAGCTGTGCAGGGAGTTCACGCGACGGGTGCGCGACCGCGGGCTGCCACGCCCGACCAGCTGGCCCGCCGTGCTCGCACTGTTCCTTCGTCTTGGCGCGGTCGGGCCCCCGCCGGTCGTCCCCGGCGAGGAGGCAAGGCTTCGGGGACGGCCGAACAGCCCGGGCCGCGATCGCGCCGCCATCGCACACCACTACGACCTCGGTAACGACTTCTACGCCATGCTTCTCGACCCGGCGATGGTCTATTCGAGCGGATACTGGACCTCCGAGGCCGCCGACTACCGGCTCGCCGACGCCCAGCGCGACAAACTCGACCTCGTATGCCGGGAGCTCCGGCTGCGAAAAGGGATGAGGCTGCTCGACCTCGGCTGTGGTTGGGGATCTCTCATCCTGCATGCCGCCGAGAACTATGGCGTGCACGCCACCGGGGTCACCATCTCGGCGCGGCAGGAGGAGTTCATCCGCGCCCGTGTTGCCGACCGCGGTCTGCACGACCTGGTCGACGTCCGACTCCAGGACTACCGCGAGGTCACCGGAACCAACTTCGACGCCGTGGCCTCGATCGAAATGGGCGAACATGTGGGCGAGCGGAACTACCCGGTCTACTGCGCGACGCTGCGGGGCCTGCTGAGGCCGGGGGGACGCCTTCTGCTGCAACAGATGTCGCGCGGCGCCGTCTCTCCCGGCGGGGGAGCCTTCATCGAGTCCTACATCGCCGCGGACATGACGATGCGACCGCTCGCCTCCACCCTCGGGTATCTCGAAACCGCCGGGCTGGAGGTACAGCGGGTGAGGGCGATGCGCGAGCACTACCGCCTCACCATTGACGCCTGGAGCCACCGGCTCGACGACGTCTGGGACGAGATGGTCCACCGCTTCGGCGCCCGTCGCGCCCGTATCTGGCGCCTCTACCTCATCGGAGGCGGTCTCGCCTTCGGCGAGAACCGCATGAGTGTTCACCAGATCCTCGCCACCCGCGGCGATGCGGGCGCAATCGAGAACCCTCCGGACATCGGCGCGGGGAAGGCCCCATGAGGATTTGCGTGATCGGCTCCGGGATTGCCGGCCTCTCGGCGGCGTTTTACCTGAGCGCCTATCCCGACACCGACGTGGTCGTCTACGAGCAGGAGCATCGGTTCGGAGGCCGCGCCGCGGTCACCGACGATGGGGAGCACTGCCCACGCTTCTTTCTGGAGGACTACACCGAACTGTTCGCGATCCTCAGAAAGATCCCGGGCAACGGCTGCCGCGACAGTTTCAACGTGCTGGCCCGGACACGCAGGTATGCGCACACCGCCGGAGTCGGCTGGTTGGAGATATCGCACCTGTACGTGATGCTGGCCAAGGAGGTCCCGCTGCGGGAGAAGATCCGTCTCCTATGGTCGTGGCGCCCGTCTCCCTTGGTCGCCGAGCGGCGCCTTCGCAGTGTCAACAAATACGGCTCACTGCGCAATTACTCTCTGCGCCCGCTCCTGCGCATCGGCATGAACCTGTTCGGCTCCAAGACCGGCTACACACTGCCCGGCCCGACCGACGAGTACCTCATCGCGCCATGGGTGAACCACCTCACGGCCGATGGCGTCGTCATGCGGACCGACTGCCGGGTGACGGAGATCGGCCTGGACGGAGACCGCATGTCGGTCACGACCGGTGACGACACGAGCCGGTTCGACGCCGTCGTGGTCACGGCGTTCATCCCGGATCTGGTGCATCTGCTGAACACTTCACGGATCGACCACACCGTGGTGGACGGACAGCAGATCAACTGCGCGGCCTTCACCCTCGATCTCGATCCGGCGGAGAAGATCTTCGCCGCCGGCGACCCGGCCTTCTACTGCCGTAGCGGTGTCAATGTCCTCGTCCAGCCCGAGCACCACCGATGCGTCGTGCTGTGCACCAGAGCCCTCAGTACGGAGGAGAGCTACATCCTCCCCGAGGTACGCGACATGCTCGGTTTGGAGTATCCCGTCGTCCGGGTCCGCTCGCGGAGCAACCAGCAACCCGGTGAGGCCCTCTTCGCGGGAGACAGCCTGAGACCCGAACGGATCCTGCGACGCCCGCTCCCGCACGTGTACTTCGCCGGCTCCCACATTCGCAGCAGCTATCCGATCGATTCGGCCGAGGCTGCCGTTCGCAGCGCGTTCAACGCCGTCGGTGCGCTGCGTCGCGACCTCACCGGTTCCTTTGAACCGGTCCCCGCGCCGGGCAAAGTCGATCCGAGTGAGGGAGTGACCGAATGAACCGCGAGCGCATCGCCGTGATCGGCGCCGGCATCTCCGGCCTGACGGCGGCCTACGCCATGCGCCACACCCATGAGGTGACCCTCTTCGAGGCTGAACCGCGACTGGGCGGGCGCCGACACCCACGTCGTGTCCACTCCCGACCACGTCCGGGTCCCGATCGACATGGGCTTCATCGTGTACAACGACCGGACCTATCCGCACCTGACGAGACTGTTCACCGAACTCGGTGTCCCCAGCCAGGAGTCCGAGATGTCGATGAGCGTGCGCTGCCTCGGATGCGGCCTGGAGTACGCCGGCGGTAAACGCGGCGTGGGCATGCTGGCACGGGCCAGAGGGTCCGCCTGGCCGGCGTACCTGCGGATGCTGACCGAGATACCGGGCTTCCATCGTGACGCGCGCAGATTCTGGTCGGAGACCGGAAACGACGACCTGACCTTCGGCAGGTTCCTCGCCGACGGCGGGTATTCGCGGTACTTCGTCGACCACTTCGCTCTGCCGCTCGTCGCGGCGGTGTGGTCGGCTGGTGAACGACCCAGCATGCTTTACCCCGCTCGCCGGCTCTTCGCCTTCCTTCGCAGGCACGGCATGCTCACCACGAACATGTCGATACCATGGCGCACGGTCACCGGCGGCTCCCGCGTCTACGTCGACCGGATCCGCGCGCAGCTGGGCGAGGTGCGCGAAGGCGTCACCGTCCGCACCGTGCGAAGGCACTCCGATGGTGTGGACGTCGTCGACGCCACCGACGCCACAACGCGATTCGACCGCGTCGTGATCGCCACCCACGCCGACCAGGCCCTTGAGTTGCTGGCCGACCCGACACCGGCGGAAAAGCAGATCCTCGGCGCTTTTGAATACTCCCGCAATGAGGCCTGGCTGCACACCGACTCCTCGCTGCTGCCCAGCGCCCGGAGAACGCGCGCGTCGTGGAACTTCCTCAAGCCCCGCTGTCACGGCGGTGAGCGGGCCTTGGTCAGCTACCACATGAATCGGCTGATGCGGCTCAACGAACCCGTCGACTACGTCGTCACGCTCAACGGAGCGGCACGCGTTGACGCGGCCTCGCTCATCACTTCACGGACCTACCAGCACCCGATCTACACCGCCGAGGCCATCGCCGCCCAACGCCGGCTGCCCGAACTGACCGGACCTCGCACCGTCTACGCCGGTGCTCACCACGGATGGGGTTTCCACGAGGACGGCTGCGTTTCGGGTGTCGAGGCCGCTGAAGCGTGCGGGGTGACCTGGCCATGAGAGTGCCCGCCCTCTACGACGGACAGCTCCTGCACGTGCGCCGTGAGCCGGTGACGAGGATGTTTCGATCCCGGATCTACCTGTGGCTGGTCGACCTGGACGACCTGCCGTCCCTGCCCTGGTGGGCACGTCCCCTCGCCCGCTTCCGCGCCGAGGATCATCTCGGCCGCGCCGATCGGTCGATCCGGTCCAATGTGGATGACTGGCTCGCCGGGCACGATGTCGACCTCACCGGCGGTCGGATACTCATGCTGGCCTCGGCAAGGGTGCTCGGGTACGTTTTCAATCCCCTCACCGTCTTCTGGTGCCATCGCGCCGATGGCGAACTCGCCTGCGTCATCGCCGAGGTCTGCAACACCTACGGCGAACGGCACTGCTATCTGGTGTCCGCCGCCGAAGCGGTCACGATGGTGGACAAGCGCTTCTACGTCTCGCCGTTCTTGAAGGTCGGCGGGCGCTACCGGATGCGCCTGCCGGTCCCCGGCGAGCGGCTTTCGCTCTCGATCTCGCTGGTGGATCACGGCCGCACACTCTTCTCCGCCGTTCTCACCGGGCGACGCAAATCGGCCGGCCCGTCCAGTGTTCTTGGTATGGCACTGACCAGGCCGCTCATGCCTCACCGCGTTTCGATCGCGATCCGGCTGCACGGCATCCGTCTGTGGCTCTCGGGGCTGCCCGTGACACCGCGAGCCGCGGGATCGACTTCGAAGGAATCCCCATGAAATCGCCCCCCACCGCCCCCCATCCCGTCCTTGACCGGCCGTCCTTGGTCGTCCCTGCCCACGCCCCGGTACGCGAGTGGCTGATGGAACGCATGTTCCGTGGCGCCGTCGGCTCGCTGCCCATCCGTGTCGTATTCCCCGGCGGAGAGAGAATCGGCAAGGGCGATGCGATGTCGCCGCTGATGCGCGTACCGCGTCCCTCGGTTCTGTACCGGCGAATGGGGACCTGCGGCCCGGTGGGTTTCGGCGAGGGCTACATGGCCGGAGACTGGACCAGCACCGATCCGGCCGCCCTCCTGACCCCCTTCGCGGCCAGGATCACCAGGCCCATCCGCAGGCCGATGGCGGCCTTGCGCCGGTGGGCGGACCACCATCGGCCCGTAGGCGAGCGGAACACCATCGACGGCTCGCGGGAGAACATCCACCGTCACTACGACCTGTCGAACGAACTGTTCGCCCTGTTCCTCGACGAGTCGATGACCTATTCCTCGGCCCTGTTCGCCCCTGGCGACGATCTGTACGCGGCCCAGCTGCGCAAGATCGACACCGTCCTCGATGACGCGAAGGTCGGCGCCGGAACCCGGGTTCTGGATATCGGTTCGGGCTGGGGCGCGCTGGCCATCCGCGCCGCCCAGCGCGGAGCGGAGGTCACCGCCTTGACCATCTCGCGAGAACAGCTCTCCCTGGCGCAGCGGCGGATCGAGGCAGCGGGTGTCGGCGACCGCGTGCGGCTCCAGCCGCGGGACTACCGCGACGCCGACGGCGAGTACGACGCCGTGGTCGCCGTGGAGATGGTGGAGGCCGTCGGCAAGGAGTACTGGCCGGCCTACTTCGCCACCCTCGAACGGGTCCTGGCACCGGGCGGGCGTATCGCACTCCAGGTGATCACGATGCCCCACGATCGCCTGCTGGCGACCAAGGACGTCAGCACGTGGATCCAGAAGTACATCTTCCCGGGCGGGCAAACCATGTCGCTGACGGCGATCGAGGAGGAGGTCAAGGCCTGCGGCTTGCGGATCACCGGACGCAGGCGGCTCGGCGGGCACTACGCCCGCACCCTGCACCAGTGGCGGGACCGGTTCCTCGCGAACACCGAAGCGGTGTCCGCGCTGGGTTTCGACGCGACCTTCCTGCGAATGTGGGAGTTCTACCTCGCCTACTGCGAGGCGGGCTTCCGCTCCGGATATCTCGATGTCTGGCAGTTCCGGCTGGCCAGGTGAGGACGGGGTTCGCCCTTCCCTGCCGCCGTTGAGGAGGAATCCTGCCGCAGCCGCAGGAAGACCCCTACCCCCGGGGAACCGCCGAGAGCTGCATCAACCAACACCTGGCCGTGGGAACCCCTGGCCCCGACCCGAATCACATCGCCCGGCCCCCGCGACCCCAATACGCAGGTTCCCAGCCTGTTGTAGGTTCGACCCCATGGAATTCCGCCACCTCGGCCGCTCCGGCCTAGTCATCAGCGAGATCGCCTACGGCAACTGGATCACCCACGGCTCCCAGGTCGAAGAGGACGCCGCGCACGCCTGCGTCAAGGCCGCCCTCGACGCCGGCATCACCACCTTCGACACCGCCGACGTCTACGCCGCCACGAAGGCCGAGTCGGTCCTCGGCCGCGCCCTCAAGGGCCAGCGCCGCGAGTCGCTCGAAATCTTCACCTAAATCACCAGATCCTCCACATGGCAGGACACGAGTCACACCAGCCACAGCTACCCCCCTCGAACGACGAGACATCGAACTCCGCCTGAACTTCAGTGCACTCGCTCCGCCGCTCCGGGCTCCCCACACTTCCGTGGAGTGGAACCGCCGACGGTATTGGTTTAGATCCCGAACGACCGAGATCGGCGCTCGCCAGAGTGGAGCCCCTCTGTTCGGTACCGCGATGGCCGCGGGATTGGCTACTGATCCGGCCTTCATCTCACCGGTGCCTTGGGCGACAACAGTTTCACCAACGAACCGAGTTGCAACATGCCCGCAGCCGCTGTGCCAGGTGCCGCACGACACGAAATCGACGTGTCCTTGTAACCAGCACCCGATCGTTGGTCGCCGTGACCAGGCCCTTCTATGGCGCTTGGTGTACGTCCAGTCCGAGCCAGGCAAGCTAGGCGGCCAGGACACGCCAGAACCCCCGGCCACAGTCCCGGTCACGCTCGGGATCCCAAGCGGTTCGAACTGCAGCCATGGGGATCTCAGTCTCGTTGATCGCCACCGTCAATTCCGATTGCGGGATGCTCAAAACGAGCGGATGCCGCCGTGCCCCGTGTTCGAGACTGGGACGAATTGGATCCTAGAGTTCAGATCCTGGCGCCATCACTCACCACCCGCCGGTTGCAAGGGTCTCAAGGAGCATCGCCGCGGCACTCGAACGCCGGATGGTGGATGACAATTTGGAGCGGCGGCGCCCAACCCTGCACTCCGAAGATCTCGACTCCGTCATCCGGCTCCTGGTACTCGCGCGATGACCCGCTAGAGAGGTTGAATGGTTGATGTTATGGGGGTATGAGGTCGAGTCCGGTTCGTGCGAGGAATCCGATGACGAGGCCCGGGTGGTGCTGGATGCGTTTCACGCGGGTATTGACCAGGGCGATCAGCTGGTCGAGGGTGGTCTCGACGAGGTTGGCGGGGGATCGCTTCAGGTGGGACCAGACCGGCTCGACGGGGTTGAGTTCGGGCGCGTATGCCGGAAGCTGGAAGACCGTCAGCCATGACCGGTTGGCGATCAGCTCGCGCATCGCGGTGTTGCGGTGGTGTTCAGGTTGTCCCAGGCGAGGACGATCGGTGCACCGAGTTGCTGGTGGGCCTGGTCGAGCAGGCGGGTGTAATCATGCTCGGTGAAGCTCTTCGCCTCGCCCTTCCTGCCGCGATATGGGCGGATCCGGTAGATCAGCCGGGGACGGTGGCCCTCGCGGTGACACACCAGGCCGGCGCTGGACACCCGCTTGGTGCCGGCCGCGGTCGCTTTCACCACCGGAGTACAGCCCCTGTGCCCCCAGGTGCGTCCCTTCGGCGGTCTCAGACCTTGGCCCGCCTCGTCCTCGAAGCAGATCCACGCACCCAGGTCCGCCGCGGTCCTTTTATGACCGGCCACGTCAGCTGCTTCCACCCTGCGATCGCGTCCTCGTCGCGCTCGACGGCCCGCCGACAGGGGACCTGCACGCTCCAACCGAGGCGATGCAGCAGCTTCGAAACCCCCACCCGGGAGTACCCGATGTGGAACAACCGCCGGATCAACCAGGCGACCCCGACCAGAGTCCACCGCTGATCATCGAACCCCCACACTTGCGGACCGGCGTCCAACGCCACCGTCAACCGCTCGAGCCGGGCGGCGTCCAAGCGGCACCTTGCACCCGAGGCGCCCTTCGACCGCAACACGCCTCCACCCCACCGGCCTTCCAAGCCGTACGCCACCGCCACACCGACATCGCCGTCACCCGCAACCGGCGCGCCACCTCACCGTTGCCGACACCTCAGCGAACCACTCGGCCGCCTGAAGGCGGACCCGCTCACGTGTCGCCCGCTGCGCCGCCGACAGCCCACCACCCTCGGCATACCTCATATCCCAACAACTACGGCGAACCCATGCCAAAGTCCACAGTAGAGACACCACTCCGACAGTTCAACCTCTCTAGACGACACATAAACGACGCTCGGCACAGAGACTCTCCACCGTCCACATCCGGACGCGAAGCGGTCGGATTCGTCGGCTCCGCTTGTAGTTTTGCGTCGTCACCGCACTAGCACAGCGGCACTGCGCGGTTCCGGGAGACGACCTCGCCGCAGCAGCACAATCAGGGAGGACGTTGTGGCACGCATGGACATCGAGGTGAAGAATCTCGTACGCGTCTATGGACGAGGTGCCACCCAACGCAGGGCCGTCGACAAGATCAGCTTCGGCGTGGAGAAGGGTAAGCTCTTCGGAATCCTCGGACCCAATGGTGCTGGGAAGACGACGACGATCAAGATCCTGCTCACCACCCTGCTGCCGACGTCCGGAAGCGCAAGCATCATGGGCCTCGACGTCGTCAAAGATGTCAAGCACGTGCGCCGTGCCATCGGATACGTCCTCGGCGGCGACAAGGGATTCTACGACCGCCTGACGGCCCGCCAGAACATGACCTACTTCTGCGATCTGTACGAGGTCCCCTATCGCGTTCAGCGCAAGAGAATCCCTGAGCTTCTGGAGATGACCGGACTAGACGACCGAGGCAAGGACAAGGTCGAGACGTTCTCTCGCGGCATGCGTCAGCGGCTCCACATTGCGCGAAGCCTCGTCCACGACCCTCAAGTGCTGATCCTCGACGAACCGACGAACGGCATCGATCCGGTCGGCGCCAGAGAGGTCCGAGAACTCGTCACCACGTTCAGTGACAGCGGGAAGACGGTCTTGCTGACCACGCACCACATGCAGGAAGCCGATGCCATGTGCGATCGGCTCGTCGTCATCTCTTCCGGGCGCCTCATCGCCGAAGGAGCACCCCGCGATGTCAAACGGCTGGCGAGCAGCTCCCGAGTGACCGAACTGGTCACCACGGGAGCCGATCCGAACCGCCTGGCGAAACTCAACGGAATTGAGGGCGTCTTGAGCGTGCGGATCGAGACAGCAGGTGTCCAGCAGATCGTCCAGGTCCACTCGGCTGTCGGCATTGACTGCGCACCTGCGATCGTTCGCTGCCTGGATTCGGTCGAGATCGAGGGCATGACCATCCGAGAACCGACACTCGAAGACGCCTACGTCGCACTCGTGTCCACGCACGGCGGATTCACATGAGGGCCAGGTCTCGATTCCTGATCATCGCCTGGCTGTTCCATTTGAGGCAGATGGCGACCGTACGGATCTACATCTTCGACTCGGTCGTACTGCCACTCGTCCTGGCCACCATCGCGCTGCGGATGGCCGGGCCAAGCGCCGATCCAGCCACGCTCACCTCCCTCACGTTCGGTGCGGCCGTCATGGGCATGTGGGCGGCGGCTCTGAGCGGCACGGGAGGCGCGATCAGCCGCATGCGATCGATGGCACTGCTCGAACCGATCGTCGCGGCACCGACACCACTCGCCGCCGCCTTGGCGGCAAACGCCCTCGCGAGCGCCAGCCTCGGGCTCTACTCGCTGGTCGCCACAGTCCTGTGGGCGAAATTCGGCCTCAAGGCACCGATCGAGATCGCCTCACCGGCATTGCTCGTACCCGCGTTCGTCCTCACGGTGGTCGCGACTGCGGCTCTCGGCGTGACTCTGTCGGTGTCACTTGTCATGTTCCGGCGAGCACAGTCCGTCAGCAATCTATTCGAGTATCCGTTCTGGATCTTCACCGGCGCGATGGTTCCGATCACCCTGCTCCCAGCATGGTTCGACTCGGTGAGCTGGTTCATCGGTCCGGCCTGGGGGATGAAGGCCATCCGATCGGCGGCCGTAGGTGACGCTTCGGCCGTCGGTGTCGCGCTGCTCGCCGGCTTCGCGGTGACAGCCGCCTATTGGACGGTCAGCATGCTTCTCCTGCGGTCAATGGAGCGGCTCGCACGGGAAAGGGCGGCCCTGCCACTCTCATGAGCATCTTTCGGACCACCGTTGTCGGTGGCTATCTTGCATATCGAGGGCTGTTCCATTGGCTCTCCGGCAGACTCCTCGTTCCCACGTTGGTGCTGAACCCCGCCCTTCAACTGGCGGCGTTCACGATGATCGGCAGCTACATCGGCAGCCAGCCCGCCAGCTACTACGCCGTCGGGAACGCGGTGCACTCGATGGCGCGGGCGTCCATCTTCTCGGCCACCGTGGTCATCGGTGCCGAGCGGTCCAACGGCACGTTGAGCACACTCCTCGCGACGCCTTCACGGCCGATCGTAATCTTCGGCGGGCGCCTGATACCCGCGCTTGTGACGGGATATCTGTCCAGCATCATCATGCTGGCTCTCGCCACCACATTCACTGGGGCGACCGTACCCCTGGCGGGCGTACCGATGATCCTCCTGACGATCTTCCTCGTGGCCCTTTCCTGTAGCGCACTCGGCCTCTGCCTCGGTGCCGCCAGCCTCTATCTCCGCGACGTCTTCTTTCTTCCGAACGTCTCCATCTACGGGATGATGCTCTTTTGCGGCGTCAACCTGACCTCCGCCGAGAACCCGGCCGGTGAGAGCTTCGCGCGCTTGATTCCTCTGACCAACGGACTGCACGCGATCCGCGAAGTGATGATGGGACACCAGGCACCGCTGTCCGCTCTGGCCACAGAGCTGGGCCTGGCGACCGTGTACGCACTGGTCGCCATGATCCTGGTTCATGTGTTCGCGCAGCGGGCGCGCGTGACCGCTTCGCTCGACCTGGGGGCCTGAGATGTCACCGACGCGCCGTCCGGACGCCGCTCGTTTCGCCTGTGTCGGCGTGGGAGTCGGGCCAGCGAACCTGAGCCTCGCATCCCTGCTGCACGGACGGCAGGACTTCCCCAACCTCTTCCTGGAGCAACGGGAGAAGTTCGGATGGCACGACGGGCAACTCCTCCACGATGCCAGCCTTCAGGTTTCGATGCTCAAGGACCTGGTCACGCTGGCCGATCCCACGAACCCCTTCTCCTTCCTGTCGTACCTTCACTCACGCGGGCGCATGTATCACTTCATCAACGCCCAGTTCGAGGCCGTACCTCGCAAGGAGTACCGCAACTACCTGGAGTGGGCGTGCGGAAGGAACGAGAACCTCGCCTTCGGTGAAAGCGTGCTCTCGATCGGATTCGACGGAGACTTCATCGTCGAAACAACCCGACGGCTGGTCATCGCCGCCAACGTCGTCGTCGGAGTCGGGATGCGACCGTGGGTCCCGCTTCACGTTGCCGGCAGCCTGGGACCGTCCCAGTTCCACGCCGCCGAGTACCTCCGTCACCTCGACCGCCTACCGGGCGCGCGAGTCGTCGTCGTCGGCGGCGGACAGTCCGGCGCGGAGATCGTCCTCGACCTGATCAACCGACGAGACGCGGACCTCCCTCGGCAGGTGTCCTGGCTCTCGCGCAGGCCCAACTACTTCCCGATCGACGACTCCCCGTTCACCAACGACTACTTCACGCCGCCGTTCTCCGACTTTTTCGCACGTCTTGATGAGGTGACGCGGAAGGATTTCAACGGTCGGCACGTGCTCGCCAGCGACGGAGCCTCGGAGTCGACCCTCCGCCAGATCTACCAGCGCCTCTACCGCGGGCGCTTCATCGACCGAGACCAGGTCGACGTTGCGCTGCTCCCCGGACGGGAGGTCTCCGAAGTGGCCCGGACGGACTCGGGCTGGCGTCTGAGCATGATGAACCGGTACCTCGGCGCGCCCGAGCAGGTCGAAGGTGATGTGGTCATCTGGGCGACGGGCTTCCGTCGGCCGGAGCTGACCTTCCTGGCACCAATCGCCGACCGCCTGGAACGGGTCGGCGATGAGTTCCGCGTCGATCGGGACTTCGCCGTCGCATGGGACGGTCCCACCGACCGTTCGCTGTTCCTCCAGAACGCGACCAGACAGCAGCGCGGCCTCGCCGACCCCAACCTCAGCCTGCTCGCCTGGCGTAGCAAACGAATCGCCGACCGGATGCTGGGACGCCCCGGCGATGAGCCGGTCGAGTCCTTCGTGGACTGGTCAGGCGAGACCGGTGGTCAAGGGGCGGATCGGTAACACTCGCCGATCGTGAGGGCCTTGTGCTCGAAGTCGACCAGATCGGCAGCGCGGACGATGTAGCGGTCGCGGTAGTCGGTGCAGTGCCGCGGAGCCCCGCTCCCTCGGCCCGCATCCGCGTCGTGCAGATGCTCGACGATGCCGAGTTCACCGAACAGGGCGCTCGGTACACCGAACGCGTGCTCGCCTGGATAGAAGCCCACGACGCCCCAGACCGAACGACCGTCCGACGCTCCGGGCCGTCGCGTCACATCAAGGCCGAGCTCCACTCTGACCGCTGCCTCGATGATGTTCACCCCGTGGGCGAGGCTCAGGTACCGGTCGATACCTCCGCCCCCCGGTCGGGCCGCCACCTCAAGGAGGACGAGCTCGTCCCCGTCCGTCCGAAACACCTCCAGATGCAAGACACCCGAGGCGAACCCGAACGCCGCCACCACGGCGGCCGTCAACGCAATGACGCGCCGAGTGAAAGGTCCAGGTGGAAGATTGACGCTGCCCGCCATGCCGTCCGGACCGAACTCCCCAGGGTTGGCGAGGTAGCGGCTGACCTCGGCGAAACCAAGCGAGCCGCCCTCCACCACGGCGTCGCAGTGGAACAAGTCGCCCTCGACGAACTCCTCGATCTCGAACTGACCGGGGCCGGGATCGACGGTGGACCAACGCTCGGAGGCCTCAGCGAGCGAGGTCACTACAGAGACGTGTTTGCTGCCGACGCCGTAGCGAGGCTTCATCACCCATGCTCTGCCGTCCAGTGGAACAGCACGCAAGTCCTCGATGCTGTCCAGCCGGTGATGGTCCGGTACCAGGATGCCCGCCTCCGCCGCCGCCCTCTTCATCGCGATCTTGTCCCGGAACAAGACCACGCCGTCCTCGCTCAGCCCCGGCAGTCCGAACCTCGTCCGCAGCCGCGCCGCGGACGTCATCGCACGCTCGTGCAGGGCGACGACATGCCGAACCGAGTATCTGTCGATGATCCAGGCGCACAGTGCTTCGACCTGCGATGGATCAAGAAAGCTGCAGGTATGGGTGTGGCGGAACGCCGAGGAGTCGAGGCCGTCCACACCTGAGTACGCGTGCGTGACCAGGTGCGGCTCGATGTCCTCCAGAGGCAGCAGGCATCTGCCGAACTCGAACAGGAAACCGTGCGAGTGCCGGTTGATCACCAGTATCGGCGTCTTCATGCCGTGCCAGGAGTCGTGGTGACCTCGATGCGGGTCGCCAATTCTCGCGCCGCGGCAAGGGCGGTCGTCGAGTCTCCAGCCGAAACGGCCACCGAACCGACCCGGTCATCGGAGCTGGACAGCGATTCGACCCGCTGCCCCGGTTTGACCCCTGTCCAAACTCGGTTCAGCTCGACTCCGGGCGGCACAGCCCTCTCATCCGGCAGTTCCACAGACGTGACGAGGCCGGGAGTCGCCGTGGCGTAGGCGACCGCCGCCGCCGCCGTCGCTGTCGCCGACGCAGGCGCAGGCGCAGGCGCAGGCGCCTCGTCGGAGATGGTGACGAGCCCCAGCGGCCAGCCCAACGCGGATGCCTTCAGATCAATGCCGGTCACCCTGGTGACGAGTGCCGGGATGCCATCGCCTCCGACGCGGTTGTGCGACTCGATGATCTTGACGCTTCCGTTATGGATCTTGAATTCCGTATGCGCAGGCCCGTCCCGGAGTCCGACCGCGCGAAGGAAGTCGTCGATCGCCTCACAAACCGCCTCTCGTTCACGGGATGAAAGCGTTGACGGAGGCGTCACGTGGGCAAGTTCCACGAACGAAGCATCCACGTGCTTCTCGACCAGTGCAACGACATGGTGCTCACCGTCGACGCTGAAGGACTCGGCGCTGTACTCCTGCCCGCCCACGTACTCCTCAAGGATGCAACCCTTGACGTCCAGCCCTTCAAGACTTCCGGGTTCCTCGACCAGACACACGCCTCGACTACCCGATCCATCACGAGGCTTGAGGATCGCACGGACGCCCGGACCCCAACCCTTCATCACGGCGGCGGCGGCCATTGCATCCGGGGGAACCGCATAGCGCACAGTCAGTTCGGGGGCTCGCTGCCGCAGCAACGCACGCATCCGGGACTTGTCGCGCAGAGTGTGCACCACCTCGAAGGGCGTTCCAGGAGTGCCGAGAAGCTCATTCGCCAGTGCTGCGGGCAGCAGTCCCGACTCCGTGAGAGAGACGACTGCGCCCACACGCAAGGGGGCGAGTACTCCGGTCACGAATGAGGGGAACGTCTCTTCTGTGAAGTCCACAGAGTAGCAATGGGAGTACCGCCCGGTTTCGACGATCTTGTTCAACGGCGAACCCGGTTGCTGTACGAGCACGAGGTCACGGTCGAGCGTTCTCGCCGCAGCGGCGATGGATCGAGACGCACCGAGAACCACGAGCCTGCCCGGGGCTCGGACGCCGACTGTTCCGGGTCGTGCGGTGAACGTTGCCAATCGGGACACCTCGTGCTCCGAGCGCGGGATGCGGCTTTGACGAATGCCGTTCCTTCATACCAGTGGATGGCCCGTCGTTACCGGTCTCGCGTCCTGATCCGGACACCGATGACCGGAGCCGGACACGATCTTCGACGACCGGTTCACCTTGGCTGCATACTCGTCGACATCCCACCCGTCCGCCAGTATTCCCGCGCGTTCTGACGGCGATGCCACATCGCCAGAAGGCGCGGAGAAAAAGCGCCCAAAGGGGCTGTTCATGCGATTGATTCCAACGAATGCGACCGTTGTCCACCGGTTCTTGCTGCTCGGCGATCCTGCGCACCAGTACCCGATCGCCCGCACGACTGGAACACTCGTGGCAGCCGAGTTGGCAACCGACACCTGGGCAGGCGAGAAGGCCGTCGAGCTGTTGCGTGCTGGCGACTCGGAGGCCGGTCGTCTCCTCATCATGCCGACCGGCGCGATGGACGGGCAGGAGGCCGAAAGCCTTGGGATCGCGGCCACCTGGAACGGCCTCGGCATGTCCGCCGATCTCGAAGACCGGCTCGCGGAGCATCTCCAGGGAGGCCGTAGCGCCGCCCGCCGACTGAGCCCACTCCTGATGCTGCGATGCCATCCGACGGAACGGGGTTCTCGCATCGAAGTCCTCGTGGCTGCCCGCTTCCGGGCCGGTGGAGTGGTCTTCGTCCGGGTGTCGCGGTGGGAGGCGAAGGAGGCCGCGCTGTCCGACGTCCTTCCGCACTGCCTGGAGCTGTGCCGATCCCTGCATCCGCAGGTCGCCAACGACCGCCGGGAATTCGAGAACTTCCATCCGCAGACCGAGATCGAGACGAAGATCGACCTGCCCGGCGAGGTCTCGATCTGGGCACTGACCTCGGCGATCGGCACGGCACTTGAAGCCGGTTCCTTCGAGGGCTTCATCCCTGATCTCGGCAATGAGCTGCTTCGCCGCAGCACGAGGCGCGAGATCTGTGAAATCGTCGCTCCTCCCGATGAGGTCGGTTACATCGCGCTGCGCCGACCGACGGGCAGGATGCTCAAAGTCAAGACCTTTTCGCAGGACGGTCTGCGACGCCGGGAGGTGTTTCATCCGCTATCCGGCGTGCCGACTGCGTCGCTGGCCGACGTGATCGGCATGGAGTTCCCACACCTGACCGTACGCGAACTGTCCTCCATCGACCGGACGCTCTACTGCATAAACGTCGAATCAGCGATCACCGGACATCTCTACTCCGTCGAACTCGACGAAGTGGTGGAACTCGACCGTGGACGTGTCCTACGTCAGCTCGAAGTCGAGTACGACTATTCGAGAGTCCACGAAGGACTGTCATCGGATTCCATCGAGCCGGAATTGTTCAGGCTCACCAATCTTCTTGAACAGCATCTGAAAGAACTGGGGGTCACCGGAGAGCGCACCTACCATTCGAAACTCTCGTTCCTGCGAGATTGCGCAGCGGACCCGGGCACGGGCGGCTCTTCATGATGCGCCACCGCCTGAAGGGAACCGAGCTCAGCATCTCCCGGATCGGACTCGGCACCAGCAACTTCGGCAAACGCACCGGTCCGGCGGCGAGCCGGGCGATCATGGCGGCTGCGGTCGACCACGGCGTCAACCTGATCGACACCGCCGACATGTACGGATCAGCGGCGCTCGCCGAGGAAGTCATCGCGCCGTTTCTCGTCGGCCGAAGAGACCGTGTCGTCTTGGCCACCAAGTTCGGCTTCAACCGGACCGGCGACGAAATTCAGTCCGGTCGGGGTGCGAGGTCGTTGATCAACCTGTCGATCGAGGCTTCACTGCGGCGTCTGCGAACCGATCACATCGACCTCTACCAGATGCATTACCCGGACCCCGGAACGCCGATCGACGAGACACTGGAGACGCTCACGGCCTTGCAGCGGCAGGGAAAGATCAGGCACTTCGGCTGCGCGAACTTCGCACCCGCCGAGCTCCGTGAGGCGAACGAGCGCGCGACGGCGCTCGGCACCCCTCACTTCCGCAGCGTCCAAACCGAGCTGAGTCTGCTGAGCCGCTCGGCCGAGCGCGACCTACTGCCGATCTGTGCGTCTCTCGACATCACGGTCGTCGCCTACTTCGTACTGGCACGCGGGCTTCTGACGGGCAAGTACGTCCGAGGCGCGGCGGTCCCCGCGACGTGGCGTCTCTCTGGACGCCGCGGACAGGTGCTGCTCACCGATGCGAACTTCGACGTGGTCGAAGCCCTCACCGCGTTCGCGTCAGAGCGGGGAGTCCCGATCGCCGCCCTCGCCATCGGATCGGCCCTGGCGATGCCAGCCGTTGGGTCCGCTCTCGTCGGCGCCACATCGGTCCGACAACTCGAAGAGCTCGTTGCCGCGAGCACCTGGACGCCTGCTCGAAGCGACCTCGACGCACTTGACGGGCTCATGAACTCGGCGCCCCACGCGGCCACGGCACTGAACCCGATCACTCCACAACCCTAGGGGGAGCAACGATGTCCAACCTTGAACGAGAGATCGCCCGAATCCAAGCGACCGAAACCGTCTTGGGCGCTCCGTACGACTTCGGAGGGAAGCCGGCGAACCCGCTGCGCATCGCCTTCATGCTTCCGTACGCTCACGAGTTCTCACTGCTCTGTATGGGGCCGCTCGCGTTGTACGACCTGATCAACCGGACCACGGACTTGCCCGCGGTGGCCGAGCGTGCGCTGATGTACGAATGCCTCACCGGCACCGACGGTTCCTTCGGACTGCCTGAGGGTGCGGTCTACCGGTCTATCGAGTCGGAGGCTCCGCTCGCCGAGGCCGACATCATCGGTGTCAGCATCACCAACGGCGGCGACCTCCCGGCCTTCTTCCGCATGCTCGACCTGGCCGGCATCGCCCGGCGACGAGAGGAGAGGGCGGCGACCGGCGGGCCGTTGGTGGTCGGCGGCAACGGAGGGTTCGCGAACCCCGAGATCCTCGGCGACTACGTCGACGTGATCGCGATGGGCGAAGGCGAGGACTCCTTCCTTGAGCTGATCCGGGCCGCGGACAGGCACCGCACCGATGGCACGACCCGCGACGACCTCATGGTCCAGATCGCGAGAGTGCCAGGGCTCTACGTGCCGTCTCTCTACCACGCCGAACACGCTCCCGGCGGCGGTATCTCCGGCATCCGACCGACGAGCATGACCGTACCTGCCAAGGTCACGCCCCAGTTCCTCGAAGTCGGCGACCTCCACAGCGCCCACTTCGTCTCGCCGATCACCGACGGCAACCGCGCGATGGTCGTCCCCACCCTCGGCTGCCGCTGGGAGTGCCACTTCTGCAACCTCGGTGTGCCACCGTTCCGCCAAGCCCCGTTCGATCTGCTCGACTCGTACCTTGACCGGCTGGAGGCCACCGGAGTCAGCCAGGTAATCGTCAGCTCCCCCACCTTCACCCAGTATGGGAAGCGCCATGCGCTGCTGGACCGGCTGAAGAACTATCGGACCGCCTCCGGAAGCAAGGTCACCACGATCATAGGGTCGGTACGGGCCGACGAGCTGTCCGCCAGGTACCTCGACGCGGTCACCGAACTCGGGGACTTCGGGCACCTCTACACCGAACTGAAGCTGGAGAACACCCGGGGGATCATCACCATCGCCCCCGAGTTCGCCGCCCCCGACCTCGTTCGCATCTACAACAAGACAATGACGCCGCAACGTGTGGCTAAGGCGATCAACCTCTGCAGGGACAGTGCCGGGATCGCCAACATCATGCTGTACTTCATCGTCGGCGCCCCCGGGGAGACTGAGGCCGACCGTTTGGCGATCGCCGACTACGCCGTTGAGGTCTTCGAGAACCTACGCAGCGAGGACGGGGCCGTCATCGTCAAACTCCAGCAGTTCATGCCCACCCCGAACACTGTCAGTCAGCGACTCGACATGGTGGATCCGCTCCTCATCGACGGTTACATCGAAAAAATCCAGGAGAGGTTCGTCGAACTCGTCGGCGTGGACGCGTTCGACAGGCACTACCGGCTGATCTGGGGTGAATCCAGCCGCCTGCTGCTGGAGAGCGTCTGCATGCGCGGAGACCGCCGTATCGGGAGGGTGCTCGAACGACTGCACGACGACGGTGTCGACTTCGGCCGCATCAGCGACGCCGAGTTCCAGCAGGCTCTGGCCTCGCACGGACTCGTGCACACCCGGTACCTGCGTCGGATCCCGCTCGACGAAGTCCTGCCGTGGGAGGTCGTCAACACCGTCGACGTCGCCGCCGAACGTAAGCTGATCGCGGACATCGACGAGCGTGTCCCCGGCCGATCGGGCACCGAGGCGGGCGACGATGCATCCGTATGAGCTGCGGCGCGAACCGGGAACCGGTCTGTTCGTGGTGATCGAGGGTGCCGACGGATCGGGAAAGTCCACGGTCGTAGACGAACTCACCGACGAACTCGGTCGACGGGGACACGTCGCCCGGAAGGTCGACCGATCGCATCCCTACGGCGATGCGCCCTATGCGCGGTTCGTCGAGGCGGTCGACGGGATCTTCCGCGACGGCGACCGTCTCTTCAGGAGCCCGGCGAGCGTCGGATCGGGCTATGACCTGCTCAGCCTCGCCGGCGCGGCCCAGTACGTCGCCCTGGTCTACGGACAGGTTCTCCCGATCATCGATACCGGCGGGATCGCCATCGCCGAGAGTTGGTGGACCAAGACGTGGGTCCGCCTGTCTCTTGAGGTCGCCCGCCGTTTGACTCCGGCCGCCGACAAGCTCGCGGACTTCAGACGCTGGCAGTCCGGCCTGATCTCAGGACCGGTCGTCCCACCCGACCGGATGCTCACCATCGTCGTCGAGGCGGATCAGCGCGACCGCGTGAAGTGGCACGAGGCGAGCAGCTCCGAACAGCGCGTCTTCGACCGGACCGGGCGCAGTACGAGTGAGGCCGAAGCATTCGGAGACTTCACCGAGGAGATCGCACGCGGTGTTCGCGACGTGGGCCGGGCAGAAGGATGGCCCTCGGTACGCAACGGGTCCGACATGACCCCACGTGCGGTGTCCGTGGAACTCGCGGTCTTGGTCCAGCAGACCCTCGACGCACGGGCTACAAGAGGAGAAGCGCCCCAGGACGCACCACGATGAATGCCGACGATTCAGCGGTGAACTTCCCCGGCTACCCGGGCAAGCACACCCTTCCACCGGTCATGAAGGCGTCGGATCGCCTGGCGCGAGTCGACCCTTCCGGCAGTCTGGACACCCTCGGCTCGGTGTCCGGCGCCGTTGTCGTCTACCAGCGATCCCTTTTTCGGTCCATCGTCGCCGCGAGCCGCTCCCTCCCTGCGGAAGCCTGGCCTGTCGGCAGCCTGCACGTCCTGTCTCTCCGTGGAAGGACCTTCGCGGTCTGCGGCGACTTCGGATTCGGCGCGCCGACGGCGGCCCTGGTCGTAGAGTATCTCGCGGCCTGCGGCGTCCAGAGGGTCATCACAGTCGGCACGGCTGGCTCGCTGCACCCAGAGTGCGCTCCCGGCCAGGTCATCGTGTGCACCGGAGCCCTCCGCGACGAGGGGACCTCGTACCACTACACCCCGCCGGACTCCCCTGCCTTGCCCTCCCCCGAACTCACCGCTTCCTTGACCGCCCACCTGCGTCAGGACGTCCCCTCGCTCTCTGAAGGACTCACCTGGACCACCGACGCACCGCAACGCGAAACCCTCGCCGAAGTGGCGCACTACCGCCGCAAAGGTGTGCTTTCAGTGGAGATGGAGGCGTCGGCGGTGTTCAGCGTCGCGTCTTGTCGCGGTATCGACGCCGCCGCGGCGTTCGCTGTTTCGGATCTGGTCAACGGCCGTCGCTGGGAGCAGTTCTTCGGATCTCGGGAGGTCCGTGGAGGCCTGGCGCGAGTTTTCGCCGCCGCCTCCCGGGTGCTCACCGACCCGCATCGTTCAAACGACACAGAAGTCCTTGGAGGAAGCCATGATGGAACTCTGCCTGAACCGCTCGACCCTGGACTCCGCAACCCCGCCTGACGTTTTCGTGCACGCCGCGCGTTCCGCCGGGTTCCGAGCGGTCGAGTTGTCCTCTGCTCGCCTCCGTGAGGCGGTGGCGCGCTCCCCCGAGCTGTGCCGGATCTTCACCGAGGGCGAGGTCGTTCCGGTGCACGGTGGGTGGAACGTGCGCATGCACTGGCCACGCGAGCGCTTCTTCGCGGCGGTGGGAGACGTCGACGGGGCAATGGCATTCGCGGTGTCTCTCGGCAGCCGAAGCGGCACCTTGGACCTGCCGCGCCCGCCGCTCGGAGACGATCCGCACCGCTGGCGGGACGACATGATCGAGAGGCTGCGGGCGATCGGGCGCCTCGCCGTCCGAAACGGTCTGCGGGTGATGCTCGAATTCAACGGGCTGTGGAACCGCGATGCCTCGACAGACACCGGATACCGCACCCTTCGTGCAGCAGTCGAGCTGGTCGAGGAGGCTGACGTTCCGTCCCTCGGAGTCCTTCTCGACACGTTCCATTGGCATGCTTCGGCAGGCACCGCGCAGGACCTCGCGGCGATCCCCTCCGGTCTGCCGATCTTCGTTCACGTCAACGATGCCCCGCCACTCCCACTCGACCAGCTCGACGATGCCCAAAGGCGCCTGCCCGGAGAAGGAGTCATCGCCTTGAACGAATTCCTCACAGCCCTGGCGGATCGTGGCCATGAGGGACCGCTCTCGATCGAACTGAAGACTCCGGAACTGCACGCGATGGAGCCGACGAAAGCCGCGCGTCACGTGCATACGGTGGTGAGCCGCACGCTGGGCGCGTTCGTCGAAGCCGAGGCGCAGGTATGACGGGGATGAACAACGTTCCTCCTCGCCTATCGCCCATTCGCGTGGGTCTCATCGGTTGTGGGCTCATCGGATTGCGCCATTTGGATGCCTGGCGCCAAGTCCACGAGGCTTCCACGATCCCGCTGAAGATCACCTCCGTCTGCGACACCGACCCCGCACGAGCGCGAGCGGCAGCGGATCGGGTAACCGAGTGGCAGGGCAGTGCGCCGGCCGTGTCCGACGATCCGACGGACGTCTTCGCCGGTCCGGTCGACGGCGTCGACATCTGTCTGCCCGTCTTTCTGCATGAGCGAACGGCCGTCGACGCCTTGAAGGCCGGCAAGCACGTCCTGGTCGAAAAGCCGATCACCGACACGATCGAGGCCGCACGTCGCGTTCTCGCCGCGGCGACCGACTCCGGCCGCGTCCTCGCCCTCGCAGAGAACCACCGACGCAGCCCGGCGATCCGGGTGGCACGCTGGTTGCTCACCGAACGTCAGATGATCGGGGCACCGGTTCTCGTGACGATGGAACGCTCCAGATTCCAGGAGCCCACGACAGCGGACTGGCACTGGCGAGCCCGGAAGGCGACCGGTGGCGGTGGGTGGGCCGTCGACAACGCCGCCCACCTGTTCGACACTCTGCAGTACTTCTTCGGACCGGTGGAGGCCGTGACGGCGCACGCCCGTCGCGTCGTGGATCGCCCCCTACGGTTGCCCGACGGGGGCTCCTGCGTCGACGAACGCGAAGATGTCCTGGTCGCGATGCTGAGGTTCCGATCCGGGGTAACGGGCGTCTTCAACAACAGCTCGTCGCTCCCGGGTGCCGAGCGATTCCACTTCGCGGTGCAGGGAACGAGTGGGGCACTCGTGGATGACGGCGGCCAGCTGTTCCACGCTCCATTGCCGACGGCGATGCTCCATCGGCCAGGCAGCGAGCCGGCACCGGTGTCGGCGTGGACGGCGGAGTACCTGGAACACCTCGACCCGGTCGATCGGGACGTCTGGTTCCCGTACGGGCTCAGGGACGACTTCGCCATCGAGTGCGCGGAGTTCCTCCGCGCGATGGCAGGACACGGAACTATCGAGATCGACGGGGAACAGGCTCTGCGTACGCTCGCGACCTCACTGGCCGTATATGAATCCGCGCTGGCTGGCTCAACGGTTCTCGTCGATGATGTGCTGTCCGGCAGAGTTCGGCAATTCCAGGAAACGGTGCCGTGGAGAGATGGGTGGAAATGAGTGACACACATTGGCGGATCGGCAGGAAACTCAAATTCTCGCGTGAGGTCCTCGCGACATGGAACGAGGAGGTCATCGGGGAAGACGCTTCCGGAGAGTGGTCCGTGCTGAGAGCCGGCGACCCGGTCGACGTCGGCGGTGGAAAGACCATCGAGTTCGGTTCGGATCAGTTCTACTGCTACCCGCGCGACGGTTGGTGGGTCGCACACTTCTGGGGCCCCGAACTGTCCATCCTCGTCCGTGAGCCCGACGGCTCGGTGCGGCGGTCCGTACGCTCCGAGCCTGTGTACGTCGACATCAGCGCCCCCGCAGTCCGCTCGGACGGCGGCATCTCATTCGTGGACCTGGTCCTGGATCTGGTGCGGACCGAGAGCGGGAACATCGACGTCCTCGACGAGGACGAACTCGATCAGGTGGTCGAGGTCGGTGGGATCACCGAAGCGGACGTCGCCGAGGCACGAAAGGCGTGCGAGGAGGTCCTCGAAGCCATGCGGTCGAGGCAGCCGCCTTTCGACGGTTCCGACCTCCGCTGGAAGGCAACACTCACCGGCGGACCATCCGCATGAGCGAACCTTCCATCCTCTGCCGCCGGTGCGGTCGCAGCGGCCCCAATCCCCTGGAGGAGACGATGGAAGCCCTGACGACGGCCGTCCGCGCCGACAAGGCTCAGTACGTCGGCAACTCGTCGTACACGTCGGGCGAGACGATCCGTGCGGCGGATATTCTTCGCGACCTGGGGGTCCCGCTGCTTGTCAATCAGTCCTCACTGTCCATGATCGACCGCTGGACAGAACAGGACCGGCTGCTCGACGCGCTGAGCACCGCCGAAGGAGACTTCATCGCATCCTCTCCGTTGGCACGTTGGCTACTCACCGACCGGTACATGCACGGCGTACCGTCCGACTATCCTGCAGCCACGAGCCGTTTCCTCACTCCCGAGGACGTGACACCCGAACGACTTCGACAGGTGGCCGGTCTGCAGGAACTCGCCGGAGCGAGGGGCCAGTCGACTGCCCAGCCGACCCTGTCCTGGACCTTCCGCAGTCCCAGGGTGACGAGCGCCCTGATCGGAGTCTCGTCGGTGGCCCAGCTCGAACCCAACGCCAGGGCGGTCGAACAGCTGGCATTCGACGATGACGAGCTGACCGCGATCGACTCGCTGCTGACTCCGCAGGTGAAGGGCTCTGGGGCATGAAGGCCTCGACCGTGTGGTCGGCCCTCGTGCCCAGCGCGCATTCGGGACTGGTCCTCGTACACTGCCGGACTCAAGGATCCCTGCAGTTGCCGACGGTCACGTCGGCACCGGAGCTGTCCAAAGGCTTCGCCGCGTTGTCAGCGGCCTTGAACCTCGATCCGCATCTTCGGCGCTGGAGTGCGGGTACTGCCGCCAACCTCCTCGAACTGCATGCGCCACCCGCCCAATGGTCACCGCCTGCACCCTTCGAATGGATTGACGGCTCACGGCTCAAAGACGTCGATCTTCCGGCGGGAACGCTCGGCCGACTGCGAGAAGGCCTCCGCCGAACGTGGATCCGTTCCGTGATCACATGGACGAACTCGGTCAAAGGACCACCGGACCCGAAAGACGCACCATGGACTCACGCCGGGTGGCACGCGGACTTCCAAACCTGGATCGATGACAGTCTTCGGCTCTCCGGAGTCGACCCACAGGGCGTGGCGATACCCGTCCAGCAATGGGGACTTTCGGTCGTCTTCCATCAGCGAAGCTCGCGTGGCGACTACTTCGCCAAAGCAACCATGCCGCTCGAACCCGATGCGGCCACAGGAAGCAGCGAGGTTCGGCTGTGCCAGAACCTCGCCCTCCGCGCGCCGGCCTTTCTCCCGCTGATCACCGCCGTTCGTCCGGAGACAGGCTGGATGCTCATGGAAGACGCGGGAGGCACCCCCCTGCGCCAGTGCGACGGCAGCTCCTGGGAATCCGGGGTCCGCGCCCTGGCGGCCCTTCAGCACAGGACGGTAGGCCAGGGGCTCGAAGGATGCGCTGATCGGAGACCTCGAGAACTGAGTCGCCGATTGCAGGAGATCGAAGACCAGGTGCGCGACACACCACATCTGAGCGATGTCGAGCGCCGGGAACTCCTCAGGTTGATGCCGTCGTTTCGAGACGTCCTTCAATCCCTTCAGGACGGTCCGGTGCCCTCATCGGTCGTCCACGGAGATTTCCATGCCGGCAACGTACGGATCCTGCCGGACAGGTCGGTGTCCATTCTCGACTGGGCCTACGGCGCGGTCGGTCACCCGTTCATGGACGTGTGGACGTTGATCAACCGTCGCTCTCCTGCTGAACGCGACCATCTGCGCCTGATCTACCTGGAGCAATGGAAGGACTGCGGTCCGGTCGACAAGCTCCTCGACGACATGCTGATGGCACAGGTCGCCGGGTCACTGAGTCAAGCGCTGACCCACATCATGATTCGCCGAGCCGTCGGACCGGCCGACCGCTTGGATTTCGCGACCCTTCCCGAACGCTGGTGCAAACGCGCGCTGGCCGCATGGACCGAACTCGACCATCACCACAGGACGCGGCCGAAATGCCGGCCCGGGAGGGATTCCGGTGGACTTTCACTCGCTTCAGAATGAGATGAGCATCGACATCGTCGAGACCCTGAGCGCCTTCCGGGCCAGGCTCCCCACACTACCGGTCACGACCAAGCCCGATCGCTCCCTGCTCTCCCAGGCGGACCTTGAGATGGAGACGCGGATCGTACGCCGGCTTCAATTCCTCGATCCCACCGCCCGAATCCTGGCAGAGGAGTCGGGCACCGGGGCCTGGCGTCCAGAAGGGGACGAAGTTCCCGAACGGATGTGGGTCGTCGACCCCATCGACGGGACGGCCGAGTTCCTTCGTGGAGAAAGCCGAGAGTACTGCTCGGCGTTGGCGCTGCTGGAGCACGGCACCCCGACATGGGCGCTCATCGTCGCACCGGAACTCGGCCGGGACCGCACACCGCTCGTCATCGCCGCCGAGGCGGGAGGCGTCACCGTCAACGGCGCTCCCGCGGGGTTCAACTCCTCCCTGGCCGCTTCGAAACAAGCGTCAGTGACCAGAAGCATGCGGACGACGGGCCCACTGGCATTCGACGCGACCCTCCGCGCGGCCGGCTACAGCTTGAAGACCCGAGCGACTTCGCAGGTCCTCGACATGGTGAGGACCGCGATCGACCTCACCGAAGCCGCCGGTGATCCGATCCGGTTCGATGTGTTCCACCGTCTCCGCCAGAAACTGTGGGACGGCGTGGCCGGTCTGCTCATCGGTGAGATGAACGGACTGCTTCCGCCCGATGGGCCATCCCCGTTTCCCCTCACGGCAAGGGTTCTCGCCTCCGACGTGCCCACCTTCGAGCGAAGCCTCATGGGCAGGACAGAGGCCGTCGCCGTCATTGAACGAACTGACGCGGCTGGCTCGATGAAAGACCGCTGAAGTCCGCCCCTGCGGCGTTCAGGCGTTCGCAGCCGGCTCCCACAGGACGTCGGCGCCTCGATTGGCGACCCTGGCCAGCACGAAGAGAAGATCTGACAGTCGGTTCAGATACGTGGTCGGCAGCCGGTGGGTCGATTCAGGCTCGACATCGAGAAGAAGCCAGCTCGAACGCTCCGCCCTCCTGGCGACGGTGCAGGCGTGGTGCAGCAACGATGCTCCCGGCGTTCCACCCCTGAGGATGAACGAGTTCAGTTTCGGCAAGGCGTCGTTGTAAGCGTCGCAGTACCGTTCGAGCCGCTCAACATAGGCCGAACTGATACGAAGTGGCGGGTGTTCTGGATCCTCACGCACCGGGGTCGACAGATCGGCCCCGACGTCGAAGAGGTCGTTTTGAACCCTCCTCAGAACATCGCAGATGTCGCCTTCCAGATCGCCGAGAGCCACTGCCAGCCCGATCGCCGCGTTGGTCTCGTCGACATCGGCGTACGCACCAATGCGAGGGTGGCCCTTGGGCACCCGGCTGAAGTCCGAAAGACCGGTGAACCCGTCATCACCGGTTCTGGTGTAGATCCGCGTCAAGTGGACTGGCATGTTTTCAGCCTACGATCATCCGGGAACGCTTCGGGCGGTCCGAGGTGGCCACATGTGGACATTCCTGCAGCTGAGCCGAGCCTCAGCTGACGAACATCGTCCAGGGAATCGCACCGGTCATCAGTGCTTTGCCGACGAGCTGGATGCGTCCTGTGGCACCGAACAGCCGACAGAGCGTCTCGATCTCCCGCCGCACCTGCCGGTCACTGATCTCCAGGCTCCGGGCGGTGCGATGGTCCGTCCAGTCCTGCGCCAACCTCCGCAGGATCACCCGCTGCCGTACCGAAATGTGGCGCCGCCACTCTTGGTTCTCGGGACGGATGGCGGGCACCATCCGCAGCTCAAGCCCTCGGCCCATCTGATCCTGCGGCAAAGGTCGCTCCCTTCTCGCCCATCGAACGGTGCCGTCCGGCGCCACAACCACGCCACAGTCTGTCCACAGCGCCACATGAACACTGCAAAGCGCCCCCGTCACCCCCGGATACAAATGAGGACCCAGTCGGGCGGCTAGATCGGCGAGTCACGCGCCACACCATCAACCAGATGAACGGAACATAGACTGACCCGCTTTACGAACGCTTTATGGCACTCGCTCTCAGCCCTCACCGCGACAGGTTAGGAGGGCCCGGTTGCCACGAACGTTGCCAAAGGGTTGACAACCAGTGGAAGGCGAGAACACCGCGAAGCCTCCGGTGCTTCCGCGACACTCGTCGACCCGCGCCGAGGTCAGCACCGATGGAGTTCGAGTCACGAGCCACGCTGCCGCCTTGCGCGGCGTCGCCGCACCGCGAGCACGGCAATCCGGCCAGCGGAGCCGTCGCAGCGGCGACCGACTCGCCGGGCCGTCCAGAGCAGCACCAATACGCAGGCTCCCGGCCTGTTGTAGGTTCGAACCCATGGAATATCGCCACCTCGGCCGCTCCGGCCTCGTCATCAGCGAGATCGCCTACGGCAACTGGATCACCCACGGCTCCCAGGTCGAAGAAGACACCGCGCACGCCTGCATCAAGGCCGCCCTCGACGCCGGCATCACCACCTTCGACACCGCCGACGTCTACGCAAGCACCAAGGCCGAAGAGGTCATGGGCCGGGCCCTCAAGAACATCCGTAGGCCAAGTATCGAAATCTTCACCAAGGTCTACTGGCCGACGGGCCCTGGCCACAACGACCGCGGCCTGTCGCGCAAGCACATCATGGAGTCCATCAACGGGTCGCTGACACGGCTCCAGACCGACTACGTCGACTTGTACCAGGCCCACCGCTATGACTACGAGACGCCGCTGGAAGAGACGATGGAGGCCTTCGCCGACATCGTCCACGCGGGCAAGGCGCACTACATCGGCGTCTCCGAATGGCGGGCCGAGGAGATCCGGGCGGCGCACGCGCTGGCCCGCGAGCTGAAGATCCAGCTGGTCTCCTCCCAGCCGCAGTACTCGATGCTGTGGCGGGTCATCGAGTCCGAGGTCGTCCCGACCTCCGAGGAGTTGGGCATCGGCCAGATCGTCTGGTCGCCGATCGCGCAGGGCGTCCTGACCGGCAAGTACCTGCCGGGTCAGCAGGCACCGGCGGGGTCGCGTGGGGCCAACGACGACGGCGGCGTGAGCCGCTACCTCAACGACGACGTCCTGACGCGCGTGCAGCGCCTCAAGCCGATCGCGGAGGAGGCGGGCCTGAGCCTCGCGCAGCTGGCGGTGGCGTGGGTCCTGCAGAACCCGAACGTGTCGGCGGCGATCATCGGCGCCAGCCGTCCCGAGCAGGTCGCGGAGAACGTGAAGGCCGCCGGCGTGAAGCTCGACGCCGACGCGCTCAAGGCCATCGACGAGATCCTCGACCCGGTCATCGAGCGTGACCCGGCCAAGACCGTCAGCCCGGCCAAGCGGCCCGGCTAGGGGCGGACTTCGGGCGCCGTTTCGTACCGGAAACGGCGCCCGCTCGCGTCTACTCCTGCTCGACGTTGAGGCTCATGCGGTACTCGACCCGGTCGTCCTCGAGGAGGATCACCGTCGCCGCGCCCTGCTCGGTGAGCTCCCGCCAGTGCATCCCCAGCCACGACTCGGCGTCGCCCTGGCTCTGGTGCGACTCCTCCGGACCGGGCTTGCGCTCACCCTCGCCGTCCTCGAGCTGCCACGTCCACACCATCATGTCCCCTCTCTTTGTCTGCACTGGCAGGCTATAGCCTTGCTCCTCGTGAGCACTGAGAGCAGTTCGGCCGACATCGCCGCCGAAGCCGCGGCCCCCGACATCACGCAGGTCACCGCGCCCTTCCCCGACGAGGCGTACTCCGGTGCCACGCGCAACCGCCTGACGACCCTCGACCTGCCCGGCGCGGGCTTCGGCAACGCCGCGAACCTGCTCGCGTGGGTCGGGCGTGTGCAGGGCTCCGACAACCCTCGTCCGTTCACCGCGGCGCGCGCGATCGTCCTGGCCGGCGCGGTGGAGGGCGAGTTCTCCGCCGGCGACGAGGACCTGCCGCGCCGGCTCGCCGAGATCGCCGACGGTTCGAGCCCGCTGAGCGTCCTTGCCGACGCCGCCGGAATCGGTCTCGAAGTGGTCGAGGCCGCCGCCTCGGCCGCGCCGGAGGCCGGCGACACCATGTCGGAGGAGGAGACCGTCGCGGCGATGCAGCGGGGACGCGACCTCGCCGACGCGGCCGTCGACTCCGGTGCCGACCTGATCGTGCTCGGCGCGCTCGGGCAAGGGCTGCGCACCGCCGCGATCGCGCTGACCGCGCACGCCACGAACTCCGAGGCCATCGGGTGGCTTCCCCGGGTGCTGGCCGAGCCGGGCCGCTACGACGACGCGGCGTGGATGCGCCGCGCGGCGGCCGTCCGCGACGCCTCGACGAACGCGCGCCCGCAGGCCCGCCGCGCCCCGGTGATGCTGCGCGCCCTGGGCGGTCCGGCCCTGGCGATCGCCACGGGCCTGGTCGTCGGCGCGGCCTTGCGGCGCACGCCGATCCTCTACGACGGGCCGGTCGGCGCGGCGGGGGCGATCATGGGCCGCGACATCACGCTCGGCGCGCCGAAGTGGTGCTACGCGCCCGACCACGGCCCGCACAAGCCGGTCGAGAAGGTCAACGACCTGATCGGCTACCTGCCGGTCTTCGACCTCAAGACCGACCTCGGCGAGGGCGCCACGGCGCTGTCGCTGCTGCCGGTGGTGAACACTCTGCTGTCGATCGCCTCGACAGGCCGGGTGCACGCGCCGACGCGCGACGACGGCGACGCGACCTGACCTGACCGGCGGCGCCTCAGTCCTCCTGGCGCGCGTCGAACTCCCGGACGGCCTTCTTCGGGGCCGTCCGGCGCCACGCCTCTTCGACGAGGTCGCGCAGTTCGCCCGGGTCGACCTTCTCCAGGTCGACCCGCACCCAGCCGAAGCGGCCGACGTAGGCGGCCTTCTCGTACACCTCGGGTGACGCGGCGAGCAGTTCGGCCTGCTCCTGGCGGCCGGCCTTCACCGACAGCTCGGTGCCGCCCTCCTGCCCCATGGCGAGGATCTTGTCGCCGACGCGCAGGGTCGGGTGCCCCCACTCGGCCACGTGGACCTCGCGGCCGCCGGGGAGCTCCAGGACCCATTCGCGGACCTGTTCGTAGGTGACCGTCATGGGGCCAGGTTAGGGCTTGTCCTGTGGGTCTTGTGGGTGCGAGGCGGGAAGCATTTTTCTTCTGGCCAGACGTTTTGCGGCCCTAGGGCGTGTCCTGGTGATCTTGTGGGTGCGAGGCGAGGCTCGTTTTTCTTCTGGCAAGCCGTTCTTGCGCCCTGGTACCGGTGTTGTACCTGGGCGAAAGAACGGTGCCGCCAGGGGGAGAACGAGTCCGCCGCAGCCCCACAGTGATCACCCGGACACGCCCTAGTACCGGTGTTGTACTCGGGCCGTGAAACGGCGCCGCCAGGGGACCTGTGCTCCAAAGAACGCTGAGCCCGTCGCAGCCCCGCAGTGATCCACCGGACACGCCCTCAGCCCGGCCCCCGACGTTCGCGGCGCTACCTGACCGAAGGCCGCACGAAGGGCGGCTTGACGACGGTCATGGCGACGCGGCGGCCGCGCACGTCGACCTCCACATTCGCGCCCTCGTCGAGGCCGGCGGCGGTGTCGAGGAGGGCGAGCGCGATGCCGGTCTTCTTCGTCGGGGAGAAGGTCCCCGAGGTGACGGTCCCGACGGCGTCGTCGCCGTTGTAGACGGTCATGTCGGCGCGGGGGATGCCGCGGCCGGCGGCTTCGAGGCCCCACAGGCGGCGGCCGGGCCCGGCGGCCTTCTCGGCGAGGAGCGCGTCGCGGCCCCAGAACTCGGGCTTCTTCCAGCCGACGGCCCAGCCGGTGCGGGCCTCGTTGGGGGTGATGTCGAGGGACAGCTCGTGGCCGTGGAGGGGGTAGCCCATCTCGGTGCGGAGCGTGTCGCGGGCGCCGAGCCCGGCAGGGCGGATGCCCTCGGGCGCGCCGGCCTCGATGAGGGCGTCCCAGACGGCGACGGCGCCTTCGGCGGGGACGACGAGTTCGTAGCCGTGCTCGCCGGTGTAGCCGGTGCGGCAGACGACGAGGGACACGTCGCCGAGCTTGGCGTCGGCGAAGGACATGTACTCGTGGTCGGTGGGCAGGCCGAGGGCGGCGAGCACCTCAGTGGAGCGGGGGCCCTGCACGGCCAGGACGGCGTGGTCGGCGTGCTGCTCTTCGACGGTGACGCCTTCGGGGGCGGCGGCGGCGAGGCGGCGGGCGACTTCGGCGGTGTTGGCGGCGTTGGGGATGAGGAAGACGCGGTCGTCGCCGTAGAGGTAGGCGATGAGGTCGTCGACGACGCCTCCGCCGGCGTCGCAGCACAGCGTGTACTGGGCGCGGCCGGGGGCGATGCGGCCGAGGTCGTTGGTGAGGCAGCGGTTGACGAACTCGGCGGCGCCGGCGCCCCGCACGTCGACCTTGCCGAGGTGCGAGACGTCGAAGACGCCGACGCCGGTGCGCACGGCGGTGTGCTCGGCGATCACGCCCCCGCCGGCGTATTCGAGGGGCATGTCCCAGCCGCCGAACTCGGCGAACTTGGCACCCGCGGCCACGTGGCGGTCGTGCAGGGGTGATCGGCGAGACGTCGTGGTCATGAGGGCAACTTACCGCGAGGGCGCGGGCCGTACGATCGACGGGATCGGCAAAGATCCACGTGCCACACCGCAGACCAGCAAAAGGCCTCCAGACACTGATTAAGGACACCGCTGTGACCGACCTGACCCTGACCACCGCCGATGCGACGACGCTCGACGTCGACGTTCTCGTCATCGGCCTGCACAGCGGCGACGAGCTGACCCTCGCCCCGGGTGCCGAGCCCGTCGACGCCGCTTTCGACGGCGCCCTCCTTTCGACCCTCGACCTGCTGGGCGCCTCGGGTGCGGTCGGCGAGGTCACCCGCTTCGCCTCGCTGGGGAAGGTGACCGCTCCGGTCGTGGCCGCCGTCGGTCTCGGCCCGGTTCCCGAGAACGGCGAGCCGGTCAAGGCCGAGAGCCTGCGCCGTGCGGCGGGTTCGGTCGCGCGCGCCGCCACGGGCCGCGAGTCGGTCGCGCTGGTGCTGTCCACCGACGGCGACGAGGGCGCGGCCCTCGCCGAGGGCGCGCTGCTGGGCGCCTACCGCTTCGCCGGGTACAAGACCGAGACCGACCCGAAGAGCAAGTCGGTCGGCACGGTCAGCCTGGTCGGGTCGGACGCCGACATCGCGCGGGCCACGGCGATCGCGGGCGCGGTCGCCAAGTGCCGCGACTGGGTGAACACGCCGGCGAACATGCTGCGTCCGCCCGGGTTCGCCGAGCAGGCGGCGGCGCTGGCGACCGAGGCGGGCCTGGAGGTCGAGGTCCTCGACGAGCAGGCCCTGGCCGACGGCGGTTACGGCGGGATCCTGGCGGTCGGTTCGGGATCGGACGCCAAGCCGCGCCTGGTCCGCATCGCCTACCGCGCCGAGAACGCCACGAAGCACGTCGCGCTGGTCGGCAAGGGCATCACCTTCGACACCGGCGGCATCTCCATCAAGCCCCCGCAGGGCATGTGGGACATGAAGACCGACATGGGCGGCGCCGCCGCGGTCATCACGACGGTCCTGGCCGTCGCCGCGCTCAAGCCGAACGTCAACGTCACCGCCTACGCGGCGATGGCCGAGAACATGCTGTCGGGCTCGTCCTACCGTCCCGGCGACGTCGTCACCGCCTACGGCGGCAAGACGATCGAGGTCCTCAACACCGACGCCGAGGGCCGCATGGTCCTGTGCGACGCGATCGTGCGCGCCGGCGAGGACGACCCGGACTTCCTCTACGAGACCTCGACGCTGACCGGCGGGCAGGTCGTGGCACTGGGCAAGCGGACCAGCGGCGTCATGGGCGACGAGACCGAGTGCGCCCGCGTCAAGGCCGCCGGTGAACGCGTCGGCGAGCTGATGTGGCCGATGCCGTTCCCGGAGGAGATCCACAAGATCATGGACTCCCCCATCGCCGACACCTCGCAGGTCGCGCAGGGCATGGACCGCGCCGGTCACATGCTCCAGGCGGGCATCTTCCTCTCGCGCTTCGTGAAGGAGGGCCTGCCGTGGGCGCACATCGACATCGCGGGTCCCTCGGGTCACGCGGGTGAGCCCTACGGCTACATCCCGAAGGGCGCCACGGGCATCCCGGTGCGCACGCTGCTCGCGCTGATCGAGGAGCACGCGGCGGGTTAGGCCGTCACAGCGTTCCGGCGGCGCCGGTCTCCCTCGCGGGGGCCGGCGCCGCTCGCAATCCGGTTGTCCGGCGCGGGCGCCCGCGCCTAGCCTGTGCGGACAGCCTGAGCGAGGGGGAGCCATGCGTGTGCCGTATCCGCGCACCCCGCACCTGCCGTGGTCGCCGGGGTTCACCGCCGACGACCTGCGCGCCGGGTCGGTCGCGCTGGAGGGCCGCGAGGTCGTCGTCACCGAGAAGCTCGACGGCGAGAACACCACCCTCTACCGGGACGGCCTGCACGCCCGCTCGCTCGACTCCGGCCATCACCCCTCGCGCGCCCGGATCAAGGCTCTGCACGGCCGCGTGGGGCGTCTGATCCCCGAAGGCCGCCGGGTGTGCGGGGAGAACATGTTCGCCCGCCACTCCATCGCCTACGACGACCTCGACGGCCACTTCTACGCCTTCTCGGTGTGGGACGGCGACACCTGCCTCGACTGGGACGCCACCGTCTCCTTCACCCGCGAGCTGGGTCTCCCCCTCCCCCGTGTGCTCTACCGGGGGCCTTACGACGAGCGTTTGCTGCGCCGCCTCAAGCTCGACACCGACCGCGTCGAGGGGTACGTCGTCCGCGATGCGTGCGCCTTCACCCTCGACGGCTTCGGCGAGCGCGTCGCGAAGTGGGTCCGTGCCCGCCACGTTCGGACCGACACGCACTGGATGCACGCCGAGGTGGTCCCCAACGGGCTGGGACCGTCGGCGGCGTTGTGGGAGGTGCGCTCGGGCGGCGCCGCCGACGTAGCGGCGATCGCCGCCCTGACCGGGCTCGGCGACGCGCACGCCTCCGTCGCGGCCGAGGCCGCCGCGCGTCTGGGCGACCGGACCGGCGACGCGCGGCTGTCGGGGGTCTTGGCCGCGCTCGCCCACGACCGTCCCCGCTCGACCTTGGCCGCCGACTTGGCCGGGCGGGTCGGGGTGGGGCTCGCGCGGCGGGTCGCCGACCTGGTGGGACTGCGGCCGAGGCTGTCGGAGCCGTTTCCCGACGAGGACCGGCGGGCGGGGCTGCTGCGCATGTCGGTGTCGGCCGACCTGGGCGTCCTGCACGCTCTGGCGATGGCCGTGGCGCCCGGCGAGCAGGTCGAGTGGTCGGCCCTGCACGCCACCGAGCTGCCGAAGGCGCGTCCGGTCCACGAGGGGCTCGAAGGGGACGCCGACGTCATCGCGCGCCGGTGGGGAGAGGCCCGCGAGGCCTTCGCCGAGGGCCGGATCCGCTCCGCCGCCGAGGCCGACGCGCTCACCTGGCGCTGGCGAGCGGGCGACTTCCCGCGCCTGGTGCTGACGGTCGGGCCGTCGGGCAGCGGCAAGTCGCGCTTCGCCGGGTCCTCGGCCGCCGACGAGGTCGTCTCCCTCGACGGGCTGCGCGCGGCGCGCGGCGGCCGCTCGGTGCAGGGCGACAACGCCGCCGTGCACCGCGAAGGGCTCGCTCGGCTCGGCGCGGCCCTGCGCGGGAAACGCACCGTCGTGTGGGACGCCACCGCGCTCAACGCCCACCAGCGCGGTTCGGTGCACGCCGTCGCCGCCCGCCGGGACGCCCTCGTCACGCACGCGGTGTTCCTCGTGGACTCCGCCGAACTCGCCCGCCGCAACGGCGCCCGCGAGCACGGGGTGCCCGGGCATGTTCTCGACGCACAGCTCGCCCGCTTCCGCCCGCCCTATCCCGGCGAGACGCACCGTACCTGGTACGTCGCGCCGGACGGGTCGGTCGACGACATCGCCGGAGCACCCGATGCGCACCAGTGACGAGATCTACCACCGGGTCCGCTGGGACGCCCGCTTCGACCCGGCGCGCTTCGTCGTCGGCGTCGCGCAGCGCGGCCGGGAGCCCCAGCGCGTCCCCTTGACCGCGTTCACGCCCGGCGGGGACGTGCCGTGGCACCGGGTGGTGTTCGTCGAGGCAGACGGGAGCCCGGTGTGGGACCGCGCGAGCGGCCTCGACGTCCTCGACAGCGCCGGGCTGGGCCTCGTGCGGCACGAGAGCGTCCTGCGCCCCCCGTTCTTCGCGGCGCGCGCGGTACGGGGCCAGGGGACCGCGACGGCCGCAGCCGTACGCGTCTTGACCTGGAACACCCTGTGGGACCGCTTCGAGTCGCATCGGGTGCGCACCGCCGAGCGGCGTCCGCTCCTGCTGGCCGCGCTGGAGGCCGCCGGCGCCGACGTCATCGCCCTCCAGGAGGTCGAGGCGCCGCTGCTGGCGATGCTGGAGCCGTGGACCGCCGAGGGGTGGGCACTGCTCGGCGAGCCCCGCGACGTCGACAAGGCCGGGCTCGTGCTGCTCTCCCGACTGCCGGTCCGCGAAGGCGGCTGGCACGCGCTGAGCCCGCACAAGGCGGTCGCGGCGATCGTCGTGGAGACCGCCACCGGCCCGCTGACCGTTCTGAACACGCATCTGACCAGCGATCACACCCCCGGCGGCGCCGGGCGTCGCGGGCGCGAGTTGGCCCGGATCGCCGAGGGACTGTCGGGCGTCGACGGCGACGTGGTGGTCGTCGGCGACTTCAACGAGGACACCGCGCGGCCGGGGACGTTGCTGGCGATGCGCGACGCCTGGACGGAGGCGCGCGGCGACGGCACTCCGACGTTCGACCCCGTCGCCAACCCGCTCGCGGCGATCGCCTCGCTGTCGGGCAGGCCCGGCCGGATCGACCGGATCTTCCTGCGCGGCCCGCGCGCCACGGCCGCCTCACTGCACGGCGACACGCCGGTCGGCGGGCTGCACCCGTCGGATCACTACGGGCTGTCGGCGGTGCTCGGCTCGGGCCCCGTCGAGGACGTCCTCGACGTCGCCCCCGGAGCGCGCACGGCCCTCGCCTGGATCCCGCCGGAAGGGCTGTGGGAGCCGATCCAGCGCGTCCGGCGCGAGCACGACCCGTCCTTCGACCGCTGGCCGCCGCACGTGAACGTCCTCTTCGGCTTCGTGCCGGAGGCCGACTTCGAGTGCGCGGCCCCCCTCGCCGCACGCGCGCTGACCGGCGTCGCGCCGTTCACCGCGCGGCTCGGCGCGGTCGGCCGATTCGAGCAGGGCACGGTCTGGCAGCACCCCGGTGACGACGGCTGGATCGGCCTGCGCGGCGCCCTCGAAGGGCGTTTCCCCCGCTGCGCGGGACGCTCCTACACGCCGCACCTCACCGTCGGGCGCGGCTCCCTCGACGCCCGCCTGCCCGTCGCGACCGCGCGCGTCACCGAACTGACGCTGCTGTCCCGGCGCGGCGACGGCCCGATGGAGCCCCGCGCGACAGTCGCGCTCGGCACCGGCGAGGTCCGCTGGATCACGCCACCGCCGACCGCTCCCGAACCCGCCCGCACCAAGGCCTCGTCGGTCGTCGCCCGCGTGACGGCAGCGCTTCCCTGCGCCGACGTGCACCTCGTCGGGTCACGCGCGCTCGACTGCGAACTCCCCGGCGCCGACGTCGACCTCGTCGCCGCCGGGACCGTGCCCGCCGCCGCGATCGCCGCCCTGCCCGGCGTCACCGGATTCCGCGAGCTCACCGGCGCCCGCGTCCCGGGGATGCGTTTCCGGCTCGGCGACCTGGCCGTCGACCTCGCCGTGGCTCCCGGTGAGCCCCGCGACGTCGCCCGCCGCACCGAACGCGACCCCGACACCGCCGTCACCCTCAGCGCGGTCGGCGACGCCGAGGCGCTGCGCGGGCGCGTCCACCCCGGACTCGTCCGCCAGGTCAAGGCCTGGGCCCGGGCGCGCGGACTCGACAGCGCGCCCTTCGGCACACCGCCCGGCCTCGCCTGGACCGTCCTCGCCGCGCTCGTCGAGGGCGACCTGCGGGACTTCTTCGCGCACTGGGCCGCCTGGGACTGGCGCCGGCCGGTCGCCCTGACCGGCTCGCCCGAACCCACCGGAGAGCCGATGACCGTGCTGACCCCGAGCGCGCCGGTCCGCTCCTGCACCGCGCAGGTGCTGCCCGGCATGGCCGCACTGATCGCCGAGGAGCTCTACCGCGGCTGGGAACTGGCCGGCTCACCCGAACTCGCCGCTCCACCGCCGATGCACCGCCGCCACCGCGCCTGGGCGGTGGTCACCGTGACCGCGCGAGACGGCTTCGAGGCCGCCCGGGGCCGCATGCGCGGCAGGATGAACGCCCTGCTCGCGCGGCTTCCCGCCGACGCGCACGCCTGGCCCCGGGCATTCGAGGAGCGGCCCGGACGCGCCCGCTACGCCGTCGGCCTCGGCCGCGACACCCCCGGTGACATCGCGGGGATCCTGGCGTCGTGGACACGCGGCCAGGCCGGGGTATCGGCCGAGGTCCGGGCCGGCGGCGAGGTCCCCGACCTCCGGTGAGACACGCGTGCCGTTGATCACCCTTGCGCGCGGCCCTCGACCTCGCCTAAAATGTCCTCGGCCTTGTTCCCGACGTCAGGACCTCCGTTGGACATCTGAGATCGCGAGACACCGCAGCGGCCCTAGCCGTGCGCCTTAGGCGTACGCGTCCGTTTGCGCGCGATCTTGGTGCGGAGTCCCGTCGGGCTTTTTCATGCCCGCGCCCTCCCCCGGTTCAAAGACGGCCCCGCCGTGTCTCGCCTCGCAGCCCACCGCACACCGCGAGCCGTTTCAGGAGCCCATCTCATGACCGTTCCACCGCACTCCGTCGTCTGCGCCGGCCTCACCTTCGCCTGGCCGGACGGCAGCCCCGTCTTCGACGGGCTCGACTTCACCGCCGGGACCGGCCGCACCGCCCTCATCGGCGACAACGGCTCCGGCAAGTCGACGCTCCTGAAGCTCATCGCGGGGCTGCTCACACCGACCGGCGGGACCATCACCCGCGCCGGTGAACTCGCCTACCTGCCGCAGGAGCTCCCGCTCCAGCTGCACCGGACCGTCGACGACCTGCTCGGCATCGCCGAGACCCTCGCGGCACTGCGCGCGATCGAGGGCGGCGACGCCGACGAGGCCCACTTCGCCGCCGTGGGCGACGCCTGGGACGTCGAGGGGCACGCCCGCGCGACCCTCGACCGGCTCGGGCTGACGCACGTCGAACTGGACCGGCCGGTCGCCTCCCTCTCGGGCGGCGAGTCGATGCTGGTCGGCCTCGCCGGGAGACTCCTCGGCGAGCCCGAGGTCCTGCTCCTCGACGAGCCCACCAACAACCTCGACCTGACCGCCCGGCGAAACCTCTACAGGGCCGTCGCCGACTTCGGCGGCGCCCTGCTCCTGGTCAGCCACGACCGGGAGCTGCTGGAACAGGTCGACCAGGTCGCCGAACTGCGCGAGGGCCAGGTGCGCATGTACGGCGGCGGCTTCTCCCACTACGAACAGGTCGTGGCCGGCGAGACCGAGGTCGCCGAACGCGCCCTGCGTACCGCGCAGTCCGACCTTCGCAAGCAGAAGAGAGAACTCATTGAGGCGCAGATCAAGATCGATCGCCGTACTAGCAACGGCCGCAAGGCCCAGCTCGCCGGGGGGATCCCCAAGATTGTCGCGGGCGGCCTCAAACGGAAGGCCGAGGTCAGCGCCGGGAAACTCCGCGGCGCACACGAGGCGGAACGCGCCGAGGCGGAGACCGCCCGTGCCGACGCCGAGCTCGCGCTTCGTGACGAGACGGTGATCCGGCTCGACCTCCCGCACACCCGAGTACCCAACGGCCGCACCGTCCTCGAAGTCGCCGAACTCGCCCACGCCCACCTTCCGGCGCCGGTGACCTTCGACGTCCGGGGACCCGAGCGGATCGCGCTGACCGGCGGCAACGGCGCCGGGAAGACGACCCTGATGAAACTGCTCACCGGGGCTCTGACGCCCCAGGGCGGAACCGTCCGGCACAACGTGCCGGGCGTGCACTACCTGCCGCAGCGTCTCGAACTGCTCGACGACGACGCCAGCGCGCTGGAGAACGTGCGCCGTTTCGCCCCCGACATGTCCGACCACGACGCCCGCTCGCGGCTGGCCGCGCTCGGGTTCCGCAACAACCGCGCACAACGCCGCAGCGGCGTGCGCAACACCCGCGCCGAACAGGACGTCTCGACCCTGTCCGGCGGGGAGCGCCTGCGGGTCGCGCTGGCCGCCGTCCTGTCGGCCGAACCGGCTCCGCAGCTGCTCATGCTCGACGAACCGACCAACAACCTCGACATGACCAGCGTCCGCCAGCTGGAGCAGGCGCTGCAGTCCTACGAAGGGGCGCTGATCGTGGTCAGCCACGACCTGCCGTTCCTGCGGTCCATCGGGATCACCCGCTGGCTGCGGCTGGAGCGCGGCGAGGAGCCGGGGCTCACCTCGTCGACCGAGGAGCCCTAGCGAGAGAGGCGCGGGCGGCCCCGACCGGGATACGGTCGGGTCCGCCCACGTCTCGACCCGAACCACCTGGAGCCCCGTTGCCCTTCGACGAGCCGCGCGCGACCGCGCGCCGAACCCACCACCACGCCGTCGCCGCGCGACTGTCGGCCGTCGACGACATCGAACTCGCCGCCCTGCTCGCCTCGGCACGGCCCCTGGGCAGCGGCATCGGCGGCAGCTCGGCGCTGCTGGACCTGCCGGACGGGAAGGTCTTCGTCAAGCGGATCCCGCTGACCGCGATCGAGGCGCGACACCCTCGTTCCACCGCCGACCTGTTCGGCCTGCCCGTGTTCTACCAGTACGGGATCGGCTCGGCCGGCTTCGGCGCCTGGCGCGAACTCGCCGCACACGAGGCGGCCACCGAGTGGGTCCTGACCGGCGAGCACGCGGGCTTTCCGCTCCTGCACCACTGGCGGGTGCTGCCCGGCGCGGCCGGCGCCGTCGGCGACCACGATCTGGAGGAGTCGGTGGCGCACTGGGGCGGCTCGGCGGCGATCCGCGAACGGCTCACGGCGATCGCCGCTTCGCAGCTGAGCCTCGTGGTGTTCCTCGAATACGTTCCCCGGTCTCTGTCGGCGTGGCTTCCCGAACAGCCGCCGGAGGCGTTCGCGCGGATCGAGCGCGAGCTGGCGGACACGGCGGCCTTCCTGCGGGAACGCGGCTGGATCCACTTCGACGCGCACTACGGCAACGTGGTGACCGACGGGCACCGGTGCCACCTCACCGACTTCGGCCTGGCCGTCGGCGCCGGCTTCGACCTGTCCCCCGCCGAACGCGCCTTCTTCGACGCCCACCGTGACTACGACCTCGCCTACGGGGCCGCGCATCTGGTCGAACACCACATCGCCGAGCGATACCGAGGCGAGCTCGACCGCATGGCCTTCGTCACCGCGTGGGCCGCGGGCACCCGGCCGCCGGAGGTGCCCGGGACGGTCGCCGACATCCTCGACAGGCACGCGCGGACCACGATCGTGATGGCCGGCTTCTTCCGCGAACTCATCGAGGGCGACAAGTCGGCGCCCTATCCGGCCGCCGACCTGGCCCGCGCGATCGCTAGTCCCGGTTGCGCTTGATGCGCTGGCGGGCGTCGTAGTCGCGTTTGCGCTGCGGATAGCCCACCCGGGCCACGTCGTAGACGGGGATGCCGAGACGCTGCCCGAGTCGGTAGGCGCCCGCGGGGCCGTCGACGCGGCGGCGCGTCCACTCCCCGTCGGTGGCGATCAGGATCACCGTGTGCTCGGTGACGGTCGTCTGCGGCTCGACGTATGCCTCGACCCCGATGCGCGTGCGCACGAACTCCTCCAGGTGGGAGGTGTCGAGCTGGGTCCGGGCCCGATCGCCGTCATCCGGGCGACGCTTGCGGCGGAACAGACGCACGGCATTCCTCCTTGCAGACGACAGGTCTATATATGGACGAGTTTCAAATGTGCGTCAAGACTATGGGACGGACACGTGTGCCCGCACACACCGGCGCACGGGTCCCGCCACATGCGTCTCGCGCCAGGTGCGAGGATGGTCAGCGAACCTCGAGGATGACTTTGGGAGAACTCGTGAGCGACCCGAACCTTGGTTACGACGTGGTAATCCTGGGCGGCGGAAGCGGCGGTTACGCCTGCGCCCTCCGTGCCGTCCAGCTCGGACTCCGCGTCGCACTGATCGAGAAGGACAAGGTGGGCGGCACCTGCCTGCACCGCGGCTGCATCCCGACCAAGGCACTCCTGCACGCCGCCGAGGTCGCCGACTCGACCCGTGAGAGCGAGCAGTTCGGTGTGCTCGCCGAGCTCACCGGCATCGACATGAACGGTGTCAACGCCTACAAGGACGGCGTGGTCGCCAAGCTTTACAAGGGCCTGCAGGGCATGATCAAGGCCGCCAAGATCGACTACATCGAGGGCACCGGCAAACTCGTCGGGAAGAACACCATCGAGGTCGACGGCCGCCGGATCACCGGCAAGAACCTCGTGCTGGCCACCGGTTCGTACTCCAAGTCCATCCCCGGTCTCGACGTCGACGGCGAGCGGGTCATCACCTCCGAGCACGCCCTGAGCCTCGACAAGGTCCCCGCCTCCGCGGTCGTCCTCGGCGGCGGCGTCATCGGCGTCGAGTTCGCCAGCGCGTGGCACTCCTTCGGCACCGAGGTGACGATCATCGAGGCCCTCCCCCGCCTCGTGGCCGCCGAGGACGCCGACTGCTCCAAGCAGGTCGAGCGCACCTTCCGCAAGCGCGGCATCAAGTTCAAGACCGGCAAGCCCTTCGAATCGGTCAAGCACACCGACAACGGTGTGTCGGTGACGATCGAGGGCGGTGAGGTCATCGAGGCCGAACTGCTGCTGGTGGCCGTCGGGCGCGGCCCGGTGACCCAGGGCATCGGCTACGAGGAGCAGGGCGTCGGCATGGACCGCGGCTTCGTCCTCACCGACGAGCGCCTGCGCACCAACGTCCCCGGCGTCTACGCCGTCGGCGACATCGTCCCCGGCATGCAGCTGGCGCACCGCGGCTTCCAGCAGGGCATCTTCGTCGCCGAGGACATCGCCGGCCTGGAGCCGCAGCCGATCGACGAGAACGGCATCCCGCGCGTGACGTACTGCGAACCCGAGGTCGCCTCCGTCGGACTCACCGAGGAGAAGGCCAAGGAGAAGTACGGCGCCGACAAGGTCAAGACCTACAACTACAACCTCGGCGGCAACGGCAAGAGCCAGATCCTCAAGACGCAGGGGTTCGTGAAGCTCGTCGGTGTCGTCGACGGCCCTGTGGTGGGTGTACACATGGTCGGCAGCCGCGTCGGCGAGTTGATCGGCGAGGCCCAGTTGATCTACAACTGGGAGGCGTTCCCGAGTGACGTCGCCCAGCTCATCCACATGCACCCGACCCAGAACGAGGCACTCGGCGAGGCGCACTTGGCCCTCGCGGGCAAGCCGCTGCACGCGCACGCGTAGACGACCACAGGAGTTTGACGACCATGCCGGTATCGGTCACCATGCCCGCGCTCGGAGAGAGCGTCACCGAGGGCACCATCACCCGTTGGCTGAAGAAGGAAGGCGAGCGCGTCGAAGTCGACGAACCGCTGCTGGAGGTCTCCACCGACAAAGTCGACACTGAGATCCCCTCGCCCGCGGCCGGCATCGTGTCGCGCATCGTGGCGGCCGAGGACGACACCGTCGAGGTCGGCGGTGAGCTCGCGGTGATCGCCGAGGAGGGCGAGTCGTCCGACTCGGGTTCCTCCGCGCCGGCCGATTCCGCCGACGAGGGCGAGGCCGAGCCCGACGCTGAGCCCGAGGCCGCCAGTGAGCCTGAGGCGGAGGCGGCCCCCGAGGCCGAGTCCGCCCCTGCCGATGAGCCCGAGAAGGCCGCTCCGGCCGCCTCGGCGGGCGGGTCGGGCACCGACGTGCCGATGCCCGCTCTGGGCGAGTCGGTCACCGAGGGCACGGTGACGCGTTGGCTGAAGTCCGTCGGCGACACCGTCGAGGTCGACGAGCCGCTGCTGGAGGTTTCGACCGACAAGGTCGACACCGAGATCCCGTCGCCGGTCGCCGGAACGCTTCTTGAGATCAAGGTCCCCGAGGACGAGACCGCCGACGTCGGCGCGACCTTGGCGGTCATCGGTTCCTCCGACGGTGCCCCTTCCGCACCGGCCCCCAAGGAGGACAAGGCACCCGAGGCCGAGGCCCCCAAGGCCGAGGAGAAGAAGCCCGAGCCGAAGCCCGAGCCGAAGCCGGCGCCGAAGGCCGAGGAGAAGAAGCCCGAGCCCGCCGCCCAGGCCTCCGCTCCCGCCGCATCGCCCGCTCCGGCGAGTTCGCAGAACGGCGGCGCCTACGTGACGCCGCTGGTGCGCAAGCTCGCCACCGAGCACGGTGTGGACCTGTCCTCGCTGTCGGGCACCGGTGTCGGTGGGCGCATCCGCAAGCAGGACGTGCTGGCCGCCGCCGAGGCCGCCAAGGCGCCGGCTCCGGCCGCCGAGGCGCCGAAGTCGGACGCCCCGGCCTCGTCTTCGCCGGCGACCACGTCGGAGCCGAGCCCGCTGCGCGGACGCACCGAGAAGATGTCGCGGCTGCGGCAGACCATCGCCACCCGCATGGTCGAGGCGCTGCACACGCAGGCGCAGCTCACCTCGGTCGTCGAGATCGACGTCACCAGGGTCGCGCAGCTGCGCGCCAAGGCCAAGGACGCCTTCCTGTCCCGCCACGGTGTGAAGCTGTCGTTCCTGCCGTTCTTCGCGATGGCGGCCGTCGAGGCCCTGCAGACCTTCCCGCAGGTCAACGCGACGATCGACATGGAGGCCAAGACGGTCACCTACCCCGACGCCGAGAACCTCGGCGTCGCGGTGGACACCGAGAAGGGCCTGATCGTCCCGGTCATCAAGAACGCCGGTGACCTGAACCTGGCCGGCATCGCCAAGCGCATCGCCGACCTGGCCGAGCGGACCCGCACCAACAAGCTGACCCCGGACGACATCGCGGGCGGCACGTTCACGCTGACCAACACCGGTTCGCGCGGCGCGCTGTTCGACACCCCGATCGTCAACGCGCCGCAGTCGGCGATCCTGGGCACCGGCGCGGTCGTCAAGCGCGCGGTCGTGGTCAACGACCCGCAGCTCGGCGAGGTCATCGTGCCGCGCTCGATGATGTTCCTGGCCCTGTCCTACGACCACCGGATCGTGGACGGCGCCGACGCGGCCCGCTACCTGACCGCCGTCAAGGCGCGACTGGAAGAGGGCAACTTCGAGGCCGAACTCGGCCTGTAGCGACACCTCCGAAGGCCCCCGTGCTCAGCTGAGTGCGGGGGCCTTCGCGTACGTGGCGGTGGTGGCGCAGAATCCTTCTCATGACTCACCTCTCCACCGCGTACAAGGCCGGCCGCCGCGTCGAGCACTCCGGGGAACCGGGGGCGGCGCTGGCGAAGATCACCGAGGCGCGCGGTGGGTTCGTGTGGGTGGACATGGTCGCGCCGACGGCCGAGGAGTTCGCGCAGGTCACCGGGGAGCTCGGCATTTCCGCCCTCTCCTACGAGGAGCTGACCCGCCACCGGCCCCGGCACGCCATCGAGGAGGTCGACGGGCTGCTGCTGATCTCGCTGAAGGCCTTCAGCCGCACCGGCGAGGAGACCACGAACCTCGCCACGGTGTCGATGCACATGTGCCTCACCGAGCGCGTCATCCTGACCGTGCACTCGGCCGCCGACGCGCTGCTGGCGGGTGTGCGCCGGCGCCTCGAAGCCCGAACGAAGTACCTCTCCTGCGGGCCCTTCGCCGTGCTCCAGACCATCTGCGACGAGGTCGTGGCCGGCTACGACCGGCTCGCGCACGAGATCGAGGCCGACATCATCGAGTTGGAGCGCGACGTCTTCGACGACGGCACGCCGCATCCCGGCAAGGAGATCGCCAAGATCAAGCACGAGGTGCTGTTCTTCCGCCGTGTGGAGGATCCGCTGCACTCGGTCCTCGCCGACCTGGCGCGCGGCGACGTCGACGTGCACCGCGGGACGCTCGACCGCTTCCAGCACACCCTCGACCGGCTCGACCGGGTCGACAACACCATCGACGGCCTCAACGAGCTGATCACCGGCATCATGCAGGCCCACCTGGCGCAGGTCGCCGTGCAGCAGAACTCCGACATGCGGCGGATCTCGTCGTGGGCGGCGATCATCGCCGTGCCGACGATGATCGCCGGGCTGTACGGAATGAACTTCGACTTCATGCCGGAGACCAAATGGCGCGTCGGCTATCCGCTGGTGGTCACGGTCATGGCGGTGGCCTGCTGGGTGGTCTACCGGAAGCTGAAGAAGACCGGGTGGCTGTGACTACGGCATGATGAGTGCCATGCGCATCGTCATCGCGGGTTCATCGGGTTACCTGGGCGGCGCCCTCGTCAGCCGCCTGCACGAGCACGGCCACGACGTCGTCCGCCTCGTTCGTCGCGAGGCCCTGACCGACGACCAGGTCGAGTGGGATCCCTACCGGAAACCCTTCGACCCGGCCGTCCTCGACGGGGCAGACGCGGTGGTCAACCTGTGCGGGGCCGGGGTCGGCGACAAGCGCTGGACGCCCGCCTACAAGGGACTGATCCAGGCGTCGCGTCTCGAACCCACCCGGATCCTCGCCGAGGCGGTCGCCGCGGCGAAGGTTCCGGTGCTGCTCAACGGTTCGGCGGTCGGCTACTACGGCGACGGCGGTGCGCTGTCCGAAGTGGACGAGTCCGCGCCCGCCGCCGACGACTATCTCGGCAGGCTCGCCCGCAGCTGGGAGGCCGCCGCCTCCCCCGCCGTCGAGGCCGGTGCGCGCGTGGTGTTCCTGCGCACCACGCACGTGTTCGGTCCCGGCGCGCTGATGCTGAAGAAACTGGTGCCGCTGTTCAAGTTGGGCCTCGGCGGCCGCTTCGGGTCGGGTGAGCAGTACCTGCCGTGGATCTCGCTGCTCGACTGGACGCGGGCCGTGGAGTTCCTGCTGACCCACGACGTCTCCGGTCCGGTGAACCTGGCCGGACCCACGCCCATCACCAACCGCGACTTCGCCACCGCCCTGGCCGCCGCGCTGGGCCGCAAGGCGCCGTTCGCCGTCCCCGGCTTCGCGCTGCGGGCCGGCGCCGGCGAGGCCGCCGTTGAGCTGCTGCGCGGCGTGAAGGTGCGGCCCAGGGCGCTGGAGGACGCGGGCTTCGTCTGGGAGCACGCGAGCCTCACGGACACGCTGGGGTGGGCACTGGAGAAGCGGTGACCGGTCGCTGAGGGTGGGGGTGCGGCGGGCCTGACGCCCGCACCCCACCGTCACCGGGTCCCGCGGAAGATCCCCACCAGCACCCGCACGATGATCGTCACGCTCACCAGCAGCATCAGGTACCCGAAGACCTGATAGACGCTGACCTCCTCGGCCAGCTGCGGTCCCTTCTCGTTGGCCAGCAACAGGACCGACATGATCCCCGTGGTCGCGCCGAGCACCGTCAGCAGCGCCTGGCCGAGGTACCCGGCGACGGTCCGGCGGTCGCGCGCGTCGGCGAACAGCCGCACGTTGACCGACAACTGGCCGCGTTCGAGGGCGGCGCTGATCCGCTCGGCGCGCCGGGGCAGTCGGCGCAGGACCGGCAGCATCGGCACGAGTTCCTTGATCACGGCGGCCTGCAAGGTGTCGGGCGCCAGGTCCGCGGCGAGCTGCGAGGACGCGAAGGCGCGTGCCTCGTCGACGATGTGGAACCCGGGCGCCAGGTCCGAGAGGGTCCCCTCGACGGTCGCCAGCGCGCGGAAGGCGGCGGCGACCTCGCGGGGAATGGCTATCCCGTGGGCCGAGACGAGCTTGAACAGGTCGGTGAACATCCCGGCGTCGGGCACCTGTCCCGCCGACAGGTGGCGCGCCATGAAGCGCCCGAGGGCGCGTTCGAGCCGCTCGCCGTCGATGCCCTCGGACCGCTCCATGATCTCGATGAGCCCGTCGCGCAGCCCGGCCGGATCGCGCTGGTCGATGGCCAGCAGAAGCGTGTGCAGCGCGTTCTGGAGCCCGGAGTCGATGCGCCCGACCGAGCCGAAGTCGATGAGGCCGAGCCGGTTGTCGTCGAGCAGCAGGATGTTGCCCGGATGCGGGTCGGCGTGGAACACGCCGTCGATGAGCACCTGCCGCAACAGGCAGCGCAGCAGCGACTGGGCGAGGCGGGCGCGGTCGACCTCGCGGGTGGCGTCGGCGGCCTTCGCCGAGCCGATCGGCACGCCGCACAGCCGCTGCATCACCAGGACGCGCCGACCGCTGAAGTCCTCGTGCACCTCGGGCAGCACGACGTCGGCGTTGCCTTCGCTCACCGCGCGGACGGAGGCGAGATTGCGGGCCTCGATGCGAAAGTCCAGTTCCTCGCGCAGCGCCTCGCTGAAGCCCTCGGCGAGGTCGCGGATGCCGACGTTGCGGGCCCATTCGGCGCGCTGGTGAAGAGTGCGCGAGAGGCGGTCGACGATGTCGAGGTCGCGCTCGACGACCGGCCCGATCCCGGGCCGCTGCACCTTCACCACCACCGACTCCCCACTGTGGAGGGTCGCGCCGTACACCTGGGCGATCGAGGCGGCCGCGATCGGGCTGGTGTCGAAGGAGGCGAAGACCTCCTCGACGGGCGCGCCCAGCTCCTCGGTGATCTGCCGCTCGATCCGCTCCCACGGCACGGCCTCGACGTCGTCCTGCAGCCGGGCGAGCTCGTTGATGACGGCCGGGCCGAAGAGGTCGCGGCGGGTCGACAGGACCTGCCCCAGCTTGACGAAGGTGACCCCGCCCTCTTCGAGCGCGGCGCGCAGGGATCTGGCCAGCGCCATCGAGGAGCCCTCGGGGCTGCGGCGGCCGGTCAGGAAGCCGCCGAGGCCGTGCCGGACGCCGATGGCGGTGATCGCCGAGTACCTGCGGGCACGGCGGATCCGGCGCCGCAGCGGCCCCCACCAGCTGACGAGGCCGGCGGGCCGCAGCCGGATGACCTCGCTGACGGCCATGGCGACCATGGTGGCCAGCAGCGCCACGCCCGCGAAGGTCCAGAACAGCGCCGGCCGGTTCGCGTCGGCCTCCATCACCGGCCCGATGGTGATCCCGGCGACGATGAGCCCGAGGAACCCCGAGGCCGCCGCCCGTACCGGTCCGACGCGCAGACCCATGAGGCGGCCGGCGGCCATCATGAACAGTCCGACGACCGCCAGCGTGCCGAAGAATCCGAGAATCTCCATCGCGCGGCTCCCTCCCGTTGCCGCACGTACGGTACCCAGACGATCAAGTCCGGCCCGGATCGAGGGGCGTCAGCGTCCCCAGGGCAGGACCGCGCGGTACTGCACGAGTTCGCCGTAGGGCTCGCGCGCGGCCTTCGGGAGCAGGGCGAGCCACAGCACGTCCTCGGCGGCGTCGTCGGGACTCTTGGCGGCGGCCATGTCGGTGAACCAGGGCCGGGAGGCGGCGGTGTCGACCAGGCCGGGGCAGGCGGCGTTGACCACGATGCCGCGGTCGCCCTCGGCCAGGTCCCGGGCGGCCACGCGCATGCTGGCGACCTGGCCCACTTTGGACGCCACGTTGATCCAGTCCGGCCAGCCCGACGCGGCGGCCGTGCCGCCGCGCACCTCGGCGACGTAGCCGTCCATGACCTCACCGACGTCCTCAAGGGACATCCGAGTGGTGTCGAAACGCTCGTGCAGCCGGGGATCGAGCCGGCTGAGGACACCGAAGGCGCTGGCGACCACGACGTAGCGGCCGCCGTCGCGCAGCAGGGGAACGAAGGCCTTGAGCATGCGGTTGGTGCCGTGGTTGTTGGTGTCGACGAATCCGGCGACCTGGTCGGCGTCGGAGACGTCGGGCGAGATGCGCGCCGCCGCGTTGGACAGCACGATGTCGATGCCGCCGTGTTCGGCGGCCACCGCCTCGGCTAGCGCGCTGACGCCGGCCTCGTCGGTGACGTCGAGGAGGGCGGCCCGGGCGGTCAGTCCCTCCGCGCGCAGGCGGGAGACGGCCGCGCGGCCGCGTTTGGCGTCTCGGGAGGCCAGATAGACCACCGCGTCGGGTCCGAGTCTTTCGCAAAGACCGCGGACGAGGGCGTAGCCGAGCCCTTGGTTGCCGCCGGTCACGAGGGCCACTGTGGACATCTACTGCGCCTTCCGTTCGGTCATCAGCCGGGTTCGCGGCTGGGCCGATGGTACGGGGCGTGACGAGGCGGCGTCGCCCGACGGGGATTCCCAAGCGGCCCGGCAGGCGCTACCCTCGCTGTGGGAGCGCTCCCATTTCACCGAACTCCCTGGAGTATCGCGATGCGGAGCAAACGCAGTCTCGCCGTTTTACTGGCCACGGCCCTCACCGCGGCCCTGGTCGCCGTCATCATCCCCGCGCTGTCGAGCGCGCCCGCACAGGCCGCCGGAACCGGCACCGGCCACCTGAGCACGCGGGGCGCGCAGATCATCGACGCCACCGGCAACCCGGTCCGCATGACGGGCCTCAACTGGTTCGGCATGGAGACCGACAACAAGACGTTCCACGGCCTGTGGGCGCAGGTCACCTGGCGCAGTCAGGTCGACCACATGGCCCAGCTGGGCTACAACACCATCCGGATCCCCTACTCCGACGACGCCCTCAAGCCCGGGGCCGTCGCCTCCGGCATCAACGACTACACCAACCCCGACCTCGTGGGCCTGTCCCCGCTGCAGATCCTCGACAAGGTCATCGACTACGCGGGCGACAAAGGGATGCGCGTCATCCTCGACCGGCACCGGCCGACCAGCGCCGGGCAGAGCGCGCTGTGGTACACCGCCGCCACCCCGGAGTCGACCTGGATCGCCAACATGACCATGCTGGCGCGGCGCTACGCGTCCGACTCCACCGTCGTCGGCATCGACCTGCACAACGAACCCCACGCCGAGGGCACCGAGCCGAACTCGACCGGATCCTGCTGGGGCTGCGGCGATCCCGCCCGCGACTGGCGGCTGGCCGCCGAACGCGGCGGGAACGCCGTGCTGGCCGCCAACCCCAACTGGCTGATCGTCGTCGAGGGCGTCAGCTGCCCCAGCGGGGGCAACCCCAACGCCTGGGACGACATCCCCGACGAGCCCTGCGGTTGGTGGGGCGGCAACCTCTCCAAGGCCGGCCAGTTCCCGGTGCGGCTCAACGTGCCCAACAAACTGGTCTACTCCGCCCACGACTACGCCATCTCGGTCTTCCACCAGAAGTGGTTCGACGACCCGGCCTTCCCCGCGAACCTCCCCGGCATCTGGGACGGCTTCTGGGGCTACCTGTTCAAGAACAACACCGCTCCCGTCCTGCTCGGCGAGTTCGGCAGCACCCTGCAGGACCCGCGCGACGCGGTGTGGCTGCGGGAGCTGATGCGCTACCTGGGGACCGGCACCTCCGGGCAGAGTTTCACCTACTGGTCGTGGAACCCCAACTCCGGTGACACCGGCGGGATCGTCGGCGACGACTGGGTAACGGTCAACCAGGCCAAGCAGAGCATCCTCCAGCCGTACCTGATCCCGCCGGCGGGCGGCGGCGGTCCCACGGGTTCGCCGACCAGCAGCCCGACGCCCGGCGGGCCGGGGTCGTGCACTGCCACGGTGCGCATCGACAACAGCTGGCAGGGCGGGTTCCAGGCCGCCGTCACGGTGACCAACACCGGTACGGCGGCGGTGAACCCGTGGTCGCTGGTCTTCACGCTGCCGTCCGGCGCGAACGTCCAGAGTGGATGGAACGGCGCGTTCGGCCAGAGCGGCACGACGGTCACCGTCACGGCGCCCGCGCACGGCCCCTCCCTGGCACCGGGGGCCTCGGCGAGCGTCGGCTTCACCTCGACAGGATCCTCGACGCCGCCACCGTCCGCGGTGCGGCTCAACGGCGCCGTCTGCACCTGATCAGGCGGCGTGACCCGGCCGTCTCCCGGTGGTGCGCGCCGCCGGGAGACGGCTCAGATGGCGTAGTGCCAGACCGAGACCATGTGCGCGCCGTACCAGGTCCCGAAAAGCAGCGCCGCCAGCGCCACCGGAACCGCGACGCGGAGCCTCGCCAGCGACAGCGCCCGCGCGACCGGCACCAGCAGCACCAGCGCGGGGACGAGCAGCCGCAGCTTCGAGTGGTAGTAGCCGTCGGTGCCCAGGGCCATCGCGACGATCACCACGCCGTAGGCGAGCAGGGGCAGCCACGGCCGGTCGAAGGCGCTCGACGCCAGCAGCGCCAGTGACACCAGGATCAGCACCGCGGTGCTCACCGGCACGAAGCCGTCGCCGAGGCGCAGCGTCTGCTCCAGGAACAGGTAGGTCCCGTGCCCGAAGTCCCAGCGGGAGTTCCAGCCGGCGGCCTGGATGGCGAACCACGCACCGGTCTCGCCGACCCGCGCGTCGACCCACCACCAGTAGAGGGGCAGCGCGATCGCGGCGGCGGCCAGGCCGGTGCCCGCCCTCGCCCAGACGCGGAAGTCGATGGAGGCGGCGTCCTTGCGCCGCCACTCCCCGATCCCGTAGGCCGCGATGGCCACGACCAGCGCGACGCACGCGGCGACCCCGACGACGCGGGTGAGGCAGGCGCCCGCCGCGCACAGGCCGGCCGTCACCCAGGCGTGGCGGCGCATGGCCAGCAGCGAGCCGGCCGCGAAGGCGAGGAAGAGGGATTCGCTGTAGCCCATGGACAGCACGATCGACATGGGCAGCGCGCCGAGGCAGAACACCAGGGCCAGGCCGAAGCGCGGCCCGTAGAGGTCCTTGCCCAGCAGGTAGACCAGGACAGCGGCGACCAGAGACGCCAGCAGGCTCGCCACGAGCGGGGCGGCCTCGGGCGGCAGGCCCGTCCACAGGAACGCGCGCACCAGGAGCGGGTAGCCGGGAAGGAAGGCGAGGCCGTTGCCGAGCAGCTCACCGCTGTCGGAGTAGGTGTAGCCGTCGGGATAGCCCTCGGAGGCCACCCGCAGGAACCAGCCGCTGTCCCACGACATCAACCGGTTCCACACCGGGTTGTCCGGATTCTCGCCCGTCCACGACAAGACGATGAGCTGGACCGAGCGGGTCAGCAGGAAGACCCCGACGGGGAAGGACCATTCGCGCAGCCGGTCGGCGAGCCGGATACGCGACAATTCAGACTCAACGGGGTCCGTGTCGCCCACGTCCCCCGGCCGCCCCGTCAAGGGAGCGGACTCAGCCGCCGCCACCGGCCTTCTCGAACCGGCTGGTCAACTCACGCCAGGCCGACTCGGCCGCGATCTGCTCGGCTTCCTTCTTGCTGCGCCCCTGCCCCTCGCCGAAGGACTCCCCCGCCACGACGGCGCGCGCGGTGAAGGTCTTGGCGTGGTCGGGGCCGTCCTCGGTGATCCGGTATTCGGGCACGCCGAGGTCGTTGTCGGCGGTCAGCTCCTGAAGACTGGTCTTCCAGTCCAGTCCCGCGCCGCGACGGCTCGCGTCGGCGATCAGCGGGTCGAAGAGCTTGTGCACGACGGTGGTGGCCACGTCGACGCCGTGCTGGAGGTAGATCGCGCCGAGCAGCGCCTCCACCACGTCGGCGAGGATGCTCGTCTTGTCCCGCCCGCCCGTCGACTCCTCGCCCTTGCCGAGGTACAGGTACGGACCGACCCCGTAGGGGCCGAGACCGCGCGCGACCGTCGCCAGGGCACGCATGTTCACCACACTGGCCCGCAGCTTCGCCAGCTGCCCTTCGGGCAGATCCGGGTAACGCTGGTAAAGGGCGGTGGTGACCACCAGGCTCAACACGGCGTCCCCGAGGAACTCAAGACGCTCGTTGGTCGGAAGACCCCCGTGCTCGTACGCGTACGAGCGGTGGGTCAACGCGAGGGTGAGAAGGTCGGTGTCGAAGGAGACGCCACATGCCGCCTCGAGATGGGTCGGAGAAGGCCGCCTCGTCGAGGACGAAGCGGACCGGCCCTGCGCCACAGCTGATCTGCCGATCAGACTTCGACGACCGTACGACCCTTGTACGTGCCGCAGGTGCCGCACGCGGTGTGCGGGAGCTTCGGCGAGCGGCACTGGTCGCACGCCACCGTGTTAACGGCCTGCGCCTTCCAGTTGGCACGCCGGCTACGGGTGTTGCTGCGCGACATCTTGCGCTTGGGAACGGCCACAATTCACTCCGAACGGTCTTTGCCCAACAGGTTGCCCAACGCCGCCCAGCGCGGGTCGAGTTTCTCGTGCCGGTGGTCGGCGGGAAGCTCGTCGCGTGGCTGTCCGCAATCCGGACACAGCCCCGGGCAGTCCGCACGGCACAGCGGATTGACCGGAAGCCCGAGCATCACCGCGTCCCGCACAGGCGGTTCCAGGTCGATCAGATCGTCCTGTAGCCGCATGACCTCGTCTTCGTCGGTGGTCTCCTCCGTGGCGCTGTCCGGATAGGCGTACAGCTCCTGGATGTCGAACACCGACGTCTCTTCGATCGGGCGCAGACACCGACCGCACTCGCCGACGACGGGCGCGGTGAGCGTGCCCGACACGAGCACGCCTTCGGTGACCGAGGTCAGCGTGAACTCCAGGTGGAGTTCGGCTTCCTTCGGCACGCCGATCAAGTCGAGACCGAGACCCTCGAAGGACGGCACGTCGAGACGCATTTCACGGTAGGTCCCGGGAGTGCGCGGAAGCTTCCGCGTGTCGACCACAAGCGGGGCCGCGGGATCTGGTGTTGGCGTCTTCTCATGCATCGTCATCGTTGGTTTCGGCTCAAGACAGGCCGACGTAGAACCTTACCTGACACGTGTACTCCTCGTCGAACTGGCATGGGGTGGCCCCAAGGGGGCCCGATCGAGGGTACCGGGGCGGTGGAGCGGGGTGGGTGGCGCGCGCCACGGCGCGTCAGGGAGGTGGGGCGGGGGTGGTGGGCGAAGCGGTGTTCAACGGGGCGGGCGGCGGGTGGTCGCCCGAGCACTCGCGGACCTCGGCGGCGGTCAGATCGACGGCGGCGAGGAAGGCGCACAACTCCGCCGACACCCGGTCAGCGGTCTCGGCGGTGCCCCCGCGCAGGTCGTCGAGCAGTTCGGGGCACGACTCCAGCTCGTCGGCGAGGCCGGGCCAGCGGGAGCGGACGACCGCCCAGGAGGCGAGGGTGTCGACGTCGTCCGTCCCGGCGGCCGGCACGCCGTCGTACTGGGCGCTGAGCAGGCTCTCGACGTAGGCGGCCTGGCTCTCGGCGCTGAGGAAGCGCAATGGGACGCTGAGCTGGAACAACTTGTCCTGGAAGAGGTAGCCGAGAGGGCGGCCGGGCTCGTCGATGGCGGCCTTGAAGGAGGCGAAGTGGCCCTCGAAGGCGCAGCGCAGCCAGGCGCCGTCGGCGGTGACGACGAAGGACGCGGCGGAGTCGCCCCCTTCACCGGGGGCCTCGCGGATGAGGTTCTGGACGACGTCGAGGGTCTCCACGACAGTGGACTGGTCGCAGCGGTCGAGGTCGTCGACGAAGATCACCACCGGCTTCACCGCGTGTCGCAGAAGCCAGGAGAAATGGTGGGCGACCTCGCCCATCGGGTCGGTGTGCGACTGCTCGAAGATGCGGGCGCCGCGGGCGGAGTCCCACAGCAGCAGGCGGGAGGCGACCCGTGAGGCCGCCCAGACGAGCCCCGCGACGGCCAGCGCGGGCGTGACCACCGAGACCACGGCTCCGGAGTTCGCCGGATTCCAGGACGCCCGCAGGGCGAGCACGCCGCCGACGATCACCGCGCAGGTCACGGCCATGGGGAGGACCCAGCTCGCGCCGGCGTAGCGGATGCGCATCCAGGTCTCGCGCAGCCGCAGGAAGCGGCAGTGGTACCAGCGGCGGGAGCGGACGACCTTGTCGCGGACGGCGGTGAGCAGGGGGTACCAGGTGGGCTGGACGCGGGCGTGGCGCCAGGCGTTGAAGGACACGACGACGAAGTCGTCGCCCAGGTCGGCGGCGAGGAGGTTGAGGAGGGTGGACTTGCCCGCGCCCCACTGGCCGTCGACATGGATGAGGAAGGAGGTGCCGGGGGCCTCGGCCCGGGACTGCCGCAGGCGCTTGCCGAGGACGGCGGCGAGGGCTTCGCGCTTGAGGAGGTCGCGGGTGGCGGGGGTGTCGTGGAGCCAGGTGACGTGGTGGGTGGGAGGGGGATCGGCCCACTTGGGATGGGCGCGGTTGCGGGCGATGGCGAGGCCGGTTTCCAGGGTCGTGTACCAGCGACTCGAACCGGGCGCGGTGTACCCGTAGCCAAGATCTGTGAGTGCGAGCAGGTCGGATGCCTCGGGAGCCCCGTCCCGAAGTGTGTCGGCGAGGCTCACGATGAGTCCGGGAGTCCGAGTGGCGAGGAGGCTGGTGTTGTCCGGCAGGTCGATGATCTCGCCGGGAAACTCGTCAGGGCACTCCAGAATCAGCAGCCGCAGAACGGCCGGACTCCGCGCCATCACCTGGAGCAGATCGGTCAACGGCAGCACGGCCGCGGTGTCGTCGGCGTCGAGCACGAGAAGGCTCCCGGCTCGCACCACCGCGGCACCTCGAAAGCAGATCACGAGAGCGTCGGTGGCGGCGTCGGCCGCTTCCCGGATCTCCGCCCAGGCGTCGCGCGTGTTCGGGCGCACGAGAACGGTGCGGTTCGCTTCCGGCAGACCCCAGACGACGGCATCGCCCAGCGCGTCGGCGAGCCCTTGGACCGCCTCGTCCGTTTCGGCGCCGTCGATCAGCACCGCCCGGGACCGCCCCGGATTCGCTAAGCGGACCCCGTCGGGCGTCCCCGCAGAGCTCGCACTGTCCGAGCTCTGCGGCCCCTCGAACTCCTCGGGCCCCTCGAACCGCTCAGCCTCCGCCACTCCCGCCCACTCCCCCCGAGCCGCCGCTACATCGGCAGCGGCTTCTCCTCCTCGTCGGACGGCTGGAAGCTGCCGATCTCCCGCAGCGCGTGCATCTTGTCGCGGCCGCGCTCCACCCCGCTCAAGGCCCGGTGGAGGAACTGCTCGAAGTTCGCCAGGGTCGTGTCCACGTACTCGTCGACCTCGTTGCGCAGGCGGTTGGCCTCGTCGCGGGCCTGGTTGATCAGGCGCTGCGCCTCGTGTTCGGCCGAGACGGTGATCTCGTGTCCGGCGACCAGGCGGGCGTGCTCGGTCTCGGCCTCGCCGATGATCTGATTGGCCTGGCGCTGCCCGGCGTCGATGATCTTGTCGCGCTCGGCGAGCATCGCGTCGGCGCGGCGCAACTCGGCCGGCAGTTCGGCGCCGAGCTCCTCGAGCATCGCGATGATCTCGCCGCGGTCGATCTTGGCCGCTCGCGACATCGGCACGGCCTTGGCCTGCTCGACGTACGCGATGAGCTCCTCAATCCGCTCCAGTGGCCCCACCCGGTACTCCCCTCAACGTCACGGCGCCCTGTAGACAAGGGACACACGGTGATTGTGTCACTGCTCTCGCAGTCGGGCGACGAGACGACGCGCCACGGTCTGCGGAACATGAGCCGAGACGTCACCGCCCCACTTGGCCACGTCCTTCACCAGGCTCGACGACAGGAACGAGTAAAGCCGGTTGGTGGGCATGAACAGGGTGTCCACGCCGGAGAGGCCGTGGTTCATCTGCGCCATCGACAGCTCGTAGTCGAAGTCCGAGACGGCGCGGATGCCCTTGATGACCACCTCGATCTCGCGGGACTTGCAGTAGTCGACGACCAGCCCCTGGAAGGAGTCGATGATGACGTTGGGATGGTCGGCGGTCACCTCTTCGAGCATTTCGAGGCGCTCCTCGACTTCGAAGAGGCCGCCTTTCGAGGCGTTCATGAACACCGCCACGTAGACCTCGTCATATAGGCGGGCGGCCCTCTCGATGATGTCGAGATGACCGAGGGTCACCGGGTCGAAGGATCCCGGGCATACCGCGCGTCGCACCGTGGTCGTCACGATCGGGCACCGTACCAAATAATGGACTCGCCGTACCGGCGCCCGCGCATTTCTGTGAGGCCTTCGGGCCAGTCGAAGGCGCCCGAGCGCGTGGAGCGCTCGACCAGAACCAGGGAGTCCTCGTGCAGCCAGCCGCCCGCGACGAGGGCCGCGAGGTCGGCCGTGACCTCGGCGTTGTCCAGTGTGTAGGGCGGGTCGGCGAAGACCAGGTCGTAGGGTTCGGCCGGGGTCGAGGCGAGCGCGGTGCGCACGCTGGACGTGGCGAGGACCACACCGTCGCCGGCGCCGAGGGCGCCGATGTTGGCGCGGATGACGCGGGCGGCGCGGGCGTCGGACTCGACGAGGAGGACGTGCTCGGCGCCGCGGGAGCGGGCTTCGAGGCCGACGGCGCCGGAGCCGGCGTAGAGGTCGGCGACGCGGGCGCCGTCGAGGTCGAGGAGGCTCGTCAGGGACCCGAAGAGGGCCTCGCGGACGCGGTCGGAGGTGGGCCTGGTGCGGTCGCCCGGCGGTGTCTGGAGTCTGCGGCCGCGCATGTCGCCGGCGATGATGCGGGTCAACCCTTCTCCAGGTACTCGGCGCTCTCGGCGTCAACGAGGGCGGCTACTGCTGCGGCCAGTTCGGGGTGGCGGAGGAGCTCGGGGTCGTCGTCGATGATCGCCGTCGCCTCCTCGCGTGCGGTGCGGATCAGGTCGGCGTCCTTGAGCAGTGACAGGAGTTTCACCTGCGAGCGGTGCCCGGACTGGGCGGCGCCGAGGACGTCGCCCTCGCGGCGCTGTTCGAGGTCGAGTTCGGCGAGGCGGAACCCGTCGGTGGTCTCGGCGACGGCGGCGAGGCGTTCGGCGGCGGGGCTGCCGGACATGGTCTCGCTGACCAGGAGGCACAGGCCGGGCGCGCTGCCCCGGCCGACGCGGCCGCGCAGCTGGTGGAGCTGGGAGACGCCGAAGCGGTCGGCGTCGAGGATGACCATCATGGTGGCGTTGGGGACGTCGACGCCGACCTCGATGACGGTGGTCGAGACGATGACGTCGAGTTCGCGGCCCTTGAAGGCGCGCATGACGGCGTCCTTCTCCTCGGCGGGCATCTTGCCGTGGAGGATGCCGACGCGCAGGCCGTGGAGGGCGCCCTCGGCGAGCGCGGGGCCGACGTCCATGACGGCCACCGGAGGTCTGCGGCCGTCGTCGTCCTTGGGGGGCTTCTCGTCGTCGTCGCCGCCGATGCGGGGCGCGACGATGTAGGCCTGGTGTCCGGCCTGGACCTCTTCGCGGATGCGCTGCCAGCTGCGGCGCATCCAGCGCTCGTCGCCGCCGGGGACGACGTGCGTGGTGATCGGCGAGCGGCCTTTCGGGAGCTGCGCGAGCGCGGAGATCTCCAGGTCGCCGTAGACGGTCATGGCGACGGTGCGCGGGATCGGCGTGGCGGTCATGACGAGCACGTGCGGTGGGACCTCGGCCTTGGCGCGCAGGGCGTCGCGCTGCTCGACGCCGAAGCGGTGCTGCTCGTCGACGACGACGAGGCCGAGGTCGGCGAAGTCGACGCCGTCGTAGAGGAGTGCGTGGGTGCCCACGACGATGCCGGCGCTGCCGTCGGCCGCTTCGGCGAGGGCGGCGCGGCGGGCCTTGGCGCCCTGGGATCCGGTGACGAGGGTAACGCGGGTGGCCTCGCCGGCGGCGTCGAGTTCACCGGCACGTCCGTGCGCGCCGAGGAGTTCGACGATGGTGCGGTGGTGCTGGGTGGCCAGGACCTCGGTGGGGGCGAGCAGCGCGGCCTGTCCCCCGGCGTCGACGACCTGGAGCATCGCGCGGACCGAGACGAGGGTCTTGCCCGAGCCGACCTCGCCCTGCAGCAGCCGGTGCATCGGGTGCGGGGTCGCCAGGTCGGCGGCGATGTCCCCTCCGACCTCGCGCTGGCCCTCGGTGAGGGTGAACGGCAGTGAGGCGTCGAAGGCGGCGAGGATCCCGTCGCTTCGCACCGGCCTCGCCTTGCCCTTGATCGCCAGGGCCGAGGCCTTGCGCTGCACCAGGACGGTCTGGAGGCCGAAGGCCTCCTCCCACTTGAGCCGCTTGATGGCCGCGTACAGCTCGCCTTTGCTGCCGGGGCGGTGGATGTCGTGGATCGCCTTGGCGAAGCCGACGAGCTTGTGCTCGGCGCGCAGGGCGGCCGGCAGGAAGTCGGGGCCGTCGAGGGTGACGGTGTCGAGGACCGTGCGGACGCATTTGGCCAGGGTCCAGCTCGGGACCTTCGCCGCGGCCGGGTAGACCGGGATCAGGGCGCCGGCGAACTCCTCCATGACCTCGGCGGCCCGTGGCCCTTCCGCCGCGACGGCGCCCGGCGTGAGCGCGGCGGCGAGGTCCTCGCCGGTCTCCTCGGTGGTCTCGGGCAGGAGCCGGTAGTCGGGGCCGTTGAGCTGGCGCTTGCCCCGGAAGTCGCTGACCTTCCCGGCGAACAGTCCCCAGCGGCCGACGAGCAGTTCCCGCTCGCGCCACGGCTGGTTGAAGAAGGTCAGCGAGAGCGTGTAACCGCCGTCGCCGATGATCACTTCCAGGATGCTGCCGCGCCGGTTGCGCATCGGGCGGCGGTTGACCGCGCGGATCTCGCCCATGACGGTGACCTGCTCGCCGACTTCGAGGGTGCCCAGGTCGGTCCGCTCGCCGCGTTCGGCGTAGCGGCGCGGGTAGTGGCGCAACAGGTCGCCGACGGTGTGCAGGCCGAAGGCCTCGTCGAGCGCTTCGGCGGTCTTGCCGCCGAGCGCCGTCTTGAGGGGCGTTTCGACGGTGATCCTCATTCGACCCCCACCAGGAGCGGATTGCGGCGCTGTCCGCCCTGGTAGCAGCAGACCTCCACCATTGGCCAGCGCGACGCGAGGTGTGCGGTGACGCGCCCGACGGCGGCCTCGGACAGGCCGGCGCCGGTGACGAGGGTGACGAGTTCCCCGCCGGCGGCGCACATCCGGTCGAGGAGCTCGCAGGCGACCGCGGCCGGATCGGAGCCGATGATGACGACGTCGCCTTCGGCGAGGCCGAGGACGTCGCCGGGTTCGCAGCGCCCGGCGGTGGTCAGCGCGACGCGGGCGGCGACGGCCAGTGCCCCGAACCGGCAGGCGCCGGCGGCCTCGGCCATGGCGATGACGTCGTCGTCGAAGCGGCGGCTGGGTTCGCGCACGGCGAGCGCGGCGAGCGCTTGCACCGGGGAGCGTGTGGGGACGACCGAGACGTGCAGGCCCTCGGCGCGGGCGAGTTCGGCGGCGCTGTCGGCGACCGACTGGCTGCTGCCCTCGTTGGGCAGGAGGATCACCTCGGCCGCGCCGGTGGAACGCATCGCGGTGAGCAGTTCGTGCGTCGACGGAGGGCTGCTGGCGACGGGGTGGGCCCCTTCGGCGGCGAAGAGTTCGGCGAGACCGGTGCCGCCGGCGACGGCGACGACGGCGCGGGAGACCTCGCCGGCGGCGGGCTCGGTGTCGTAGGGCGCGTGCTCCTCGGTCCCGGAGTGCCCGTGGCCGTGGTCGTGGCCGTCGGCGAAGCGGGTCACGGAGATGCGGTGCGGGCGGCCCGCCTCGATGCCGGCCTCGATGGCCGCGCCGACGTCGTTGACGTGCACATGGACGTTCCAGGTCTGGTGCTCGCCGGCGCGGGTCTCGTCGCGCAGGCCGGTGCCGACCACGACGAGGGAGTCGCCGAGACCGGTGAGCCTCAGCCGGAGGCGCTCGACCTCCTCGGAGGGCGCGTCGAGGAGGTACTGGACCTCGTAGGAGAACTCGTCGGAGCCGGTCTCGCGCTCGGCCGCGCCGGTGCCCCCGCGTGGCCGGCCTTCGAGGTCGGCGGCGGCCTGCGGTCTGCCGGTGGGCTCTCCGCAGACGACGGCGACGAGGGCGTCGAGGACCAGCGCCAGCCCGAAACCACCGGAGTCGACGACGCCGGCGCGGGCGAGCGCGGGAAGCTGCTGCGGGCTGAGTTCGACGGCCTGACTGGCGCCCTGGCAGGCGGCGGTGACGACGACGTCGAGCGATTCTCCACCGAGTCTGGCCACGGCGTCGGCGGCCGCGTCGGCGATGGAGAGCATGGTGCCCTCGGTGGGCACGGCGACGGCCGCGCGGCAGGCGTCGGCGGCCACGCGCAGGCCGATGACCACGGCGGACGCGTCGGCCGCGGCGGCGCCTTCGCTGCGGTGCAGCCAGGAGTCGGCGAGGCCGCGGAAGAACTGCGCGATGATCACGCCGGAGTTGCCGCGGGCGCCGAGCAGGGCGCCGCGCGCGAAGCGTCGCAGGGCCTCCGACAGATCGACGACTTCGCCGGCCTCCAGGGCGTGCAGTCCGGCGGTGACGGTGGCGACCATGTTGGTGCCGGTGTCGCCGTCGGGGACGGGGAAGACGTTGAGTTCGTCGATGTCGCGCTGATGGCGGCGCAGGACATCGAGGCTCGCCGCGCACCAGCGGTGGAAACCGGCCGCGTCGATCGTGGTGAGCGGTCCCTCGGCGACCGCGTCCTTTACGTCCCGCACGAAGAACGAGCCTAATGCCAGCCCCCGACATCGCGGAGGCTGGCGGCGACTACATGTTGAAGTGGAGCGTGAGAAGCCGGTCCTCGACGCTCTGCTTCAGGTCGGGTTCGCTGTCGGGGACGGCCGCGTAGGCCACCGCGGTGCGGGAGCCGTCGACGTCGATGAGCGCCAGGTAGACGGTGTCGCCGGTGGCGGCCATGGCCGGATCCGACCAGACCACGTGGTAGCGCAGGATGACCGCGACCCGGCCGTCGATGCGCGCGTTCTGGACCGTCGGGGCCGCCTCGCGCTTGAGGCCCTTGAGCGGTTTGGCGTCGGCGCCGACGTAGCGGCCGCCGTCGAGGGCCGTCGCGAGAGCCTGCGCCGCTTCGCCGATCTTGGCGGGACCGGCGTAAGGGATCAGCGCGGTGTCGAGACCGCCGGTCATGAACAGCGCGGGCAGGCCGGGGATGCCCTCCTTGAACTCGCCCGACGCGGTGGTGATCTCGTTGTACGAGGCGGGTGGGCTGGCCATGGCGACCCACGGCGCGCCGGCGGTGAGGTATTCGAGGCGGGTGTTCTCGTTGAGGACCGCCGTCAGCGGCGCCGGGCCGGTGCCCTCGCCGGGCTGGGAGTCCTGCGAGGCGCCCGGATCGGCGCTCGGGTCGGCGGAGGGCGTGCCGCCGGTGTTGAAGAACAGGACCGCGCCGACGCCGAGCGCGACCACCACGATGACCACCGAGACGATCAGGACAGCCTTGGGGATGCCGCGCTTGGACCGCCCGACCGGCGCTCCGCCGAACCTGTTCGGTGGGGGCGGCGGGGACGGCTGGGTGCCGGTGTAGGTCGGGCCCTCGACGGGAGGGTGCTTGGCCGCGAAGAGCTGCGGGTCGGGTCCCGACTGGTAGTGCGACGGCGGACCGGAGACCTGCTGGGGGGCGTAGAGGGGCTGACCGGAGACGGGGTGACCGGAGACGGGCTGAGCCGACACCGGCATGCCCGACACCGGGGCACCGGAGACCGGCGGCGCCGAGACGGGGAACCGCCCGGAGACCTGGCCGGGGTACGGCTGCCGGGTGTGGGCCGGGGGGCCGGAGACCTGGCCGCTCTGCGGCGGATACACCGGCTGGCTCGGCGGAGCCGACACGGGTTGCTGGTAGGCCGGGGGACTCGACACCTGCTGGCTGTGCGGCGGATAGACCGGCTGACTCGGCGGAGCGGATACCGGCTGCTGATACGCGGGAGGACCCGACACGGGCGGGGTGTACGCCGGCGGGGCGGAGACCTGCTCGCCCTGCGGCGGATAGGTCGGCTGACCCGGGGGCTGGTACACCGGCTGGCTCGGCGGAGCCGACACGGGTTGCTGGTAGGCGGGAGGACCCGACACCGGCGGCGTGTACCCCTGGTGCTCCGGGGGCGTGTAGACCGGCGGATTCTGCGGCACGTACACCGCGGGCTGCTGCGGGCCCCACTGATTCGGGACCGTCGGCGGCTCGGCCGGGTTCGCCGGTGGCTGCTGCGGGTACTGGGACGACTGCTGCTGTTGCCGGTACTGCTCTTGCTGGTACTGCGGCTGGGCGGGCTGCTGGTACTGGGGCGGCGGACCGTACGAAGGCGGCGCGAAGGGGTCCACGGGCTGGGGCGCGGCCTGCTGCGGGTCGGGTGCCGGCCCGAAGGGCGAGACCGGGTCCTGCTGAGCCTGCTGCCGTCGACGGATCGCCTGGGTGTCCTCCGACGACTCCTCGTCGGGCTGCTGCGGGTAGGTCATCAGGGGCAAACTTTCCGGAGGGGGTACCGTCGCCTTGGGACGCCTGCGGTAACGTCGCTGCCAGCGTACGTGAGCGTGACACCTTCTACACCACCCCTGTTTGGCGGTGCACGGTCACTCTCAGGTAGGCTTCCCAGGCTGCCCCTGTGTGGGCGATCAAGATATACGTCAACACTCAGGAGTGCGTTCATCATGTCCAGCAGGTGCGATGTCTGCGGCAAGGGCCCCGGCTTCGGCAACAACGTGTCCCACTCGCACCGTCGGACGCGTCGTCGGTGGAACCCGAACATCCAGGTCGTGCGGACCAACGTGCCCGGCGGGGACAACAAGCGCAAGGTCAAACTGTGCTCCTCCTGCCTGAAGGCCGGAAAGGTCGCCCGCGCCTAAGCGCGAGGACCGCGAGAGAACTTCGAAAAGCCGGGCCCACGTGGCCCGGCTTTTTCACGCCCCGAAACGGCCCGGGCGTGTCGCGACGCTCGCCGAGCGCCGGGCGGTGCGGCACCGAGCCCGCCGATCCGACTCCGTGCCCGCTGCGCCGCCCGCTCCCCGGCCACGCCTAGTTCCGGACGAACGACCCGTTTAATTCCTGCCGGAAGTGATCCCACCCGGCGGCCGAGCTCGTCCAGCGCGTCCCGTCGACGGTGACGCCCTCCCCCGCCCGCACGACGCCGATCTCGGCCCACTCGGCACCGAGCATCACGTCGGGCGGGAAGGTCGCCACCAGCGCGTGATCCTCCCCACCGGTGAAGACCCACTCGTAGGGGTCGACGCCCAGCGCGTTGGCGGAGTCGGCCATCTGCTGCGAAAGCTTGAAGCACGAGCGGCGCAGGTCGACGTGCACGCCCGAGGCGACCGCGATGTGGCCGACGTCGGCGAGCAGCCCGTCGGAGACGTCGATCATCGACGTGGCGCCCAGCTGCGCGGCGAGGATCCCGGCGGCGTAGGGGACCTCGGGCCGGCGGAAGGCGCCGACGAGCGCGCCCGGCGAGCGGAAACCGCGCGAGAGGATCGTGTAACCGGCGGCGGCCCAGCCGATGCGGCCGGCCATGGCGACGATGTCGCCGGGGCGGGCGCCGGAGCGTGTGACGGGCGTGCGGTGCTCCAGATCGCCGAGGGCGGTGACCGAGATCGTCAGCGTCGGACTGGCCACGGTGTCGCCGCCGACGACGGACGCGCCCACCAGCGCGGCCTCGGCGGCCAGGCCGTCGGCGAACTCCTCGGCCCACTCGACGGGCAGGTCGCGGGGGGTGCAGAAACCGACGAGCAACGCGGTGGGACGCGCGCCCATGGCGGCGATGTCGGCGAGGTTGGCGGCTGCGGCGCGGTGACCGACGTCGGTCGCCGAGGACCAGTCGCGGCGGAAGTGGCGGCCTTCGACGAGGACGTCGGTGCAGGCCACGACCCTGCCGTCGGGGGCGCGGACCACCGCGGCGTCATCGCCGGGCCCGAGCAGGCAGTCGGCGTCCGCGCCGTCGCCGGCCGGGACCGCCAGACGCCGGGTCAAGCGTTCGATCAGGCCGAACTCGCCGCTCTGCGCCACCGTCATCGTGTCTCCTCACATCGCCCGCACGTAGCTTAATGTGAAGAGGGGAACGCGCGAGGTTCGCCTTGTCGCGCGAGTCGCCCCCGCCGGCGCGGCCGGCCGCGCCGACCGTGTCCCCCTGGACACCGGCTCCCGTTGCGGTAGTTTCGCTCAAAGCCCGAGCGCGTGTCAGGCGTGCTACGTGTTAAGGAGACGTGTTGTGGTCCAGGCGTACATCCTTATTCAGACCGAGGTGGGCAAGGCACGCGAAGTCGCCACCACGATCAAGGAAATCAGCGGCGTGGTCAGGGTGGACGCGGTGACGGGTCCCTATGACGTCGTGGTGCTCACAGAGGCGCGCACCGTCGACGAGCTCGGGCACATGGTCGTCAGTAAAGTGCAGCAGGTACCGGGGATCACCCGGACGTTGACTTGCTCTGTCGTCCATCTGTGAAGGAGTGACCCGTGGCCGACACGGTCACGCGGAGTGCCGCACGACTCGCCACTTTCATCGCCGTTCCGATCGCGGTGATCGTGGCCGTCGGTGTCTTCGCGCTCGTCAGCAACGCCCGCTCGGCGCAGGATCCGCAGGGAGAGCCGTCGGCGGTGTCGAGCGAGCCCGTCGCGGTCGAGCTTCCCTCCCTCGACGAGGACCAGACGGTCGCCTGCCGCGCCCTGCTGGCCAAGCTCCCCGACACCGCCCGCTCCGAGCAGCGCCGCCCTGTCACCGAGGGCGCCGAACAGGCCGCGGCCTTCGGCGACCCGGCGGTGACGCTGGTGTGCGGAGTCGATGCGCCCGAGGTCGCGCCGACCGAGACGGTGTACCCGATGGACGGCGTGTGCTGGGTGCAGGCTCCCGGCGACGGCGCGGCGGTGTGGACGACCGTCGACCGCCAGGTCCCCGTCGCGGTGACCGTTCCCGGTGACGGCGCCGGATCGGGCGAATGGGCGCAGGCCTTCGGCAAGATCGTCAAGCAGCAGCTCCGCCCGCTCAAGGAAGGCGTCCCGAGCGGCTGCGGCTAGGTACCTTTTAGGGCGCGCGCCGGCCCGGGCGCGCACGCCCGTGGGGAGCCGCCCGAATGCCCGTGCTCACCGAACCCTCCGGCCGACGCCGCCTCGACGTCGGCGACGACCGCCTCGCCCTGCTCCGACCGGGCGCCGCCGGGCTGCTCTTAACGCGCGCCGACGGCCACGTGCTCGCCCTCTCGCGTCACGGGAAGTGGCTGACGCAGTCGGGGACCGCCTCCGCGCGCCCCGGCCGGCTGCCCGTCGAAGGCTTCGACACCGCCGGGATCCGCGCCGCGTGCCTTGCCGCCGGCTGGCATTGGAAGGGCTCGGGCCGGGTCGAGTGGCGATCGCGCGCGATCGAGCGCGCCGTGCGCCCGCCGTCCTCGGTGGTGACCCGGCACTGGAGCCGTGCGGCGAGGCCCCTGTGGCCGCACGTGCGGCGCCGGCTCGCGGTCGACGCGCTCTCGATGGCACTGATCGCCGCGGGAGTGTGGGCGGCCACCTGGGCGGCTTCGCGTGTGGGCTGGGGTGCCGGGCCCTGGGGCCTCGACGAGATGTCGGGGCTCGTGCTGTTCGTGGGAGGCCTGTCGGCGGTGCGCACGGCAGGCGCCTATCGCAGGGCCGGGCAGGACGACCAGGTGCGCGTGTCGGCAGAGGAGATCACCTGGCGGGCAGCCGACTCCGCCGCCCTCCTGACGCGCGACCAGGTCCGCACGGTCGTGGACTCAGGCGCCTCACTGCGGTTCATCGGATCCGACGGCGACCTCGCGCAGGTCGCGGTCCCCGGCGGCCACGGCGAACTCGCCGAGACCCTGCAGAAGCACGGCTGGACGCTGCTTCGGAGGGGCACGTAAGCGACGAACCCAGCGTGGTGCGGCTGTTCGATCCGGCGCGGCCCTCCACGAAGCGGCCGTGGGTCGCCGAGTACCGCAGGCTGGTCGGCTACCAGTGGCTGGGGGCGCTGGCCCTGCTGTGCCCGATAGCGGTGGGCGTTTCGGTGTTCGACGGCTGGGACAGTTACGGGCTGGCGCCGTTCTGGCTGTTCGCCACGGCTCTCGTCACACCCCTGGGCTACCTGCTCCGCAGGGCCCGGACCGAACACCCCGCCGCCGAGGCCCGCGTCTCACGCGACTGGCTGGCGTACACCACACCGGGCGCGCCCGTCCGCCATGTCCACCGTGCCCAGGTCACCCGCGCCGAGCGCACGGCCACCGCCGTGGAGTTCCGCGACGGCTGGGACGACCTGGTCCTCACCGCCGAGGGTCCCGGCGGCCTCGACGACTTCGCCGAAGCGCTGGCCGTCCACGGCTGGCCGGTCCCCGAAACGGCTACTTCGGCATCTCCGGCTTCGTCTCCCGCGCCATGAGCGCCGCGACTCCCTTGCGGGGGTCGAGGCCTTCGTGGCAGACGCGCTCGACCTGCTCGGTGATGGGCATCTCGACACCGAGGGCGTGCGCGAGGTCGCGCACCGAGCGGCAGCTCTTGACGCCCTCGGCGGTCTGCTTGGTGGCGGCCTGCGCCTCGGCGACGGTCTCACCGCGGCCGAGCCGCACGCCGAAGGTGTGGTTGCGCGACAGCGGCGACACGCAGGTCGCCACGAGGTCGCCCAGCCCGGCGAGGCCGGAGAAGGTGAGCGGGTCGGCGCCGAGTTTGGCGCCCAGGCGCGTCGTCTCGGCGAGGCCCCTGGTGATCAGCGTGGCCTTGGTGTTGTCTCCGAGGCCCATGCCGGTGAGCATCCCGTAGGCGAGCGCGATGACGTTCTTGACGGCCCCGCCGAGTTCGCAGCCGACGACGTCGGTGTTGGTGTAGGGCCGGAAGTAGTCGGTGCTGATGGCGTCCTGCACGGCGGCGGTGCGGGCGGTGTCGATGCCGGCCACGACGGTCGCGGTGGGCTGCCGGTTGGCGATCTCGGGGGCGAGGTTGGGCCCGGAGACGACCACGATCTGGCCGGGGTCGACGCCGGCGACCTCGGCGATCACCTCGCTCATGCGCAGCGTGGTGCCCAGTTCGATGCCCTTCATCAGGCTCACCAGCGTCACGCCGGGCGGCAGCGCCGCGCGCCACCGGGTCAGGTTCTCCCGCAGGGACTGGCTGGGCACCGACAAGACGACCAGTTCGGCGCCGTCGAGGGCCTCGGCGTGGTCGGTGGTCGCCGTGATCAGTGCAGGGAGCGTCGTGCCGGGCACGTACTCGCTGTTGGTGTGCTCCTCGTTGATCTCCCGGGCGATCTGCTCCCGGCGGGCGTGGAGGGTGGTGCGGTGCCCGTTGTCGGCGAGGACCTTCGCGAAGGTGGTGCCCCAGGACCCGGCGCTCAGTACGGCTGTCCGCATGCCTTCTCCCTCACGGCTTCTTGTCGTTGTTTCTGCGCGCCACCGGGTCGTACAGCGGCGGGGGCTCCTCGCCGCGCAGTTCGCCGACGAGGTCGGCGACGGCGCGCATGATCGTGTCGGTCATCTGGTTGAGGCTGGCCGCGGTCGTCTCGACGCCGTCGAAGGCGGAGAGGTCGACGGGCGGGCCGGCCTTGACGACACAGCGCCTGCGGGGGCGCAGGCTGACCTTCTTGGTGATCGGGTTGTACAGGTCCTGCGGGCCCCACTGGGCGATGGGGATCACCGGCGCGCCGGTCTCCAGTGCGAGGCGGGCGACGCCGTTCTTGCCGCGCATCGGCCACAACTCGGGTGAGCGGGTCGTGGTGCCCTCCGGATAGATGATCACCGCGCGGCCGGCGTTGACCGCCGCGATGGCGCTGTGCAGCGACTTCACCGCGTCGGAGGTCCCCCGGTGGACGGGGATCTGGCCGGTCGCCTCGATGATCCGGCCGAGGACCGGGATCTTGAAGACGCTGGCCTTGCCGAGGAAGCGCGGGTTACGGCCGGAGTCGTAGATGTAGAAGGCCATCAGCAGCGGGTCGGCGTGCGACAGGTGGTTCACCGCGAAGATCGCGCCGCCGCGCAGCGGGATGTGCTCGAAGCCGAGCCACGTGGCCTTCGTCATGATCGTCATCACGGGTTTGACCAGCAGGACCGCCACCCGAAGCCAGAAACCGACCCTCTGATCACCGCCTTTACGGCGCCCGAACAAGCCCACGGTTCTCCTTAAGCGAACGTTTGTGGAACGACCTTACTGGCATCCTGGGCTCAGGGATTTCCCCTATGGCGCCGAAGCCGATCTGATGTCATCCTGGAGTCAGAGTGACAGCGGACCCTCCGTCGTCAGAGCAAGAAGGAGACTCACATGAACCTCCGCCTGCTGGCCTGGATCGTCCTGCCGGTCGTCGGACTCATCCTCGTCGGGTGGCTCGCGATCAAGGTCCTCGCCCTGGTACTCGGGTGGATCGTCTACGTCGCCATCGGCGCGGCCGTGGTCGTCGGCGCGATCTACGCGTGGGGCAAGGTCCGCCAGGCACTGGGCAAGGGACCGACGCGGCGTTCGCTGCCCCGGTAGCCATGCCCGACTGGACCGTTCTCGTCCCGCTCAAGCGCCTGTCGGCGGCCAAGTCGAGGCTGCACCCGCCGACCATGACCGTCCCTCGCGAATCGCTGGCACTGGCCTTCGCCCTCGACACTCTGCACGCCGCCGCGAACTGCCCCGCGGTCGGGCGCGTCGTGGCGGTCACGGCCGACCCGGCGGTGCGCGAGGCCGTCGCCGGTGCCGGACTGGACGCCGTCGACGAGGGCCCGCGGCCCGGACTGAACGAGGCGATCCGCCACGCGGCGGCGCGGCTGCGCGCCGCCGACCCCGCCGCTCCCCTGGCCGCGATGACCGGCGACCTGCCCGCGCTGAAGCCCGGTGAGCTCGCCGAGGCGCTCGCCCGGGCCGCCCGGCTCCCGCGCTCCTTCGTGCCCGACGCCGCCGGCACCGGGACCGTCCTGCTCGCCGCCAACACCGGCAGCGAACTCGACCCGAGCTTCGGACCGGGCTCGGCGCGTGCGCACCGCGCCTCCGGCGCCACGCCGCTCGACGGCCTGTGGCCCAGCCTGCGCCGCGATGTCGACACCAGAGCCGATCTCGCCGCCGCCGGGTCCCTCGGTGTCGGCCGCCACACTCTCGTCCTGTTGTTACGGGCGCGGAGGTGTAATGTCGGCCACCATGCAGGGCACCGTGGCCACGTTCGACCCCCAAACCCGTACCGGGACCGTCTACCTCGATGACGGAACCCAGCTGGGCTACGACGCCGAGGCCTTCACCGCCTCGGGCCTGCGCCTGCTCCGTCTGGGCCAGCGCGTCCGCCTCGTCACCGACGCCCAGGGCCGCGTCCGGTCGCTGGCAATCCCGACCATGTAGTGACCGGGTTATCCGGCCCAGTTCACCGGAAGGTCATTTACTGGTAACCCGAACCCGGCCAGAATGGTTCGGTGAGCACCCCTGAACGAGGCGCATCCGCCGCCGGACCGGCTCCAGGCGAACAACACGCCGTGTCCGACGGCAGTCCGTACCTCAACCGCGAACTGTCCTGGCTCGACTTCAACGCCCGCGTGCTCGCACTCGCCGAGGACCAGCAGGTCCCCTTGCTGGAGCGGGCGAAGTTCCTGGCGATCTTCGCCTCGAACCTCGACGAGTTCTACATGGTCCGCGTCGCCGGCCTCAAACGGCGCATGCAGGCGGGCCTGACCGTCCGCGGCAACGACGGCCGCAACGCCCGCGAGCAGCTGCGCCTGATCGCGCTGCGCGGCAACGAGCTGGTGTCGCGGCACGCGCACTGCTTCTCCGACGACGTCGCCAAGTCCCTCGCCGACGAGGGCATCCGGATCGTGAGCTGGGACGCGCTCGGCGCCGACGAACGCGAGCGCCTGCACCGGCTGTTCACCGACCAGATCTTCCCGGTCCTCACACCCCTGGCGGTCGACCCGGCGCACCCCTTCCCCTACATCTCGGGCCTGTCGCTCAACCTGGCCGTCATCGTCCGCGAGCTCGACTCGGCGAGCACCCACGAGCGCTTCGCGCGCGTGAAGGTCCCCAACAACGTCTCGCGCTTCGTGCGCGTCAACAACGACTCGACCTTCCTGCCCGTCGAGGAGCTCATCGCCGCGCACCTGCCCGCCCTCTTCCCCGGCATGAGGGTGGTCGAGCACCTGACGTTCCGCGTGACCCGCAACGCCGACGTCGAGGTCGAGGAGGACCGCGACGAGGACCTGCTCCAGGCGATGGAACGCGAGCTGGCGATGCGCCGCTTCGGTCCCCCGGTGCGGCTGGAGATCAACGACTCGGTCTCACCGCACGTCCTCGAACTCCTCGTCCGCGAGCTCGGCATCGACGAGCACGACGTGCAGCAGGTCCCCGGGCTGGTCGACCTGTCCGGCCTCCTCCAGCTCTACGGCGACGTCGACCGCGACGACCTCAAGGACCCGGTCTTCGTACCCTCCACGCACCCGAAGTTCGCCGAGGGCACCAGTCCCAAGAGCGTCTTCGCGACCCTGCGCGAGGGCGACATCCTGGTCCACCACCCCTACGACTCCTTCGCCACGAGCGTGCAGCGCTTCATCGAGCAGGCCGCCGACGACCCGCACGTGCTCGCCATCAAGCAGACGCTGTACCGCACCTCGGGTGATTCGCCCATTGTGGACGCGCTGGCCTCCGCGGCCAAGGCCGGCAAGCAGGTGGTCGTGCTGGTCGAGGTGAAGGCGCGCTTCGACGAGCAGGCCAACATCGCCTGGGCGCGCGAATTGGAGAAGGCCGGCTGCCACGTCGTCTACGGCGTTGTCGGCATGAAGACACACTGCAAGACGGCTCTGGTGGTACGGCAGGAAAGCGGACGCCTGCGCCGTTACTGCCACATCGGGACCGGTAACTACCACCCGCGGACCGCCCGCCTCTATGAGGACTTCGGGCTGTTCACGGCCGATCCCGAGGTCGGCGCCGACCTCACCGACCTCTTCAACGTGCTGACCGGCTACAGCCGCCAGACCACCTACCGACGGCTGCTGGTCGCGCCGCACGGCATCCGTTCCGGCATCCTCGAACACATCGAGCGCGAGACCGCACGCGGTGAGGAGGGCCTGATCCAGATCAAGGTCAACTCCATCGTCGACGAGGCCGTCATCGACGCCCTCTACCGGGCCGGCCAGGCCGGGGTCACCGTCGACCTGCTGATCCGGGGCATCTGCGCGCTGCGGCCGGGGGTGCCCGGGCTGAGCGAGAACATCCAGGTCCGGTCCGTTCTCGGGCGCTTCCTGGAGCACTCGCGGGTGTTCCGCTTCGGCAGGGAGCCCGAGACGACGGAGATGTTCATCGGCTCGGCCGATCTGCTGCACCGCAACCTCGACCGGCGGGTCGAGGCGCTGGTGCGCGTGGACGATCCGGACGCCAAGGCACAACTGGTGTCGATGTTCGCGCTGATGCTCGACGACGGCACCGATTCCTTCGAACTGTCGGGTGATGGCGCATGGCGCCGCAGGACCGCCGACACGCCACTATCCGACGCACAGCGCCGCCTGATGCGATTACGGTAGGCGCCATGGCGTTGACGAACGACGTGGACCGGGTGCGAGCGGCCGGCGGAGTCCTGTGGGACTCCACTGAGGACGGTGTGCGCCTGGCGCTGGTGTACCGGCCCGGTTGCGAGAACTGGTCGCTGCCGAAGGGGAAGCTCTCCCCCGGAGAGCATCCCCTCGCGGCGGCCTGCCGGGAGGTCGAGGAGGAGACCGGGGTCGCCGGGGTTCCCGGGCCGTTCCTGACCACGGCGTCCTACACGCTGCCCAATCCGGGCCGCGACCTGCACAAGACCGTCGACTACTGGGCCATGCGCGCGCTGAACCCCGGCGCCGAGTTCGTGCCCAACAGCGAGATCGCCGAGTGCCGCTGGGTGTCGGTCGAGGAGGCGCGCGAGCTGTGCAGCCGCCCGCGAGACTTCACCGCGCTCGACGCCTTCGCGGCGATGCCCGTCGTCACCGGCACCGTGGTGCTGCTGCGCCACGCCAAGGCGGCCTCCCCGGTCGCCTTCGACGGGCCCGACGTCGCCAGGCCGCTGGAGACGAAGGGGACGGCGCAGGTCGGGCACCTGCTGCCGCTGCTGGCGCTGTTCCAGCCGACCCGGGTCGTCGCGGCCTCACCGCTGCGCTGTGTCAAGACGGTGGAGCCGCTGGCGGAGGCGCTGGGCCTGAAGCTGGAAGGCGACTCGGTCTTCGACGCCGAGGGCCACTTCCGCAATCCCGAACGGGCCGCCGCGCGCCTCGCCGAGCTCGGCGCGTCGGGTTCCGCGACGGTCGTGTGCAGCCAACTCCCGGTGATCGCCGACTCCCTTGCGTTGCTCGCCGACACCGCCGGGTTGGCCGTCCCCAGCGTGCACACGGGCACCGGTGAGGGATGGGTGCTGGGTTTCCACGGACCGGCTCTCGTTAGCGCCCACCGCCTCTAGGGAGTGTTCCCCGCCTCTGTATGGTCTGCGGGCGAGACAGCCCCAACCAAGGAGGTCGCACCCCGATGAGGTCCGTCATCGTAGGCGCTCTCACCGCCTTCGTGATCTCCCTGTTCCTGACACCGCTGCTCATCCGCTTCCTGCGCCGCAAGGCCAGCCAGCCGATGCGCGAGCTGGGCATCGCGGCCCACCAGGTGAAGCAGGGCACGCCCACGATGGGCGGTATCGGCTTCATCGCCGCGACGGTCCTCGCCTACGGGATCGGGCACGTCGCCCTCCTGCCGCTGGAAGGCCGCCCCCACCTGCCGACCATCACCGGCCTCGTCCTGCTCGGCCTGCTGGTCAGCGGCGGCTTCGTCGGCTGGCTCGACGACTACCTGAAGGTCTCGAAGAAGAACACCGGCGGCCTGGCCGGACGGTGGAAGCTGCTCGGGCAGCTGATCATCGGCATCGGCTTCGGGACCATCGCCCTGTACTTCCCCAGCCCCGAGGGCTTCACCGTCGGCAGCGAGTTCCTGTCCGTGGTGCGCCAGATCGACTGGCTGCACATCGGGAAGATCGCCTCCGTGCTGGTCTTCGCCGCCCTGATCCTGGGCGCCTCCAACGCGGTGAACCTCACCGACGGGCTCGACGGGCTCGCCGGCGGCTCGGTCGCCATCGCCTTCCTCGCCTACCTGGCGATCGCGTACTGGCAGTACCGCCACTGGTGCGCCGAAGCCCCCAAGCTCGACTCCTGCTACCCCGTCCGCGACCCGCTGGAGGTCGCGCTGGTCGCCGGAGCCGTCGTGGGAGCGCTGGTCGGGTTCCTGTGGTGGAACACGTCACCGGCGAAGATCATCATGGGCGACGTCGGCTCGCTCGGCCTCGGCTGCCTCATGGCGGGCATGTCGGTCGCGACGCACACCATCGCGCTCCTGCCCGTGATCGGCGCGCTGTTCGTGCTGATCACGATGTCGCGGATCATCCAGTACGTGTCGTGGAAGACGACGGGCAAGCGCGTGTTCCGCATGGCGCCACTGCATCACCACTTCGAGATGGCCGGATGGAGCGAGGCGACGATCGTCATCCGCTTCTGGCTGCTGGCCGGGGTCAGCGCGGCACTGGGGATGGGGTTGTTCTTCGCCGACTTCCTGCGGACGTCGGGCTGGTAGGCGGCTGGTAGGGCGGCCGGCGGCGGGCTCCTTCGCTTTGGCCGCACGCGATCGGGCCTGACGGTATGCCGCTGGGCTCGCCCCGGTGTGCCGCTGGGTGCCTTTGGGGTGATCGTTGACGATCACGACGAACGCGGCGATCGGGCCGTTAGTGCCATTCGCGATGGAATTGCGGCGAAAGCACCGGTTCCGAGCGCGAATTCTTCCCGGGAAGAACGGCCGGGAGCCACATTGGCCGGTGAACCTCGCCGAGCGACCGGATCCGGGCGAATGGCGATCGCCGGACGGCGCGACGATGGCGCCCGATGCGGATATCGCGTCGGCAATGGGCCGGGCGCGCTCGAAGCGACTCCCCCATTCAGCGAGTGTGAGCCGGTCTATCGCTCGACCGGCGCAAGCAGCATCATGCCCTGCGCTCGCGGTTGCGGGAGGGGTTTCGCGGAAAGGCGGAGGAGTTGTCGGGGCGGTCGGGTTAGTCGGGGTGGCCGAGAGTCGGAGGGCTTTCCGCCTCGCTCGGACGCGGAATGTCGTTGGCGGGAAGCGGCGGCAGAGCCCTCGGGTGAGGTGGATGCCGCCAGGTCGCAGGTGCGAGCCGGACAGCCGTGCGGCCGAGCCATCCGCCCGACGAAGACGCGGAATGCCGCCATGGGGGGCGGATGGGGCTGGGAAATGCACGTCGGCTATTTACTCCTTACTTTGCCTTTCGAATAGCTGCAATTCCGGCGGACCACGCGGCGCCGGGCCCTCTTGCGATCCGTACCCGGGCACCGACCGTGTCGCCCCGCGCTGGTCACCGGGCCGTGTCGTACCTAGGGCCCTGGGACGGATCGCCGAAGGTGGGTTTCCCGCCTGGGAAGTCCTGAACCCGGACGTCGCACTCGCCTGGCTTGCGAGTGGAGGTTCCGCGCGGAAGTTCTGCGTACGAGCGGCGGAACCCGAAATCCGTGCCGCGCCCAGGATGCGGGCGACGCACCGGGCGATGCCGAAGCGGCGCAGGGTTTCCCGCCTGTAAGGGGCGGCTCGGCGGCTCGAAAGACGCCTGCAACGCAACACCGTTCGGGTGGCCCGCTATCCGGGACGCACCGGCCTGCCGGAGGTGGACCGAGTGGAAGTCGTGCGGGGAGAAGACCTCCAGCCGTGGGCGTTCGTTGCCGCGGCACAGCACCGTTCCCCGGTTCGGAAGCCGTCCTGCGGTGAGAAGCGGCGATCTCCGCCGCTCAGATGCCCGTTCACCCGCGCGAACGCGGTTTTCGGCTCCCGCCACCACCATCGCCGCAAGCGGCGACGCTCAGGGCTGCTCAGGGGCCGTCCCCGCCCAACAGCGCCGATCCCCGCCCGGGCCTGGGATCGTCGCAGCCAGCGGCCGCGCAGCACCCGACTCGTCATACGACTCGGCGCCGCAACGCCATCGCGAGCGGCCACCTTCAGGCCGCTTCGGCCCTCAGCCTCGCGTCCCATTCCCATCCCATCCCCCCGTTCCCCGCCCAGAGGCACCGTTTCCCTCGAAGCGCGGGGTGGCGTTGCGGGCTGGCGTTGCGGGGTGCTGTCGGACAGGGCCGCCCCCGCCCGCACGACACCGCGCGCACAAAAAACCGCCGGAGCCAAGTGGTGGATGGCTCCGGCGGCGCATTGCCTCGCATCGCTACTTCTTCTTCGCGGCCTTCTTCGTGCTCTTCTTCGCCGCCACGGCCTTGGTCGTGGTGGCCTTCTTCGTCGCCGACTTGCTGGCGGCCTTCACGGTCTTCTTCGCCGCACCGGAGGCCTTGGTCGCCGTCTTGCGGGTGGCGGCCCTGGTGGCCGGCGCGGTGGTCTTCTTCGCCGCGGTCTTCTTGGCGGTGCTCTTCTTGGCCGCCGTCTTCTTCGCCGTCGCCTTCGTCGCCTTGGCCGACTTGGCGGCGGCCGTCTTCTTGGTGGCGGCCTTGGTCGCGGACTTCGCGGTCGACTTGGCGGCCGACTTCGTCGCGGACCTGGCCGAGGCCTTGGCCGCCGGAGCCGGCTTCGTCACACCGGACACGAGATCCTTGAAGCCCTGACCGGGACGGAACGCCGGAACCGACGTCTTCTTGACCTTCACCGCTTCACCCGTACGCGGGTTGCGGGCCATGCGGGCCGCGCGGGCCCGCTTCTCGAAGACGCCGAAGCCGGCGACAGAGACTTTGTCCCCCTTGGACACCGCGCGCTGGATCTCGTCCAGCACCGCGTCGAGCGCTGCCTGGGCACTTTTGCGGTCCCCCAAGCGGCCTGTGAGCACCTCGACAAGCTCGGCCTTGTTCACGACTTTCCCTCCCGGAATGTTCGGTGGTCCTTACGGACCGTATGGGCGAACGGTATGCCGCATTGCGTCCAAATTCAACTATTTCGGCAGGAAAGTCGTTGTGTCGCAAGGAAAAATCGTTCACCAGGCGTGAACTCGGCCCTCTCGGAGGGTCACAAGGACGATCCGAGAGGGCCGGAAAGTGATCGCGGAGCGCACTCTCGGCCACCGATCGGCGGCCCGCGAGTGCCCACGGTCAAACCGTTTGAGTCCGCGGCAAGCGCTGCGGCCGCGTTCCTTCGAAGGCGGTGATGTCGGCTTCGTAGCGCAGGGTCAGGCCGATGTCGTCGAGTCCTTCGAGCAGCCGCCAGCGACTGAAATCGTCGAGCGGGAAGGACCAGGAACGCTCCCCGGCGCGCACTTCGCGCGCCTCCAGATCCACGGTGACGGCCAGTTCCGGGTCCGCTTCGAGCGCGTCCCACAGCCATTCGACGGCCTCGGTGGGCAGTTCGACGGGCAGCAGGCCGCCCTTGAGGGAGTTACCGCGGAAGATGTCGCCGAAGCGAGGCGCCACGATCGCCCGAAATCCCTGGTCCTGAAGCGCCCACACGGCATGTTCACGGGACGATCCGACGCCGAACTCGGTGCCGGTCACCAGGATCGTCGCCCCGGCGTAGGCGGCCTGGTTGAGCACGAAGGCCGGATCGTCGCGCCAGGCCTTGAACAGGCCGTCGGCGAATCCCGTGCGGCTGACCCGCTTGAGGTACTCGGCGGGGATGATCTGGTCGGTGTCCACGTTGGAACGACGCAGCGGCGCCGCCGTACCCGTGTGCACGGTGAACTTGTCCATGTCCGAGCTCCTTCCTAGGCCAGGTCGGCGGGCGCGGCGAAGCGTCCGGCGACGGCGGTCGCGGCGGCGACCTGAGGTGACACCAGATGCGTGCGCCCGCCCGGTCCCTGCCGCCCTTCGAAGTTGCGGTTCGACGTCGAGGCCGAACGCGCGCCGGGCGCGAGCTTGTCGGGGTTCATGCCCAGACACATCGAGCAGCCGGCGAAGCGCCAGTCGGCGCCGGCGGCGCGGAAGACCTCGTCGAGGCCCTCGCTTTCGGCCTGAGCGCGCACTTTCGCCGAGCCCGGCACGATCATCATCGTGACGCCGTCGGCGACCTTGCGGCCGCGCATGACCTCGGCGGCGTTGCGCAGGTCCTCGATCCGGCCGTTGGTGCACGAACCGACGAACACGACGTCGACGTCCACGTCGCGCATCGCGGTGCCCGGCTTGAGGTCCATGTACTCCAGGGCGCGCTCGGCGGCGCCTCGCTGCACCGGATCGGCGTAGGAGGACGGATCGGGGACGGCCGCGCTCAGCGGCACGCCCTGCCCGGGGTTGGTGCCCCAGGTGACGAAGGGCGCCAGTTCGGCGGCGTCGACGACGATCTCGGCGTCGAAGACGGCGTCCTCGTCGGTCGGGAGGGTCCGCCAGTACTCGACGGCCTCGTCCCAGGCCTCGCCCTCGGGGGCGTGCGCGCGGCCCTTGAGGTAGGCGAAGGTGGTCTCGTCGGGGGCGATGAGGCCGGCCTTGGCGCCCCACTCGATGGACATGTTGCAGACCGTCATCCGGCCTTCCATCGACAGCGCGCGGATCGCCTCACCGCGGTATTCGACGACGTGACCGATGCCGCCGCCGGTGCCCGCGCGGGCGATGACGGCCAGGATCAGGTCCTTGGCGCTCACGCCCTCGGGCAGCACCCCGTTGACGGTGACCGCCATCGTCTTCGGGCGGACCTGCGGAAGCGTCTGGGTCGCCAGGACGTGCTCGACCTCGCTGGTGCCGATGCCGAAGGCGAGCGCGCCGAAGGCGCCGTGCGTCGAGGTGTGCGAGTCGCCGCACACGACGGTCATGCCGGGCTGCGTGAGCCCCAGCTGGGGTCCGACGACGTGGACGACGCCCTGCTCGTCGTCGCCGAGGGGATGCAGGCGCACGCCGAAGTCCGCGCAGTTCTTGCGCAGCGTCTCCAGCTGGGTCTGCGAGACCGGGTCGACGATGGTGAACAGGTTGTCCGTTGGGGTGTTGTGGTCCTCGGTGGCGATGGTGAGGTCGGTGCGCCGCACCGGCCGCCCCGCCGCGCGCAGGCCGTCGAAGGCCTGAGGGCTGGTGACCTCGTGGACGAGGTGGAGGTCGATGTAGAGCAGGTCGGGCTCATCGACTCCGGCGCGCACCAGGTGCGCGTCCCACAGTTTTTCCGCGAGCGTGCGCGGCTTGTCCGACATCACTGCTCCCATCATCTGGACATCCCGGGATTTGGGATGTATGTTTCGGGTCGTGGGAAACAATATCAGCGGCGTCGGGGTCCTCGACAAGGCCGTTCTCATCCTGACCGCGTGCGTGGACGGTGCGAGCCTCGCCGACCTCGTCGAGCACACCGGGTTGCCCCGCGCCACGGCGCACCGGCTCGCCCAGGCGCTCGAGGCGCACCGGATGCTGGTCCGCGACCCGCGCGGCCGCTGGCACCCAGGCCCACGACTCGGCGAACTGTCGAACGCCACACCCGACGTGCTCCTCACCGCGGCCGAGCCCGTGCTGACCGTTCTTCGCGACCAGACCGGCGAGAGCGCCCAGCTCTACCGCCGCCGCGCCGACGAGCGCGTGTGCGTCGCGGCGTCCGAGCGGTCCAGCGGCCTGCGCGACACCGTCCCGATCGGGTCGGTGCTTCCCATGTCGGCCGGCTCTGCCGCGCAGATCCTGCTCGCGTGGGAGCCCGCCGAGGCCGTGCTGCCGCTGCTGCCGCGCTGCAAGTTCACCGGCCGCACTCTCGCCGAGGTCCGCCGTCGCGGGTGGGCGCAGAGTGTCGCCGAGCGCGAGGCCGGGGTCGCCTCCGTCTCGGCTCCGGTCCGCGACCGCACCGGCCGGGTCATCGCCGCCATCTCGGTGTCCGGCCCGATAGAGCGTTTCGGCCGCCGCCCCGGTGAACGTCACGCCATGGCCGTCATCCGCGCAGGTCAGCGCCTGTCCGGACTGTAGGGGCAATACCGCTTTGGAGCTTCCCGGCGCCCTCCGGTACAGTGTTCTCCGGTGCGCCGAACGAGAACTGACGACGCGCTATTGGGGTATGGTGTAATTGGCAACACGGCTGATTCTGGTTCAGTTGTTCTAGGTTCGAGTCCTGGTACCCCAGCGTAAAGCGATCCTCCGGCCACTCGCCGGGGGATTTTGTTTTGCCCGGCATCGCTTCCGCGCCATCGGCTTTCGCGCCGCTGATCCCCTTGCCGTCGCGGTGATCCGGCCCTCGACAGGCCCGCCACGTGCACGGACTCTGCGCCCCTCGACCCGGCGGCCACCCCGCCGAACCGGCGCGAAGGCCGCCTGTAGACTTACGCAGGTTGTTCCAGAGGCCCCCGTCGTCTAGTGGCCTAGGACGCCGCCCTCTCAAGGCGGTAACGGCGGTTCGAATCCGCTCGGGGGTACCACGCAGAAAGCCCGGACTTCGGTCCGGGCTTTTCTCGTTGACGCCGCCCATTTTCGGCCCGCCCATTGACGCGTCGCCGGCCCCATTACCCCGGCAAAGCCGTTCGGCCGGATCCGACGCGCTTTCCGCGGCCGACACGGCACACGAATAAGCGAAATCGCCGAGTCCGGCGGCATGATCAGCCGTCCACTGTGCACGATCATTCGATGGTCGTTGACAGGTCGGCAACTTACCTTCGGTGACATGAACACCGCGCGAACGGCACGGCCGTCTCGCGTCGGTGCCGGGAAGACCCGACACCCACCCGTCACTACCCGTACCGGATCAGTGACCTTGCCCACCCGAGAACCGCGTGATATCTTTCGATTCTGTGACACAGCTCACAAGATACCGCGACGCGGTGAGCAGGAAGAACACGCAGGCGGATGTCACGTTCACGCGAACGTGAGGAACCGACCGATGGGAACACCCATCCCCACCACAGCCTCCCCGGACGACATGCAGAGGACTCCGACAGTGGGTATCAGGAAACACAGCACCGTCCGCGTCGACCGGCCGGCCGACGTCCTCATCCGAAGCCGCCCGCACCACACCGGCCTCGGCGACAAGGTGACGAAGCTCTTCGCGGTCGCGGCCTTCAAACTCACCGCCGCGGGCCTCGAAAAGTCCGGCGAGCGCCGCCGGCACGGGAAGTAGCCGACCCGGGAGGCGGGCCGTCCGCACGCCTCCCCACCTGCGATAACGTCACACCGATATCCCCTTGCGCGGGACCCGGTGGGCACCTGTAAGCTTGCGCAGGTTGTTCCACAAGCCCCCGTCGTCTAGTGGCCTAGGACGCCGCCCTCTCAAGGCGGTAACGGCGGTTCGAATCCGCTCGGGGGTACAAATCAACAGCTGCATCATGTGAAGGGTTCGGCGACGACTCACATTAAGTCCGGCGCCACCTTCACCCACCCCGCCCGAGGTTGAGACGGACGGGGTTACGGAGAGGCCCACCTGACGCATCAGGTGGGCCTCTCTCGTATTCACCGCCGTTCACCCCGAAGGCCGGCGGACCACAACGACCACAACTATTTCCACGACCACAACGGTGACCACCGTCACCGCTCCCGCGAGCATCGTTTCGTAGCCCCGCCGCAACGGCCGGGAAACGACCGAGGGAGAAGTCGTGTCACACACCTTTGGCAGGCGGCGGGTGCTCACTCGCGGGCTGGCCCTGGCCTGCGCGTCGCTGCTCGCCGCCACCGCCTCCGCCTGCGGCAAGGGCGGCGACGGCGGAGATTCGTCGTACCCCAGCGACACGCTGCAGATCATGGCGCCGGCCGCCGCGGGCGGCGGCTGGGACCTCACCGCGCGCACGCTCCAGCAGGGTCTCACCGACTCCGGCCTCGTCAAGAGCGCCGTCGAGGTCTACAACGTCGAGGGCGCCGCCGGAACGCTCGGGCTCGCGCAGCTGGTCACCAAGAACGAGGGCGACCCGCACCAGCTCATGGTCACCGGTCTGGTCATGATCGGCGGCGTGGTCACCAACAAGTCGCCGGTGAACCTCACGCAGGTCACGCCCATCGCGACTTTGACCGCCGAGCAGGAGGTCGTCGTCGTCCCGGCCGACTCGCCGTACGAGAACCTCCAGCAGCTCATGGACGCCGCCAAGGCCACCCCCGACGCCATCAACTGGGGCGGCGGCTCGGCCGGCGGCACCGACCAGATCCTCGTCGGGCTGCTCGCCAAAGCCGCCGGCGCCGACCCGCGCGCCATGAAGTACCTGCCCTACTCCGGCGGCGGCGAGTCGAAGGCCGCCCTGCTGTCGGGCGACCTGACCGCCGCGGTCTCCAGCGTCAGCGAGTACGCCGACCTCGTCGCCGCGGGCAAGGTCCGGGCTCTCGCGGTGTCCGGCGCGACCGGCGTCGACGCCGGCGACGGCAAGACCGCGCCCACCATCAAGGAGGCCGGCTACGACGTCGAGCTCATGAACTGGCGCGGCATCGTGGCTCCCCCCGGGATCGACGACGACGAGCGTGAGGCCGTCATCGCCCTCATCGACAAGCTGCACGCCTCGACGCAGTGGCAGGCGACCCTCGCCGACCAGGGCTGGAGCGACTTCTACAAGAGCGGCGACGACGCCACCGCCTACTTCGCCTCCGAGACCGAGCGGATCACCGGCGTCCTGAACGACATCGGCCTGGCCGGCTGATGTCCGAAACGACCCCCGAACCGGGGCCGGGCGCGTCCGAGGTGGACGCGCCCGGCCCCGGGCCGAAACCCGCGCGGACGCCGGTCGGCCCGCGCATCGTCGGCGGCGTCCTGCTCCTGACCGGCCTGTACCTGCTCTGGGAGGCCTACCGGGCGATCGGCGACGACGAGCTGACGATCATCAGCCCTCGCCTGGCACCGCTCATCGTGACGGGCATGTGGGTGCTGTTCTCCGCCATCTACTTCGTGCGGCAGCTGGTCTCCCCCACCGCCGACTACCCCGTCCCGGGCCCGCCGGACGGCCATGTGGACACCGAGGATGAGCACACCGCGTCCGACACCGTCCACGACCCCATCGACTGGCGCACCCCGACCCTCGTCGCGGTCCTCCTCGTCGCCTACGTGCTCCTTCTGGAGCACGCCGGGTTCGTGCTGTCGACGGCCGCGTTCTACCTCGGCGCCAGCCGTGTCCTGGGCAGCCGCAAGTGGATCCGCGACATCATCGTCGCCGTGGTCCTCGCCCTGGGCGTGTACCTGGCCTTCACCCGCCTGCTCGACATCTTCCTGCCCGAGGGGGTGCTCCCGCTGTGAACCTCGTGTCCGACCTCCTCGGCGGCTTCGCCACCGTCCTTTCGCCGGAGAACCTGCTCTACGCCGCCATCGGCGTCACCGTCGGCACCTTCGTCGGGGTCCTGCCCGGCATCGGCCCGGCGCTCACCATCGCGCTGCTCCTGCCGATCACCTTCAGCCTGGACAGCCCCACCGGCGCGTTCATCATGTTCGCCGGGATCTACTACGGCGCCATGTACGGCGGATCGACGACCTCGATCCTGCTCAACACCCCCGGGGAGTCGGCCTCGGTCGCCTCGGCCATCGAGGGGCACCAGATGGCCCGGCGGGGTCGCGCGAAGGCCGCCCTGGCGACCGCCGCGATCGGCTCCTTCGTGGCCGGCACGATCTCCACGATCGGGCTGACGCTGTTCGCCGAACCCGTGGCGTCCCTGGCGGTCACCTTCCGCGCCTCGGACTACTTCGCGCTCGCCGTGCTCGCCATGGTGTCGGTGACCGCTCTGGTCGGCCGCTCGCTCGTGCGGGGCCTGATCTCGCTGTCGCTGGGCCTGTTCATCGGGCTCATCGGACTCGACCAGCTCACCGGGCAGGCGCGCTTCACGTGGGACTCGATGCAGCTGTTCGAGGGCATCGACATCGTGATCGTCATCGTCGGGCTCTTCGCCGTCGGGGAGACCCTGCACATCGCCGCCCGGCTGGGCCGGCTGCCCGAGACCGTCGCGCCGCTCGGCCCGACCGGCAAGGGCTGGATGTCGCGCCGGGACTGGTCTCGCTCGTGGCGGCCGTGGCTGCGCGGGACCGCCGTCGGCTTCCCCTTCGGGGCACTGCCGGCCGGCGGCGCCGACATCCCGACCTTCCTGTCCTACACCTACGAAAAGCACCGCAGCAAGAACAAGGCGGAGTTCGGCAAGGGCGCCATCGAGGGCGTCGCCGGTCCCGAGGCGGCCAACAACGCCGCCTTCTCGGGTGTGCTCATCCCGCTGCTGACCCTGGGCATCCCGACCTCGGCGACCGCGGCGGTGATGCTCGCGTCCTTCCAGGGCTTCGACATCCAGCCCGGCCCGCAGCTGTTCGAGAACTCCTCGACGCTGGTGTGGGCGCTGATCGCCTCGCTCTACATCGGCAACCTCATGCTGCTGGTGCTGAACCTGCCCCTGATCCGCGTCTGGATCATGGTCCTGAAGATCCCCCGGCCCTCGCTCTACGCCGGGATCCTGGTCTTCGCCACGCTCGGCGTCTACGCGGTGTCGGGCAGCGTCGACCAGGTGCTGATCGCCTACGGCGTCGGCGTCCTCGGGTTCTTCATGCGCCGCTACGAGTTCCCGATCGCGCCGGTCATCCTCGGCGTGATCCTCGGACCCATGATGGAGCTCCAGTTCCGGCGGGCCCTGACGGTCTCCAACGGGGACATGTCGGTGTTCTACACGCGGCCGCTGACCGTCGCGCTGCTCGCGCTGGCGGCGATCGCCGTCGTGCTGCCGTACCTGCCGCGCCTGATCGCCGGGATGCGCGGGCGCAGTGCCGAGCGGTTCGCCTTCGGCGAGGACGACTAGGCGGCTTCACGAGAGGGCGCCGCCCCGGGTTCGGTCCCGGGGCGGCGTCATGCGCTGCCGCCTTGGGGCACGGAGACCGTCGCCGCCCACCGGATGGTCCAGCCGTGGACGTGCCGTGGACTCACCTGAAGCCGGGCATCGCGTCGTTTACGCACCGGCCCTCAGGACCCGCCGTCGGGCCGCGCGAAAGCGCGGTCGTGCGGCGACAGCGCGGCCCGCGCGGAGGCGTCGGCCTCGGCCAGGGCGAGACGGCCGTTCTCGGCGTGCCTGCACGCGCCGCGCACCTCCCCGTCGAGAACGTGCAGCCGGTACTCGGCGGTGAAGTCGACGATCCCGCTGACCAGCACCGGCGTCGCCGGGTCGAGCGCGTCGCCCCCGGGGAGTCTCGACCCGTCGGTGCACGCCAGACCGCGCCGAGTCGCGGCGTCGCGGATCGACTCGGCCGAAGGCGTCAACCGGGGCGGCAGCACGAGGGTCGCGGGCCGATCCCGTACGGGCTCACCGGCAACGGTGCCCGACCCGGCCCCCTCAATGCCTCGCCGTCCACCGGTACCTTCGCTCCGGCCGTCCCGCCGAGCCGTAGCGCAACCGCACCGCGGCCTTCCCCTCGGCGACGAAGTGCTCCAGGTACCGCCGCGTCGCCACCCGCGAAAGCCCCGCCAGACCCGCGCATTCGGCCGCTGAGAGGTCATCGTCGGCTTTGCGCAGCGCGGTCCCCACCAGGTCGGCGGTATCGGCGTTGAGGCCCTTGGGCAGCTCGACGCGGGCCGGGCGCATCGCGACGAAGAGCCGGTCGACGTCGTCCTGGCCGATGTCGCCGTCGGCGGCGAGCCCCTGGTGCGCCACGGCGTAGCGCTCCAGCCGCTCGCGCATGCTGTCGAAGGTGAACGGCTTGATCAGGTAGTGGACGACCCCGCCGCGCATCGCCTCGCGCACGGTCTCCACGTCGCGGGCGGCGGTCACGATGAGCACGTCGACGGCGACCTTCCCATCGCGCAGGCGCCGCAGCACTTCCAGACCGGTGAAGTCGGGCAGGTAGATGTCGAGCAGGACCAGGTCGGGCGTCAGCCGCTCGATCTCGGCGAGCGCGTCGGCCCCGTTGTGGGCGAGGCCGACGACCTCGAATCCGGGGACGCGGGACACGAAGCCGCGGTGGACCTTGGCGACCATGAAGTCGTCGTCGACGATCAGGACGCGGATCATCGCCGTTCTCCCGTCTCCGAGTGCGGGATGCGGGCGGTGAACACCGATCCGGACACGCTCACGTCGCCTCCGCGCTGGGTGCAGATCAGTCTGGTGAGGGCGAGACCGAGGCCGTGGCGGCCGTCGGTGGCCGGTTTGGTCGTGTAGCCCTGGCGGAAGACCTCCTCGGCGAGTTCCGTGGGGACGCCGGGGCCGGAGTCGGTGACGGTGGCGTGGACGGCGCCCTGGCCGTCGGTGCGCACCGAGACCTCGACGCGCCCGTTGGGGCCGATGGCGGCGAGGGCGTTGTCGACGAGGTTTCCCAGGACGGTGCCGACGTCGACGGCGTGGCGGTCCTCCAGGGGCGGCAGGTCGCTGTCGGGGGCGAGGGCGAGCTCGGCGCCCTGTTCGGCGGCGACGCTGGCCTTGGCGATGAACAGGGCGGCCAAGGAGGGGTCGCGGATGAGCCGGGTGACGTCCCGGTTGAGTTCCTCCTGGACCTGGCTCAGGCGGGTGATGTAGCCGATGACCTCGTCGTGCTCGCCGAGTTCGACGAGTCCGGCGATGGTGTGGAGGCGGTTGGCGAACTCGTGGGCCTGTGCGCGCAGGGTGTCGGTGGTGTGGCGGCTGCGGTCGAGTTCACGGCGCAGGGCGGTGAGCTCGGTGCGGTCGCGCAGGGTGGTGACCGAGCCGACGCGGCGCCCGCGGACGAGGACGGGCTGCCGGTTGAGGACGACGACCCGGTCGCCGGACAGGACGACGCGGTCGGCACCGGTGACCTTGCCGGTGAGGACGTCGCGGAGGTGGGGGTCCATGGGTTGCTGGTGGAGGCTGCCGCCGGTCTTGCCTTCGGGGAGGCCGAGGAGGCGGGCGGCCTCGTCGTTGATGAGGGTGACGCGGTCGGCGGTGTCGGTGCCGACGACGCCTTCGCGGATGCCGTGCAGCATGGCCTCTCGGTGTTCGACGAGCCCGGTGATCTCGACGGGTTCGAGGCCGAGGGTCTGGCGTTTGACGCGCCGGGCGAGCAGGAGCGAGCCGAGGACGCCGAGGGCGGCGCCGATGGCGAGGTAGGTGAGCAGGTCCGAGCCGGCCGACAGGAAACGCTCGGGCAGGGTGGGGTAATTGTGGCCGACGATGACGAGGCCGAGGAGGTCGCCGCGTTCGGCGTCCAGGACGGGGACGTGGGCGACGAGGAAGGCCGAGCCGTCGTCGATGACGCCGATCCAGGAGCGGCCGGCGAGGGCGTCGCTGCCGCCGAGGCCGGCGGGGCGGCCGGCGTCGGGTCCCGTGAGGAGTTTCCCGCTCGCGTCGGTGACGACGACGTAGGCCGCGCCGGACACCGCGCGGGCGCTCTCGGCGGCGGCGGCGAGCGCCTCGGATTCGCTGCCGGTGCCCAGGCTGAGGCGGACGGTGCTGTTGACGGCGAGGTTCTCGCCGACCGAGCGCAGGCGCGCGCCCTCCTGGGTGCGGAAGTCGGCGTCGGACTCGGCGAGGGACACCGCGGCGACGGCGGAGACGACCAGCAGGACGATGCCGAGCTGAAGCAGGAGGAGCTGACCGGCGAGGGTGAGGCTGCGGCGCACGGTAGTCTTCCTCCTCCGGTGGGACGCTGGTGACCTGGCGCACAGGCGATGGGTTTGGAGACTACGCGGAGGTGCGCGGTGCGGCGAATGCTGTGCGCGGCCTTGGCGGCGGTGCTGGTCCTGAGCGGTTGCGCGGCCGGTGAGCCCGAGTCGGCGGAGTTGCGGATCATGGTGCCGAACCCGCCCGGCAGTGGTTACGACGTGACCGCGCGGACGGCCGCGCGGGCCATGGGCGACGCCGGGATCGACCGCGACGTCGAGGTCTTCAATCTGCCCGGCGGTGGTGGGACGGTCGGGTTGCGGCGGCTGATGTACGAGCGGGGCAACGCCGACCTGCTGATGCTCATGGGCCTGGGCGTGGTCGGCAGTGAGCACACCTCGCAGGCGCCGGTGTCGCTGGCCGACGCCACGCCGATCGCGCGGTTGATCGCCGAGCCGGGGATCATCGTCGTCCGCGCCGACTCGCCCTTTCGCGACCTCGCCGGCCTGATCGCCGCGTGGCGGGCCGATCCGGCGGCCGTCGCCGTCGGCGGTGGGTCCTCCCTCGGCGGGCCGGACCACCTCGCGCCCATGCTCGTCGCCGATGAACTCGGGCTGGAGCCCGCCGACGTCGACTACCAGCGCTACGACGGCGGCGGGGACCTGCTGGCGGCGATCCTCAGTGGGCAGGTCGCCTTCGGCGTCTCGGGTGTGAGCGAGTATCCCCAGCAGGTCCGTTCGGGGCAGCTGAGGGTGCTGGCGGTGACCGGTGAGGAACGCGCGCCCGGCCTCGACGCGCCGACGCTGCGCGAGTCGGGCATCGACGTGGTCTTCACCAACTGGCGCGGGATCGTGGCGCCACCGGGACTGTCGGCCGAGGAGGTCGCGGAGCTGACGGGGCTGGTGTCGCGGCTGCACGGTTCGCCGCAGTGGCGGGCGGCGCTGGAGCGCTACGGGTGGGCCGACGCCTACCTGGAGGGCGAGGCCTTCGGGGAGTTCATCGGCGCGGAGACGGCACGGCTGGTGGAGACGCTGGCGGGGCTGGGATTGAGCGCGGCGGCGGGTTAGGCGCGGACGAGGAGGAGGACCTCGGACGGGGGCCAGGCCTCCGACAGCTCCCGCTGCTCGATGCGGGCAAGGGTGTAGTTGATGTCGTGAAGCACGGGTACGTAGTCCTCGGCGATCCTGGTCAGCGAGATCAGCCCGAGTTCCAGGCGAGCGAAAGCGATCCTCTCCACGTCGATCGCGACCTCCCCCAGCAGCATCGGTGTCAGCGTCGTGCGCACGTCCTGGACAATCCGCAGCACGCCCGTGCGCCAGTCCTCGCCGTCCGTGGAGCGCTCGGCGAGTCTCGCGGTCAGGCCTTTGAGGAGCAGCTCCAAGGCGTCGGGTATCGCGCCCGGGCGAAAGGAGCCGGGCGAACCCGGTGCCTGCCGGGGGACGCCGGCGGCGGCGGCCAGCAAGTCCTTGCCGATCGCCTCGACGTCTCCCCACTTCGGTGACCGCTTGTCGGTCGCCCGGGCCGTCCGCCAGAGGCCGTAGAGCACCGCCCGGACCATCGAGCCGATTCCCCCGGGCGCCGACTGCGCTTGGACGTACAGCGCCTGCAGGGATCCGTCCACCAGAGCGTCGAGCTGATCGGCGGGACTGCTCAGGAACGCATGGGGATCCTCCCCGGAGGTCTTGCCGGCGAAGAGCCGCAGGCGGGCGATGGAACGCTCCAGCCTCGGGATGAGCCCTGCGATCTCCGCCTCGGCCAGATCCATGGCCGACACGAGGTTGCCCGCGACCGCGGCCTCCACCCGGTCGGTCCTGTTGTTGACGAACAGCAGACGCCGGGGCCGCCGCTGCAGTTCCCGGACGAGAGCGCGCCTGCGCTCGTCGGTCATCTGCCGGCGATAGTCCTCCTGGACGTCGGGGGCGAGCGCCGAAGCTCCGCGCCGGGAGGTGGCGGCCTGCTCGATCTCGGCCTGGCGCAGCTTCGCCCGGACGGACTGGAGCGCTCCGATCGCCTTGGCCATGCGTGAGCTGGGGGCGATGACCTGGGCTAGCCGGAGGTGTCCCAAGAGCTTCGTGACCACGGTCAGGTGGTCGTACCCGGGTGGGGCTGCGGCTCTCTTAGCGGCCAGTTCGCAGACATCCAGCAGGGTGCGCACCTGGATTGGCCTGACCTGTTTGCGCAGGGACTCGATGAAGCCGTCCACCTGGACGCGAACACGCTCCAGGACGCCGAGGTGCGCTTCCTCGACGGGTGCGTCCGGCGTGTAATAGAGCAGTGGCGAGGTCTCCCCTTGCATCCAGATGGCGCGACCGGCGATTCCCGCGATCTCCTCCAGGGGACTCTCGCAGAGTTCGCCTTCGGTGGGAAGCCGGTAGGGACCATCGACGCCCGGCAGCCGGTTGACCCAGGCGATGAAGCGGACGGCGTCGTTGTCCCACATGCCCAGCGCGGGCCCTGCCTCGTCTGCGGCCGGTGAGTCGGGGCCCCTGCGGTGCAAGTTCAGATCACGCAGGAAGAAGCCGAAGACCTCGTTGCTGACCGGCTTGGCGCTGAAGACGGTCTCGCTGCTCAGCCAGACGAGGTCGCTGAGGGTGTGCCCGACCTGGGCGCCGATGAGGGTCTGGCGTCGCGACAGGTCGTCCTCACCGGCGGCGTCGCGCTGCATCCGCTCCAGCTTCACCCGGGTCTGGCGTTCGATGCCGCGCGCCTCGGAGGCACAGGCCAGGGCCAGCCGAAGGGCCTGCGCGGTGCCCTTGGCGATGCACGCCTCCACGACCCTGGTCGCGTCGGCGCCCGCCGCCCACAGCAGGGTCGTCTCGTACCACCAGCTCTCGTCGATCAGGGCGGCGAGCGCCTCGGTTCCGTCGGTCTCGCGGAAGGCCATGGCCGCCAGGTACTCCTGAAAGGTCAGGTGCGCGAAGGCGTACTGCCCTTCGGCCGGCTGGACGAGCAGGCCGTTGTTCTCCGCCTCCGCGAGGAAGTCCTCGGGGGTCACCCGGGTCGAAGCGGAGGCCAGTACGTCGCGGACGACCTGCTGGGCCTCGCCGATCGGGAGGTCGCGGACCCGGTGGAGCATCATGTAGCTCGCCAGGGTCTGGCACACCTGGAACTTCTGCTCCGGTGTCAGGCCCTCGTCGCCGCCTCTGATCGACTTGGCCTCCTGGCGCCGGTGCAGGAGCATCTCGCAGATCTCCTCGTAGAGGGCCGCGCGGCTGCCGGGCAGGACCTTGATGATGATGTGGACGTTGGTGATCATCGTCAGCAGCAGCGGGTTCTCGGCGAGCCTGAACAGCGCTGGGGTCTTTCGCAGCCGCTCGATGAGGTCTTCGGCCTCCTCTGCAGCGTGCTCGAGAACCGAGGCGTCCGATAGTCCGGTGCGCTGGGTCCATTTGACGCGGTACCAGTTGTGCACGAAAACGCGAATCTGCTCGGAGGTGAACCGCCGAACCTCGAGCTCGTCGGCGTTGTCGAGCCGGTTGGCCCGATAGCCGTGCGGGCGCGACGTCACCAGGAACATGTTGCGCGGGTACAGGTGGGTCTGACCTCGCACCCAGTCGACGACTTTGCGCCGGTCGGCCTCGTCGGCGACCTCGTCGAGACCGTCAAGCATCACCAGGCATTCACCGCGCTGGAGCTTGCGGTCGAACCATGCCGCGGAGTGCGAACCGTGCAGCCAGTCCAGTGCGGCGGCGAGTGTGGCGATGGTCTTGTCACCCTGCTCGATGATGGATTTAGCGTGCTGCCTGAGTTCGAGGATGATCGGCAGGCGCGACCTGCGCCTCGGGTTCGACGCCAGGCGCAGCGCCTTAACGCGCAGCAGCGTGGTCTTGCCCGAGCCCGGTCCCCCGACAATGACGAAGACTCCGCTGTCGTGGGCGTCGATGAACGCGTCGGGCGAAAGGCGTTCGCTCTTGTCGATGCGCCCGACAGTCGAGCCGGCCGCGGCCCGGCGCCGCAGGCTCAGATCGACGTAGACGTCGGGCAGTTGGACCGCGTACTGGGTCGACGTCTTCACGCCGAGCAACTGGACGTAGCGCAGGCTCACCTTGAGCCTTTCCAGGTAACGCGCCTTGTACCGCCAGGCGACACCGTAGAAGGCGTGGGCCGACCGGTTGATCCACTCCTCGATCGCCGGCTCGACCACCCGCTTGAGCACCTTCGTCACGAAGAGGATCGCGAAGTAGGCGGTGAGGATCAGCACGCTGGGGAACGGGTGCGACTGCACGGTCGTGGAAAACCCCGCACCAACGAGGGCAGGTGGGGCTAAAGCGGCCAGGATCGTCCAGAACCGCACCCCGGACGACGGCGGTGGCGGCTGTGTCGGTGTCGTCACCCGTCCGACAGTACGGTGTCCGGGCCAAGGTTCATGGACACCGAAAGGCCCGTCCGGCTACCCGGACGGGCCCCACTGTCGTGCCGTTTGCTCTCTTGCCGTTCTGCCTACGCTCGACGCAGGCCCTAGAGTGTGGCGCGAGCCGCCCGCAGCCGCTCCAGGGTCACCTCGCGGCCCAGGAGTTCCATCGACTCGTACAGCGGCGGTGAGACCGCCTTGCCCGTGGCGGCGACGCGCAGCGGCCCGAAGGCCTTGCGGGGCTTGATGCCCATGTCGTCGATGAGGGTGGCCTTGAGGGTCGCCTCGATCGCGTCGGTGGTGAACTCCGGCAGCGCTTCGAGGGCGGTGATGGAGGCGTCGAGGATCTGCGGCGCGTCGTCCTTGAAGTTCTTCGCCGCGCTGTCGGGGTCGATGGCGAAGTTCTCGCCGGCGAACAGGAAGCGCATCATCTCCGCGCCCTGCACGAGCGTGCCGGTGCGCTCCTGCACCAGCGGCGTGGCCACCGCCAGGACCCGCAGCTGCTCCTCGGTCGGCTCGTCGCCGAGCAGGCCGAACCGCTGGAGGAACGGCAGGATGCGGGCGGCGAGGTCCTCGGGCGCGAGCATCCGGATGTGGGTGCCGTTGATGGCGTCCATCTTCTTCTCGTCGAAACGCGACGGGTTGCTGTTGACGTCGCCGATGTCGAAGGCGGCGACCAGCTCGTCCTTGGTGAACACGTCGCGGTCGTGGCCGATCGACCAGCCCAGCAGCGCGATGTAGTTCACGATGCCCTCGGGCAGGTAGCCCTTGTCGCGGTAGGCGAGCAGGTCCGAGCGCGGGTCGCGCTTCGACATCTTCTTGCGGGACTCGTCGACGACGAGCGGCGCGTGCGCGAAGGTCGGCACGAACTCGGCGACGCCGATGTCGATCAGCGCGCGGTACAGCGCGATCTGGCGCGGGGTCGACGACAGCAGGTCCTCGCCGCGGATGATGTGCGTGATGCGCATCGTGGCGTCGTCGACCGGGTTGACCAGCGTGTACAGCGGGGTGCCGTCGGCGCGGGTGATCGCGAAGTCGGGGACCATGCCGGCGCGGTAGGTGACGTCGCCGCGGATGAGGTCGGTGAAGGTGATGTCCTCGTCGGGCATCCGCACGCGCAGGATCGGACGGCGGCCCTCGGCGAGGTAGGCGGCCTTCTGCTCCTCGGTGAGGTCGCGGTCGAAGTTGTCGTAACCCAGTTTCGGGTCGCGGCCGGCGGCCTTGTGGCGCGCCTCGACCTCGTCGGGCGTCGAGAAGGCCTCGTAGGCGTGCCCGGCTTCAAGGAGGCGCTTGGCGACGTCGAGGTGCATGTCACGGCGCTCGCTCTGCCGGTACGGGCCGTGCGGGCCGCCGACCTCGGGGCCCTCGTCCCAGTCGAAGCCGAGCCAGCGCAGCGCGTCGAGGAGTTGCTCGTAGGACTCCTGACTGTCGCGCGCGGCGTCGGTGTCCTCGATGCGGAACACGAAGGTGCCGCCGTGGTGGCGCGCGTACGCCCAGTTGTACAGGCAGGTACGCGCCAGCCCGACGTGCGGGACGCCCGTCGGCGACGGGCAGAAGCGGGTGCGGACTTCAGTCAAGATCGATCACCTGGTTCGTGAGCGTGCCGATCCCCTCGATCGACACGGATACCTTGTCACCGGCCACCATCGGCTCGACGCCTTCGGGGGTGCCGGTGAGGATGACGTCGCCGGGAAGCAGCGTCATCACGTGCGACACGTACGACACGAGCGTCGCCGGGTCGAAGACCATGTCCTTGGTGCGGCCGAGCTGGCGCACCTCGTCGTTGACCTCGCAGCGGACCTCGACGTCGGCGACGTCGACCGAGGTGTCGATCCACGGGCCGAGCGGGCAGAAGGAGTCGAAGCCCTTCGCGCGCGTCCACTGGCCGTCCTTCGACTGGAGGTCGCGGGCGGTGACGTCGTTGGCGATGGTGTAGCCGAAGATCGTGCGGGCCGCGCCGGCGCGGCTGACCCGGCGGGCGCCGGTCGCGCCGATGACGATGGCCAGCTCCGCCTCGTGCTCGACCTGCTGGGACACCGGCGGGATGCGGATGGCGTCGTCGGGACCGATGATCGAGGTCGACGGCTTGAGGAACAGCAGCGGCTCGGTCGGGACCTCGGCGCCGTGCTCGGCGGCGTGGGCGGCGTAGTTGCGTCCGACGCAGACGATCTTGCTCGGCAGGATCGGCGACATCAGGCGCACGTCGGCCAGTGCCCAGCGCTGGCCGGTGAAGGTGATGTCCCCGAAGGGGTGGCCTTCGATCTCGGCGACGGTCAGGCCGCTCTTCTCACCGTCGGCGGCCTTCTCGCCCTCGACGACCCCGAACGACATGCCCCTGGGATGGGCGACACGCGCGATACGCAAGAGTGCTCCCCTTCTGACCTTCCGGGCCGCCGGACTCCGGCGGTTCCCGTGGCGTTCACGGTCACGCACCGGCCGGCGGCCTGCCAACTTCTTTTCGCACCGAGAGCCTAGTCGTGGACTCGCGGCCGGTCCGCCACACCTGGCGACCCAGTAGGGTCCCTCACCGCCGGCCGGTGGCGCTCACCGGATCCGGATGAACTTGCGCTCGACGGCCGTGGTCACCGCCGCCGTGCGGGTCTCCACGCCGAGCTTGGTGTAGATCCGCTGGAGGTGCGTCTTGACCGTCGCCTCGGTGATGAACAGCCGCCGGCCGATCTCGCGGTTGCCGGCGCCCTCGGCCAGCAGGCCGAGGATCTCGACCTCGCGCGGCGACAGTGAGGGCAGCGGGTCGCGCATCCGCCGCATCATCCGGGAGGCGACCTGCGGTGACAGCACGCTCTCGCCTCGCGCGGCGGCGCGCACACCCCGGAACAGCTCCTCGGGCGGCCCCGCCTTGAGCAGGTAGCCGGTCGCTCCGGCGTCGATGGCGCGGGCGATGTCGGCGTCGCTGTCGTAGGTGGTCAAGACCAGTACCTGCGGCGCCGGGTCGAGCGCCCGCAGCCGCCGGGTCGCCTCGACGCCGTCGACGCCGTCGCCGAGCTGCAAGTCCATCAGCACCACGTCGGGCGCGGCGACGGCGGCCTCGCGCAAGGCGGTCTCGGCGTCACCGGCCTCGCCGACGACCTCGATGCCGTCCTCACCGGCGAGCAGCGCCTTCACCCCCGCCCGCACGACGGCGTGGTCGTCGACCAGGTAGACCTTCACGCGTCCGCTCCTTGCCTGCCACGGACCGGGAGCGACACCGACACGGCCGTGCCGTCGCCCGGCGCGGTCTCCACGGCGAGGTAGCCGTCGAGGGCCGCGGCGCGTTCGCGCATCGCGGCGATGCCGTAGCCGCGGCCGGGTTCACCGACCGGTGCGTCGGGGTCGAAGCCGGCGCCGTCGTCGCGGACGTCGAGGTTGACGTGGTCGCCGATGCGGGAGACGGTGACCACGGCGTTGCGGGCCCCGGCGTGCTCGCGGACGTTGGCCAGCGCCCCCTGCGCGACCCGCAGCAGCACCGCCGAGGTCGCCGGGGGCAGGTCGCCGAGCTCGCCTTCGGCGTGCACCCGCACCTCAAGGCCGCCGACCGCGCCGGTCTCGGCGGCAAGCGAGTGCAACGCGTCGAGCAGCGGAACCGGCACGCCGAGGTCGCGGACGAAGGCGCGCGCCTCGGTGAGGTTGCGGGCGGCCATCTCCTCGGCGAGGCGCACGTGCTCGCGCGCCTTCTCGGTGCCCCAGGACCGCTCGGCGTTCTGGAGCAGCAGGACGATCCCCGACAGGCCCTGCGCGAGGGTGTCGTGGATCTCGCGGGACAGGCGGGTGCGCTCTTCTAGTACGCCGGTGCGGTGCTGGGAGGCGGCCAGTTCGCCGCGGGTGCGCTTGAGGTCGAGGACGGTCGCCACAGTCATGCCCGCGATCGCGATCGGCACGAGCACGAGGCTGGGGTCGACGACCTCGTTGAGGGCGAGCAGGGCGACGATCACCGCGACGGTCAGCAGTGCGCCGACGATGACGGTCGCGCGCGGGGAGAGCAGGCGCAGGCAGAGGAACAGCAGCGGGACGGCGACGACGGCGAAGGAGGGCGCGCGCCAGGTCAGCGCGAGCCAGCAGACCAGCACGGCGGCGAGCCACCCGAGCGACCAGGCGCGGCCGAGGCGCGACCAGCCCCACACCCCGGTGGCGTAGACGACGGCGGTGATCGCGGCCAGCGTCAGGTCGACGACCATCGCGCGGTCGAAGGAGTGGCGGATGAGCAGGCGCGAGGCCCCGGCGGCCATCAGCAGGAAGAACCCGGCGTGCATGGCCACGTCGAGCAGTTTCGGCTTCTCCCGGGGCATGTCCGCACCATATCCGCACGTCACGGGGTCCGTGTCGGTCAATCGGATGACAGGCGGGTGCGTCTTGTCGACGCGCCTGGTTCACGCCCGCGCCCGACGTCGCGGGCGGCCCGCGTCCGCAGTGTTGGGGAGGCAAGACACCCGGAACCGATCGGATGGAGAACCTCGTGAAGAAGCCCCTGCTCATCAAGACCGTCGCCGCGACCGCTCTCGGCCTGAGCGTCATCGGCGGCCTTGCCGCGACGGCCACCGCCAATGTCGACGGCCCGGCGGCCACCACCGCCACCGCTGTCGAGGCGAGCTCGAAGAAGCCGAAGGCCGACGCGGTCACCGAGACCGACGTGCTGTCGGCCGAGACGGCGATGAAGGCCGCGCAGGCCGCCTTGAAGGAGGCCGAGAAGCAGGGCCAGCGGGTGACGATCGCGATCGTGGACCGCTCCGGTGCGACGCGGCTGATCGTCGCGGGCGACGAGGCCGGTCCGCAGACGGAGGACTCGGCCGTGCGCAAGGCGTTCACCGCCGTCTCCTTCGGGCGCGCGACCAGCGGGCTCGCGGAGGGCGCGACCGGTGACGCCCCCAACATCTCCGACATCCCCGGGACCCTGTTCCTCGCCGGCGGCGTGCCGGTGGCCGTCGACGACCTGGCGATCGCGGGGATCGGTGTCGGCGGGGCGCCCAGCGGTGACATCGACGAGGCCATCGCCAACGCGGGTCTCGCGGCGATCGCCGGCGACCTCAAGTAGGGGCCGGACGCCACTTTCGGCCGGGGCACGCGATGCCCCGGCCCTGACGCGCCAAACGGCTGCGGCAGGGGCCGGTGTTGACCATTATGGGAGGGTCTGCGCAAATTCCAGGGAGGAAGGCCATGTCCACGATCCGCGATCTGGTCCTCGACCAGTTGCGCGTGTGGAAGATGACCACGGTCGGCGAGTGCACCGCGCGCAGGGACGGGCCAACGCTCATCGACATCCCCGTCCAGTCCGTCCACTCAGGCAACCGACCCGCAGGAGGCAAGCGATGACCGGCCCGACCTTCCCGCAGGTGTCCACACTCGACCAGGTGCGGCTGCTGCTCCTGCACAACGCCAACTCGCTCGGCCGAGGCCTGGTGATCGCCCGGCCCCGCGTGAACGCCCTGTTCACGAAGTTGCAGGCCGACCGGCGCCTGGTGCGCATGCTCGACCGCCTCCACGACGAGTACGGCGGGCGGCCCGTGTGGACGACCGGCCCGACCGGGGAGACCCTGCTCGTCCTGTCCCGCTCGGACATGCGGCGGGTGCTGTCGGGCTCCGACCGGCTCTACGCCCCGGCCACCCCGCTCAAGCGGCGGATGATGGGCCACTTCCAGCCCGACGGGGTCATCATCACCGGCGGCGAGCTGCGCGAGAGCCGCCGCCAGTTCAACGAGGTCGTCCTCGACTGGGGCCGCGACGCCCATCGCGAGGCCGCGCGCTTCGCCATGGTCGTCAACGAGGAGATCGAGGCGCTGCTCACCGGTCCGATCGCCACCGGCCGGCCGCTGAGCTGGCGTGCGCTGCGCCGCTGTGTCCAGCGCGTCGGACGCCGCTGCGTCCTCGGCGACGTCGCCGCCGAGGACGTCGAGGTCACCGAACTACTGGAGACGCTCCGCCGCGAAGGCAACTGGCTCGGGCTGCGCGTGTGGCGGCGCTCCCGGATGCACGCGCTGCGCGCCCGCTTCGACGACCGCGTCCACCGCTACATCGACGTCGGCCAGGGCGGCAGCCTCGTCGGGCGCTTCGCCGACCTGCCCATCGAGGCCCGCGTGCACCCGTCCGGGCAGGTCGCGCAGTGGATGGCGGCCTTCGACACCATCTCCCAGCTGATCGCGCGGACCCTCGCGCTGCTGTCGACCCACCCGTGGTTCCTCACCGCCATCGAGGAGGAACTCGCCGACGCCGACCGCTTCCACGACGCCGGGACGGCCGCCTCGGTGCTGGCCATGCCGCACCTCAAGGCGACCGTCATGGAGGCCGCGCGGCTGTGGCCGATCGTGCGCGACCTCAACCGCGTGGTCACCCGCGACGTCGAGTGGGACGGCGTGCGCGTCCCCGCCGAGGCCGAGGTCTCGATCTCGCTGGTCTACCACGGCCGGGCCGGCTACCGGGGCCGCTCCGCCAACCGCTTCACCCCGCAGCAGTGGCTCGACGGCGGCTCGGACGGCGACTGGGGCCTGTCGCCCACCGGCCGCGGCCCGACCGCCTGCCCGGGCGGGGACCTCGGTGTCTTCATCGCCACCACGGCTCTGGCGGCCTGCCTGCGCCAGTCCCGGTTCCGGCTGCTCACCCAGGAGCTGCGCCCCGACCAGCCGCTCCCCTACAGCTTCGATCCCTTCCGGGTGAAGTTCGCCGTCGCCGACCGGCCCGACAGCCCGCCGACGGTGATGGTCCCGATGGGGCCGGGCGACTTCGGCTTCGACGACGTGGAGGACTGACCCGGGCGGCTGCCCGGCGGATCCGTCACCACCGCCGGATCACGGCGGCCTTGGCGCCGGCGACCAGACTCGCCGCCGGAACGTCCTCGGCGACCACGGCACCGGCCGCGACCACCGCGTCGCGGCCGATGCTGACGCCCGGCAGGATCGTGGCGCCCGCACCGATCCACACGTTCTCCGCGACGTCGATGGGCGCGCCGGTCAGCCACCCACGCCGCTCCTCGGGGTCGACCGGGTGGCCGACGGTGATGAACGTGGCCTTCGGTCCCACCATCACGCGCTCGCCGAGGCGAATGCCGGCGTGGTCGAGGAAGGTGCAGTTCTGGTTGACGAACACGCGCTCCCCGAGGTCGAGGTTGAGGCCGTGGTCGGTGAAGAACGGCGGATGGATCGTCACGCCCGCCGGCAGCGGCCTGCCGAGGATCTGTTCGAACAGGTCCGCCTTGCCCGCCTCGTCGGCGAAGGGCAGGAGGTTCAGGCGGGAGGTGAGTTCGGTGACCCGCAGGACCCGCGCGGCCATGGTCTGGAACTCGGCGCTGCGGATGCGCATGAAACGGTCAGCGGTCATCGGTACTCCTTCGTGTCCTCGCCCAGGACGGCAGCCAGGCCGATCCGGGGAGTTTCGGCAGGCTGCCGAGATGGGTCAGGACGCCGCGGAGTCCCGGATGCGGGTCCGCGGCGGGAAGGATCAGCGAGAGCGGGTAGGCCACCACCGGATCGACCAGGGGGATGCGGCGCAGGTCGTGTCCCGCCGGCCAGGCGTAGCGGTCGCGGGCCCCCACGAGGGTGGCGACGTCGGTGGATTCGGCGAGGACGTCCATGAGGACCTCGTCGCCGAAGTGCGGGCCCGCCGCGTCGACGCGCAGGCCGAAGTCGGCGGCGAGCTGGGCGTAGAACACCGCCCACTCGCTTCGGGGCGCGATGCCCGGCACCCAGATCCGGTGGCCGGCCAGCCGCGACGGGCTCAGGCTCCGCGCGGCGGCGAGCGGGTGCCCCGGGCCGGTGAGGAGTTCCAGCGGCGAGTCGAAGGCGCGGATCATCTCCAGGTCGGGCGGCAGTGCGGCGGGCTCGGTCAGAGTGCGGAAGGTGGCGTCGATGTCGCCGGCCTCCACGGCGGCGACCGCCTCGCGAGGGTCGGCGACCCGGAGGGTCACGACGTCGAGGTCGGTCTCCGGCTGCGCCCGCCAGTAGTCGTGCAGCGCCACGGCCTGCGCGCTTCGCAGGCCGAGGACGTCGATCCGCAGGGCGCGCGAGCCCGGCCGGACGGCGGTGACGGCGCGCTCGGCCCGTGCGACGATGCCTCGCGCGTGCGGCAGGAACGCCTGGCCGTCGAGGGTCGGCTCGACGCCACGAGGAGTGCGGGTGAACAAGCGGACGCCCAGTTCGCGCTCCAGCACGGCGATCCGTTTCGACACCGCCTGCTGCGTGACGCCGAGCTCCTCGGCCGCGCGCCGGAGCTGTCCGAGCTCGGCCGCGCGAACGAAAGACCGCAGTGCCTCGGTGTCCATCACCGCAAGTTACGTGGACAACCGATCGTTGTGGCCCGCCGGGGACCGGGTTGTCCGAGCAACGCTCACAGCTCGGCCTCACCCCAGGCGGTCACGTCGAAGGCGTCGCCGACGGCGACCTTCCCCGGCTTGGTGACGGCGAACTTCGCGCCGAACACGACACCGCCCTCGGGGTGCCGGCGGTAGCCGGCCAGTGTCCGCAGCGGCTCGGGTCCCGCCTTGCCGCCGCTGACCTGGTCGACCATGGTGACCGCGCAGCGCACGGCGAGTTTGGCGTAGGCGAGTTCGGCGCCACCGATCCGGACGGTGTGCGCGAGGTCCTCGCGGTGGGGTTCGTCGATGCCTTCGAGGAGGATGTTGGGCCGAAAGCGCGCGGGCGGCAGCGGCCCGAGACCCCGTTCGCCGACCCGGCGGTTGAGTTCGGCCATCGAGGCGGTGGAGAAGGCGTGGACGGCGCAGCTGTCGGCGTAGGCGGAGGTGCCGGCGACGCGGCCGTCGGTGACGCGGCCGTGGTCGGGCGGGACCCGCACGAGGCGGCTGGGCACTCCGAGGACCTCGGTGAGCCAGGCGGCGGCGTCGTCGCCCTGGTCGACGCCCCGGTAAGGGCTGCCGAACATGGTGACGTCGCTCGCGGGGACTCCTTCGGGGATCTCGGCGCGCAGGTCGCCGATGCCGGGCGCCGAGAGCGTGACGCCCTCGGCGTCGGCGGCGGGCCGGATCACCGCGAGGGAGCGGTCGGAGCGCTGGCTGCGGAAAACCCCGCCGGGCCCGACGACGAGGTAGGCGCGGTCGAAGGGCAGGCCGGTCTCGTGAAGGGTCGACTCGGTGAGTCGGACGCCGGCGCACCCTTTGACGGGGTAGGTGAAGAGTTCTGCGACTGTGGCCACCCGCAGAACGGTAACCGGGCGCGATGGCGGCGCCCACGCCCGTCAGCTGAGCCGGAATGCCCGGGTGGCGAGCACTTCGCCGCGGTAGCGCGACATCTGCCGGTCGATGTGCGCGGCGGCCTCGGGGATGTCCTCGGCGAGGTTGTCGGCGTAGCGGCCCGCGCCGTGGCAGGCGGGGAAGCCGTGGCGGCCGTCGGCGAAGTCGACTTCGTACCAGTCGGGGTGCGGGTCGAAGACGGCACCGAATCCACGTCCGTCGAGGGCGGGGACGATGTCGTGCTGGTTGGTGACGCTGGCGATCCACAGCCCCTCGGCGAGCGGTTCGCGGTAGTCGACGGGCGCGCCGACGGCGACGAGGTGCGTGAAGCGGTAGCGGCGGACCAGTTCGGGGTCCGACACGAAGTTCATCGCCACGACACCGCCCTGGCTGTGCCCGACGAGCGCGATCTCGGCACCGTCGGGAACGCCCGCCGCGGCAAGGACACCGCGCAGAGCGCGCGTATAGGCGGCCTCGGTGAGCTGGGCGTGGTCCTCGCCGGCGTCGCCGTGGACGGTGTCGGCGGTCATCCCGGGCAGCAGGAGCACGTGGCGCTCGGCGCCGTCGCGGGAGCGGATCCGCTGGAGGAGCACGTAGCCGAAGGGCCGCATGAGGCGGATGTTGCGGACGTGCGCGACGACCGTCCCCTCGTCCTCGACGAGCGAGGCGACCGCCTCGGGCAGCTCGACCTCCTCCGCGCGGCCCTCGCCGTGCTCGAAGGCCGAGGTCCAGGACATCGAGACGCCCAGGATCGGCTCGGAGGTGACGGGCCTGCCGGTGGCGAGGTTCCAGCCCACGGCGTCGTTGAAGGGGTTGTCGTCGAGCAGGGCGATGAGCCCGGACAGCTCGATGAACACCGGCGCGATGGCGCCGAGGGCCTCGCCGGTGCCCCGGTCGGCGATCATCCGGCGGAAGCGCAGGAGCGCCTCGGCCTGCCGGTCCTCCTCGACGGCGGCGATGAGCGCGGCCATGTCGGCGTCCTCGAACAGCTCGGGGTGCAGACGCGCGAGGCCCCGGATGCGGGCCTTCAGCGCGGTCGCGGCGACCAGGGAGGGCAGGCTCCCGGTGCCGTCGGTGCCGGTCAGTTTCGCCACGACCTTGCCCAGCCGCGTCGTCTCCGTGCCGCAGCCGAGACCGGCGTCGCCGGCGATGACGCGCGTGAGCTGGGCGGTGACCTTGGTGCCGGTGCGCGGGCTGGCGGCCAGCGAGCGCAGCAGGACCGGGTCGCTGAACAGGGCGGTGAGCCGGCCGGCGGTCGTGGCGATCTGCTCGGCGCACACGCCGAGGTCGCGGGCCAGGAGCATCAGCTCCTCGCTGTCCTTGGGCGCGGAGTCGGTCTGCTCGTGGTCGAGCTGGTGGCGCGCGTGCACGCGAGCGTGCTTGCCCTTGCTCATCGGCTCCTCCGGCTGCGAACGCGGCGAAAGACGAAGACGCCGGCGACGACGAGGGCCCCGGCCCCGGCGATGGCGGCCAGTTCGGGCAGGTGCCGCCGGACGGCCGGGGCCTCGACAGCGCGGGAGTGGACCTCCAGCGTCGAGGCGAGCTCGTCGAGCTGGCGGGCGACGGACTGGCAGCGCGCGCTGTGCGCGTCGAGTTCGCCGCTGAGGACCTCGTCGGGCGCGGCGGCGGGCATCTCGGTGAGGGCCTGGCCCTGCCTGCGCATGCGTTCGGCCTCACCCCGAACGAGTTCGGACATGGTGAGCACACGTCTCGGATCGGCTGGCATCGCTGTCCCCCCGGATCGCCGTCGGTCGGCTTCGGGCGTGTCCGGTGGATCACAGGACAAGCCCTAGGGTGACGTTATATGTCGCGAGCGCCCCGAAAGGCGCGGTTCAGCCGAAAGCCGCGCAACCGCCCATGAGCAGCAGTGTTCCGCAGATGGCGCCGACGAGGACCCCGACGCCCAGCTGGCGGGTCCTGGGGCTGAACATGAGCGCGAAGGCCGCGACGAAGCAGGCCGGCGTGGCCACCAGGCTGGAGAAGGAGCCCATCGCGAACATGTCGCCGATCGTGCCGCCCTGGACGGCGATGAGCCCGAGGACCGTCGCGAGGATCACCTGGACGATCAGGCCCAGGATGGCCCCCGCGACGATCCGTCGACGCGCGAGAGTCGGGTCGGGGCGGGCGTAGCCGTACCGGCTGTCGTTGAGGCTCACACGCCTAAGGTACTCAGCGCCGCCAACCCCGCCCTCGGCTCAACGGGCGGCCCGCTCCGGCGCCAGGGCGTAGGTGAGCGCGTCGACGAGGGCGTGCCAGCTGGCCTCGACGACGTTCTCGTGCACCCCGACGGTGGTCCAGTCGCGGTCCTCGGCCGAGGAGTCGATCAGGACGCGGGTGACCGCGGCCGTCCCGTGCGAACCGGCCAGGATGCGGACCTTGTAGTCGGCGAGCTCGACCTCGGCCAGCGCCGGGTGGTGGCGCTGGAGCGCCTGGCGCAGTGCCGAGTCGAGGGCGTTGACGGGACCGTTGCCCTCGGCGGTGGCGATGACGCGCTCGCCTCGGACGCGGACTTTGACGGTGGCCTCGCTGACGACGGCGCCGTCCTCGCGGTGTTCGACGATGACGCGGTAGGACTCCAGGCCGAAGGGCGCGGGGACGCTGTCGTCGAGTTCGTCGCGGACGAGGAGTTCGAAGGAGGCGTCGGCGGCCTCGAAGGACCAGCCGGCGGCCTCCAGCTGCTTGACCTTGTCGGTCACGCGCGCGGTGACCTCGGGACGGCCGGTCAGGTCGATGCCGAGCTCGGCGCTCTTGAGCTCGATACTGGCCCGACCGGCCATCTCGGTGACCAGGACCCTCATGTCGTTGCCGACGACCGCCGGATCGACATGGTTGTAGAGCTCGGGGTCCACTTTGATCGCACTCGCGTGCAGCCCCGCCTTGTGGGCGAAGGCGGCGTGTCCCACGTACGCCTGGTGGGTGTCGGGGGCGAGGTTGGCGATCTCGGCGACGGCGTGCGCGACGCGCGTCATCTTGGCCAGGCCGCCGCCCGGTAGGACGGGCAGCCCGAGTTTCAGCGAGAGGTTGGCGGCGACGGCGAACAGGTCGGCGTTGCCGGGTCGTTCGCCATAGCCGTTGGCGGTGCACTGCGCGTGCATCACGCCGGCCTGGACGGCGGTGATCGTGTTGGCGACGGCGCATGCGGTGTCGTTCTGGCAGTGGATGCCCAGCCGCACGCTCCTGCCCGCGGGCAGGGCCGCTTCGAGGCGGGAGCGCAGTTCGGTGACGACCTCGGTCATGTCGTGCGGGAGCATGCCGCCGTTGGTGTCGCACAGGACGACGACGTCGGCGCCGGCGACAAGGGCGGTGCGGACCACTTCGGTGCCGTAGTCGGCGTCGTGGCGGTAGCCGTCGAAGAAGTGCTCGCAGTCGAGGAAGACCTTGCGGCCCTTGGCGACGGCGTAGGAGACGGTGTCGGCGATCATGGCCAGGTTCTCCTCGGCCGTGGTGCGCAGCGCCCGGCGGACGTGCCGCAGGTCGGACTTGGCGACCAGGCACAGCGCGGGGGTCTCGGCGTCGAGGAGGGCCTTGACCTGGGGGTCGTCCTCGACGGCGCGGCCGGCCTTCCGGGTGGCGCCGAAGGCGACGAGGGTGGCGTTCTTGAGGTCGAGTTCGTGGCGGGCCCGGCGGAAGAACTCGGTGTCGCTGGGCAGTGCTCCCGGCCAGCCGCCTTCGATGTAGTCCACCCCGAGGTCGTCGAGCAGTCTGGCGACGGCGAGTTTGTCGGCGACGGAGTAGCCGATGCCCTCGCGCTGGGCGCCGTCGCGCAGGGTCGTGTCGTAGAGATGGAACTCGGCGGCGGGCTGGTTCATCTTGTGGCCGTCCTTCCGGTGTGCTGCCGGCCTTGCTGCGATGAGTCGGAACTGGGGAGAACCTGGAAAACAAGAAGACCCCCCGTGGTCACGGGAGGTCTGCGCGCTGTGGGTCTGTTCGACAGCGCGCTAAGGGCCGATAATGAGGTGGAGTCTCACGGCGCCGAGTATGCCAGTACCGTCCAGATCTTGACCAGTAATCCCACATCGCGGTATACGAGGCGTGTCGGGAACCCAACGCTCAGATCTTTCCCGGCATGCGATGATCCTCTCCGTGGCCGCGAGGATGAAAGACGAAGCCAGACCCCCACGAAGAATTACGCCGTGCGACTCGAAGTCGCAGGAAGGCGGTGCGCGATGACACGCGATGACGATCTTCTGGTTTTCGGCGGCTCGGCGAGCCCGGTTCTCACCGAGTCGATCTGCCGACACATGGGCATCGAGGCCGGTCTCGGGGAGGTCCTGCAGTTCTCCGACGGCAACCTCTTCGTCAAGGTCGGCGAGAACGTCCGCGGACGGCACGCCTACCTGGTGCAGTCGACGGTCTTCCCCGCCAACGACCACTTCATGGAGCTGCTGTTCTGGGTGGACGCGCTCAAGCGCGCCTCAGCCGCCTCGGTGACGGTGGTGATGCCGTACTTCAGCTATGCCAAGGGCGACAAGAAGGACGAGCCGAGAGTCTCGATCCGGGCCAGAGTCTGCGCCCAATCGATCGAGGCGGCCGGAGCCGACCGAGTGGTGACCCTGGACCTGCACGCACCGCAGATCCAGGGTTTTTTCGGCATTCCGGTCGATGACCTGTACGCACTGCCGACCCTGACCGAGGCCGTCGCCGCCGAGGGCCTCACCGACATGGTGGTGGTCTCCCCCGACGCCGGGTTCGCCAAGAAGGCGCGGATGTTCGCCCGCCGGCTCGACGCGCCCCTCGCGATCGCCGACAAGGAGCGAGTCGACCACAGCGAGGCCGCGCGCGTGATCGACCTCATCGGCGACGTGAAGGACCGGCACGCGCTGATCGTCGACGACTTCACCATCACCGCCGGGACGCTCGCCGAGGTCGCCGAGTGCCTCATCGGCAAGGGCGCCAAGTCGGTGCGCGCGGCCGTCTCGCACGGCGTGTTCACCGGCAAGGCGATGCATCGGTTGGACATGAGCCCCATCGAGACGCTGTGGATCACCGACACGGTGGAGAACCAGCCGGTGGACTTCTCACCGAAGGTGCGGGTCGCGTCGGTGGCGCCGCTGTTCGCCGAGGCGATCTCGCGGATCCACCGCAAGGAGAGCCTGAGCGTGCTGTTCGACCAGTAGAGGCCGAGATAAAGGGGCGCGGCGCCGGCACGGGCCGCGCCTTTCGTATGCCGGTTGCCGGCCAGGGCAACAGGCCGGCGAGGGCCCCGACGCGGACGGCGCCGTCCCGTCCGGCACTGACGGCGATCGGGCGGGCGTCGAGGCGTCGCCACGCAGGATCGTCGGCGGGCTGGGCATCGGGCGAGCCTGGGATCCCGCCTCGGCAACGCGAGAGCAGCGCCCCGCCTCGACCGCAGCCCAGCGTGCGGGCCCGCGGGCGCGTGTGACGCGTCGCCGGCCGGTGATCATGTTCACTAAGGCCCACCTCGGTGGGGACGGGCGAGCCCACGTCGGGCATACTTTTGAACGACTCCAGAAAGCGACGATCCGCTCAGCGAGTCATTACCCAACGTCACACATCAAGGAGAGCCTCAACGTGCTTACCGTCGGCGACCACTTCCCGGCCTACGAGCTGACCGCCTGTGTCTCCCTCGACCCGGACAACGCCTTCGCGACCATCGACAACAAGACCCACGAGGGCAAGTGGCGCGTGCTGTTCGCGTGGCCGAAGGACTTCACCTTCATCTGTCCGACCGAGATCGCCGAGTTCGGCCGCCTCAACGGCGAGTTCGCCGACCGCGACGCGCAGGTCCTCGGCTGGTCGGTCGACAACGAGTTCGTGCACTTCGCGTGGCGCAAGGACCACCCCGACCTGCGCGAGCTGCCCTTCCCGATGCTCTCGGACGTCAAGCGCGAGCTGACCGAGGCCGCGGGCGTCCTCGGCGAGGACGGCGTCGCCCAGCGCGCCACCTTCATCGTCGACCCGAACAACGAGATCCAGTTCGCCATGGTGACCGCCGGCTCGGTCGGCCGCAACGTGGCCGAGGTCCTGCGCGTCCTCGACGCCCTGCAGACCGACGAGCTGTGCCCGTGCAACTGGAACAAGGGCTCCGACACGCTCGACGCCCAGAAGCTGATGGCCGGGTAGTCCATGGGCATCGACGCGATCAAGGAAGCCCTCCCGGCGTACGCCAAGGACACCCGGCTGAACCTGGGCTCGGTGACGACCACGTCGTCGCTGACGGCTCAGCAGCTGTGGGGCGCGCTCGTCGCGACGGCCGTCGCCTCCCGCAACGGCACGGTCCTGCGCGAGGTCGCCGAGGAGGCCGCCAAGAACATCTCCCCCGAGGCTCTCGAAGCGGCCAAGGCCGCGGCCTCGATCATGGCCATGAACAACGTCTACTACCGGGGCAAGCACCTCATCGGCGATGAGGCCTACCAGTCCCTGCCCGCGCGCCTGCGCATGCAGGTGATCGGGAACCCGGGCGTCGACAAGGTCGACTTCGAGCTGTGGTGCCTGGCCGTCTCGGCCGTCACCGGCTGCGGAGTCTGCCTGGAGTCGCATGAGAAGACGCTGATCAAGTCCGGCGCCTCCCGCGACCACGTGCACGACGCGCTGCGCGTCGCGGCTGTCGTGCACGCCGCAGCGGTCACGCTCGACGCCGAAGCGGCGCTCGCGAGCTTAACCGCGCCGATCACCTGACGGCCCGTGCCCTGGAGGCGCGGGCCGTCGGCGTGTCACCAGTCGCAGCGTTCGACGAGGTCGTGGTTGCGGTCGAAGAGCGCCAGGGGCGCCTTCGGCCAGCCGTGCTCGATCCAGTGCCCGAGCCGCCAGGCGAGACGCCGCGGCCACACGGGCAGGCTCGCCAGCGCGCCGACCTCGACCCACACCGGCCGTTCGCCGGAGGGCAGGTCGAAGCGGTCGCTGATCTCCCCGGCGGCCTCCATCAGGAAGTAGTGCCCGAGCCAGAGCCTCGGCTCCCCCCGCCACTGGTGGTAGACGGTGGCGATCTCGCGCACGACCACGCCCGCGAGGCCGCTCTCCTCGGCCAGTTCGCGGACCGCTGCCTCCTCGGGCCGTTCACCGTTCTCCAGACCGCCGCCGGGGATCTCGAAGCAGCCCCGGCCGGAGCCGTCCGGTCGCGCCTGGACGAGCAGGATCCGGCCGTCGCGGACGACGATCGCACCGGCCCGGGTCCGATGCACGCGCTCACCGACGGGATCGTCGGGCAGGCCCTCGGCCTCGGGTTCCACGCCGGTCACCGCCGCCCGCAGCAGCCTCTCGGCCGCACCGAGCGGCCGGATGTCGGCGTGCAGGGCCTCGCTCAGCGAGACCTCGACGAGCCCCGCGGCCCGGCCGTCGGGAACCGCGTAGCCGCCGGCGACCGGGATCAGCCAGACCGTCACCATCGGCAGTCCGCCGACAGGTCGGTGTTGCGGTCGGCCAGCTCGACCACGTTCTCCGGCCAGCCGCGCTCCCACCAGTGCGCGATGCGCCAGCGCAAGCGCCTCGGCCACACCGCCAGCCCCGGCACGTCACCGACCGGCACCCACACCGGCCGTCCGCCGTCGAGGTCGAGGTCGGCGAGTTCGCCGATCTCGCCGCTCGCCTCGGCGAGGAAGTAATGGTCCAGGAAGAGCCCGGGCAGGCGCCGGCTGGTGCGCCAGATCCGAGCGATCCGCCGACCCGCGGTGGCCGTCAGGCCGGTCTCCTCGACGATCTCGCGGCACAGCGTCTCGGTGAGCGTCTCGCCCGCCTCGACACCGCCGCCGGGGATCTCGTAGACCGTCCGGGCGCCGGCGAGGGCGATCAGCAGCATCATGCCGTCGCGGATGATGACCGCGCCGACGCGGACCCGCGTGGGCTGGAGCAGGTCGGGCTCGTCAGGGATCCCGTCGGTGAAGGGACCGCCGAGGGCTTCGCGCAGTAGCCTTTCGGCTGCCCCGAGCGGCCGGATGTCGGCGTGCAGGGCCTCGCTGAGCGGCACGTCGACGAGCTCGGCGTCGCGCCCGTTCGGGACCGTGTAGCCGGCGGTGGCACGGGCGAGGCGGACAGTGGGTTCGGCGGGCATCCGGACAATCTAACCGCTCACCTCATCCCACAGGCCCCGCCAGAAGCCGCAGCCGTGCCGGGTGTCCTGGTCGACCGGCTCGATCCGGCCGGGCGCGAGCGCGAGCGTTCCGGCGTCGGCGAAGGCGGGCCACGATGGGAGGCCCGCGCCGTTGGGGTCGCCGGTCCGCGCGAAGTTGGTCCAGTAGGCGACCATGCGCGCCGACAGCTCCTCCTGCGCGGGCGTCGTGCCTGGTATCGGCCCCGGTGGCGCCCACAGGTAGGCCACGTCGGAGGCGTGGGCGGCGCCGAGCGGGAAACTCGGCGCGAAGGGCAGCGTGGAGGGAGCGCCGCGGTCGGCGAACTCGAAGGCGAAGACCGGCGCGGTCGTCGCGAAAAGCTCGTTGCGCTCGACGGCCGGGCAGGCCCACATGGCCGCGGTCATCGCCGCCGACCAGGCCAGCGGGGGGCTCTCGTAGTCGGCGAGGGGGTAACGCGCCAAGACCTGCGTGGCGTCCTCGCCGAAGGCGAAGGCGATCAGCTCGGCGTAGTTGCCCTCCGTGACCGGCTGTCCCGCGTGCTCGTAGAAGGCGGCGGCGACATAGCGGCTCTCGTCGCGGGTGGTGCCCGACAGGACCGGGACAGGCTCGCGCCGGCCCTCGGCGAAGACCACCCGCGGATCCTCCGGGATGGCCGGGGTTCCGTAGGCGGGGCTGCTGTAGGCGAAGAACTCGCCGCTGTCGACCAGCTCGTCGGGCGTCCTCTCCCGCAGGCAGGCCAGGACGTCCTCGCGGCCGGGGCACAGCCGCTCCCCCGTCGCGATCCCGCGTTCGGCGACGACCTCGCGCGGCGACCACGGCGGAACCGTCGGCAGCCCGGGAATCAGCCCGCCGCCGGGCAGGTCGCGGGTGCACAGACCGCTCTGGACGATGGCGCGCCGGTACAGGCCCGACGCGGCGGGCGAGGCGAGATGTCCGCAGACGCTCTGCCCGCCGGCGGACTCGCCCATGATGGTGACCTCGCGCGGGTTCCCGCCGAAGGCGCCGATCTCACGCTGAACCCAGCGCAGCGCGGCCTGCTGGTCGGCGAGCCCGAGCGCGCCGGCCTCGGGCAGGCCGGGATGGGCGAAGAAGCCGAGCATCCCGAGCCGGTAGTTCACCGTCACGACCACGACGTCGCCGCCGACGGCCAGGCGGCGCGGGTCGTAGTCGCCGCCGGCCTCCTCGACGAAGCCGCCGCCGTGGAACCACACGAGCACCGCCTTCGGTGTGCGGACCGAGCGCGGTGTGGCCACCTCCAGGTAGAGGCAGTCCTCGTCTCGGCTGGCCTGGCCGTCGAGAGCCGGTTCCTGCACGCAGCGCCTGGTCTCGCCGGTCGCGTCGCGCACCCCCCGCCAGTGCCCGGGAGGCTGCGGGGCCTCCCATCGCAGCTCGCCGACGGGTGGTGCGGCGAAGGGGATCTGACGGAACCAGCGGTGGTCCCGGCCGGCCTCACCGCGCAGGATCCCGGCCGAAGTCCGCACGAGGGACGGGCCGGCGGCCTCGGCGGCCGCGCCCGCCACGAGCGTCGCGGCCAGTACCAGCACCGCCGCGAGCAGCGAGGTCATGCGTCGCACAGGTTTCAAGTGATCCTCCCGATTTTTTACCATGCGACTGCATTGTAAAACCAGGCGACCTAGAATCGCCATGCGCTCGCACGGGAAAAACGGAGGGGCGGATGCCCAAGCAGGTAGACCACGCCGAGCGGCGGCGCCACCTCGCCCGTGCCGTCTGCCGGATCATCGCGACCCGGGGCCTCGACGCGGTGAGTCTGCGCGACGTCGCCGCCGAGGCGGGCGTGTCGATGGGCGCGGTCCAGCACTACTTCAAGACCAAGGAGGACATGCTGGTCTTCGCGCTCGAAGACGTCAACGAGCGCGGCGCGGCGCGGGTCGGCGAATACCTGGCCGCCATCCCCGACGCCGGCCCTCGCGACACCCTGCGAGGCGTCCTGCTCCAGATGCTGCCCGTCGACGAGGAGAGCCGCGAGGCCGTCGCCGTCGGCCTGGCGTTCTGGGCGAAGGCGGCCACCAGCCCGCGACTGGCCGAGCATCTGCGAGAGGGCTACGGCGCCCTGCGTGACCTCATCGCGCTGCTCCTCGGACAGTCGAAGCCGGCCCCCGGCGTGGACGCCGCCGACGAGGCCGACGCGCTCTTCGCCCTCGCCGAGGGCCTCTCCTCGCACATCCTGGTCGGCCACCGCGAGCCGGCGACGGCCGTCCGGATCATCGACGCGCAGCTCGCGCGTCTACTCCCCTAGACCAGCTCGCCGTCGCGCGCGACGATCCGTCCGTCCTTGACGACCAGCGACCGCACCGGGCGCAGCACGACGGCCTCCGCCGAGTTGCGCACGTCGACGACAACGAGGTCGCCCGGCGCCCCCACGGTCACGCCGTAGGCGCCGAGTCCGGTGACGCGGGCGCCGCCGAGGGAGGCGGCGTCGACGGCGAGGGCGATGTCCTCGTCGGTGGAGAAGCCCGCGTGCTTGGCCTGGAAGAAGGCGCGTTCGAGCATGTCGCCGGTGCCGTAGGGGCTCCAGAGGTCGCGCACGCCGTCGTTGCCCAGGGTCACCGCGACGCCGGCCTCGTTGAGCTCGCGCAGCGGGAGGGCGGGCGAGGGCGCGGTGGAGGCGAGGCTGATCCCGGCCTCGGCGACGAGGGCGATGAGCTTGTCGCGGGTCTGCGGGTCGGCGCCGGTGAGGGCGAAGCCGTGGCTGATGGTGACCTTGCCCGCCAGACCGAGGGCGCGAGTGCGCTCGGCGATCAGCTCGAACTGGAAGACGCCGAGGGTGCCCCGGTCGTGGAGGTGGATGTCGACGCCGACGCCGTGCTTGTCGGCGAGGGCGAAGACGACGTCGAGGTGCTTGACGGGATCGCGGTCGACGCCGGCAGGGTCGATGCCGCCGATGTGCTCGACGCCGGCTTCGAGCGCCTTCTCCAGAAGCTCGACGGTGCCTGGACTGATGAGCATGCCGGTCTGCGGAAAGGCGACCAGTTCGGCGGTGATGCGGCCGTCGAGGCGTTCGAGCGCGGCACGGACGGCGGTGACCGAGGCGAGGCCGACCTCGGGGTCGACATCGACATGGGTTCGCACGTGTGTGGTGCCGAGGGTGACCATGTGTTCGAGCAGGGCGGTGACATAGTCGGCACTGGGGATGCCCAGCTCGGGCCGGCGGACCACGCCGTTGCGGATCTTGTTCATCAACCCCGGCGGCGCCGAGTGCGGCACCCACGGGCCGCCCCACAGCGTCTTGTCGAGGTGGGCGTGGCCGTCGACGAAGCCGGGCAGGACGAGTCGTCCGCCCAGGTCCTCGACGGTGGCGCCGGGAGCTTCGATGCCCGGCGCGATCCGCGCGATGCGGCCGTCGCGGACATGGATGTCGGTGCGGACGCCGTCCACGGTGGCGTCGCGCAGGAGCAGCTCGGTCATGGGGGTCCTCTCGCAGGGCTAGAGTTAACGGTATACCACTATCCGGGGGTCGCGGACTAGTACCGTCGAGCACCCGACCGCCCGGCAGCGAGGACCGACGTGACAGAGACCGGACGCCCAGGTGCGCTGCGCGACCGCGTGTACGAGACGCTGCGCCGCCGGATCGTCGAGGCGACCGCGCCTCCCGGCCAGCGGCTCGTCGAGCGCGACCTCGCCGCCGAACTGGAGGTCTCCCGCATCCCGCTGCGCGAGGCCCTTCGCCTCCTGGCCGCCGACGGCCTCGTCGTGACGGTCCCCGGCCGGGGCACCATCGTCAGCCCTTTCACCCCCGACGACGTCCGCGACCTCTTCGACGTCCGCGAGAGCCTCGAAGTCCTCACCGCCCGCCTGGCCGCCGAGCGCGCCGACGCCGACGGCCTCGCCCGCCTCCGCGGCCATCTCGACCGGGCCCGCGCCGCCATGGCCGAAGGCGACCACGCCGCCGTCATCGACGCCAACGCCGACTTCCACGACGAACTGGTCACCCTCGCCGGCAACGCGCTGCTCGCCTCGATGGCCCGCCCGCTGTCGGGCCGCACGCGCCGCCTGTTCCACCTGACCGCCGACCGCGACCAGTCCGTCCAGTGCGCCGAGCACGAACAGCTCTATGACGCCATCGCCGCCCACGACGCCGTATCGGCCGCCGAGCACGCCGCGCGCCACGTGACCAGCGGCCGGGAGCACTCGCTGGCCGCCGCGGCGAACTGGAGCGAGATGGACGCCGAGAGCCTCACCCGCACCCGTCGCCGGACGCGCCGGTAGTTCACTCCACGATCGGCGGCTTCAGCAGCCAGCGCTCGATGACCTCGACGAGCTCGTCGAGGTCGGTGGTCTCGTGCGCGGCGGCCACGTTGTCCCAGTCGGGATCGAGCAGCACGACCCGAAACAGCCTCCGGTACCAGCCGACGTCGAGGGCCACGTCGCGCCAGGTCTTGGCGGCGTCCAGCCACGGCGGACGCGCGCGCTGCATCCAGACCAGGTCCTCGGAGTCGTTCACCTCGACCAGACCGGAGTCGAGGAGGCGGGCATCGAGGGCGTTGTGATGCACCGTCCAGCCGCCCGGAACCCGCAGCGGGATGATTCCCCACGCCGGCCCGACGTGCGCGATCAGCGGGGAATCCGGCGGCAGCGCCAGCTCGGGGCGGTCGCTCTCACGGTCGGCCATGAGGCCGCACCCTAGCCGCCCTCGTCAACCGGCACTTCAACGTAGGTGGAGGCGCCCTCGGTCAGCACCGCCCGGCCGGCGGTCGCCTCGGCCGCCCACGCGGCGAAGGCCGCGAGCTCGGTGTCGGGCACGAGGACGTCCTGCGCGACGCCGGCGCCGTAGCGGACCTCGCCCAGCCGGTACCCGCGACCGTGCAGGTCCCCGACGAAGCGCCCGGCCGCGACGTGGTCGACCTCCACGGTCACCACCGTCACCGGCAGCCGCTCGACGGCGCCGACCGCGTCGAGCGCGACCGCGACAGCCTGCCCGTAGGCGCGAACGAGCCCGCCCGCACCGAGTTTCACGCCCCCGAAATAGCGGGTGACGACCGCGACGGTGTCGGTCAGCCCGCGCCGGTGCAGGACCTCCATCATCGGCACGCCCGCCGTGCCCGCGGGCTCCCCGTCGTCGCTGCTCTTACCGAGTTCGGCGTGCTCGCCGAGGACGTAGGCGGTGCAGTTGTGCGTCGCCGCGCGGTGCTCCCGCCGCCGCTCGGCGATGAAGGCCGCGGCGGCGTCCTCGGTGGAGACCCGGCCGACGGCGCAGATGAAGCGCGAGCGCCGGATCTCGATCTCGGTGACTGCGTCGCGACTGATCATCCGCATGGCCCCATCATGCCGGGCGTGGCTGGTTAGGCTACGGCGACCGAACTTCCGAGGAGGACCCATGGCCCGCCACATCCCGCTCGAAGGCTCCCCGAACGTCCGCGACCTGGGCGGCTACGCCACCGCCGACGGCCGGACCTTGGTCGAGGGGCGGCTCTACCGGGCCGGTTCCCTCAACGCGCTCACCGACGACGACCTCGCCGCCGTCACCGCGCTGAAGCTGGCCACCGTCGTCGACTTCCGCACCCCCGGCGAGATCCAGGGCGCCGGCGCCGACCGCCTCCCCGACGGCCTGACCGCGACGCTCCTGCCGATCGGCGGCGGCGATCTCGACCAGTACTACAACGCCGCCTTCGATCCCGAGGAGAGGGCGCGCCTGCTCGAAGGCGGACGCAACGCCGAGGCGCTGGTCGGCATCAACCGCGGCTTCGTCTCCAGCGCCACCGAGCGCGAGCAGTTCGCCGAGGCCCTGCGGCTGATCGCCGATGCGGAGTCGCTGCCGATGCTGTTCCACTGCACGGCCGGCAAGGACCGCACCGGATGGCTGTCGGCGATCCTGCTGACCGCTCTGGGCGTCGACCGCGAGACCGTCACCGCCGACTACATGCTGTCCAACGAGTACTTCCTGCCCGGCGGCGAGGAACTGCTGGCCAAGCTCGCCGGCTCCGGACTCGATATCGACGCCGATCTCTTCCGTCCGCTCATCGAGCAGCGCCCGGCCTACCTGGAGGCCGCCTTCGCCGAGGCCGACGAACGCTTCGGGTCCTTCGACGGTTTCCTCCACAAGGGACTCGACCTCGACGACGACACGCTCGACGCGCTGCGCGCCGCCTTGCTCGACTGACCGGCCGCGGCCGGATCGGCTGGCCTAAAGTGACCAGATGTCGTGGATCCTGCTGGTCGTGTCCGGTTTCCTGGAGACGGCCTGGGCGATCGCCCTGGAACGTTCACAGGGCTTCACCAGACCCGTGCCCAGCGTCATCTTCGGCGTCGCCCTGGTGGCGAGCATGGTCGGGCTGGGATTGGCCCTGCGCGAGATCCCGGTCGGCACGGGTTACGCCGTGTGGGTCGGGATCGGCGCGGTCGGCACGGCCCTGGTCGGCATGATCTGGCTCGGCGAGCCGACCAACATCGCCCGCATCGTCTGCCTGGTCCTGATCGTGGCCGGCGTCGTCGGCCTGAAGGTCTTCCACTAGCCACACCCCTCGCGCCCCTCAACGCGGAACGGCAACCGAGATCTGGGGAGCAGGCATGCACGCCAACGGCGAGTCCGGCGCGACCCGATGAGCGAACTGGCCGTCGGTTTCATCCTCGTCCTCGGCGGGATCCTGCTCACGCCGCTCGCCGAGCGGATGCGGGTACCCGCGCCGGTGCTGACCACGATCTTCGGGTTGATGCTCGGGCTGGTCCCGAGCCTGCCGGACCTCAGCATCCCGCCCGAGGCGATGCTGCCGCTGCTGCTGCCGCCGTTGCTGTACGCGGCGGCGCGGCGCTCGTCGTGGCGGGAGTTCGCCGCCAACGTCAAGCCGATCCTGGTGATGGCGGTCGCGCTGGTGTTCGTGACGGCGGCCGTGGTGTCGCTGGTGGCCGCCAGCGTGCACCCGGCCCTGCCGATCGGCGGGGCGATCATCCTCGGCGCGATCGTCTCGCCGCCCGACGCCGCCGCCGTCACCACGATCGCCGGTCGCCTGGGACTCCCCCGCCGGCTGGTGACCGTGCTGGAGGGCGAGGGCCTGTTCAACGACGTGACCGCGCTGACGCTCTACCAGGTCGCCGTCGCCGGAGTCGTCGCCGGATCCTTCTCGCCGTGGCGGGCGATGGGCGAGTTCGTCTACTCGGGCGCCGCGGCCGTCCTCATCGGACTGCTGGTCGGGCTGTTCGCCAAGGTCCTGTTCGACCAGCTCTCCGACTCGCGGCTGACGACCGCGCTGAGCCTGCTGGTCCCCTATCTCGCCTACATTCCCGCCGACGAGGCCGGCGCGTCGGGCGTGCTGGCCGTGCTGACGGCGGCGTTCTTCCTCGGCGGGATCAGCGGCGACCCCGACGACATCGAGGGGCGGCTGGTCGCCGGGTCCTTCTGGGACGTCACCGAGCTCATGGTCACCGCGATCACCTTCGGCCTGATCGGGCTGGAGCTGGTGAACGTGTGGCACTCGGTCGGGCCGGCGGCCGGGCGCCTGATCTGGACGGCGGTCCTGATCGGCGGCGTGGTCATCGCCGTCCGCGCGCTGTGGATGATGGCGGCCTACTTCTTCAGCCGCAGCGGGCGGCTCTGGAGCGGCCGTGCGCTGGGATGGCAGGGGGCGCTGGTCATCGCGTGGTCGGGGATGCGCGGTGTCGTCACGATCGTGACGGCGCTGGCGCTGCCCTTCACCACCGACTCGGGCGAGCCGCTGCCGGGCCGCGACCAGATCCTGTTCGTGGCGATGATCGTGGTGGTCCTGACGCTGTTGTTGCAGGGGCTGACCCTGCCCTGGCTGATCGCGCGCATCGGGCTTCGCGTCGACGCCGAACGCGAGGCCGCCGCGACCCGCAAGGTTCACGAGGTCGCGCGCGAGGCCGCCTTCCAGCGGCTCGACGAACTCCTGGGCGAGGACGGCCTGCCCACCGACGCCGCCGAGCGGATGCGGGCCCGCTACGAGCTGATGTTCACCGATACCGAGGATCTGCCCGAACCCGGCCAGCGCAACGAAAGGGAGCGCATGCTGGCCTTCCGTGACAAGCTGCGCGAGACCGAGCGGGAGATGATGTCGGCGGCGAGAGCAGCACTGCTGGCAGCCCGGACGCGTCCCGGGTACGACCCGGCGATCATCGACCAGGTGATGTCGACGCTGGACGTTCGCTCCGCCGGCCTCGGCGGTTGAACCGGTCGCCGTTCCGGGCGGGTAAGGCTATGGATAGCGGCTAGTATCGTTATCCATAGCCTCACCACCCCGGAGCGCACCCCATGCCCGAGACCCTGTTCAGCCTCGTCTTCGTCACCGCCGCGCCGTTCTGGTTCCTCATGATCGTCCTGCCCGCCTGGTCGTGGACGCATCGCATCGTCTCCTCGCCGCTCATCGCCGCCCCCGCGGCCGCGATCTACGCCGTCCTGGCCATCCCGCGGCTCGGCGACCTGCTCCCCGCCGTCGCCCGGCCGACGATCGACTCCGTCACCGAACTCCTCGCCACCCCCGACGGCACCGCCCTGGGCTGGGCGCACTTCATCGCCTTCGACCTCTTCGTCGGCCGCTGGATGTACCTCGACGCCCGCGAGCGCGGGATCCACCCGGTACTGATGGCCCCGATCCTGCTCCTGACGATCCTGCTCGGCCCGCTCGGTTTCCTGCTCTACCTCGCCGTCCGCTTCCTGCCGGTCGGGAAGCGGCGCGAAACCCGCGAGGCTAGCTGATCCCCTGCCGGTCGGGCACCAGCGCGAAGCCCCGGTCGGCGACCCCGCCGCCCGACGCCTCGACCGCCGCGACCAGCAGCCGCCGCTCCAGCCGTACCGCGTCGGCGTGCACCGGCAGGGCGATCGCCTCCAGGTCGTCCAGCGCCGCCATGAGCCGGCGCGTGACCTGGGGCGTGCCGACCCCGCAGAGCCGCACCTCGGTGAACGCCTGGGCGATCATGCCCGCGAAGCTCGGTTCGGCCAGCACGACGCGCAGCCGGCCGCGCCGGTCGCGCCAGGCGGTGGCGCTGTCGGGCTCGGTGATGACCCGCGCCAGCACCTGATGCAGGCGGTCGATGGCGGCCACGGCGGTCGTCGGGTCGTTGATGGCCGCCGACAGCGCCCGGATGCAGATGTCGGTCAGCTGCCGCAGCCCGAAGCCGACGTCCTGGTACATGCTCCGCTCGGTCCCCACGCTCAGGCACCGCACGAGACCGCGGGCCCGGACCGGCGTCCCGCCGTGCACGCGGAAGACCGGCGTCCCCGTGGTCAGGAAGTCCCCGACCTCGGGCACCACCTCGACGACCGCTCCGGCGCGGCGCGCGATCCGGATCAGCCTCGACAAGTGCACGTCGCGGAGCACGCCGGAGCGCCCCGAGTGGCGGACGACGGCGTCGGGCTCGGCCGGCAGCGGGGCGAAGTCGGTGTCGAGGTGCCAGTAGCGCAGCGCGCGCATGGTCTCGGCGACGATCCGCTCCATCACGAAGGTGACCCGCATCAGCCGCAGCGTCGAGTTCACGTACAGCACGAACAGCACGAGACAGATCTGCACGAGGACCAGCGCGATGAGGGCCGAAACGATCGGCACCGACACCAGCAGCTCGGGATCCTTCTCGTCGTCGTAGCCGAGCTGGACGCACAGCGCGAACACGAAGGTCGCCAGCGTCACCGAAAGCGTCGCCTTCGTTATCCGGCTGCGCACGTACAGGCGCAATACGCGTGGCGAGAACTGGCTCGACGCCATTTGCAACGCCACCAGTGAAATGGAGAAGACGACACCGACAAAGGTCAGCATCGCCGCGGCGACCCCGGAGATGATTCCGCGCGCGGCGTCCGAGAAGGACTGAAGACTCGCGACGGCGTCGACTCCACCGGCCGACCTGGCGCCGCCGACGATGACCTCGTCGGCCGAGGTCGCCAGCCAGACCAGTCCCCAGGCCAAGACCATCGCCACCAGCGGCGCGAACCAGAGGGTGTCGCGCAGGTGCTCGCGGATCGGGGAGCGGGGCCGCCGCCACATCGCCATGCCGATGAGGTTATGCGCGATGCGGGAGCAATGCGGACCGATGCCGCCATATCCGTCGCGTCCAAGGTGGATCGCCGGGTCGATTCCGGGCGGAAATCCGGGCGCGTTCGATCGCCCCCACTATTTAAAGTTAGCAGCCGAAAAAGCGAAATGACAGGCTATATTTTCGCAGGTCAGCGGCCTAGAGTCGGAATCGGCCATCTTCGTCGACCTCACCGCCGCAAACGGCGGGTGCCCTCGCACGCCCATTTTCGCGCGATCACCAGGAGGACCATGCTGCTCCGCCACGTCCGTCCACATTGGCCATTGGCCGTTTCGCTCGTCTTCTGCCTGCTCGCCACGACCGCGCTCCAGCTGCTCGGCCCCGGGCTCCTCGGCGCGTTCGTCGACGGCGCCACCTCCCGGGCCGCGACCGGCGCACTGCTCACTCTCGGCCTGATCTACCTCGCCTCCGTGCTCTGCGGAGGTGTCTTCGACGTCCTCGCCGAAGCCGTGGGCGGCCGCCTCGCCTGGCGCAGCACCAACGCCCTGCGCGAGGACCTGCTGCGCCACTGCCTCAACGCCGACCTGGACTTCCACTCCCGCCACTCCCCCGGCGAACTCATCTCACGCGTCGACGGCGACACCGCCAAACTCGCCGACTTCGCCTCCCGCCTGCTGATCATGCTGGCCGTCAACGTCCTGCTGATGCTGGGCATCAGCGCCGTCCTGTTCACCGTCGACTGGCGCATCGGCCTCGGCTGCGCCCTCCTCATCATGTTCGGGATGTCCCTGGTCCGCCGGATGGTCGGCACGGCGGTGTCGGCCACGACCGCCACCAGCGCAGCCGCGGCCGACGTCTGCGGCTACGTCGAGGAACACGTCCGCGGGATCGAGGACCTGGCGCCCAACGGCGCCACCGCCCACACCCTGCACGGCCTGACGGTCCGCAGCGGGATCCTCTACCGGGCCCGGAAACACTCGGTGCGCCTCCAGGTCCGATGGCCCCGGACGGCGCAGCACCTCAACTGGATCGCGGTCGTGGCCGGACTGGCCGGCGCGATCGTGCTCCACCAGTCCGGAGCGCTCAGCCTCGGCGACGTGTACGCGGTGGTGGCGTACCTGACGCTGCTGCGCGTGCCGCTGCTGACGATCTCCAACCACATGTCGCAGATCGACGAGGCACTGGCCGCGCTGCGCCGCAGCCGCGAACTGCTCGCCGAGGCCCCGACGATCGTGCCCGGCGACACCGATCTCCCGGCCGGCGCGCTGTCGGTCGAGGTGGACGCCGTCGAGTTCGCCTATGCCGACCGCGCGGTCCTTCGCGGGGTATCGCTGACGGTGCCGGCCGGGAAGCAGCTGGCGCTGGTCGGCGTCTCCGGTGGCGGTAAGACGACGATCGCGCGTCTGCTCACCCGGATGCTCGACCCATACGCCGGTGCGGTCCGGGTCGGTGGAGTCGACCTCCGGGAGGTCAGCGCCGCCTCGGCACGCGGCTCGATCACCTACGTGACGCAGGAGGTGCGCGTACTGGCGGCCTCGGTGCGCGACAACGTGGCCGTGTACGACGACGGGATCACCGACGCGCGGATCACCGAGGTACTGCGGACCGTCGGCCTCGGCACCTGGCTGGCGGGTCTGCCCGAGGGCCTGCGGACGGTGCTGGGCGGCGAGCACGGCCTGTCGGCCGGGCAGGAACAGCTGCTGGCGATCGCGCGGGTCCTGCTGCGGGATCCGGGTCTGGTGATCCTCGACGAGGCGTCCTCGCGGATCCCGCCGGCCGACCGGGAGGCGGTGTCGGCTGCGGTCCGGACGCTTCTGTCGGGACGCACGTCGGTGCTGATCGCCCACCGGCTCGACACGGTCGCCTCCGCCGACGCGGTGGCGGTCGTCGAGGACGGCCGGATCGCCGAGTACGGCACCTACACCGAGCTGTCGGCCGACCGCGGCTCGCGGCTCGCCCGCGCCCTGTCTTCCGTGGAGGCCTGAATGACCCGATCGCGAATGCGCGACCTCTTCGTCCAACACTGGCCGCGCCTGGCCCTGATCCTCGCGTGCTGGGTGCTGCTCCGGCTCGGCTTCGTGGCCTCGGCGCTGCTGCTCAAGGAGGTGTTCGACGAGCTGACCGGCGGCCGGACGGGCCTGTCACTGTGGCTGCTGCTGGCGGTGCTGGCCGGCACCCACCTCGCGCGCACCTTCCTGTGGTTCGACGTGATCATGGGGCGCCTGGAGGTCTGGTACTCCGAGCGGATCATGGTGCAGTTGCGCCTCAACGTGCTGGCGGGGCTGTTTCGGCGGCCGGCGGCGACGACGGCGGATCGGCCTGTCGGCGACGTGGTCGACCGCTTCGACCGGGACGCCGCCGAGCTGCGGATCGTTCCACTGTGGACGGCCAGTGTCGCCTCACGCGTGCTGAACATGGTCCCGCTGCTCGGCATCATGCTGTCGGTGAGCGCGCCGGTCACGGTCGGCGTGGTGCTGCCCTTCGTGGTCGTCTTGGGCGTCGCCAGGATGATGGCCGGTCGCGTCGCCGCCCAGCGGGCGGAGAGCAGGTCGGCCGCCGCCGAGGTCGGCGCCGTGATCGGTGAGTCGATGCGCGCGGCGGGGACACTGCGCGCGCTGGGGCACCAGGAGCACGCCGTATCGCGGTTGCGCTCGCTCGGGAGGCACCGCGAACGGGTCTCCGTGCGCGAGCAGGTCTTCGGCGCGGTCCAGTCCTCGGTGTACCTCCTGGCGACGAACCTGTCGGCCGGGCTGATCATGGTCCTGGCCGCCCGGTCGATGGCGGCGGGCGAGCTCACCGTCGGCGACATGACGCTGATGGTGGCCTTGTCGTCGACCTTGGGCGACCTGGTGTTCTTCGTGGGCATCTCGATGCGCAAGTGGCGGCAGGCGCGGGTGTCGCTCGACCGGCTGTCGGCGCTGGTGCCCGATCACTCGGTGACCGCCCCGGCGCGCACCTGGCTGCGCACTCCCCCACCGGAGCCGGCGCCGGTTCCCGGCCGGGCCGAGCCGCTGGAATCCTTGCGGGTCAAGGGACTCAGCTGCCGGTACGCCTCCGGAGGTGGCGTCGACGGCCTGGACCTGGAGCTTGAGCCGGGTGCGCTGACGGTGCTCACCGGCGCCGTCGGCACGGGCAAGACGACGGCCCTGCGCGGGATCCTGGGCCTGCTTCCCCGGCAGTCGGGGGCGGTGCTCTGGAACGGCGCCGAGGTCGACCCGGCGAGTTTCCTGGTCGCGCCACGGATCGGCTACGTGCCGCAGGTCCCGCACCTGTTCACCGGCACCGTCGCCGAGAACATCCGGCTCGGAGCCGGCGGCGACATCGGGCACGCGGTGGGGGTCTCGGTCCTGTCGGCCGACCTCGACGCGCTCCCGGAGCGCGCCGACACGCTCATCGGCGTCGGCGGGCGCAGGCTGTCGGGCGGGCAGGCGCAGCGGGTCGCGCTGGCCCGGGCGATCCAGCGACGCCCGAGGCTGCTGGTCCTCGACGACGTCGACAGCGCCCTCGACGCGGTCACCGCACGCGAGCTGTGGGACCGGCTGCTCGGCGACGGCGGCTACACGGTCTTGGCGGTCACCCACAATCCCTACGCGCTGTCCCGCGCGGGGCGGGTGATCACTCTGGGCTGACGTCCTCGGTGTGCCACCGGGCCTTGCGGAGGTCGAGCCTCGGCATGTGCCCGGTGGCGGCGCGCCCGGCGTCCTTGAGCGGCGTGCCCTCCTCGCGGTAGTGGGCGAGGGCGCGCTGCTCGTGGCCGGGCAGGAACTTCCCGTCGGCGCGCACCACCCGCCACCAGGCGACGGCCGATCCGTAGAGGGTCATGACACGCCCGACCTGCCGCGGTCCGCCCTCCTCAAGCCATTCGGCGAGGTCGCCATAGGTCATGACCTTTCCCGGCGGGATCAGCTCGGCGGCGGCCAGGACCCGCTCGGCGTATTCGGGGAGTTCGTCGATCACCGCACCATCATGCCGCCGACGGTTTCCCCGCGCCCCGGGTGGCAGGCCCGGGCCACCGCGCGCTTGAGCATCGCCTTGACGAAGACACGGTGGAAGGGCGTCACGAGGCCGAAGTAGAGGCGCTCGCGGCGGCTGCGCAGCCGCACGAGGGTCGACATGTGCAGGCGGTCGCCGGTGAGGAGGACCGAGACGCGGAAGTCCACCGGGGACGTGTCGCCGATGAGGATCTCGCGTCCGGCGGCGGCGTGGGTGGGGAAGGGCCGGTGGAGGAAGATCGCCGAGGCCCAGGCGGCCGGGTCGGCCGACATTCCCGGGCGCAGGCGGATCGTGAAGGAGTCGCGGTAGTCGACATGTTCGAAGGCCCCATGGGCGAGGGCCGCCTCGGCGGGAATGTCGTCGCCGCGGGGCTTGTCGCGCAAGACGAGGCGGCGGCACACCCGGACCCACGCGCTCATGCGGTGGGGGCGGGCGAGGCGCCCGGTGGCGGCGCGTTCGATGTTGTCCAGCGACTCCTCGATCAGGGCGTCGTGGCACCAGCGGATCATGAGCGGCCAGGTCAGACGGCCGGCGCCGGTGGCCCGGCCTTCGAGGACATGGGTGACGACGCTGCGGCCGGGGCCGGCGGCGGTCACCTCGAACTCGTGGAAGCCCTCGACGCCGATCCCGGGGTGGAAGGCGAAGCGGACTCGGCCGGGTTCGCACTCGGCGACCTCATAGCGGACCGGCCCGTGCCCTCCCGAGGCGCCGACCGACAGGGGCCGGTCGAGGCGCAGGGGCCACCAGGTCGGGGTGGGCCAGACGCGGTCGCCGACGGCGGCGAGCGTGCCGAGCAGATCCGAGACGAGCGGGGCGGGGGCGTCGACGACGCGGGTGTGGACGTTTCGCACGGTGACCTCCGAGGTTCCATACGCGACCGTATGGTCCGACCGTACGCTAGCGTATGGTCATGACGCAACGTGGTACGCGCCTCAGCGCCGAGGACTGGGCCGACGCCGCCTTGGAGGCCCTCGGGCGCGGCGGACTCGCCGCCGTGGCGGTCGAACCGCTCGCCACGAGGCTCGACACCACCAAGGGCAGCTTCTACTGGCACTTCCGCAACCGCGACGCCCTCATCGAGGCGGCTCTCCTGCGCTGGGAGGAACGCGGAACGACACAGGTCATCGCCGACATCGAGACCGACCCCGACCCGGTCGCAAAACTCCGCCGGCTCTTCGCCACCGTCATCGGCCACGGCCTCACCCACCGCATCGAGCTGTCCCTGCTCGCCTCGGCGGACCATCCGGCCGTCGGACCGGTCCTGCGACGCATCGGCGAGCGCCGCGTCGCCTATGTCGCGCAGCTCTTCGGGGAGGTGGGCTTCGAGGCGGCCGAGGCACACCGCCGGGCACTGATCGGTGTCAGCGTCTATCTCGGCAACACGCAGCTGGCCAGCACCGCGCCCTCGGTCCTGCCCGCCACCGACGCCGAACGGCTCGCGCTGATCTCCTCGACGGTCGACGCGCTCCTGGCGGGTGCGCCCGGGCCCTTCTGACGCTACGATCGCGGCATGCCACGCTACGACTACCGCTGCCGCGCCTGCGGAGCCACCTTCGAGCTCACCCGCCCGATGAGCGAGTCGAGCGACCCCGCGACCTGCCCGCAGGGACACGAGGACTCGGTCAAACTGCTGTCGACGGTCGGCCTGACCGGAGGGGCGGCCGCGCCCGTCGGAGGCGGTGGCGGCGGGGGCTGCTGCGGTGGAGGCTGCTGCTCCTAACGGGGTTCGGCCCCGACATCCTCGCCATCCTGCTTGCGGGTCTTGCGGCCGATCCGGCGCTTGGCCGGTGAACTCAGCTCCTCGCGGATGGACAGGATGTTCGCCCGCCCGACGAGCACGTCCGGCGCGGTCGCCAGGTCCCCGTCGGCCCGCTCGCACCTCGCCTTGGCCTCGCCCAGGACGACCTGCGCGCGCTGGAGCCTGCGCACGATCCGCTTGCCGTAGAGGCCGTAGTCCTTCGCGGCCTTCTTGCGCGCCAGCCGACGCGTGCGCAGCGTCCGCATCGACTCCAGCTCCTCGGGCCTGACCACCGCCTCGGGCTCGTCGCGCATGATCTCGATGAACCAGTGCCACTCGCGCCGGGCCGAGATGCGGTACAGGACGAAGAAGAAGATCAGGATCAGCGCGCCCTTGCCGTAGACGGCGAAGAAGGCCAGCCCCTTGGGCAGCCACGCCGGCAGCGGCGAGTTCCACAGGAAGTGCAGCGCCCAGGCGGCGAAGAAGCACAGGGCGGCAACGCCGTAGCGCACCCACCGCTTGCGGCCGGTCTGCGTGACCGCGAAGGCGATGCCGAGCCCGGCAACCCCGCTGTAGACGGGGTGGCTCCACGGGCCGGCGATGAAGATCCGCAGCAGCGTCACCGACACCGAGCCGGACAGGTCGCTGTTGGGATTGCTCACGGCGTTGTTGATGGCGTAGGACAGGTTCTCCACGACCTGGAAGCCCAGCCCCACGAAGGCGCCGTAGATCAGTCCGTCCATCGAGCGCTGGAAGTGCTCGCGCACGATCAGCACCAGGCAGACCACGCCCAGGGTCTTGATCCACTCCTCGTTGATCGGTCCGGCCAGCGCCGCGCCCCACTTGGTGGCGAAGTCGACCCCGTAGGCCTTCGTGATCAGCGAGACCATCGCGTTGTTGGCGATGATCGCGATCGACGTGGCCACCAGCGCGCCCCACAGCAGCGCCGCCGCGCGGACCGCCGCCGGCTCGCGCTCGAAGAGGTCCATCCGGCCCAGGATCCAGATGAACACCGCCGCCAGCACCGCGTTGAGCCCGATCGGCACGAACAGCGCGCCCGCCAGGTGGTCGAAGGCGCCGCTGAACTTGTCGCCGACGTAGAGCAGCCCGAACGCCAGCAGCCCCACGTACAGCCAGAACGCCGGCCTGCGGACCCGCACGAAAGTGCCCTGGCCCTCCATGACCACGCGCGTCATCACATCAGGCGACATCGCTCACCTCAAGGGTCGCCAGGATGGCGGTGATGTCGTTGAGCTGGTCCTCCAGCCGCCCGAGCGGTGCGACGGCCACGATCACGGCGGCCACCGGGCCCTTGCCGACCACGATCAGCGCGCCGCTGTAGCGCTCGCCGGTCAGGTCGCCCCAGTAGCCGCTCAGACCGGTGGGGGTGGTGTAGGCGCGCGAACCGGTCTCGAACAGGACGCGGTCGCCCATCCGCAGATCGCGGGCCTGCCGCTCGAAGAGGACGAGGATGTCGTCGACACCGCCGATGGCGCTGGTGCGCACCACGACGGGACTGTGCACGAGGGTCACGGCGCTCGGGCGGTTCGAACCGGTCTCGGTGATCCAGCCGTCGCCGGGGACGGTGAACCACGCGCTGCCCTTGCCGGCCGCTCCCGGGTTGGAGCTGGCCTGGAGCGTGATGACGGTCCCGGCGGCGACCCCTTCGTCGCCGTCCACCGCGGAGTCCAACTGGGTCCACAGCACGGCGGGGGCGAAGACGGCCAGCGCTAGCAGAACCGCCGACCAGAGCCTCCCCCGCTCCAGCCCGAACCTGTTGAGACGTACCGCGCCTTCGATCACGTCCGCCCCTCCGTGACGTTCGGTGCCGCCTGTCCACTTAGCAGCTTATGTGCTCTGGGCAGCCGATTCGCCGGGCACCGCATAAAGAACGCGGCCCCCGGCACGTCATGTGCCGGGGGCTCCTGAGACCGGTTTCCGGTCAGGCGACGCGGGTGATCCAGCCGTGCTTGTCGGGGGCGATCCCGTGCTGGATGTCGAGCAGCGCCTGGCGCAGCTTCATGGTCAGCTCACCGGCCTTGCCGCCGCCGACCTCGATGTCGCCGGAGTGGCCTTTGGCGACACCGATCGGCGTGATCACCGCGGCGGTGCCGCAGGCGAAGACCTCGGTGAGGCTGCCGTCGGCGGCGTCGGCGCGCCACTCGTCGATCGAGTACGCGCGCTCGACGAAGGTGTAGCCGAGATCGCGGGCGAGGGTCGCGATGGCGTCACGGGTGATGCCCGGCAGGATCGTGCCGAGTTCCGGCGTGACGATCGTGCGCTCGGCGTCGTAGACGTAGAAGACGTTCATGCCGCCGAGCTCGTCGACGTACTTGCGGTGCACGGCGTCGAGGAAGACGACCTGCTCGCAGCCCCGCTCGATCGCCTCGGCCTGCGGCAGCAGCGAGGTCGCGTAGTTGCCGCCGCACTTGGCCGCGCCCGTGCCGCCGGGGGCCGCGCGGGTGTAGTCCTCCGAGACCCACACCGAGATCGGCTTGGGGCCCTCCTTGAAGTAGGCCGCGGCCGGGGAGGCGATCACGCAGTACAGGTACTCCTTCGCCGGGCGCACACCCAGGAAGGCCTCCGAGGCGAACATGAACGGCCGCAGGTACAGGCTCGACTCGGCGTCGGCCGGGATCCACGCGCGGTCGATGTCGATCAGGCGCTGGAGCGACTCCAGGAACAACTCCTCCGGCATCGCCGGCATCGCCATGCGCGCCGCCGAGGTGACGAAGCGCCGGGCGTTCTCGCGGGCACGGAACAAGGTCACGCCGCCGTCGGGGCAGTGGTAGGCCTTCATGCCCTCGAAGATCTCCTGCGCGTAGTGCAGGACGGCCGTGGCCGGCGACAGCGAGAGCGGGCCGTAGGGCTCGACCTGAGCGCTGTGCCAGCCGATGCCCTCGGTCCACTTGATGGTGACCATGTGGTCGGTGAAGGTCTTCCCGAAACCCGGGTTCGCCAGCACGGCGGCGCGGTCGGCGTCGGAGGCCGGGCTGGGGTTCGGCCGGATTTCGAACGTGGGCAGCTCGGCGCCGATCATGCGTGGACCTCCGGTGGCGATGTTCTCAAGCTTCGGGATGGGGTGGGTCCCGGTGCGGGCCGGGACCGTCATGGTGCTCTCCATGTCAACTTACCGTTCGTTCAGGAGCGCTGGAACCCCGCCACCGAAGGCGCACGCAAGAGGCGCCCGGCGGAGGGATCCGCCGGGCGCCCGTCAAGTGTGGTTACACGTGCGAGACGCGGGCGGGTCAGCCGAGGATCTCGGCTACCCGCGTGGCTACTCGGTCGCCGACCGCGTCGGTGCCGATCCGCTCGCCGGAGGTTCGCTCGGCGAGTTCGGCGGCGACGGCCCGGGTCACCGCGGTCGCGGCGTCTCCATGGCCGAGGTGTTCGAGCAGGAGTCCCGCCGACATGATCGCCGCGACGGGGTCGGCGACCCCCTTGCCGGCGATGTCGGGGGCCGACCCGTGCACCGGCTCGAACATCGAGGGGTGCGTGCGGTCGGGGTTGACGTTGCCGGAGGCGGCGAGGCCGATGCCCCCGGTGACGGCGGCGGCGATGTCGGTGAGGATGTCGCCGAAGAGGTTGTCGGTGACGATGACGTCATAGGCCTGGGGGCGGGTCACCAGGAACATGGCGGCGGCGTCGACGTGCTGGTAGTCGGTGGCGACGTCGGGGTAGTCGGCCGAGACGTCGGCGAAGGTGCGGCGCCACAGGCCGCCGGCATGGGTGAGCACGTTGGTCTTGTGGACGCAGGTCACGTGCTTGCGGTCACGGCGGCGGGCGCGCTCGAAGGCGTCGCGGATGACGCGCTCGGTGCCGTAGCGGGTGTTGAGGCTCTCCTCGGTGGCGATCTCGGCGGAGGAGCCCTCGTGGAGGGTCCCGCCGGCGCCTGCGTAGAGGCCCTCGGTGCCCTCGCGGACGACGACCAGGTCGATCTCGCCGGGCTTGATGTCGGCGAGCGGGCTGGTCGTGCCGGGCCACAGTCGCGACGGGCGCAGGTTGACGTACTGGTCGAAGTCGAAGCGCAGTTTGAGCAGCAGCCCTCGCTCCAGGACGCCCGGCGGGACGCTGGGGTCGCCGATGGCGCCGAGCAGGATCGCGTCGTGGCCGTCGAGTTCGGTCACGACCGACTCGGGCAGGATCTCGCCGGTGGCGTGGTACCTGCGGGCGCCGAGGTCGTATTCGGTGGCGGTGTAGCCGGGCAGCGCGATGTCGAGGACCTTGCGCGCCTGCGCGGTGACCTCGGTACCGATGCCGTCGCCGGGGATGACCGCGATCGCTGTCACCGAATGACCTCCTCGTCGGGTGGTGCAGAGTCTTGGGGGCGCCTTGCGGCCGGTGGGCCGCTTAACGCGGATTCAGGCGGCTGAATCTACTGCACCATATCGAGTCGTCCCGAATGGCGGCCACGATGTCCCATATTATGGACGGCGGAACCGTGTCCGGCCGCCGCTCGTCTCAGCCGCATGAACCGTGTGGCCCTCATCGTTCCCCTCCTGTTCGCCGCCGCCCTCCTCACCGCGTGCGAGAACGAGGGCATGGCCTGCGGGGCGGGGGCCGTCGCGCAGGCCGGGACCTGCAAACCGGTGCCGCCCGAGCAGTACAGGCTCGACGCCGAGGTCGTGGAGTTCGTCCCCGACCACCGGGCCGGCCGCTTCCCCGGTTCGATCGCCGACGCCCCCATCGACGTGGCCCTCCTGCACGGATGGAACACCGGCACCGAGGGCGGCGACGCCGAGCCCCGCGACCCCGCCACCGCACTCGACGCCGCCGCCGAGCCCGGGATGAAGTACGTGGCGCTGTCGGCGAGCACCGGGTGCCGGCTGACGGAGTCGGTCGAGCTGTATCTGCGCGGCGGCAACGAGCTGGTGGCGCGGTTCGAGGGCGGGGAGGACCACCAGGAGTGCGTCCGCGCCCACGACGCCTACGCGCAGTTCGCCGTGCCCGCCGAACAGGTCGCCGGGGCCCTGTACGTCGAAGGCGCGAAACCCGTCGCCCCCGAAGGACCCGGCGTACTGAGCCACTTCGTGCCCCTCGGCGTCCTCGACGCCTCCGCCGCCGGCATCGAGCCGATCCGCCTCGGCGGCGACACCGGCGGCGAACTGCGCGAGGCGCTGCTCACCGCCGGCGCTGCCGACGAGCCCTTGCGCGAGGCCCTCGCTGACCCACCGGCCGACTACGGCGGTCTGGCGTTCGTGCTGGACGGATGCGCCGAGGACGGCGCGAAGTTGCTGCTGGGGCCGCGGGTGATCAGCGCCGAACTGACCGGGGACGACGACGCCGACTGCGAGGTCCCCGCGTGGTTCCTGGCGGTGTTCACCGTCGAGAACGCCTACGCCCAATGGGACGCACGGCTCGCGATCTTCGGCCGGTAGCTTCTCGGCATGTCGTTGAACCCCGTCATGCTCGGCGTGCGTTTCGTTCTGGAGCTGTGCGCCCTCGCCTCCTTCGCCGCCTACGGGTGGCGCGAGTTCTCGTCGCCGTGGAAGTGGGTGCTGGTGGTCCTGCTCCCGGTGATCGCGGGTGCGGCGTGGGGGACCTTCGCGGTGCCCGACGACCCCAGCCGCAACGGGAAGGCCACCGTGCCGGTGGCGGGCTGGGTGCGCTTCGGCGTGGAGTTCCTGGTGCTGTGGGGCGGGGCGGCCGCGCTGTGGGCCGGCGGGCTGGGGAAGCTCGCGCTGGTGTCGGCGGCGGTGCTGCTGGTGTACTACGTGCTGGCGTGGGACCGGGTGGTGTGGCTGTTCTCGCGGTAGGCGGCCGGGGTCAGTCTCGCGGGGCGGAGAACGCGATCCTGCGGCGAGGCAGGTCGAGTTCGGCGACGGTGACGGTGAGCTGGTCGCCGACTTGAAGGTCACGGGGATGCCCGGCCTCGTCGGCCAGGTCTCGTCGGCGGATCAGGCCCTCGACGCCCTCGGCGACGCGGACGAAGACGCCGAAGCGTTCGATCGCCGCGATCGTGCCGGGGAGGCGCTGGCCCGGGGCAAGGTGGGTGAGGAAGGTCCAGAGTTCGGGATTCTCGGGTTGGCCGCCCAACCCGGGGGTGTTGGTCGTGGCGGTCATGCCGCAAGCGTGCCAGGCGAATGGTGTGGCCGTCTCGGCGAGCTTCACTCGGATCACGCGGGGCCGGCCGCTGGTCGAACGGCGTCGCTTCGGAGTGTGAGGACGGGGGCAGGGGGTGGGGCGGCGGGCGGATGTGGGGTCACGGCCGCGCCTCCACCACCGCGTCTTCTCACTCTGTGCCTGGAAGCGGCTGGCTTACCGAGGCGTCCGTGGATGCGGCCTGGTTCCTGCCGGGGCGAGCGCAGAGGGCTGGCAACGACTGCGAAGCGGCCGACGGCGGGGCGGGGAGTTCGCCACACTGGCGTACCGGCGAGCGGCGCGTCCGCGACCGGCCCGGAGCGGGGCGGGGCCGGGAGGGGATCCGCGAGGGCGGCGGAACGGCCGACGGCGGGGCGGGGAGTTCGCCGACCCGCGAACCTGCGGGCTTGCGCGAGCGCGTCCACGATCAAGTCCGGGATGGGCCGACGGAGGCCGCGAACGGCCGTTGGTGAAGCAGGAGGATCGCCGACCTGCGAACCTGCGAGGCGGCAGGGTCGCGCCCGCGCTCCGGCGCTCGTCCTGTGGCGTGGGCGGCGGAGTCGTCAGTGACGGGAGAGAAGCCCTGAGCGCCGCATGGCGGCTGGTTCCCCGACCCGCTGGAAAGCGAGGTGACGCGACCCCACCGGCGTTCGGCTGGAACACGCAAGGCTTTCGCCGGCCGGCGTGCCTGATGGTCGGTACAGGCGCACCCGCGATCCGACCCAAGGTGGAGCTGGCGAAAGCCGCGAAGCGGCCGACAGTGGGAGTTCGCCGACTCGCGTACCCGCCGAGCGCCACGGGCTCGTCCGCACCCCGGCCCGGGATGGAGCCGGCGACGGCAGCGGCGTCTGCCGGCGGAGCGGCGAGTAGCGAGTGGCGACCCGCGAGGCATCAGCGCGATCCGGCGCGGGTGGAGCCGGCGAAGGGCGATGCGGCCGTCGGCGGAGCAGGGAGTTCGCCCCTCGCGCACCCAAGCACCGGCCCGAACCGGCGCGGAGTGGAGCCCGCGAAGGCCACGACGCGGCCGTCGGCGGAGCAGGGAGTTCGCCCCCTCGCGCACTTGCGGGCGGCGCGGGCGGACCGGCGATCCGGCCCAGGTGGAGCCGGCGACGGCAACGGCGTCCGCTGGCGGAGCGGCCAGTCCGGTGGGCGCGGCGACAGGCGTTCCTGAGCGGCACACGAGCGATCCGGCGCCGGGGGGAGCCGGCGAAGACAGTCGACAGCCCGCCGGTGCGGCAGGGAGTGCGGCGACTGGCATACCCGGGAGGCGGCACAGGCGCGTCCAGGCGCATCCAGGTTCCGTCCCGGGGTGGGAGCGAAACTCGGCGAAGGCTGCGGAACGGCCGCCGGTGGGGAGTTCGCTGTCTCGCGCACCTGGGGGCATGTCCGCGCCCCGGCCCGGGGGGGGAGCTGGCGAAGGCTGCGGAGCGGTCCGGCGGCAGCGGGGCCACCGATTCGCCCACCTGCGCGCGGCACGGGCACGGGCGCGGTCCAGTGCGGAGGGGTGGTGGAGTCGGCGAAGGCCGCAGAACGGCCACCGACGGGGGGCGGTTCACCCACTCACCCCCCTGCGCGCACGTCCGCGATCCAGTCCAGGTGTAGCGGGCGAAGGCTGCGAAGCGGCCAGCGGTGGAGCGGGGAGTTCGCCGTTGCCGGACTGCGGGGCGGCGCGGGGAGCGATCCGGCGCTCGTCGCAGCGGCGGGGCGGCGTGGGCGGCGGAGCCGGCTCGGTGGCGAGCGAGACGGGTCCCGGGCGCAGCGTGACGGCGGGTTCGCCGACCCGCTTCCAAGCGGGCGGCGCGACCTGGCGTGGCTGCGGTGGCCGGCCGAGGGAACGCGGGTCAGCGCCTTGCCGGAGGAACGATGGGCGGAGATCACGGCCTGTCGGGTGCGGGCGATGTCAGGGCCCGGGGTCCGTTCACGGCTGGATAAGGCGGCGGCCGCGGAAGGCGTGGCCTCGGGGATCGCCCCGCCGTGATGTGCATCGGCCACGAGGAAGCAGGGACGGACAGTGTGGCTTTAGCGTGGCGAAGACCGTAAGCACGAGCCGAGCGGGCCCCGGCGATGCGAGCAGACAGCGGCGGGGCCCCCTGGAAATGGACCGACCGGCCGCCTGCCGCCAGAGCCCGCGGCCCACGGCTACGCAGCTCGCGACCTCGCCGCTCCACGGCGTCGGGCTCCACGGCCCCTCGGCGTCGGGCTTCACGGCGTCTCAGCGTCATGGCTCCTCGGCTCCTCGGCTCCTCGGCCCCACGCCCATACGCCCTCGCCCCACGACTCAGTGATCCCCCGCCGCCCCCGCCGCCCCCGCCGCCCCCGCAGCCCCGCAGCCCCGCAGCCCCGCAGCCCCACAGCCCCACAGCCCCGCCGGCCATGATCGCCGGGTGTAGGGTTCGGTCGTTTCGGCCGATCCCTCGCCTTGAGTAGGAGTCCACATGGGCGGTTTCCATCACGTCGAACTCTGGGTACCCGACCTGGAGGCGTCCCGGGAGAGCTGGGGCTGGCTTCTCGGCGAACTGGGCTGGACGCCGTATCAGGACTGGAAGGGCGGCTGCTCCTGGCGGCTCGGCGACGCCTATCTCGTGATGGAGTGCTCGGTGGCGATGACCGACTGCGGCCACAACCGGCTCCGCCCGGGCCTGAACCACCTGGCCTTCCACGCCGAGGACGTGGCGACGGTCGACCGGCTGGTCGCGGAGGCGCCCGCGCGGGGCTGGGAACTGCTCTACCCCGAACGGCACCCGTACGCCGGCGGGCCGGAGCACTACGCCGCCTACCTCTCCGACCGGCACGGCTTCGAGGCCGAACTGGTGGCGAGCAGCGCCCTGGAGGACTGAACCCCCGACCTCCCCTTATCCCGTCAGGGCCATGACCAGTGGCACGACGCCTTCGGCGCCGGCCTCGCGCAGGAGGCGGCCGGCGACGGTGACGGTCCAGCGGGTGTCGACGACATCGTCGACGAGGAGCACCTTCCCGGTGACCTCCGGGAGGCCGGCGGCGACCTCGTCGGGGACGGTGAGAGTGCCCCAGACCGCGGACACGCGGCGGGCGCTGTTGAACTGGCTGCCGGGCGACCCCGCCCGGTACTCAAGGGCACCGAGGTAGGGAATGCGGCCGACCTCGGCGATGCGTCGCCCGGCCGAACCCAGCAGGACGGGTCTGCCGCTCGACGCCATCGACACCACCGCGCCCGGTCTGCCGATCCCCCATCCCTTGATCAGGTCGAGGAGGGCGGCGAGGACGTCGTCGGGCAGTTCGCCGTCGGGCGTCTGCGGATCCAGCAGCGAGCGGACGCGCTGCCCCCAGCCGACGTAGAGGTTCGGCGCGAGCGCACGGCCCTCCTCGGCCTGGAGCTCCGGCTTGATCTTCCCGCTGAGCCCCAGCTCGCCCAGCCCGGACGGCCACATGCGGCGGGGCGCGATCTCGGCGCCCGGCCGGTAGAGGCGCCCGCGGGCGCTCTCGGCGGCGGTCTCGCTGACTTCGGCGTCGACGCGCTCGCCGGTGCAGTTGTCGCAGCGACCGCATGGCGCGGCCTGCGGGTCGTCGAGCTGCCCGCGCAGATAGGCCATGCGGCACTCGCTCGTGTCGAGGTAGGCCAGCATCGCGTCCTGCTCGGCGCGGCGCTCCCCGGCGATGCGGGTGTAGCGCTCCGAGTCGTAGGTCCAGGGCTGCCCGGTGGCCTCCCACTTGCTGCGGGGGAGTCGGCGGACGGCGCCGTCGACGTCGAGCACCTTGAGCATCATGTCCAGGCGGGAGCGGCTCAGGTCGAGGTGGGTCTCCAACTGCGGCACCGACATCGGCTCGGCCAGCAGCGACAGCGCGGCGGTGACGATCCGCTCCGGTGGGAAGGCCATCGACGCGAAGTACGCCCAGATGTCGGTGTCCTCCTTGCCCGGCAGGAGGATCACCTCGGCGCGGTCCACGCCACGGCCGGCGCGGCCGACCTGCTGGTAGTACGCGACCGGCGAGGAGGGCGCGCCGAGGTGGACGACGAAGCCGAGGTCCGGCTTGTCGAAGCCCATGCCGAGGGCGGAGGTCGCCACCAGCGCCTTGACCTTGTTGTCGAGGAGGTCACGTTCGGCGAGCAGCCGCTCGTCGGCGTCGGTCTTGCCGGTGTAGGCGCGCACCTCGTGGCCCTGCTCGCGCAGGTATTCGGCCGTCTGCTCGGCCCCGGCCACCGTGAGGGAGTAGACGATGCCCGACCCGGGCAGGCGCCGCAGCCGCTCGGCGAGCCACGCCAGGCGGGTCGGCGCGTCCGGGGTGCGCACCACCGACAGGCTCAGGCTCTCTCGTTCCAGGGTGCCGCGCAGGACGAGGGTGTCCTCCCCCAGCTGCTCGGCGACGTCGTGGGAGACGCGCGCGTTCGCCGTGGCCGTGGTGGCCAGCACGGGGATGCCCTCGGGCAGGCCGTCGAGAAGGTCGCGGATGCGGCGGTAGTCCGGGCGGAAGTCGTGGCCCCAGTCCGAGACGCAGTGGGCCTCGTCGACGACGATGAGCCCGGCGTCCTTGGCCAGACCGGGCAGGATCGCCTCGCGGAACTCCAGGTTGTTGAGCCGCTCGGGGCTCACCAGCAGCAGGTCCACCGAGCCGGCGGCCACGTCATCGCGCACGCGGTCCCAGTCGTCCATGTTCGACGAGTTGATGGTGGCGGCGTGCACACCGGCCTTGGCCGCGGCGTCGATCTGGTTGCGCATCAGGGCCAGCAGCGGCGAGATGATCACGGTGGGCCCGGCGCCGGCGGCGCGAAGCAGCGCCGTGGCCACGAAGTAGACCGCCGACTTGCCCCAGCCGGTGCGCTGCACCACCAGCGCCCGTTTTCGCTTCACGACCAGGGCCTCGATGGCCGTCCACTGGTCGGCCCGCAGCGTGGCCTCGGGACCGGCGAGGTCCCGGAGGTGGGCTTCGGCGCGGGCGCGGAGATCGATCTGGGGCGCGATGTCAGTCATGTGATCCTTGATAGCAGTGGGCTACGACATTTTCGCTCTGCGTGACGGCGGATGCGGCTCGGTCCAGCATGACACCGCTACAGCGACCACCAGCAGTAGAGGTGCTTGCCCTCGGTGCGCGCCCTGCGGGTCAGGGCGATCAGGCCCTCGATGAACCACTCCACGTCGGGGCCGGTGACGCCCTCGCCCCACTCCTCGATCGTCGCCCATCTCGCCGCCACCGCGGCGACCTCCTCGTCGGCAATGTCGGCGAGCGCGTCGCGCAGCCGGTCCTTCGACTCGTGGACGGAGGCCTCGACGCCGTGTTCGGCGAGGAAGGCCCTGCGCAGCTCGGGGTCTTCGGGGACTTCGCCGCCGGGCGACCAGAGCCAGGACTTCTCGTCGTCGCCGATGTCGAGGAAGTCGGCGCCGGTGAGCTGCTCGCCGAGCTGCCCGAGCATGACGACCGGGTCGACGCCTTTGGCCAGGAGCATGTCCTCGGCGGGGAGGTTGCGTTCGGGGCCGCTTTCGATTATCTCGGCGGTGATGTCGTCCCGTTCGGCGATGAAGTACTCGGTGAAGACTCCCATGCCCTCAAGGCTAGGTCGCGCCACCGACGAAAACGGCCCCGGAGTCTTTCGCCCGGGGCCGTCCTCATTTGCGTCCTAAGTCGTCCGACAGCGTCACGGCGGTGGCGCGGGCGGTGCCCACGGCCGCGGCGACGCGGTCGAGGAGGTCGGCGGGCAGGTCGGCGTCGACGGCCACGATCATCAGGGCCTCTCCCCCGACCTCGCGGCGCGCGACCTGCATCGCGGCGATGTTGATGCCGACGTCGCCGAGGGCGCCGCCGAGCACGCCGACGACGCCGGGGCGGTCGGTGTAGCGCAGGATCAGCAGTGGGCCGTCGGCTTCGAGGTCGAGGTCGAAGCCGTCGATCTCGGTGAGCTTGAGCACTCCGCGCGGGCCTGCGGTGACGGTGCCGGAGACGCTCGTGGCGCGGCCGTCGGTCAGGGCGCCGCGGACGGTGACCTGGTTGTGGAACTCGGCGCTCTCCGGGCTGGTGAACAGTCCGACGTCGACCCCGCGCTCCTTGGCCAGCAGCGGCGCGTTGACGTAGGTGACCTGGTCGGCGACACCCGCGAACAGGCCCTTGGTGGCGGCGAGCTGGAGGACGCTGACGTCGGCGGCGACGACCTCGCCGCGGACTTCGACGGTCACCGACTGGGCGGCGCCGCCGGACACGGCGGTGAAGACCTTGCCCAGGCGCTCGGCGAGCGGGAGCAGCGGCCGGACCTCCTCGGCGACCACGCCGCCGGTCTGGACGTTGACCGCGTCGGGCACGAACTCGCCGTTGAGGGCGAGCCGGACGCTCTTGGCGACGGCGAGGCCGGCGTTGTCCTGGGCCTCGACGGTGGAGGCGCCCAGGTGCGGGGTGACGACGACCTGCTCCAGCGGGAACAGGGGCGAGTCGGTGCACGGCTCGGTCTGGAAGACGTCGATGCCGGCGCCGGCCACGCGGCCTTCGATGATGGCGTCGGCGAGGGCCTGCTCGTCGAGGAGCCCGCCGCGGGCGGCGTTGATGATCCGCACGCCGGGCTTGACCTTGGCCAGGGCCTCCTTGCCGATCAGTCCGACGGTCTCGGGCGTCTTGGGCAGGTGGATCGAGATGAAGTCGGAGACGGCCAGCAGTTCGTCGAGGCTGAGCAGCGTGACGCCCATCTGGGCGGCGCGTGCGGGCTGCACGTAGGGGTCGTAGGCGACGACCTTGGTGTCGAATGCGGCGATGCGCGAGGCGAACAGCTGCCCGATGCGGCCGAGGCCGACGACGCCGACGGTCTTTCCGGCCAGCTCGACGCCGGTGAAGCGCGAGCGCTTCCACTCGCCCGACTTCAGCGAGGCGTTGGCGTTGGCGGTGTGGCGCGCGGAGGCCAGCAGCAGCGTAACGGCCTGCTCGGCGGCGGAGACGATGTTCGAGGTGGGCGCGTTGACGACCATGACGCCGCGCTCGGTGGAGGCGGGGACGTCGACGTTGTCGAGGCCGACGCCGGCCCGGGCGACGACGGTGAGCTTCGGTGCGGCGGCGAGCGCGGCGGCGTCGATGCGGGTGGCGCTGCGCACGATCACCGCGTCGGCGTCGGCGAGGGCGGCGTGCAGGGCGGGGACGTCGGTGCCGTCCACGTCGCGGACGTCGAATTCGGCGGTGAGGGTCGCGACCGCGGAGTGCGCGAGCGGGTCGGCGATCACGACGACGCGACGGCCGTCACGGGTGGCATCAGGGGTCAGGGAAGCATTAGACACGGCGTACCTCGCGGCCATAGACGCTGCAATAGAGACGGGGCGCGACGCTGCGCGAACCCATCGTACGGTCATTGGTAACAGGCCTCTGAACGGGTTAACCGGCCGGACATCTCCACAGTGGAGGTGGTCACGGGTGGTATAGGCCGTTTTGTCCGTGCGTGAGGACCGCTCATCGCGGCGGGTCCCAGCAGGTGGAAGATCACCAGGGCACGGGCTTCCCGTCGCGGAAGAAGCCGCCGCTCGGCCCGCCGTCGGGAAGCCGCACGGCCCACGTGACGCTCGCCGCTCCCTGCGCGACCGGCCGTCCGCCCGCGCCGCCCATGTCGGTGGCGACCCAGCCGGGGCAGACCGCGTTGACCAGCACGCCCTCGCCGCGAAGCTCGGCGGCGAGCATGCGCGTCAGGGCGTTGAGCCCGGCCTTGCTGGCCGAGTAGGCGGGCGTCCCGCCGCCCATGCCGGCGAGTGATCCCGACTCGCTGGAGACATTGACCACGCGGGGGTGGGCGCTTCGGCGCAGCAGCGGCAGGAGGGCCTGCGTGAGGCGCCAGGGCCCGTAGAGGTTGGTCTCGGCGGCCTCGCGGACGACGTCGAGGTCGGCGGTGATCGCGCGCTGCCAGGTGTCGTAGAGGATCGCGGCGTTGTTGACCAGGGCGTCGACGTGCCCATAGGCATCGGTGAGGTACTCGGCGAGCGGGGCCGGGTCGCCGGTGACGTCGAAGGGGAACGAGGCCACGCCCAGCTCGGCCGCGGCCGCTTCGGCCTTGGCCTTGTCGCGCGCGGTCAGCACGACCCGGTACCCCTCGGCGGCGAGCTGCCGGCAGATCTCGCGGCCGATGCCGCGGTTTCCTCCCGTGACGACGGCGACGGGGGCTTCGGTCTCGTGCGGGTCTCGTGTCGGCACGCGTCGGGGGCCTTTCAACGTGGGTGGGAGTGGTATAGGTGGTTCGTGGTGAATCTACCGGCCGCCGCCGGGGCTCCGTGGACGGTCACTTCCGCGGCCCTGGCCTGCCGCCTCCTGGTGGTGCCGATGGTCGGCGCAGTAGGGCTGGCCCTGACGCGGGTCGGTGCCGGGCGCATCGCGCTGGCATTCAGCGCGGCCGCGCTGATCCTGGTCGTGCTGAGCTTCGCCGGGCCGTGGCTGATGCTGCGCACCGGGCAGCCGGGCGGGGTCGTCGCCGTGTGCGTCGCCCAGCTGATCGGCTCGCTCGGGACGGTGCCGGGCACGGTCCCCGACTCGGTGCTCTCGCCGCGGATCTTCCAGATCTGGCTGCTGTTCGCGCCCTTGTCGCTGTTCGCGCTGATCGTGTTGTGGCTGCCCTCGGCGCGCCTGTGGCTCGCCGTGACAAAGGAGCGGTGGCGGTCCCCCGCCACCGCCCGGGAGGTCTTAGCTCACCACTTCACCGGCAGCGCTTCGAGGCCGCCGACCAGCATCCCCTCGCGCCTCGGCAGCTTCTCGACCGGCACGGCCAGGTCGAGGGTCGGCAGTCTGCGCAGCACGACGTCGAGGACGGCCTGCAACTCGGTGCGCGCCAGGGCCTGGCCGATGCACGAGTGCGGGCCGACGCCGAAGGCGATGTGCGTGTTCGGGGAGCGGTCCAGCCGGATCTGCTCGGCGTCGGCGAAGGCGTCCGCGTCGCGGTTGGCCGCCGCGAGGCTGGTGATCACCGTCGTGCCCGCGGGCAGTGTCTCCCCGCCGACCTCGAACGGTTCGGTGAGGTAGCGCGGCAGCCCGAACGGCGACATCGCGTCCATCCGCAGCGTCTCCTCGACGGCGGTGCGCACCAGGCCGGTGTCGGCGAGCAGCGCCTCCCAGCGGGTGCGGTCGGCCAGCAGCTGGGCGAACATCTTGCCGAGCTGGTTGGAGGTGGTCTCGTGGCCGGCCATGAGCAGGCCCTGGCCGGTGGCGAGCAGTTCGACCTCGGAGAGGCGGCCGTCCTCGGCGTCGACGACGTTGGCGAGCTCGCTGAGCAGGTCGTCGCCGGGGTCGGCGCGCTTCTTGGCGATGTGCGCGGTGAAGTACTCGGCGTACTCGCCGGTGGCGGTCTCGATCTCCTCGGCGCTGTACCTGCCGAAGCTCAGGCGGGTGCTCGACCAGTGGGAGAACTTGTCGCGGTCGCTGTCGGGAACGCCGAGGATCTCGCAGATCACCCACACGGGGAGGGGGAAGTTGAGGGCGGCGACCATGTCGGCGGGCGGCCCGTGCTCGGTCATCTCGTCGACGAGGTGCTCGGCCATGGCCTCGATGCGGGGCTTGAGCCGGAGCATGCGGCGGACGGTGAACCAGCGGCCGATGAGGCGGCGCCAGCGCTGGTGGCCCTCACCGCTCATCGGGATGGGGCTGGCCTCCTCGAAGACGACGACCCTGCTGGTGGTCAGGCGGGCGGCGTCGGGCGCGGTGAGGTCGCGGGGAAAGCGCGGGTCGGACAGGACGCGACGTACGTCGTCGTAGCGGGTGAGGAGGGTGGCCTGGTCGCCGCTGGGGAGGCGGACGTGCGCGACGGGGCAGCCCTGGCGCAGTTCGGCCCACTCACCCGGCGGCGCGATGCCCTCGGGCACCGGGAAGGGGTAGTCGCGTGGGGTCCGTTCCGTTTCGCTCATGGTGAAGACCTTTTCGACGAGTGATGATACCTCCACACTAGGTGAGCGAACGAATGGTGTCCATTATGGATTAACCAGGATCTTGCGGGGCGGCGGGCGCCCGCCGCCCCGCGAGCTCAGGCGGTGGCGCCGGCGAAGATGGACGTGTCGAAGGCGACCAGGGTCTCCTTCACGAGGCCGTCGACGAGGAGCATCCGGTCGACGCCCTCGAAGGTGCGAAGCTCGCCGCCCAGGGTCACCGCGGCGCGCCAGCTGATGAACATGTAGCCCTCATCGTTCGAGGCGGCTCGGGTGGGTTCCAGGCGCAGGTCGGGGAAGCGGGCGAGCAGTCCGGCGACACGTTCGCGCCAGCCGTCGACGCCGACGATCTGCTCGGTCTGGCCGGGGAAGCTCATGACGAGATCGGGGTGGGCGAGAGCGCCGGCCCGCTCGGGACTGGGGTCGGCCCAGAAGGTGCGCCAGTCGGCGAGGAAGTCGTCGTGATGACTCATCGGGTGTTGCCTCTCCAGAAGTAGATAGACCGGTCGGTCTATCACTGGACTGAAGTAAACCGAACGATCGGTCTACTGTCAAGTTCGTGGGAGACTGAAGCCATGACCGCCCCCGCCCGCCCCGGCCCCCGCGACCGCCTGCTGGCCGCCGCCCGCGACCTGACCTACCGACACGGCGTGTCAGTGGGAGTCGACGCGATCCTCAAGGAGGCGCAGGTCGCGCGCCGCTCGCTGTACCAGCACTTCGGCGGCAAGGACGAGCTCGTCGCCGAGGTCCTGCGCGCCACCGCCGCCGTCGACGAGCGCCGCTACGCCGACGGTCTCGACTCCGGCGGTGACGAGCCGCGCGCCCGGCTGCTCGCACTCTTCGACCGGCTCGCCGAGTTCACCGGCCGCGAGGGCTTCCGCGGCTGCCGCTACATCGCCGCGCACTCCAGCCTCACCTCGCCCGAGCATCCCGCCTACGCCGTGATCATCGAGCACAAGGACCGGGTACTGGCGATGCTGCGCGCGGAGCTGGACGCGATGGGCCACCCCGAGGCCGAGGCCGCCGCGATCCGGCTGCAGTTCCTCGTCGACGCGGTATTGGTCGAGGAGGCGGTCCGGCCCGGCCTTGGTGCGGCCGGACTCGTCCGCCCCCTCGTGGAGGCCGTGCTGGACGCTTAGGGGTCTGACGTGCGGGCCGCCCTTCAGTGCGCGCCGGTCACCGACATGCCCTTGGGCGTGAGCAGCCAGACCGCCAGCGCGCCGATCAGCATGAGCGCCCCGCCGGCCACGCCGAAGATCTCCAGCGCGTTGGTGAAGGATTCCTGCGCCTGCGCGGTGAGCCCGGCGGCGCCGGCCTGGTCGGCGACCGCGACGGCCCCGCCGAGCGACTCGCGCGCGGCCTCGGCCTCGGGGCCGGTCACGCCCATCGCGGCAAGGTCGTCGAGGGACAGCCCCGCGCGGTAGACGATCGCGGCCACACTGCCGAGGATCGCCACGCCGAGGGCGCCGCCCAGTTCGAAGGCGGTCTCCTCCAGCGCCGCCGCGCTGCCCGACTTCTCCGCCGGGCTGCTCGACATGACCGCCGCCGAGCCGATGGCCAGGGAGGCCATGCCGACGCCGACGAAGGTCAACGACAGCGCGACCGTCGCGTAGGACAGCGGCGCGGGCAGCACGAACAGGGCCAGGAAGCCCAGCCCGCCCATCGCCAGACCGCCGGCCATGACCGTGCGCGCGCCGATGACCGCGGCGATGCGCGGCGCCAGCGGCGACAGGATGCCCGCCGCGATCGCCGCCGGAAGCAGGTGCACACCGGCCTCCAGCGGGCTCATGCCGGCCACGAGCTGCATCCACTGCGCGAGCAGCAGGAGCATGGCCGCCAGGGCGATGCTGGTGGTCAGCGCGGCGATCAGGCCCGCCGACAGCGCGCGCCGCTTCAGCAGGCGGATGTCGAGCAGCGGGTCGCGCCGGTGGAGGCTGCGGTGGACGAACCACCCGAGGGCCGCGACGGCCACGACGATCGCGATCAGCGCGACGGGGTCGGTGACGCCGTGCTTGCCGAAGTTCTTGATGGCCAGCATCAGCGAGACCATGCCGACGACCGACAGGAGCGTGCCGAGCACGTCCCAGCGCCCCGAGCGAGGGCTGAAGGACTCGGGCAGCACGAACCACGCGGCGACCAGGGCGACGGCCATGACCGGGACGTTGACCAGGAAGGCCGAGTGCCAGCTGAAGTGCTCCAGCAGGGCGCCACCGGCGATGGGGCCGAGACCCGTGCCGACCGCCGCCATGGAGCCCCAGATGCCGAGCGCGACGGCGCGCTCCTTGGCGTCGGAGAACAGGTTGCGGATCATCGACAGGGTCGAGGGCATGATCAGCGCGCCGCCGACGCCGAGCAGCGAGCGCACGACGATCAGGCCGGGGGCCGAGTCGATCACCAGGACGAGCATGGAGGCCAGGGCGAAGGTCGCGAAACCCACCATCAGCATCCGCTTGCGGCCGAACTTGTCGGCCAGGCCGCTGGCGGTCACGAGCAGGCCGGCGACGACCAGCGGGTAGATGTCGACGATCCACAGGAGCTGCACCGAGCCGGGCTTGAGCTGCTCGGAGATGGCCGGGAGCGCGACGTTGAGGATCGTCATGTCCATGGCGACGATCAGGAGGCTGGCGCACAGCACGGCCAGTCCGGCCCACCGCTTGGGGTCGAGGCCGGGCACGCCGCCGTTATGTCGGCGCGGTGAATCGAGGGTCGCGGTCATGGTGAAACGTCCTTGGTCTGTGGTGCGAGTGGGTGAGTGCAGGCTTTTAGGCGGCGCAGCCGCGCAGGAATGATTCGCGCAGGAGCCGCTCGGCGTCGCGGACGGCGATGTCCCCGCGCCGCAGCGCTTCGCGCAGGCCGACCAGGAGGCCGAAGGCGAGGTGGCCTATCCACACCTCGGGCATGTCGGCGCGCAGGACGCCGGCCTTCTGCGCGGCGGCGTAGAAGGCGTTCTCGCGGGCGTGCTGCTCCTCGACGGCGACAAGGAGGTCGTCTTGGCCGTAGGCGGCGGTCTCGGTGAGCGCGAAGCCGTACTCCTCGACGTCGCGGATCCAGTGGTGGCACAGCGAGTCGAGGGCGGCGTTGAGCGCCTCGGGGGTGCCCAGTGCGGCCGCCTCGTCGATGCCGGCGTCGTCGAGGACTCGCCGCCAGCTGCCGACCGACTCGCGGCCGAGTTCGGTCATGAGTTCCTCGCGGCTGGCGAAGTGCCGGTGCAGCGTCGCGCGGCTCACACCGGCGGACTCGGCGATCTCGGCCATGGAGGCGACGGGGTCGGCGTTGAGTCGCCGAATCGCGGCGCGCGCGATCTGCTCACGATTGGCCACCATGAGACCCCTCCGTTCGTTTTGAAACAAGACTGTCTCAAACGATACGACAAAGTCTCACCTCGGGCCAGCGGATGGTGATCAAATACACCGTGGGCCGCCGCTACCTTTGAGCTTGACGATCCCGCCGCCTCCGGGAGCAGCCTTGCCCGACCTCACACCGCTGGACCTCGCCGACGAGATCGAGCTCGTCTCGACCCGCCTCGACGCGCTGCGCCGGTCCGCGGCCGTCTTCTGGATCGACCTGCACGGCCCTGTCCCCGCAGTGGCCCACCCTGTGCGCGCCGCCAAGACGATCTACGGCGACCAGACCCGCGTGGTCTCGGCGGAACCCCTGGCCAGGCCGTGGTCGCGGACGTTCACCGCGAGGGCCAGATCCATGGGCCACTTCGACGGGCTCTTCCCCGGCACACTGCGCGCCGAGCCCGAGTTCCTGCTGGACTGGACCGTCCTGCTCGTCGAGGAGGCCCTGGGACCGGTCCGCGCCGCCTGGAGGGTCGAGCACGAACCGGTCTCCTGGTACGCCGCGATCTGGGCCGACGTCCTGCTGCTCACCGACGAGTGGTCGGCCGTGGTCAGCCTGACCAACGACAGCTGATCACTCCCCCGCCAGCGACGCCGTGACCGACTGCCGCACCGCCCTCCGAGCAGGCAGGACCGAGGCCGCGAGCGCCGCCAGCGCCACCACCCCCAGCAGCGCCAGAACCCTGCCGACGGGCACAGTGAGCGTGATCGGTCCCTCGGCCTTCAGTGCCTCCACCGCCGCCCACGCCACCCACGTCCCGAGCCCCAGCCCGAGCGCACCGCCGACGACGGCGACGAGTACCGCCTCCAGCGCGAGCATCCCCCGCAGCCCGCGCCGCCCGACCCCCAGCGCCCGCAGGACGCCGTGCTCGCGAGTGCGCTCGACGACCGACAGGCTCAGCGTGTTGGCGATCCCGACCAGCGCGATCAGCGCCGCCAGGGCGAGCAGCGCGATCACCGCCGCGAGCAGCCGGTCGATCCCCTGCGTCCGGGCGTCACGGAAGGCGTCGACGTCCGTCAGGCTCAGCGACGGGTAGGCCGCCACCGCCGGGCGCACCGCCCCGGCGGCGTCCTCGACCGACCCGGCCGCGGTGATCATCAGCCCGCTCACCGCGACCTCGGGGAACAACCGCTCCGCGTCGGCCGCGGTCACCATCGCGAAGGGCCCCGGCTCACCGATCACCGCGACGATCTCGAAGTCCTCCCCGCCGAGCGTGAGGCGCTCACCGACGGATGCGCCGAAGTCGCCGGTGACCACGGCCGTGCCGGCGCGCAGCGAGCCGGGGTCGCCCTCCTTCGGGTCGGGATTGGCCCTGGCGAGGATCGCCGGGTCGGCGGCCAGAACGACCGTCCCGTCGAGCTCACCGGTCCGCTGTGCCAGCACGGTGTCCAGGCGCGGGTCGGCGTCGAGGACGGCGATCAGCTCCGCGGGGACCTCGCCGGTGACGGTGAAGTCGGCCGGGAAACTCGTGGCCATCTCGGCGTCGACGCCGCCCTCGATGCTCTCGGCGCCGATCATCACCGCCGACACCAGGCTCACGCACAGCACCAGGGTGGTGGTCGTCGCCGCGACCCGCCGCCGGTTGCGCGCCGAGTAGGCGACGGCCAGCTTCGCCCAGCCCCCCAGACGGGCGAGCGGCCACCCGACCGCCCTCGCCAGGAAGGGGATGTAGGCGGGGCCGAGCGCGACGAGGCCGAAGAAGCCGAGGATCCCGATCAGCGCCACCTGCGGGATCGAAGCCGGCAGCAGCAGGCTCGCCAGCGCTCCGCCCAGCAGCACGGCGCCGACGGCGACCCGCACCCACCCGATCGGCCGCGCGACCTCCGTGGCCGTCTCTGCCAGCGCCGTGACCGGCGGGACGCGGGTGCCACGCCAGGCGGGGAGGGCGGCGGCCGCCACGGTGACCAGGACCCCGGTGGCGAAGGCGACGGCGAGGGTGCGCGGCTCGACGACGAAGCCACCGCCGAAGCCCGAGCCCAGGCCGTCGAGGACCGCTCGCAGACCCGCCGCCACTGCGACCCCGGCGAGCAGGCCGGCCAGCGACGCCGCCCCGCCGACCAGCCCGGCCTCCAGCAGCACGCCCCAAAAGATCTGCGCCCGCGACGAGCCCACCAGACGCAGCAGCGCGATCTGGCGGCTGCGCTGCGCGAGCACGATGGTGAAGGTGTTGGCGATGACGAACCCGGCGGTCAGCACCGCGATCAGCACGAACAGGAACAGCCCGGCCCGGATCAGGTCGAGGTTGCGGTAGGCGTCGGCGAGTTCGAGCGCGACGACCTCGTCGTGGGTGAGGACCTCGGCGCCGAGGCCCGCCCTCAGGGCCGTGACCAGCGCGGCGGTGTCGGTGCCCGGGGTCGCGGCGACCATGATCCGGCCGAAGTCCTCGTCGCCGAAGGCCTCGCGGGCGTCGTCGGGGGCCAGGCCGACCATCGGCCGGTCGGCGAAGCGGGTGCCCTCGGTGTCGATGGTGCCGACGAGGGAGTACGACACGGTGGGCCGGTTGTCGCCTGCCGAGGCCGCCAGCTCGGTGCCGAGACGGTAGCCGTACCGCTCGGCGGTCCGCGCGTCGATCACGGCCTCACCGGGGCCGGGGAGGCGCCCGGCGACGAGGTCGAAAGGCTGGAAGGGCAGCGACTGGACCGCCGAGAGCCACCCGATCTCGGGCAGCGCGACCTCCTGCGAGGCCGTCGAGCGGATCGCGCCGGGGCCGAAGACCGAACCCTCGGCGGCGGCGACGCCGGGCATGGCGCGGACGCGGTCGAGCGCGGCCGGGCCGAAGCCCTCGGAGCCTTCGGGGAAGACCACGGCGGTGGTGCCCCGGTAGAGGCCCGCCGTCTGGGTGTTCATCCCGTCGCGGGCGCCGTCGGTGACGATGAAGGTCCCCGCGATGAAGGCGACACCGATGATCACGGCGAGCGCGGACAGGGTCTGGCGCAGGGCGTGGGCCCAGGCCAGGCGGAATGCGGTGGGGAGTTTCGGCACGTGGTCGACGCTATGGGCCGGGCCGGGCGCGCGCCTCGGGTCGTGGAGTGAGCTTTGCGGGCGATCTTGCGCCCTAGGGCGTAAGCCGATCGGCGCCGCGCTATACATGGCCGGTGAACTGGCCCCCCGAAGATCCCGCCGGACCACCCGCCGAGGACCGGCCTCCGCGCCCGATGAAGGGCTGCGCCTGGATCGCGATCGCCGCCGCGATCACCGTGCTCGTGGCGCTGTTCATGGTCGCCGAAACGATCGGCGGCGTCCTCGACGACGAGCCCCTCCCGAGGCCGAGCTGGCTCAACCGGCCCTGAACCCCCTCTCCGCGCGGATACCCTCGATCCGTGTCGATCTCGCTGCGCAGCCGTGCTTTCGACCTCGCCTTGTGCGCGGTCGTCGCGGCTCTGGCCGCCTTCGAGTCGTCCTTCGGCCGCTCCCCGGTCGTCGCCGCCATCGGTTTCGGCATGGCGCTGGCCCTCGCGGTCCGCCGCCGGCATCCGCTCTGGACCGCAGGCGCCGTCGCCGCCCTCGGCCTCACGCAGGTCGTCCTCGCGCACGCCCTTCCCACGCACGAGTCGGACCTGCGCTATGTCATGCCCGCCCTCTTCGACGTCGCCGTTCTGGTCGCCGTGCACGCCGTGGCCAAGTACGCCCCGCACCGGTGGCAGGCGCTGCTCGCGGGGGCCGGCGGCATCGTCGCGGCCCTGCTCGCCTCGACCTTCTCCGGACCGGAATGGTGGCGCCAGGCCCTCCTGCTCGGCGCGATCGCGACGACCGCCTGGACCGTCGGCTACTCCGCGCGCACCCACCGCCTCTACATCCGCGGCCTCGAAGAGCGCAACACCGCCCTCCAGCGCGAGCGGCTGCACCTCGCCGAGGCGGCCGCCGCGAGCGAGCGCGAGCGCATCGCCCGCGAGATGCACGACGTGATCGCCCACGCCCTGGCCGGCATGATCGCCCAGGTCGACGGGGCCGCATACGCCGTGGCGGCCTCCCCCGACCAGGCCCGGCGGGTCCTCACCGCCGCCGGCGACTCCGGCCGCGCCGCGCTCGCCGAGCTCCAGCAGCTCCTCGCCGTCCTTCGCGAGCCCGCCGAACCCGGCCCGCGCCGCCGCCCGCTCGCCACCGACCGCCTCGACGAGCTCTCCGCCTGGGCGAACTCGGTCGGCCTCGACACCGCCGTGCAGACCACCGGCGACACCACCGCGCTCCCCATCGGGGTCACCCTCGCCGTTCACCGCATAGTCCAGGAGGCGCTCACCAACACGCTGAAGCACGCCGGCCGGGGTACCCGCGTCGCCGTGTCCGTCCACGCCGACGCGCGGCTGACCCGCGTGGAAGTCGCCGACGACGGAGACGGAAGCCCTCTGGCCGCCGTTTCCGCCGTGGGCGGACACGGCCTGGCCGGCATGCGCGAACGCGTCGCCGTCTACGGCGGCGAGTTCAGCGCCGGACCCCGCCCCGCCGGAGGATGGCGCGTCACCGCGCTGATCCCCACCCCGAGACAACCGACAACCGAACAGAAGGGGCCGTGATGATCACCGAAACAGCAGCCGCCGTCCGGGTAGTCCTCGTCGACGACCAGGAACTGGTCCGCACCGGGCTTCGTCTCGTCGTCGAGGCGCAGACCGACATGACGGTCGTCGGCGAGGCCGGCGACGGCGCCGCGGCCCTCCAACTGCTCGCCGGCGTGCACGCCGACGTCGTCGTGATGGACGTGCGGATGCCGATCATGGACGGCATCGAGGCGACCGCGCACCTGACCAGCGGCGCCCTCAACGGGTACACGCCCAAGGTCCTGGTGCTCACGACCTACGAGGAAGAGGAGGAGGCCTTCGCGGCGCTGCGTGCCGGGGCGGCGGGGTTCCTGCTCAAGAACGGCACACCGGAGGACCTGCTCAGCGCCGTGCGGGTCATCGCCAGCGGCGACGCGATCGTCGCCCCGAGCATCACCCGGCGCCTCCTCGACCGCTTCGCGCCGCAGTTCATCCCGCAGGGCATCCCCGACCTGCGACTGGCGGAGCTGAGCATCCGCGAGCACGAGGTCGTGCTGCTCATCGCGCGCGGGCTGTCGAACCTGGAGATCGGCGCGAGCCTGGGCGTCGCCGAGGCGACCGTCAAGAGCCACGTGCGGCGGATCCTGACCAAGCTCGGGCTGCGCGACCGGGTGCAGATCGTCGTACTGGCCTACGAGTCGGGGCTGGTCAGGCCGACGGTGTGAGGTGCTCGGCGAGCACACGATAGGTGCGGCCGTCGGTGGTGGTGGCGGCGAAGACGGCGGCGGGCTCGAAACCGGGCGAGCCGACGACCTTCAGGGCGCGCACCGAGCACGCCCGTCGCGCCAGGTGAAACCGCTTCCACCACCCCGAGCGCACATCCAACGCACAGCACCGCGCATCTGAACACCCCGTGCTCGCCCCGCCACCGGAGTGGATCTCCCCTGGTGGCATAGCCTCCGGCCAACATCCCGGCAAGGAGGCAGACATGACACGACCGTTTCGCCGCATCGCCGACCGGCTCACCGACCTGCTCGTCCCGCGCTCGACGGCGGGCGCCTGCGCCCCCTGCTACGTGCGGGGCACCTGTGCCGGCGGCGGCCAGCGCCTCTGCTGCTATGTCGGCTCGTCCTGCGCACTGACGTGCGGATGCACGTGACCGGCTGAGAACTCCACGACGACGGCCCGCCGGGTATGCCCCGGCGGGCCGTCGTCGTGCCCGCGGGCTCCCGGCCGCGCAACCCGTTGAGCAGCACAAAAGGGCAGAACACTGAATAGACCCCGACGTAGATTGAAAGCCCGCCCGTACTTTGAGCGACCGACCCCTGGCCCCGGGTGACAGCGGCCCGCCCTCGACTCACCGTCATCGTCGAGTCCGCGGCCCCCGGCCAGACCGCATTCCGCGCGCGTCCGAGCCGAGGAACCGCCATGGCCGCGAAAGCCAATCCCGATCCGTCGAGGATCACCGCCGCGATGTGGCGGCTGTGGAGCGAGTTCGACGCCCACGCGCCCGCCACCCGCCTCGGCGGCATCTTCACGGCGAAACCGGGATACCACAACACCCGCAACGGCAACGCGTCCGGCGACTACAGCCGCGCGTTCGCCGCCGACCGGCGCGGACCGGGCGACAAGTCCGCCGCCATCGACCTGACCTTCCCCGACGCCCAGGGCGGGGACTTCGAGACGATCAAGCGCTACACCACGCGTCTCGACGCCGCCGCCCGCGCGAAGGATCCGCGCCTGTACCGCGACGGCGGGACGCCCGTGCTGCGCGAGTTCATCGGCACGAAGGACGGGCGACAGACCTACGCCTACGACCTCCAGACCCGCCGCGCCGACAACGACCGCGACGACACGCACATGTGGCACATCCATCTCAGCGTCACCCGCGCCTACGTCGAGCAGTGGGACGCGCTCGTCGGCGTGCTGTCCGTCCTGACAGGAGACTCCATCGTGGCCCTCACCAAAGACGACATGAAGATCATCATGCAGTGGGACCCGGGCGACGAGACCGGCGTCGGCAACTGGTCCTGGCGCGGCGACTTCAAGACCAACAAGACCGTCCAGGCGCGCTTCGCGTGGTGGCTCGGACCGGAGGAGGCGCACGCCGCGAAGCTGGAGGCGGCCGCCGCCCGCGCCGACGTCGCCAAGCTCAGCGCCGCCGTCGATGAGCTGCGCAAACGCGTCGACGGCCTGCCGAAGGCGCTGGCCCCGCAGCTCGTCGAGGCAGTCGGCGAGGCCGTCAAGGGCGGCGTCACCAGCGAGGTCCTCACCGCCGCGATCAAGGACGGCGTCCGGGAGGTCCTCGGATCCCTCGACTCACCCGCACCGCCGACGGACTGACGTGCCGAGGGCCGCCGCGCCCGAAGACGCGGCGGCCCTTGAAAAACCGGCGGACGACCTGTTACGTCAGGCCGTCTCGGTGATCCGGCGCTTCACCCACGGCATCATGTCCCGCAGCTGCGCGCCGACCTCTTCGATCCGGTGGTTCTTCTGCTCCTCGCGGAGCTTGGCGAAGTTCTCCCGGCCCGACTGGTCCTCGGCGACCCACTCCTTGGCGAAGGAGCCGTCCTGGATCTCGCCGAGGGCGCGGCGCATCTCCTCGCGCACGCTGTCGTTGATGATGCGCGGCCCGCGCGACACGCCGCCGTACTCGGCCGTGTCGGACACCGAGTACCACATGTTCGACAACCCGCCCTCGTAGATCATGTCCACGATCAGCTTCAGCTCGTGCAGGCACTCGAAGTAGGCCGCCTCGGGCGCGTACCCGGCGTCGACGAGGGTGTCGAACCCGGCGCGGACGAGCTCGGCGACACCGCCGCAGAGCACGACCTGCTCACCGAACAGGTCGGTCTCGGTCTCCTCCTTGAAGGTCGTCTTCAGCACGCCGGCGCGGGTGCCGCCGATGGCCTTGGCGTAGGACAGCGCCAGCGCCTGGGCCTGCCCGGAGGCGTCCTGCTCGACGGCGACGAGACAGGGCACGCCCTTGCCGTCGACGTACTGGCGGCGCACGAGGTGACCGGGGCCCTTGGGGGCGACCATGGCCACGTCGACGCCGGCGGGCGGCGTGATGAGGCCGTAGCGGATGTTGAAGCCGTGCCCGAACAGCAGCGCCTTGCCCTCGGTGAGGTGCGGGGCGATCTCCTCGGCGTAGAGCTTGGCCTGCGCGGTGTCGGGCACCAGGATCATGATCACGTCGGCCTCGGCGGCGGCCTCGGCGGGCGTGGTGACCTTCAGGCCCTCGTCCTCGGCCTTGGCCGCCGACTTCGAGCCGGGCTGGAGGCCGATCCGCACGTCCACCCCGGAGTCGCGCAGGGACAGCGCGTGGGCGTGCCCCTGGCTCCCGTACCCGAGCACGGCGACCTTCTTGCCCGAGATCAGGCCGAGGTCGGCGTCGTCGTCGTAGAACACTTCAGCGGACATGTGTGTTGCCTTCCTTAAGGACTTTCCATTGACGTGTGGTGCGTTCGGCTCGGCTACGCCGCACTGCGCAGAGCCGGGGTGGTGATGGCCTTGCTGCCGCGCCCGACGGCGACGAGCCCTGATTGGACCATTTCCTTGATCCCGTGGGGTTCGAGTAGTCGCAGCAGCGCGCCGAGTTTGTCGGCGGTGCCGGTGGCCTCGACGATCACGCTGTCCGGCGCGACGTCGACGATCCGGGCGCGGAAGAGATCGGCGGCCTCGACCACCTGCGACCTCGTCGTGGCGTCGGTGCGGACTTTGACGAGCAGCAGTTCGCGCTGCACCGACGAGGACTGCTCCAGCTCCACGATCTTCAAGACGTTCACGAGCTTGTTGAGCTGCTTGGTGACCTGTTCGAGCGGGCGCTCGTCCACGTTGACCACGATGGTGATGCGGGAGACGCCCGGCTGCTCGGTCTCACCGACGGCGAGGGAGTCGATGTTGAAGCCGCGCCGGGAGAACAGGGCCGCAACGCGCGCCAGCACGCCGGGCTTGTTCTCCACCAGAACCGACAGGGTGTGTGTAGTCATTTCAGCACGCGTCCTCGTCGAAGATCGGGCGCACGTCCCGGGCGAACATGATCTCGTCGTTGCCGGTGCCGGCGGCCACCATGGGCCAGACCTGCGCGTCGGCGCCGACGATGAAGTCGATGACCACGGGGCGGTCGTTGATCTCCATGGCCTTGTTGATGACGTCGTCGACGTCCTCGTAGGTCTCGCAGCGCAGTCCGACGCAGCCCAGCGCCTCGGCGAGTTTCACGAAGTCCGGGATGCGCCCGGTTCCGGTGCCGTGGGTGCCCAGGTTGGTGTTGGAGTAGCGCTTGTCGTAGAAAAGGGTCTGCCACTGGCGGACCATGCCAAGGTTGCCGTTGTTGATGACGGCGATCTTGACCGGGATGCCCTCGATGGCGCAGGTGGCCAGTTCCTGGTTGGTCATCTGGAAGCAGCCGTCGCCGTCGATGGCCCACACGGTCTTGTCGGGCTGCCCGAACTTCGCCCCCATCGCCGCCGGGACGGCGTAGCCCATGGTGCCGGCGCCCCCGGAGTTGAGGAAGGTGCCGGGGTTCTCGTAGGAGATGAACTGGGCGGCCCACATCTGGTGCTGTCCGACCCCGGTGGTGTAGAGGGCGTCGGGTCCGGCGATCTCGCCGATGCGCTGGATGACGTACTGGGGGGCCAGCGCGCCGTCGGCGGGCTTGTCGTAGCCGAGCGGGTAGCGGCGCCGCAGGTCGTCCAGCTGCGCCCACCACTGCGCCAGACGCGGGGTGCCGCGACCTTCGACGGCGGGGTCTTCGCCGAGGTAGCCGACGAGCTGCGCGATGGCCGCCTTGGCGTCGCCGACGATGGGGACGTCGGCGTGGCGGTTCTTGCCGATCTCGGCGGGGTCGATGTCGACGTGCACGATCTTGGCGTCGGGCGCGAAGGAGTCGAGCTTGCCGGTGACGCGGTCGTCGAAGCGGGCGCCCAGGGCGACGATCAGGTCGGAGCGCTGTAGCGCGTAGACCGCCGAGACCGTCCCGTGCATGCCGGGCATGCCGACGTGCTGCGGGTGGGAGTCGGGGAAGGCCCCGCGCGCCATGAGGGTCGTCACGACCGGCGCGCCGGACTTCTCGGCCAGCTCGTAGAGCTCGTCGGTGGCGCCGGCCTTGAGGACGCCGCCGCCGACGTAGAGGACGGGCCGGGCCGCGGCGGCCAGCAGTTCGGCGGCCTGACGGACCTGCTTGCCGTGCGGGTGGAGGGTCGGCTTGTAGCCGGGCAGCTCCTTGCGCGGCGGCCAGTTGAACAGCGTGTCGGCCTGGAGGACGTCCTTGGGGATGTCGACCAGCACCGGACCGGGCCGGCCGGTCGACGCCAGGTGGAAGGCCTCGGCGAGCACGCGAGGGATGTCCTCGGGGTCGGTGACCAGGTAGCTGTGCTTGGTGATCGGCATGGTGATGCCGACGATGTCGGCCTCCTGGAAGCCGTCGGTGCCGATGAGGTTGCGGACGACCTGACCGGTGATGGCCACGATCGGCACGGAGTCCATGTAGGCGTCGGCGATGGGCGTGACCAGGTTCGTGGCGCCGGGACCGGAGGTCGCCATGCAGACGCCGACCTTGCCGGTGGCCTGCGCGTAGCCCGTCGCGGCGTGCCCGCCGCCCTGCTCGTGGCGGACGAGGATGTGCCGGACCTGGGTGGAGTCGAGCAGCGGGTCGTAGGCGGGGAGGATCGTACCGCCGGGAATGCCGAAGACCACCTCGACGTCGAGGGCCTCAAGGGACTTGATGAGCGACTGCGCGCCGGTTACCTGGACGCCCGCCTGCCGCTGCGCGGGGACGGCCCGGCCCGCGAGGGCGAGCGGGGAGGCCGGCGGCGGTTGGGGGACTGGATGCTTGACGGGATCTGTCATGACCTTCATCCGGTTCGCTCGGTCTTACCTTGGTGGTTGGTCTGGTCTGTCAGTCTGGTGCGGTTTTGGGCTCTTTTGGCAACAAAAAACGCCCGCGTGCAAGACGCACGGGGGCGGGCGCACCGTCGCAGTGGATACTGCGGCGGCGCGCTAGATAAGTACGAGGCGCTGCGCGTTGGCGCTGCGCGGTTTGCTCGAATGCACGCGGTAAGACTGCCGCATCTCAACGCCCGAGTCAACTTGTTCCGGATGCTGGGATGTCGTCGCGGTGGGCGGGAAGAGGGTCGGCCACCTGCGACGACGGCCGCGCGCGGGGCGTTCTTGGGGCGGGACCTGGGAGACTGAAGGGGCGTTCAGGGCCCCGGGGGCCACCGAGGGTGACCGTCCGTAGTGACAGGGGTCACCGGACATGGGAACGGCGCGCCCCCCGTCCGGGGCGCGCCGATGCGGCGACTTTCCGCCGGCTAGCAGATGTTCTGGGTGCGGTAGCAGGAGCCACACGTGGGGTGGCCGGTGCAGCCGATGGTGCAGGTCCGGCGGTACAGGCGGTTGTCGCTGCTGCAGTAGCAGCTCGGGTACGACTTGCTGCCGTGCTCGGGCACGCAGGCGCCGGCCTCGGTGCGCGGGAGGAAGGCGGAGAGCATCTTGTCGCTGAGCTTGCTGAGGACCTTCATGTTGTCTCCAAGTCGGTGGTCCCGTCGTGCGCGGGACGGCCGTTCTAGATCATGAGGCCGGTGCCGCCCGTTCTTCGCCCGTTAAGCGCCCGTCGGCCGTTTCGAGCAGGCCACGCGCCTCGGCCAGTTCCGGCACGGTGACGCCCGACAGGAGGTTCGCCGCCTCCGCCCAGCACTCCCGCGCGGCGGCGAGATCGGCACCGGCCCGGTGCGCGCGACCGAGCGTGATCAGCGTGCGGGCCTGTTCGAGGCGCCGCCCGGATCTGCGGTGCCCCGCGAGCGCGGCTCGCGCCTCCTCGACGCAGCCCTCGACGTCGCCCTCTCGGAGGCGTACGAGCGCCACCAGGCCTCGGGTGACCGCCTCGTGGGGCCCGCCCTCGCTGAGCCGCACGGCGACCTCGGCTCCCTTGCGCGCGCCTTCGAGGTCGCCGAGACTCAAGGCGATGCGGGTGCTGACGGAGGCGATGAGGTAGCGGCCGTATCCGAAGCGGGTGTCGCCGAGGCGGGTGACGGCGGTGTCGAGGAGTTTCCCGGCGCGTTCGGGATCGCCGGTGGCGCAGGCGATCTTGGCGAGGCCGCAGCCGGCCAGGACGGTCAGGCGCAGGTCGTCGAGCCGGGCGGCCTCGTCGAGGACAGCGGTGAAGTAGGCCTCGGCCTTGTCGTAGGCCCCGGCTTCGGAGTGCACCGAGCCGAGTCCGCACCACACGTTGATCTCCTCGTCGAGGCGGCCGAGCGCGTGGTGGAGTTCGGCGGCCTGGGTGAGGATCCGGGCGGCCTCGGTCAGGTCGGCGCGCATGCTGTGGGCGTAGGCGAGGTTGGTGAGCACCTGCGCCTCGGCGTGCCGGTCGCCGCGCTCTCTGGCCAGCGCGAGCGCGTCGGCGAGGTCGTCGAGGGCCTCGTCGAGTTCGCCGATCTGGGCCCTGGTCATCGCGAGGTTGCTCAGGCCCTCGACCTCAGCCTCGGTGTCGCCGAGTTCGCGGTCGATGACCAGCGCCTCCTTCGCGAGGCGGATCGCTCCCGGCCAGTCGCCTTCGATGTGGTGGATGCTGCCGAGTCCGCGCAGCGACAGCGACTCGCCTCCGCGGAGTCCGGCGGCGCGGTAGGCGGCCAGGGCAAGCTCGTGTTCGGTGCGGGCGCCGGCGAGGTCGGCGGTGCGGCATTTGAGGGTGCCCAGGGAGTGGCGCATGGCGGCCTCGCCGAGGGCGTGGCCCTGGCGGCGGGCGGCGCTGAAGCCGGCGCCGGCCACGGTGAGCCAGGTCGCGCCCGACACGCGTCCGATGAGCGGGATGAGGAGGGCGTCGGCCAGGCGCCAGGCGGCCTCGTCGTAGCCGCCTGCCTCGGCGTGGCGGACGGCGGCGACGAGGTTGGGCAGTTCGGCGGTGAGCCAGTCCTCCGCGTCGGCGGGGGATGTGAACTCGACCGGGGGCCGTTCGACGGGCGGGACGCGGGAGGATCCGCCGACGGCGGCGAGGGTGCGGTCGAGGTAGTGGCCGAGCAGTGCGGCGACGGCCGCGTCGCGTGCGGGGTCGGCCTCGGCGAGGCGGTTGCCGTACTCGCGCAGCAGGTCGTGGAAGCCGAAGCGGCCTCCGGCGGCGGTCTCCACGAGGTGGCGCGCGGCCAGGGCTTCGAGTAAACCCTCGGCCTCCTCGTGTCCGACTCCGGTGAGCGCGGCGGCGGCCGTCACCGACACGCCGGCCGGTGCCTTGACCACCGTGGACAGCCGGAACAGGCGTTGCGCGGGCTCGGACACGGTCGCGTAGGACAGGTCGAGCGCGTCGCGCAGGTCGGCGCGGCGGTCGCCGCGGATGCGCAGGCGGCCGATGCGGTCGCGGGCCAGTTCGGCGACGTACTCGGCGATGGTGTGGCGGGGGCGGTCGGCGAGTTGTGCCGCCGCGATGCGCAGGGCCAGTGGCAGCCGGCCGCAGAGTTCGGTGAGTTCGGCGGCGGCCTGCGGCTCGGCGCCGATCCGGTCGGCGCCGAGGACGTGTTCGAGGACCGCGTGGGCGGCCTCGCCGTCGAGGACGTCGAGCGCGATCCTCCGGGCGCCGTCGATGGCGACCAGGCCGCTGAGCCGGTCGCGGCTGGTGACCACGACCAGGCAGCCGGGGTCGCCGGGCAGCAGCGGGCGCACCTGCTCGGCGTCGGCGGCGTTGTCGAGGACGATGAGCAGCCGGCGGTCGTGCATGGTCGAGCGCAGCAGCGTCCGCCGTGCCGCCGGGTCGCTGGGCACCTCCGCCGGCGGCACCCCGAGGTCGGCCAGGAGCGCGGGGACGTGGTCGTCGGCCGAGGAGGGCTCGGGGTCGAAGCCGCGGAGGTTGACGAAGAGGCGGCCGTCGGGGAAGTGCTCGGCCATGGAGTGCGCCCACCGCACGGCGAGCGCGGTCTTGCCGGTGCCCGCGGGGCCGGTGACGGCGACCAGGCCGGAGGTGATCTGGCCGAGGGCGCGCATCTCGGTGTCGCGGCCGGCGAAGACGCCGGTGCTGGGCGGCAGTTGCGACAGGCTCGGCGGGGCCGAAGGGGAGCACAGGGTCAGCGCCGGGTCGGCGGTGAGGATGTTCTTGTGCAGGCGCTGGACCTCGGGTGAGGGTTCGAGGCCGGAGTCGGCGGCGAGGCGGCCGCGCAGTTCGCGGTAGACGCGCAGCGCGTCCTCGGTGCGGCCGCAGCGGAAGAAGGCGAGCATGAGCTGCGCGTGGGGGCGCTCGCGGTCGGGGTGGGTGGCGGTGAGCGCGCTCAGTTCCGGCAGGAGGGCGTGGTGGCGCCCGAGGGACAGCATGACCTCGGCGCGTTCCTCCTGGGCGCACACGCGCAGTTCGTCGAGCCGGGCGGCCTCGGCGCGGGCGGGTGAGCCGTGGAGGCCGTCGAGGGCCGGTCCGCGCCACAGTGCCAGCGCGGTGTCGTAGTGGGCCAGCGCCGTCTGCGGGCTCGCCGCTCGGGCGGCCGACAGTTCGGCGTGGAAGGTGCCCACATCGGACTGTCCCGGGTGGACGTCGAGGAGGTAGCCCGGGGCGCGGGTGACGATCACGCCGGGCGCGATGGGGGCGAGGGTGCGGCGCAGTTCGGCGACGAGCGTGCGCAGCCGTGAGGCGGGATTCGCCGGGAGGTCGCTGCCCCAGACGTAGCTGGTGAGGGTTCCGGCCGCGACGACCTGTCCGGCGTGGAGCAGGAGTCCGGCCAAGACGAGGCCCTGCTTGGGGCCGAGCGCGATGATCCCTTCGGGTGTGCACAGGTCGGGGGGACCGAGGAGCCTGAACAGTGGAGCGGGTGGTGCGGACGGCATGGCGTGATCTAACGCAGATTTCCCTTGCCGCGCAAGGGTTCTGCGATCTCGCCCTAGCCTTCCGGCGCGGCTTCGACCGCTGCCGCCTCGGCGGCGGGGGCGTCCTCGCCGCTCGCGGCGATGCGGGCGGCCCGTGCCTTGGCCGCCGCGGCCTGGCCGGCGAGCCGGGACTCCAGGTCCTCGGCGAGCAGCGGGCGGTCGAAGAGGTAGCCCTGCCCGAGGGGGCAGCCGGCCTCCTCGACGAAGGCGAGCTGGCTCTCGGTCTCCACGCCTTCGGCGATGACGTCGAGGCCGAGGCGCTGGCCCAGTTTGACGACCACGTCGGACAGCGGGGCCGAACCGTCCTCGGCGCCGACGACGAGCGCGCGGTCGATCTTGAGGATGTCGACGGGGAGGCGGTGCAACTGGCCCAGTGACGAGTAGCCGGCGCCGAAGTCGTCGAGGGCGATGCGCACGCCGGTGGCCCGCAGTCCGGTGAGCTGGGCGACGAGGCGGTTGATGTCGTAGGCGACGTCGTGCTCGGTGATCTCGACGACGAGCTGGCGGGGCGGCACACCGCGCTCGACGAGGGCCTGGGCGACCTCGACGGCGAAGTTCGGCGAGTGGAGCTGGCGCACCGACACGTTGAGGGACACCCACAGGCGGTGCCCCGCCGTGCGCCAGTCGCTGAGCCGCCCGGCGGTCTGCCGCAGCGACCAGGCGGTGAGCTCGTCGACGATGCCGGCGGTCTCGGCGGCGGGGATGAACTCGGTCGGCGGGACCACGCCGAGCACGGGGTGCGTCCAGCGCAGGAGGGCCTCGGCGCCGACGATCTCACGCTCGGGCAGCGAGACCACCGGCTGGTAGACCAGGTGCAGCTCGTCGCGCTGCATCGCGCCGCGCAGCTCCTGTTCGAGGAGGGTCCGGCGGCGCACCATCTGCTCGAAGTCGGCGTCGTAGCGCTCGATGCGGTTCTTGCCCTTCTCCTTGGCGAAGCGCAGGGCGAGGTCGGCGTTGCGAAGCAGCGTCTCGACGTCGTCGGCGGTGCCGCAGCCGGCCACACCGATGCTGATCGACAGGAAGACCCGCGAGCGCCCGCACTCGTAGGGTTCCGAGAGGGCGGCCAGGAGGCGTTCGGCGATGTCGCCGGCGTCCTTGGCGTTGCACCACAACAGGACGGCGAACTCGTCGCCGCCGAGGCGGGCGCCGAGGTCGGTGGGGCGCAGGTTGGCGCGCAGCCGCTCGGCGACCTCGACCAGGACCTCGTCGCCGACATCGTGGCCGTGCAGGTCGTTGACGTTCTTGAACTCGTCGAGGTCGATGGCCAGCATCGTGCACGGGATCCCCGACCCGGCGACGTCGCTGTCGAGTTTGCGCAGCAGCTGGCGCCGGTTGGCCAGTCCCGTCAGCGGATCGGCGTAGGCCATGCGGGCCAGTTCGCGCTCGAGCTGCTTGCGGTCGCCCACGTCGCGGGTGTGCACGACCAGGCCGCGCACCTGCGGGACGTCGCGGTGGTCGGCGACCGTCGACTCGGTGTCGCGCCATTCGCCCTCGCGGTCCTTGATGCGCCCGTCGAGCAGGACCCGCTCGCCGTTGAAGGCGCGGGTGAGCTGCTTGCGGACGGGCGCGGCGTCGTCGGCGTGCACGAGGTCCTCGAAGGGGCGGCCGATGACCTGGTTGCCCGACCAGTCGAGCTGCCAGTTCGACGACGGCGACTGCCAGCGCACGACGAAGTCGCTGTCGAGGACGGTGATGACCTCCGAGGAACCGGCCACTATGGACCGGAAGTAGGCCTCGCGGTCGGCCAGCTGCTCGGCGGCGCGCCGCACGTCGAACCTGGTGAGCACCTGGCGGCAGGTCAGGGCTGCCACGACGAAGACGGCGGCGATGACCGTGTCGAGCTTGAGCGGGCTCATGTCGCTGGCGTGGTAGATCGCCGCTCCCCCGGCCATCGCGGTCGGCAGGAGGGTGACGACGAGTCCTATGTGGGGGATCGGCTGGGCCTTGGGCTTGCCGGGATTGCGCACGGCCAGCCAGACCGAGACGGTGACGAGGAGGGAGGAGAACCCCCATGTCAGGGCGTAGGTGCGGCACATCCCCCAGTTGTCGAGCTGCACGGCGACGCTCATCGCGGTCCCGGTGACCACGAAGGCGGACAGGCCGAGCATGAGCAGCCCGTGGGCGCGGCGGTGCCCGGTGGCGCGCACGGCGGCGACGAATCCGATGCCGACCACGATCGCCGCCGACAGCGCCGAGGCGAGGATCGCCGCGTACTCCCAGGTGGGGCGCGGGTTGAGCGGATCGGGGCCGTAGTCGGCGAAGTAGAGCATCCACACGGTGAACGCCAGGCAGGCCGCGACGATCAGGCCGTCGAGGGCGAGACCGAGTCGCGGGGCCATGCCGGTCACGCCGCCGGGGAGGCGCAGCAGACCGGAGACGAAGAGAACGGCGCCGCCGACCGAGCCGAGCGCGATCAGCCAGGTCCCGTGCCCTTGGGCCAGAACGGCCAGGCCCACGGAGAAGGCGACGACCTCCAGGCCGATGGCGATGCGGCGGTAGGCGGCGCGGCCGGCTGTGTCCGCACCGGCCATGCCGGTGAGCACTCCGGCGACGGCGACCACGACCGCCACGGAGGCCGCGCCCAGGCTGGGCATGCGGTCGGTGTCGTCGAAGAAGGCGAGGGCGACGGCGCTGAGCAAGGTCACGGCAAGGATGACGTGCCGCACGGGACCCATTAAGGTCTCGGCCCGCCACTCTCCCCAGGTGCGCCACACGGCTTCTACTGTGCCCGATCTGATCTCGACGATGGGTTGGCCGGTCCGCAGACCGTCGCTTGTGGACGAAACCAGCCGCCGGTGTGTACGGCCACCTTAGAAATTAGCAGGAAGTGGTAAGGGGTGGCCCCCGGACGTCACGGAGTCGGCGCCGGGGGCCCACGTGCCGGGGTGTTCGCTCAGCAGCAGCCGGCGTACTCCTCGACGCCGTTGACCATGCACAGGCGCTCGTGCCCGCCTTCGCAGATCGCGGGGTTGTACACGCAACGGCAGGCGTTGACGCCGACGCCGGCGCTCGCCTTGGCCTTGCCGACGAGCCGGTCGAGGACTTTATCGATGAGCTTCATGGTTGTTTCCTCCCATTCGCACGATGTAGCCGGTCGACGATCTTGTAGGGCGAGATCGTCGCTTTCCTGCGCTCGTCGTCGATCGTGGCACCCCGCGCGACCGAGGTCAACGGGCACCGCGAACGCTCGCCGTCGAGCGGGGACGTCGTATGCGGTCGGGTGTGCGGTCGCAACCACCGGGACGCTGAAACGGCTCCGGTCCTCCGTGTGCCGGAGAGCCGGAGCCGGGCGGTGACCGCGGCGCCTAGCAGCAGCCGGACGAGGCGCAGGTGATGCCGCTGCAGTCCGGCTTGGTCCAGCAGCGCTGCCGCTCATGCCCCGGCGAACCGCAGATGCCGTTGACGACACAGCGGTAGTAGGTGTCGGGCGGACAGGCCGCATAAGCGTCGACCTTGCCGACGAGCTTGTCGAGGACCTTCTCGGTCGCCAGCTTCACGAGTTTCATGACGGTTCCCCTCACTTCGCGCGAAGTCGCCGGGCGACGATCTTGTAAGGCAAGACCGTCGCTTTCCTCCGGCAGCCATGATCGTGGCAGCACGAAGGCCCCGAAGGCAATGCTCTCGGGGCCTTTGTGGACGGTGAAGACCTTTTGCGATGCGCTCGGCTATGCGGTCCCTTATGCGTGGATCGCCCAGGACACGGCCTAGGGTGTGTCCTGGTGATCTTGTGGGTGCGAGGCGAGGCTCGTTTTTCTTCTGGCAAGCCGTTCTTTCGCCCTGGTACCGGTGTTGTACCTGGGCGAAATAACGGTGCCGCCAGGGGGAGAACGAGTCCGCCGCAGCCCCGCAGTGATCACCCGGACACGGCCTAGGGGACCAGCCGGAACGCCCCGTCGGAGGCGGAGGTCGCCAGCGCCGCGTAGGCCCGCAGCGCCGCGGTCACCGGACGCTCCCGGTTCACCGGCGTGTAGGGCTGCTCGCGCGCCTCCTCCTTCGCCCGGCGGTCGGCGAGCTCCTCGGCGCCGACCTCCAGTGCGATGGAGCGGGCGGCGATGTCGATGGTCACGATGTCACCGGGGTGGACCAGGGCGATGGGCCCGCCCGAGGCCGCCTCCGGGGAGATGTGCCCGATGGACAGGCCGGACGTGCCGCCGGAGAAGCGGCCGTCGGTGATGAGCGCGCACGCGCGGCCCAGGCCCTTGCCCTTGAGGAAGGAGGTCGGGTACAGCATCTCCTGCATGCCCGGCCCGCCGCGCGGTCCCTCGTAGCGGATGACCACGACGTCGCCGGCGACGACCTCGTCGTTCATGATCGCCGCGACGGCGTCGTCCTGGGACTCGTAGACCTTGGCCGGTCCGCTGAAGGTCAGGCACTCCTCGGGGACGCCGGCGGTCTTGACGACGCAGCCCTCGGGGGCGATGTCGCCGAAGAGCACGGCCAGCCCTCCGTCGGCGGTGTAGGCGTGCTCGGCCGAGCGGATGCAGCCGTGCTCGGCCGACACGTCGAGGCTCTCCCAGCGGTTCTTCGTGGAGAAGGGCTCGATGGTGCGGATGCCGCCGGGCGCGGCGTGGAAGAGCTCGACGGCGGTGTCGGTGGCCTTGCCGCCGCGCACGTCCCAGTCGTCGAGCCAGCTGCCGAGGTCGGGCGAGTGGACACTGCGCACACCGGTCTTGAGCAGCCCGGCCCGGTTGAGTTCACCGAGGATCGCGGGGACGCCGCCGGCGCGGTGGACATCCTCCATGAAGTACTTCGGCGAGTTGGGCGCGACCTTCGACAGGCACGGGACCCGGCGGGAGATCGCGTCGATGTCGGCGACGCCGAAGTCGACGCCGGCCTCGCGGGCGGCGGCGAGGAGGTGGAGGACGGTGTTGGTGGAGCCGCCCATGGCCACGTCGAGCGACATGGCGTTCTCGTAGGCGTCGCGGGTGACGATGTTGAGCGGCAGGACCGACGCGTCGTCGTTGTCGTAGTAGTCGCGGCACATGTCCATGACGGTCGTCCCGGCGCGGGAGAACAGGTCGCGGCGGGCCGCGTGGGTGGCCAGCGTCGAGCCGTTGCCGGGCAGCGAAAGGCCGAGGGCCTCGGTCAGGCAGTTCATCGAGTTGGCGGTGAACATGCCCGAACATGATCCGCAGGTCGGGCAGGCGGAGCGCTCGATCTCGGCGAGCTGGTCGTCGTCGACGGCCGGATCGGCCGAGGCGACCATCGCGTCGACGAGGTCGAGGCGGGGCTTGACGACGCCGCTGACGGCGAAGGTGCGCCCGGCCTCCATGGGCCCGCCGGAGACGAAGACCGTGGGGATGTTGAGGCGCATCGCGGCCAGCAGCATGCCCGGGGTGATCTTGTCGCAGTTCGAGATGCACACCAGGGCGTCGGCGCAGTGCGCGTTGACCATGTACTCGACGCTGTCGGCGATGAGCTCGCGGCTGGGCAGGGAGTAGAGCATGCCGCCGTGGCCCATGGCGATGCCGTCGTCGACGGCGATCGTGTGGAACTCACGCGATACTCCCCCGGCCTCCCGGATGGCCTCGGCGACGATGTCGCCGAGGTCCTTGAGGTGGACGTGGCCGGGTACGAACTGCGTATAGCTGTTGGCGATCGCCACGATGGGCTTGCCGAAGTCGCCGTCGGTCAGCCCGGTCGCGCGCCACAGGGCGCGCGCCCCGGCCTGGTTGCGGCCGTGCGTTGAGGTGCGGGAGCGGAGTTGCGGCATGCGATCCAGTCTCCCACTTCTCACATCATGGGATTCGACGCCCAAGGACTGAGTGACGCTTGCCGTAGATGAAGTAGATGACCACCCCGGCGGCCATCCAGATCAGGAAGCGGATCCAGGTCAGCACGGTCAGGTTCACCATCAGCCACACGCAGGCCAGCACCGCCAGGACCGGGACCACCGGCACCCACGGAGTACGGAAGCCGCGCGGGAGATCGGGCCGGGTCCGGCGCAGGATCAGCACACCGGCCGAGACGAGCACGAAGGCGAACAGCGTCCCGACGTTGACCATCTCCTCAAGCCGGCCGGCCGGGAAGAAGCCCGCGGCGACCGCGACGACCACGCCGACGCCGATCGTGATGCGCATCGGGGTTCCGTGCTTTCCGGTCACCGACCACTTGCGCGGCAGCAGACCGTCGCGGGCCATGGCGAAGGCGACCCGGCTCTGCCCGAGCATCATCACCATCACCACGGTCGTCAGGCCGGCCAGCGCGCCGACGGAGATGATCGTGGCGGCCCAGTCGGCGCCGTTGATGGCGAAGGCCGTCGCCAGCGTCGCCTTGCTGCCGTCGGCGCCGGTCTGGAGATCGGTGTAGGGGACCATGCCCGTGACGACCAGGGCGGTGGCGACGTAGAGGACGGTCACGATCACCAGGGAGCCGATGATCCCGCGCGGCAGGTTGCGCTGCGGGTTCTTGGTCTCCTCGGCGGTGGTCGCCACGACGTCGAAGCCGATGAAGGCGAAGAACACGATCGAGGCGCCGGCGAGCATGCCGAAGATGCCGTAGGTGCTGCCGACGTCGCCGAAGACCGACGACAGCAGCGACTGGTTGACGCCGCCGTGCCCGTCTCCCGGCTGCTGCGCCGGCGGGATGAACGGCGAGTAGTTCGTGGTGCTGACGTAGCCGATGCCCAGGACGATCACGAAGAGCACCACGGCGACCTTGATCGCCGTGATGACCTGGCTGACCCGCGACGACAGGCGCGTGCCGAGCGCCAGCAGGGTCGTCAGCACCGCCACGACCAGCGCGGCGCCCCAGTCGAACTCGAAGCCCGCGATGGAGGTCGTGGAGACGCCGAAGCCGAGCAGCTCGAAGGTCTCGGCGAGATAGGACGACCAGCCCTTGGCGACCACCGCCGCCGCCAGCGCGAACTCCAGGATCAGGTCCCAGCCGAGGATCCACGCGACGAACTCACCGAAGGTCGCATAGGAATAGGTGTAGGCGCTGCCGGCCACCGGGACGGTCGAGGCGAACTCGGCGTAGCAGAGCGCGGCCAGGCCGCAGGCCACCGCGGCGATGACGAAGGACAGCGAGACCGCCGGGCCGGTGATGTCACCGGCGGTACTGGCGGTGATGGTGAAGATGCCGGCACCGATCACCACGGCGATGCCGAAGACGATCACGTCCCACACGGTCAACTCGCGCTTGAGGCGGTGGCTCGGCTCCTCGGAGTCGGCGATGGACTGCTCGATGTTCTTCGTGCGCCAGAGCTGGTTCGTCATGGTCACCTGCCCGTCCGTGGGGATGCTGGGGTGATTCCACCACATATCACTCAAAAGGTGAGTGAACGCTGCGGGGTGTCGAGGCGGGTTACCCGGATCGTCCGGATTCATGCACGGCCACGGGAAGGCGCGGACAGTGAACGGCGACGCACGAAAGACCCCACCGCCGAGGCGATGGGGTCCGTTGCCGTTCGTGCGGCCGAGCTGGACCTAGGAGGTGCAGGCTCCCCAGCCGCTCCAGGTACCGCAGGTCCACGTGCAGGGCACACCGCGATAGCAGCAGGTGCGGTAGCGACACCTGCCGTCGGACTTCTGGCGTTCCTGGATGCAGTCGGGCGGGCAGACCGCCGCGGCCGTACTCGCCGGAACCAGAGCGGATAACAGCTTGTCGCCGAGCTTTCCGAAAGTCTTCATGGCTCTTCTCTCTCCCTGGGGGTCCGCGACCTCGAAGCCGCGGTTGCCGTGGCCGCCGCCTCGCTCACGGTGGGACGTGAGGCGGCTACCAGGAATGAGCGTCGCGAGCGTCCGACATGGCGTCAATGGTGATCTTGTGCCGATATGCGCATTGGCATGCGGTCGGTGATGCGCAACGTCCACGGCGGCCGCTGTCACCCCGGCCGCCGTGAACGCCTCCGGCTCAGCCGCCGGCCACCGAGGGCAGGATCTGCACCTCGGAACCCTCCATGACCGGAGTGTCGAGCCCGCCTGCGCGGCGGCACTCCTCACCGTCGACGTAGATGTTGACGTAGCGGCGCAGCCCGCCCTTCTCATCGCGCAGACGGCGATCGATGCGGGGATGGTTCGCGGCGAGGCCGTCGAGGACGTCGCGCAGGACTCCCCCGTCGGGCAGGTCGAGGCTGACCTTCGACTCCCCCGCCGCGTCGACGCGCAGCGCGCCCGGGATCAGCACCGAGACGGCCATCCTCAGACCTCCGCGGCGCGGACGCACAGCACGTCCGGCAGGTGGCCGACGACCTTCTCGTAGCTGTCGCCGTCGTCGGTCGAGACGAACACGTCGCCGACACGGGTGCCGACGTAGATGCCCGGCTGTTCGGCGGAGTCGGTGGAGAGCGCGTCGCGCAGGACGATCCCGTAGTAGGGCTCGTCGAGCACGTCGTGGGCCGTCCAGTTCGCCCCGCCGTCCTCCGTGCGGTGCACCCGCAGGGTCCCGTCGACCGGGAAGCGGTTGTCGGAGAAGGCGACCGGCGCGTTGTAGGCGACGTTGCCGCGCTTGGGGTGGGCAAGGATCGAGAAGCCGAAGTCGGTCGGCAGTCCCGGGGCGATGTCGTTCCAGGTCGCGCCGTTGTCGTCGCTGCGGTAGACGCCGCCGTGGTTTTGCAGGAAGAGGCGCTCGGCTACCTGCGAGTCGCGCGAGACCTTGTGCACGCACTGCCCGAACTCGGGGTACTGGCGGTCGCCGGGGAAGAACTCGGCCTTGACGCCGGTGTTCGACGCCGTCCAGTTCCGGCCGCCGTCGGTGGTGGTGTAGACGCCGCCGGTGGACATGGCGATGAGCATGTTCGCCGGGTCGGTCGGGTGCGGGACGATCGTGTGGATCGCCGGCCCGCCGGCGCCCTCGTTCCATTCGGCCCTGTGCGGGTGGTCCCACAGCGGGCGGTTGAGTTCGTATGTGCGGCCTCGGTCCTCCGACCGCCACAGCGCCCACGGCTCCGAACCGGCGTAGACGACGTCCTCCTCCGGGCCGAAGGCGAACTGCCAGGCCCTCTTGAAGGTCGCGTCGGTGTCCGGAGGGAAGGCGATCGGTGCGGTGTCGTGCGACTCGTCCCAGTTCTTGCCCAGGTCGTCGCTGAGGTAGACGCTCGGGCCGTAGTGGGCGCTGTCGGCGCTCACCAGAAGGCGAGGTGTCGACCGCCGGGTGTCGATGCCGACGGCGTACACGCCGCTGACGGCGAAGTACGGTGTCGACACCTCCCAGTTGCGACGGTCCTGCGAGGTGGCCAGGAACAGGCCCTTGCCCGTTCCGATGGCCAGCAAATAGGTCATGATCACTCCTTTCGGCAGAAGTCCGCCATGACGCAAGCACGACGGTATGACAAAACAAGCGCCCGACGTGGCCGTACGGGCCGGTACGGCACTGTGGGACCATCGGGAACGTGACCACCGTGAACATCTCCGCCGCCTCCCCTGGGACGCGGGTCCGCTTCCGCCACACCGGCGCGCTCTGGGTCGCCGCGATGCTCACCTTCGTGGGCGGCACGCCCCTGGCGCTGTCGGAGTGGTGGCTCACGCCGATCCTGCTGATCCCCGTCGGCATCGCCGTGTGGGCGTGGCGCTCGGGAGTCGACGCCACCGGCGACGGCCTGCGCGTGCGCGGCCTCGTCGGCAGCCGCAGGTTCGCCTGGTCGGAGATCGAGGCCTTCGGCGTCGCCCGCCGCCAGGCCTTCGCGATCCTGCACCAGGGCGTGCGGGTTCCGCTGCCGGCCGTCCGCCGCGAGGACCTCCCCCGCCTGATCGCCGCCTCGGGCAGCGAGCTGGTCGCCGAGGACGTCGAGGAAGACGACACCGAGGACTAGACCCTCTCCGCCCTCCCGCCCGGCGCGAGGCAGTATGGGCGGCATGAAGATCTGGATCGCTCACGAAGAGGGCCTCGGCCGCATGGGGGCCGTTCCCGACGGCGTCACCATCGAGGTCTACCCCGGCGGTGACGCCGAACCGCCCTCCGACCCCGCCGACGTCGCGTTCTGGGTGCCGCCCTACATGGCCGAGCACGGCGCGACCGACATGCTCAAGCGGATGACCTCGCTCAAGGTCGTACAGCTGATGTCGGCCGGCGCCGAGGTGTGGGAACCGGTGATGCCCGAGGGCGTCGCCCTCTGCGACGCCAAGGGCGTCCACACCGTCGCCACCGCCGAATGGGTCCTGACGGCGATCCTGTCCCACCTGCGCCGCTTCCCCCACTTCGCGCGCGCCCAGGCCGCCCGGGAGTGGGACCGCGTGGAGGGTGAGTTCCTGTGGGGCAAGAAGGTGCTCATCGTCGGCGCCGGTGACATCGGCGAGTCGGTGGCCCGCCGGGTGGAGTCCTTCGACGCCGAGGTCGTGCGGGTCGCGCGGACCGCCCGCGAGGGCGTGCACTCCGTCGAGGAGTTGCCCGAACTGCTTCCCGAGGCCGACATCGTGGTGATCGTCGTCCCCCTCACCGAGGCGACGACGGGCCTGGTCGACGCGAAGTTCCTGGCCGCGATGCGGACGGGCTCGCTGCTGGTCAACGTCGCCCGCGGCAAGGTCGCCGACACCGACGCGCTGCTGGCCGAGACGGCCGCGGGCCGCATCGGGGCCGCTCTCGACGTCACCGACCCCGAGCCCCTGCCCTCCGACCACGGCCTGTGGGAGCTCGACAATGTGCTGATCACCCCGCACGTCGGCGGGAACGTGCCGGGCATCACCGGCCGCGCCTATGAGTTGATCGGCGCCCAGGTCCGTCGCCTCGCGGCGGGCGAACCCCTGGAGAACGTCGTCACCGACGGGTACTGAAAGCACCCTGGGTGCGCGGGCTGCGTCCGCGCACCCGGCGGGCGAGACGGGCGGGACGGGGCTCGCGTGACTACGCTGGTGCCCGTGACCTCACGGCCTGCCCGCTCCCGCATCCTCGGCGCCGCCGCCGCGCTCGCCGCGGTGTCGCTGCTGTCCGCCTGCGCTTTCGGTGATCCGCCGCCCAGCGATCCCGGCGAGCCGCCGAACCTCCCCAAGCCGTCGACGAGTTCCGAGGGCGAGAGCGCCGTCGCCGAGATCGTCGCCGACAACCTCGAAGTCCCGTGGGCGATCGCGTTCCTGCCCGACGGGTCGGCGCTGTTCACCGAGCGCGACACCGCCAAGATCCGCTCGATCGCCGCCGACGGGACGGTCGGGGACGTGCAGACCGTCGAGGAGGCCGACCCCTCCGGCGAGGGCGGGCTGCTCGGCATCGCCGTCTCCCCCGACTACGAGACCGACGAGCTGGTCTACGTCTACTACACCGCCGCCTCCGACAACCGGATCGCGCGGATGAAGCTCGGCGAGACGCCCGAGCCGATCGTCACCGGGATCCCCAAGGGCGCCAACCACAACGGCGGCGGCCTGGGCTTCGGGCCGGACGGATTCCTCTACGCCTCCACCGGCGAGACCTACCAGACCGAGCTGTCGCAGGACAAGAAGAGCCTCGGCGGCAAGATCCTGCGGATGAAGCCCGACGGCAAGGCAGCGCCGGGCAACCCCTTCGACAACCTCGTCTACTCCTACGGCCACCGCAACGTACAGGGCTTCGCCTGGGACGCCGACGAGCGCATGTTCGCCATCGAGTTCGGCCAGGACACCTGGGACGAACTGAACCTCATCGAGGCCGGCGGCAACTACGGTTGGCCCGAGGTCGAGGGCACCGGCGGCGACTCCAAGTACGTCGACCCGCTGGTCACCTGGAGCACCGACGAGGCCTCCTGCTCGGGCGCGGCGATCAGCGAGAGCCTGCTGATCACCTCCTGCCTGCGCGGCGAGCGCCTGTGGCTGGTGGGCCTCGACGGCAAGGGCGGCGTGTCGGGTGACCCGCAGTCGGCGCTGGAGGGGCAGTTCGGGCGGTTGCGGGCGGCGGCCGTCGCGCCCGACGGCTCGATCTGGGTGAGCACGTCCAACAAGGACGGTCGCGGCGAGGAGGCACCCGGCGACGACAAGATTCTGCGCATAGTCGCGGGCAGTTCGGGTATCGGCAAGGCTTGACATTCTCGGAGAAGGCGATCGGGTGGGCGACGTGGACCAGGCAGGCGAGCCGCACGAGCAGGACCGACGGCCGCATTCGGCGCTGGAGCGTGTCCGGGGGTCGCGGGCGGCGGGTTCGGTGTCGGGCGTGTTCGCCTGGGCCGGTTCGCTGACGGCCCGGTTGTGGCGCGGCGACATGGCGCGCTGGGGTCGCGAGTTCGAGGAGTGGCGCTACACGTCCTGGGAGCGTTTCAAGGAGGGGCCGGTCGCCGCGCGGCTCGCCTACCTGGGACGCGGCGGCCGACGGATGTGGCGCTGGGCGCGGGGGAACCGGGGTGTGCGGCGCGGTGCGATCGCGCTGGCGCTCATGGCCGTCGCGCTCGTCGGATCCGTCCTGGGGGTGACCCTCGCGGGGAAGGCGTCGATCCCGATCGGGCCGTTCCAGTCCTCGCTGGAGGTACAGCCCTCGGTGACCGGCGAGACCTGGGTGGCGCTGCCGCCGCTGGGCTCGCTGACCCTCGACAGCCACACCGGGCCCCTCAAGCTCAGCGTCAGCCTCGACTCCCTCGACCAGGCCCGCACGCAGGCACTGGTCGCCGATCCCGACGGGCTGAACAAGGCCAGCGCGACCGTCGCCGAGGACCTCATCAGCGGACTGATCTCGGTGGCGCTGCGGGCCGCGGCCGGTGCCGCCCTCGCCGGGCTGGTGCTCGGCGGGCTGCTGTTCCGATCGGTGCGGCGCTCGGCGATCTGCGGTGCGCTGTCGCTGGCGCTCACCGTCGCGGTCGTCGGTCTGGCCGCCGGAACGCTGCGGCCGCAGTCGATCGAGGAGCCTCGCTACGAGGGCCTGCTGGCCAACGCGCCCGCCGTGGTCGGCGACGCGCGCAAGATCGCCGACCGCTACGAGGAGTACCGCGCGCAGCTCCAGCGGATGGTCACCAACGCCGCGCAGCTCTACACGACCGCCAGCACCCTGCCGACCTTCGACGCCGACCCCAACACCGTGCGGATCCTGCACGTGTCCGACCTGCACCTCAACCCCTCGGCGTGGTCGGTGATCGGCACGGTCGTCGAGCAGTTCCAGATCGAGGCCGTCGTCGACACCGGCGACATCACCGACTGGGGCACCGAGCAGGAGGCGAAGGCCTACACGTCGTCGATCGGGGCACTGCCGGTCCCCTACATCTACATTCGCGGCAACCACGACTCCGAGGCCACCGCCAAGGCCGTCGCCGCGCAGGACAACGCGATCGTCCTCGACGGCGACACCGTCACCGTCGCGGGCCTCACGTTCGCCGGGATCGGCGACCCGCGCTTCACGCCCGACAAGACCTCGGCGCCCGGCGACCTGCGCGAGGAGCAGGTCATGTACAACTCCGGCGCCGAACTCGCCGACGTCGTCGAGGACTCCGATGTTCCCGTCGACGTGTGCCTCGTGCACGATCCGGTCTCGGCCGGGCCGCTGGCGGACCTGACGCCGCTGGTGCTGTCCGGGCACCGGCACGCGCGGGAGGTGACGGTGATGCCCGACTCGACGACCAGGCTGATGGTCCAGGGATCCACCGGTGGCGCGGGCCTGCGCGGTCTCGAAGGGGACACGCCCACGCCGCTGGAGTTGTCGGTGCTGTACTTCAGCAAGGACGACCGTTCGCTGCAGGCCTACGACGACATCACGCTGGGCGGCGCGGGGCAGACCGAGGTGACCTTGCAGCGCAACGTGATCGACGGGATCGCCGACGGCGTGGTCCCGCCGCCGCAGACCGATCCCTCGGCGCCGTCGGCGCCCGCGCCGTCGGGGAGCTGAACCCTGGGGCGTGTCCGGTGGATCGTTGCGGAGCTGCGGCACCCACAGGACGAGGCCTAGCCGTCGAGGAGCTGCCAGAGCTCGAAGCGGTTGCCCTCCGGGTCGGCGGCGTAGCCGAAGCGGCCGAAGCTCTCCTCGACGACTCCGTCCTCGACGGCGGCGCCGGCCGCGCGCAGCTGCGCCAGCATCGCGTCGAGGTCGTGGACGCGGAAGTTCAGCATGGTCTGCTGCTCCCGGCCGAAGTACTCGGTGTCGGCGGGGAAGGGGCTGAATGCGGTGTAGCCGGCGTCCTGCAGCCAGGGCAGGCGGCCGTTGGCGGGGCCGGTGATGCCGAGGTTGGCCTCGTACCAGGCGGCGAGCGCTTCGGGGTCGGCGGCGCGGAAGAAGACTCCGCCGATGCCTGTCACACGTTCCATGGGGCGACGGTAACAATGCGTTGGGCCGGAAAGGCCGAGATCGCTACTCTGTGCGTCGATCCTTTCCCGCCCCACCCCGGAGCAGCCTTGTCTCTTCGCGTCATCCCGCTCACCGACCCCGACCGTCGGCCGGCCTCCTTTCGCCTCGCGTGGCTCGCCGCCGACGGCGACGGCGTGCCCCTCGGCTCGGCGTTCCTGCGCGTCCACACACAGCCCGGCCAGGACCACCTCGCTGAACTCGACCTGACCGTCCACCCCGCCGAACGCCGCAAGGGCGCCGGGTCGGCGCTGCTGGAGCACGCCCTGGCCGCCGCCCGCGATGAGGCCAGGAGGGCGGTGACCGCCTCGGCCGGCGCCGACTCCCCCGGGCAGGCGTTCCTCGCCGCCAAGGGCGCCCGGAAGGTGCTGACGCTGGTCTTCGCGCGGCTCGGCCTCGACGAGGCCGACATGACCGCCGTCGCCGAGGCCGCCGGGCACCCCCACCCCGGGTACCGGCTGACGTCGTGGACCGGAACCGTCCCCGGCGACCTGGCGCAGAGCTACGCCGACTCCCGCCGGGCCATGGACGACATGCCCATGGACGACACCGACTACGGGACCGTCGTCTGGGATGTCGAGCGCGTGCGGGAAGCGGCCGCCGCCGTCGAGAAGCGCGGGGAGCTGCTCCACACCGTCGCCGCCGTCGCCGAAGACGACGGGTCCATCGTCGGGTTCACCGAACTGGTGGTCGCGGGCAACGGCGAGGGCGACGGACAGCACTACGGGACCGCGGTCCTGCCCGAACACCGCGGCCACGGCCTCGGTGTGTGGATGAAGGCCGAGGCGATCCGCCAGGCGCGGGGAACGCACCCGCGGCTGGGCGGGCTGCTGACGGACACGGCGGAGAGCAACGGGTACATGCGTGCGGTGAACGACCGGTTCGGGTACCGGGAGACGCATCGGGAGGTGACGTACCAGTTCGACTTGGGGGCCGGGTAGGGGTTGGCTTGGGGGTGCGGGCGGAGGGCTCGCGGCCGGTCCGGATGGACTCGCTTGCGAACACGGCCCCGCACCCACCCTTAGTGCAGCACCGCCCACCCCAGCTCGCCGCGAAGGTGCCGGAACGCGTCCGCCACCTTCGTCCGATAGCCCCGGAACAATGTCAGCCCCGCCGCTTCGGCCTCGGTGAACCACCCGAAGTCCAGCGTCTCGTTGCTCAGCCCCAGCTCGCCGCCGACAACCTCGCAGCGCACCACCGGAATGTAGAGGTGGAACGCCGGCCGGTGATCGTAGAGCCTCCTGTTGTCGTACAGCCCGATCAGTTCCCGCGCCTCCACCTCCAGCCCGGTCTCCTCCCGGCACTCGCGCACGGCCGCTTCCGAAGGGCTCTCCCCCACGTCGCAGATCCCGCCGGGCATGCACCAGGTGGCGGAGCCGTCGGCGCGCTGGACCAGCAGGAGTCGCCCGTCGTCGTCGAAGACGGCGGCGTCGGCGGCGGCGCTGGGCGTGCGGTGGCCGAGGGCGCCGCGGTACTCCTCGGTGATCTCACCGGCGGTACGGGTGTCCACGATGGACAGCACTTCGGCGGAGATCTCGTGCAGCCGCTCGAAGCGCGCCTTGTTGTACGGATCCTCGGCGTAGTGAAGGCCGTTGGCCGCCAGTGCGCGGATCTCGGCCGACAACTCCGCGAGGCGTCTGCCCGGGTCGCTGCTCAACTCGTCTCCCAAGGGGTGCGAAACGCGACGACCGGCCCGACGGGTCACGTCGGGCCGGTCGTCGGATGAACGATTGTCAGGACAGGCGGGCGATGACCAGTTCGCGGACGGCCTTGGCGTCGGCCTGGCCCTTCGTGGCCTTCATGACCGCGCCGATGAGCACACCGGCGGCCGCGTGGTTGCCGCCCCGGATCTTCTCGGCGACGGCGGGGTTGGCCGCGATGGCCTCGTCGATCGCGGCGGTCAGCGCGCCGGTGTCGGACACGACCTCCAGGCCGCGCGAGGCGACCACCTCGGCCGGGCCGCCCTCACCGGCCAGGACGCCCTCGATGACGCTGCGGGCGATCTTGTCGGTCACCTTGCCGCCGTCCACGAGGGACTGGAGCTCGGCGACCTGGGCCGGCGTGATCGGCATCGCCGACAGCTCGGTGCCCGACTCGTTGGCGCGGCGCGAGAGCTCGCCGAGCCACCACTTGCGGGCCGACTCCGAGCTCGCGCCGGCGGCGATGGTCTGCTCGATCAGCTCGGTCGCGCCGGCGTTGATGATCGAGGCCATGTCGTGGTCGGAGATGTTCCAGTCGGCCTGGAGCCGCTTGCGGTGCACGCGCGGCAGCTCGGGCATCGCGGCCTTCAGCTCGGCGACCCACGCCGGGTCGGGCGCCAGGGGCGTCAGGTCCGGCTCGGGGAAGTAGCGGTAGTCGGTCGCGGTCTCCTTGCTGCGCCCGGAGGTCGTGTCGCCGGAGTCCTCGTGGAAGTGGCGGGTCTCCTGGACGATGCGGCCGCCCTCGTCGAGGACGCTCGCCTGGCGCAGCATCTCGCTGCGGACGGCGCGCTCGACGCTGCGCAGGGAGTTGACGTTCTTGGTCTCCGAGCGGGTGCCCCACTCCTCGCCGGCCTTGTTCAGCGAGAGGTTGACGTCGCAGCGCAGCGACCCCTGCTCCATGCGCACGTCGGAGACGCCGAGGGAGCGGATCACGTCGCGCAGTTCGGTGACGTAGGCGCGGGCGACCTCGGGCGCCAGCGCACCGGTGCCCGCGACGGGCTTGGTGACGATCTCGACGAGCGGGATCCCGGCGCGGTTGTAGTCGACGAGCGACTCGGTGGCGCCGTGGATGCGGCCGGTGGAGCCGCCGACGTGCAGGCTCTTGCCGGTGTCCTCTTCGAGGTGAACGCGCTCGATCGGGATGCGCACGGTCTCGCCGTTCACGTCGACGTCGAGGTACCCCTCCCCGCACAGCGGCTCGTCGTACTGCGAGGTCTGGAAGTTCTTGGGCATGTCGGGGTAGAAGTAGTTCTTGCGCGCGAAGCGGCACCACTCGGCGATGTCGCAGTTGAGCGCGAGCCCGATGCGGATGGTGGCCTCGATCGCGGCGGCGTTGGCCACCGGGAGGCTGCCGGGAAGTCCGAGGCAGACCGGGCACACCTGGGTGTTGGGGTCGGCGCCGAACTCGGTGCGGCACCCGCAGAACATCTTCGTCCGGGTGCCCAGTTCCACGTGGGTCTCCAGCCCGATGACGGGCTCATAGCGGGCGACGACGTCGTCGTACGACGGCAGGGTGCTGGTGCTCATCATCGGCCTTCCGGTCAGTTGCGACGCGTTGCGACTCCCCAGCCTAATTAGCCGGGTTTCGGCTCGGCCTGCTGGGGCGAGCACTCCGGCCGGGAGGCCGCCTCGAGTTCGGTGAGGAGGGCGAGCAGGTCGCGCTGCTTGCCGGCGGGGAGGGTCGTGAAGATCTCCTCGGCTCCCTCGCGGCGCATCTGGCGCAGTTCCTCGGCGCGGCGCGAGCCCTCGTCGTTGACCGACACGCGGATGGAGCGGCGGTCGTCGGGGTCGGGGTTGCGTTCGACGAAGCCGCCGTCGACGAGCATGTCGACGATGTCGCCGGCCGAGCGGGCGCCGATGTCGAGCTTGCGGGCGAGGTCGACGATCCGCAGCGGGCCGTGGAAGTCGATGGTGCGCAGGGCGCGCGCCTGTGAGGCCGTCATGCCGGTGGGGGCGAGCTGTTTGTTCGCGCGGTGCCGAACCCGTCGCCCCAACCGGAAGAAGAGGTGGGTGAGATCGCCGATGACGTCCTCTTCGACGTGCGGCTGCGTTGCGTCCGTGGTCGGCATCGCTGGCTCCTGTGGTGAGTCTGGGCTGAGCGTACGTGATGGACCGTCACCGTCCGTGCGGCGTGGCGCACGCCCTATTGCGAGGTTAGCTCGTAAAGAGCTAAGCTCCTAATCATGACAGCAGACATCACAGCGCTCAGCGGAGCGAAATCCGCACGGAAACCAAGACAAATGCGGCGTATCTCGCGCCTCTTCATCCCGTACCGCGGCCGGCTCGGCCTCATGCTCCTCATCATCGCGGTCACTTCAGCGTTCACCGCGGTGTCCCCATTCCTTCTCCAGCAGATCCTCGACGTGGCCATCCCCGAAGCCGACGTGGAACTGCTCACATGGCTGACCGTCGCCACCCTCATCGTCACCGTCGCCGGGGCGGCCGGCAACGTCCTCCAGTCCTGGATCGCCAACATCGTCGGACAGCGCGTCATGCACGATCTGCGCGTCAGCGTGTACGACCGGCTGTCGCGGATGTCCCTCGGCTTCTTCACCCGCACCCGCACCGGCGACGTCCAGTCGCGCATCAACAACGACATCGGCGGCGTCGACTCCGTCCTCACCAACACCGTCGGCAACCTCGTCGGCGACACCACCACCCTCATCGCCGCCGTGGCCGCCATGCTCCTGCTCGACTGGCGCCTGGCCCTGATGTGCCTGGCCACCATCCCTCTGTTCGTGTGGATCGCCCGCAGCGTCGGCAAGCAGCGCCGCGCCCTGGCCGCCCGCCGCCAGCAGCAGCTCGCCGACGTGACCTCGCTGGTCGAGGAGTCCATGTCGGTCTCGGGCATCCTGCTCGGCAAGACCCTCGGCCGCGGCCCCGCCCAGGTCGCCCGCTTCACCGGCGAGTCCGACCGCCTCGCCCAGCTGGAGGTCAACACCCAGCTCGCCGGCCGGTGGCGCTTCGCGAGCATCCAGGTCTTCTTCGGCGTCATCCCCGCCCTCGTCTACTTCGCCGCCGGTGTGGCCGCGGCCTCCGGCGACGCCCTGGTCTCCATCGGAACCCTGGTCGCCTTCACCACCGTGCAGGTGCGCATGTTCCGCCCGCTGATGTCGCTGATGTCGGCCGGCGTCCAGCTCCAGAGCTCGATGGCCCTGTTCGGGCGCATCTTCGACTACCTCGACCTGCCCATCGACATCACCGAGAAGCCCAGCCCCAAGACCCTCTCCGGTGTCCGCGGCGAGGTCCGCTTCGACCACGTCGGCTTCGCCTACCGCGAGGACAGCCCGACCCTGCGCGACATCGAGCTGACCGTCGCGCCCGGGACCAGCCTCGCCGTCGTCGGCGCGACCGGTTCGGGCAAGACGACGCTGGGCTACCTCGTCGCCCGCCTCTACGACGTCACCGGGGGCGCGGTCACCATCGACGGCGTGGACGTACGCGACCTGTCCTTCGAGAGCCTCACCGACACCGTCGGCGTCGTCTCCCAGGAGACCCACCTCTTCCACGCCTCGATCGCCGAGAACCTGCGCTTCGCCAAACCCGGCGCCACCGACGCCGAGCTGGAGGCCGCCGCCCGCGCCGCCCGCATCCACGAGCACATCGCAGGCCTTCCCGAGGGCTACGACACCGTCGTCGGCGAGCGCGGCTACCGCTTCTCCGGCGGTGAGAAGCAGCGGCTGGCCATCGCCCGCATGGTGTTGCGCAACCCGCCGGTGCTGATCCTCGACGAGGCGACCAGCGCTCTCGACACTCGCACCGAGCAGGAGGTACAGGCGGCCCTCGACGCGCTCGCGCAGGGCCGTACGACGATCGCCATCGCCCACCGGCTGTCCACGATCCGCGACGCCGACCAGATCGTCGTCCTCGACGCCGGGCGCGTCGCCGAGCGGGGGACGCACGCCGAACTGGTCGCCCTCGGCGGGAAGTACGCCGACCTGCTGGCGCAGGACGCGATCGAGGACTGGGCCGACGACGTGGGGGAACCCGCCGTGCGGTGACGGGTTACCGTGACCTCCCCACGCCGCGTGAACGAGGAGTACCGACATGCAGGTGACCACCGACTGGACCACTCTCGACGAGGGGCTTTCGGCCTACGTCGCCACGCCCGCCGAGTCGCGCGGGACGGTCCTGGTGGCCGCCGAGATCTTCGGTGTGAGCGGGCACGTGCGCGACATGTGCGACTCCCTCGCCCGTCGGGGCTACACCGCCGCCGCGCCCGACTTCTACTGGCGCGCCGGGCCCCGGCTGGAGTTCGGCTACGACGACGAGGGCCGGGCCGAGGCGATGGAGCACATGCGCGGTCTTAGCCGGGAGAACGTCCTGGCCGACCTGGAGGCCGCCCGCGCGCTGGCCGGGGACGCCGTGCCGGCGATCGTCGGTTTCAGCCTCGGCGGCCACATCGCGCTCCTCGCGGCGACGGCTGCCCCTTACGTGCTGGCCGTCGACTTCTACGGCGGCTGGACCATCGACGGCGGTGTGCCCCTCGCCGAGCCCGAGCCGCCGCTGGCCGACGCCGCCTCGATCGCCGCGTACGGCACGCCGGTGATGATCCTCGCCGGCGCCGACGACCACCTCATCGGCGACGACGAGTGGAACCGGATCGGGCAGCGGCTCACCAACTACGGCGTCTCGCACGAGCGGGTGCGGTTCGCCGGTGTGAAGCACGGGTTCATGTGCAAAGACCGCCCCGAATGGGATGAGGCCGTCGCGCACGACGCCTGGGAGCGGGTCGTGGCGGCGCTGCGGAAGCGACTGGGGTGAGCCGCAACAGGACCTGGCGCGAGGTCGACGGGGTCCGCGTCGAGGGCACCCGGCGCCCGGTGTTCGTGAACAACGGCGGTATCCACTTCCTCACCGACCTGGAGATCTACGCCGACGGCGTCATCCACTGCTCGGGGCACTTGAACCTGGACGGGCTTGCCACCGAACTCGCGTCGGGGCGGATCTCGGTCGCGCCGCCCGAGGGCGCTCGGGCATCCGCACACCATCTCGCTGCCTGGACCTTCGCCGCGCCGCACTCCGCGTTGACCCCGCCGATGCTGCTCGGCGAGGTCGCCGACGAGATCGAGCTGCTCAACGGCCGCCCCGACTCCCGGTGGCGGTGCCTCGCCTCCGCCCGCGCCTGGGCAGCCGACCCGAGCGAGGACAAGCGCTTCACCCTGCGCGAGGCGTATCACGCCGTGCCCGAGCATCTGCGGAGGTATCTCGGCGACATGGACAACCTGGACCGGTTCTACCGCATCGCGATCACCGACGTCGGCGAGCACGTGAAGTCCCGCGACCGCGAGTTCACGGTCACCGCCGAGCTTCACGAACGGGCGCGGCACTACTTCACCGAGCAGGCCGAGGCGGAGGCCGCGTGGAAGGCGAAAGTCCCCGCCGACGGCCCGAAGACCCCGGCGTCGCCGACCGTCGCCATCAGCGGCACGATCTACCCGAGCGGGTGGCCGACGGTCCCGGGAACCGAGGCGCTCCAGATCGAATACCCCGCACCGATCCGTTTCCGCGACCGTGACTACCCCAGCGTCGCCCACGCTTACTGGGCGCTGTCCACGACCGACCCCGAGGCACACGACCGCATCGCAGCCGCCGAACGCGGCTGGGACGCCGACAAGCTCGCCGCGGCCGTGCCCCGGCGCGAAGGCTGGCCCGAGGCACGGCTGGCGGTCATGGCGGCCCTCTTGCGTGCGAACTTCAGCGCACACCCAGCGCTCGCCGCAATCCTGCTGGCCACCGGTGACGGGCGGATCGTCTACACCGGCATGGGTGGCGACTACTGGTGCGCGGGCGGCACGAACTGGATCGGCCGCCTCCTCGAAGTCGTCCGCGCCGAGCTCAAGGTCGGCGACGTACTGCGCTGAGCGGGTAGGCCAGCGGCGACACCGGCTGGCGTCCGTCGGTGTGGCCGCTGTCGTAATACTTGGGGATGCGCTGCGCGACGACGTGCTCGGCCGCCACGAAGAGCTTGTCGCTGGCGGGAACGCCGACGGACATGGAGTCGGGCACGCTGTCGGTCAGGATCTCGTCGAGCAGCAGGATCCAGCCCGCCAGCGGCGACTCGGCGTCCTCGTGGGCCTGCGCCGAGAGAGCGCGCGCGTTGACCTTCGCACCGTCACGATCGCGCACGGGGTACTCACGGCGGTGCCAGACCGGTGCCGGCTGCCGGCGCATGCGGGCGCGGGCGGCCTCCAGCAGCGTCTCGTCGTCGACGCCCCACGCCTCGACGACGCCCTTCGACACCCAGGTGCGCAGCTCATCGGTCACCTCGTTCTCCGGCGCCTCGACGGTGAAGGCCGCGTACAGGCCCTCGGCGACCCGCACCGAATAGGGGTCGTCGGGGTTGACCGCTCCCGGCTCCTTCTCCACGAACATCGTCTGCGGCTCGTGCGCCAGCCACACGTCCAGGGTCTCGGCGGCCTCGGCGAAACCCACCTCCACCATCCACGCGCGCTGGTCGGCGCCGTCGCACCAGGCGTCGATCCGGTCGTTGCAGATGCGGCGCCACTCCTCGCGAGGGCTCTGCCGGCACAGCGCGGCGAGCGGGTCGAGGTCGAAGTAGTAGATCTCGACCGGCTGGCCCGCGGCGAGTTCGAGGGTCCCCGACTCGACGTCCTGGTCCTCGGCGCCGTAGCCGTAGAGCACCGAGGTGACGGCGTCCACGAAGGCCTCCCACTCCTCCTCGTCGAAGAGGGCGCGGCCGGTGGGTTCGTAATCATCGTCGGACATGGTGGGCGAGGGTAGTCGGGCCGTGCGACAAAACGGCCGCCCGGTACACCGGGCGGCCGTTGACGTGCGGTGGGATCAGCGCGTGGGCGGGACCAGCGGCGTCTGCGTGGTCTCGAACGCGGCGGCGACCTTGTACATCACGTCGTCGCGCATGGTCGGCGCCATGATCTGCAGGCCGACCGGCAGGCCCTCCGAGAGTCCACAGGGAACGGAGATGGCCGGGCCGCCGTACAGGTTCGACGGGATCGTGTACAGGTCGGCCAGGTACATCTGCACCGGGTCGCCGGTCCGCGAGCCGAAGGGGAACGCCACGAAGGGCGTGGTCGGCGAGACCAGTGCGTCGACCTGCTCGAAGGCCGCGGTGAAGTCGCGGTTGATGAGCGTGCGGACCTTCTGCGCCTGACCGTAGAACTGGTCGACGTAACCCGAGGACAGCGCGTAGGTGCCCAGCATGATCCGGCGCTTGACCTCGGGGCCGAAACCGGCCTCGCGGGTCAGGGCCATGACCTCTTCCAGCGAGTGCCGGCCGTCGTCGCCGACCCGCAGGCCGTAGCGGACGCCGTCGAAGCGCGCGAGGTTGGAGGAGCACTCGCTCGGGGAGATCAGGTAGTAGGCGGGCAGCGCGTAGGAGAAGTGCGGGCACGAGACCTCGACGATCTCCGCGCCCAGCTTCACCAGGGTGTCGACGCCCGCCTGGTAGGCGGCGATGACGCCGGGCTCGGCGCCCTCCGTCTCGCCGAACTCGCGGACCACGCCGAGGCGCATGCCCGACAGGTCGCCGCGGGCGCCCTCACGAGCGGCCTCGACGACCGGCGGAACGGGCTGCGGGATCGAGGTCGAGTCGCGGCGGTCGTGACCGGCGATGACCTCGTGCAGCAGGGCCGCGTCGAGGACGTTGCGGGCGAACGGGCCGGGGGTGTCCAGCGAGGAGGAGAAGGCGATCAGGCCGTAGCGGCTGGTGCCGCCGTAGGTCGGCTTCGCGCCGACGGTGCCGGTCACCGCGCCGGGCTGCCGGATCGAGCCGCCGGTGTCGGTGCCCAGCGAGATCGGGGCGAGGCCGCCGGCGACCGCGGCGGCACTGCCGCCCGAGGACCCGCCGGGGATGCGGCCGAGGTCCCACGGGTTGCGCGTGGCGCCGTAGGCGGAGTACTCGGTGGAGGAGCCCATCGCGAACTCGTCCATGTTCGTCTTGCCGAGCATGACCGTGCCGGCCGCCTTGAGGCGCTCGACGACGGTGGCGTCGTAGGGCGGGATCCAGCCTTCGAGGATCTTCGAGGCGGCCGTGGTCGGGACGCCCTTGGTGGTCATCACGTCCTTGACCGCGACCGGCACGCCGGCCAGCGGGCCGAGCTTCTCGCCGGCGGCGCGGGCGGTGTCGACCGCTTCGGCCGCCGCGCGGGCGCCGTCGGCGTCGATGTGCAGGTAGGCGTGGACGTCACCGTCTTCGGCGGCGATCTTGTCCAGGAACCTGCCCGTGACCTCGCTCGCCGAGACGCTTCCGTCGGCGATGAGGGCGGCGATCTCGGTCGCGCTGAGGCTCGTTACGTCGCTCATCGGGTGCTACTCCTCCTCGTCCAGGATGCGGGGCACCCGGAAACGGTCCTCGGCGGAATCGGGCGCGCCGGCCAGTACGGCGTCGCGGCCCAGCGAGGGCTCGGGCTCGTCGGCGCGCAGCACGTTCGTGAGCGGGACCGAGTGGGAGGTGGGCGGGATGTCGTCGGCGGCCACCTCACCGATCCGGGCGACGGACTGCAGGATGCCGTCCAGCTGCCCGGCGAACCTGTCGAGTTCGTCCTCGGTCACGGCGAGCCGCGCGAGGCGCGCCAGGTGCGCTACCTCGTCACGGGAGATGGCAGACATCGGTGGGTCCCCTCGGCCAGCGGTTTCGGCGGTTTCGTATGGCCGCTTGAGTCTATGGCGCCGGTCGGCGTGGGCTCAGAGGGGGGATGGGCCGGGGGCGGGAGTTCCCTCCTGACCCCGGCGCGGACCCGGCGCCGCCCGCTCCGGGCGGCGGTGGCGGCCGTCCCGGCGCCCCGGCGAAGCCGGCGTCGGCCACTCCGCGACGCACGGCCGGGCGTCGCGGCCGCAGGATGACTGCAAGGTCGCCGCCCGACGATCTGTGTCGGCATAGGGCCGAGTGAAGTCGATCAAATCGGTCGCGGGTTCGCCGGGCGCGCCGGTAACGTCGTGCGTCGCGTCCGACGTGAAGGAGATCGCCGTGGACCCGCTGACCGAGGCACAGATCCGCCGCTCGATGACCAACTGCTCGCGCGGGGAGGCCGACAAGCTGACCCTGCCGGGCAAGCTCGACGAGGTCGCGTGGGACCGCGTCGACTTCCTGGGCTGGCGCGACCCGAAGGCACCGCTGCGGTCCTACATCGTGACGTGGCGCGACGGTGAGCCGGTCGGGATGGCGCTGCGGGTCGCCGACTCACCGAAGGCGCGGCGGGTCTCGGCGATGTGCGGGTTGTGCCGCTCGACCCGGCAGGGCGGGTCGGTGTCGCTGTTCACCGCGCGGCGGGCGAAGACCGACAGCCGCGACTGGAACTCCGTGGGGACCTACATCTGCAACGACCTCGGCTGCTCGCGCAACGCGCGGCTGGAGAAGGCGACCGCCGACACGCAGCTCGACGGGACACTGACGGTCGGCGAGCGCGTGGCGGGTGTGCGGACACGGCTGGACCGCTTCTTCGACGAGGTTCTGCACGGCTGAGCGCCCGGGGGTTGCGCGGCTCACGCCCGCGGACATATCGTTGCCGGAGTCAAGGATTTCATTGACGGAGGCAGAGAAATGTCCGAGCTCACTCCCCAGATCGCCGCCGTGCGGTCCTTCAACCGCTTCTACACCAAGGTCATCGGCACGCTCGGCGAGAGCCTTCTCGACAGCGGTCACACCCTCACCGAGGCGCGCGTCCTCTTCGAGCTCGCGCAGCGCGAGACCATGCCCGTGGTCGCCCTGCGCAAGGAGCTCGACCTCGACGCCGGCTACCTCAGCCGGATCCTCCACCGCTTCGACGCCGACGGGCTGGTCACCCGCGACCGCTCGCCCCACGACGCCCGGCAGCAGATCCTCACGCTGACCCCCGAGGGCCGCAAGACCCAGGCCGCCCTCGACGGCCGCACCGACGACCAGGTCGCCGAACTGCTCGAATCCCTGACGCCCTCCGACCGCGAGCGGCTCGTGCGCTCGCTGACCACCGCCCGCGACATCCTCGACGGCCCGACCCCACGACAGGTCACCGTCCGGACCGCCCGCACCGGCGACTACGGCTGGATCGCCTACCGCCACGGTGTCCTCTACAACGGTGAGCACGGCTTCGACGAGACCTTCGAGGGCGTCTGCGCGCGGATCGTCGCCGACTTCGCCTCCGCCGGCGGCCACGACCCCGACCGCGAGCGCACCTGGATCGCCGAGGTCGACGGCGACCGCGCCGGCAGCGTCATGTGCCTGGCCGAGGACGCCGAGACCGCCCGGTTGCGCGTGCTGCTCGTCGAGCCGTGGGCGCGGGGAACGGGGATCGGCTTCCGCCTGGTCGACGAGTGCGTCGACTTCGCCAGGCGCGTCGGGTACCGCCGCATGGTGCTGTCGACGAACGGCGACCTGCACGCCGCCCGGCGCATCTACGAGCGCGCGGGATTCGCTCGCGTCGACAAGGTCGGCGGGCACGGGCACTCCGTGGTGGACCAGCACTGGGAGAAGCTGCTGTGAGAGCGCGCGGCCACGGCTCTCACCGTGGCCGCGCGCACGCTCAGGATCCCGCGGCCGGCCCCAGGGGCTCGGCGGCCCGCACCGGAGGAAGCAGGAGGTTCGGCGGACGGTAGCGGTGCAGCCAGCCGGACAGCTGGTCGGCGGGCATCGGCCGGGCGTGGAACCAGCCCTGCGCGATGTCGCAGCCGAGCACGGCCAGCGCGCGCCAGGTGGTCTCGTCCTCGACCCCTTCGGCCACGACCCGCAGGCCCAGCGAGCCCGCCAGATCGATGATGGAGCGGACGATGGCCGCGTCGTCACCGCTCTCGTTGTCCATACCGAGCACGAAGGACCGGTCGATCTTCACCTCCGACACCGGCAGCCTGCGCAGGTGCTGAAGCGAGGAGAAACCAGTGCCGAAGTCGTCGAGGCTCAAGGCCACACCGAGCGCTTCGAGGCCCTTCAGCGTGGTCAGCACCCGGCGCGGGTCGGCCATCAGGGCGCTCTCGGTTATCTCCAGCTGGAGCTGCGAGGGCGCGACGTCGTTGGCGACCAGGCGCCTGGTGAGCCCTTCCACGAAGGTCGGGTTCTGGAGGTCGCGGACGCTGACGTTGACCGAGGCCCGAAGGTCGAGGCCCTCCTTCGACCAGGTCGCCAGCTGCTGGATGGCGTTGTCGAGGACGCGGAAGGTCAGCAGGCGCATCACCGCGCTGTGCTCGGCGAGGCTGATCAGCTCCTCCGGGTCGACCTTGCCCTGCTTGGGATGCCGGTAGCGCAGCAGCGCCTCGACGCCCAGGACCTCACCCGTCAGGATCGACACCTGCGGCTGCCAGTACAGCTCGATGCCGGGCAGCGCGTCGTCCTCCAGCGTCCGGCGCAGATCCCCGAGGAGACTGAGGCGCTCGGGGGTGTTCTGGTCGGACTCCGGCGCGTAGACGTTCACCGGGTCGCCCCGGCGCTTGGCCTCGTACATCGCCACGTCGGCGTGCTGCATGAGGGCCTCGAAGTCGGTGCCGTGCTCGGGGCACCTGGCCACGCCGATCGCGCCGGCCACGTCGATGGTGATCTCACCGATCTGGACCGGCTCGTTGAGCGCCGCCCCGAGACGTTCGGCGACCTGCACCGGGTCGGCCGCGGCGCCGGTGACGACGATGGCGAACTCGTCCCCGCCGAGGCGGGCGAGGTGCTCGCCCTCGCGGATGTTGGCCGACAGGCGCCTGCCGACCTCGATCAGCAACTGGTCGCCGATCGCGTGCCCCATGGCGTCGTTGACGGCCTTGAAGCGGTCGAGGTCGCACACGAGCAGCGCGACGCCTCCCCCGCGCTCCCGGTACCAGGCGATCTCCGCGTCGACCCAGCGCTGGAGGGCGGTGCGGTTGGGCAGCCCCGTCAGCGGGTCGGTCCGCGACAGGTCCTCCATGTCGTTGGACAGGCGGGCGTTCTTGTAGACCCCGTACAGCGGCAGTGCGATCAGCGGCGTCAGCCACACGTTGTGCATCGCGGCGGTCAGCAGCACCGGCCCGAGCGCGAGCAGCGCGCCGTCGCCGAGCGTGTCGTTGCCGAGGTTGCCCAGGAAGCCCTTCCAGAAAGGTCTGCCGAAGCGCAGGAACACCGCGAGGCTGACCATCGTGTGGTTGACCAGCAGCCACGCGACGGCGCTGCCGACGACGGCCACCAGGGTCTGCACCTCGGCGGGCAGCGGAACGTTCGGCGCGACCATCTCGGTGCCGTTGATGGCGATCAGTACGAGCCACGCCGCGCTCAGCGACAGGGTGTACTGGGCGGCGTTGAACCCGGCGCGCCAGACGGTGTACCGGCAGCGCCAAGAGGACACGGCGGTGGCCAGGATCTGCACAACGATCGCCGGGCCGAGGCCCCATCCGAACAGGATGGCGTAGCTGAAACAGGTGGACATGACCACGATCGCCGACTGCCGCGGCCCCGGCGGGGACAGCGGAAGCGCGTCGACCACGACCGCGAGAACGGCCAGGGCCCAGAAGGCGGCCGGTGCGACCGCCAGTACGTCCCCGATCGAAGGCGCGGTCAACGTCAAGATCACCGCACTGACCGCCATCACCAGACCGACGTACCCGAAGAAGATCCCGGCGCGGTTCGGTGGGGCGGTATTGCGGAAGTTCATCGACGTCATAAGCCCCTCCCAGACGTCGAAGCCGGCAACTGACACGCGTCAGCCAGGATTGCGTCTCCTAGTCCTACCGCGATTCCCCCCATTGAGCAACGACGATCATTGCGCCTGGTGACGCGCGAGTTGCGCGGCGGCCTCGGGACCGGAGGTCAGGAGAGCCGCGAAACCGGCCTCGTCGAGAACCGGGACACCGAGCTTGAGCGCCTTGTCGTATTTCGAACCGGGTGACTCGCCGACGACCACGAAGCTGGTCTTCTTCGACACCGACCCGGACATCTTCCCGCCCGCCGCCTGCACCAACTCCGTCGCACCGTCCCTTGAGTACTGTTCGAGGGTACCGGTCAGCACGACGGTCACACCCTCCAGCGAAGGGCCGTCGGTCTCCACCCGTTCGTCTTCCATGCGCACACCGGCCGCTCGCCACTTCTCCACGATCTCGCGGTGCCAGCCGACGATGAACCACGCCGCAAGGGATTCCGCGATCCGCGGCCCCACTCCGTCGACGGCGGCGAGCTCTTCGACGGAGGCGTTCATGATGGTGTCGAGCGAACCCAACTCGCGTGCGAGTTCGCGCGCGGCGGCCGGTCCGACGTGCCTGATCGACAGCGCCACGATGACGCGGGCGAGCGGGACGCTCTTGACCTCTTCGAGGTTGGCGAGGAACTTGCGGCCGTTGGCGCTGAGGTGGCCGTCCTTGGTGACGAACAGCGGGCAGCCGAGCAGCTTCTCCTCGTCGAGCGCGAACAGGTCGCCCTCGTTGCCCACCACGCCGGAGTCGAACAGGGCGCCGGCCGACTTCTCGCCGAGCACCTCGATGTCGAAGGCGCGGCGGGCGCCGACGGCGAGGATGCGCTCCTTGACCTGCCCGGGGCAGTACTCGGCGTTCGGGCAGCGCTGGTCGACGTCGTCGGCCTTCTCGCGGTGCAGCGCGGTGCCGCAGGACGGGCAGGTCGAGGGCATCACGAAGGCGCGCTCGTCGCCGGTGCGGGCCTCGGTGACCGGGCCGACGATCTCGGGGATGACGTCGCCGGCCTTGCGGACGACCACGCGGTCTCCGATGAGGACGCCCTTGCGCTCGACCTCGTCGGCGTTGTGGAGCGTGGCGTAGGTGACGACCGATCCGGCGACCTTCACCGGCTCCAGGACCGCGTAGGGCGTCACGCGGCCAGTGCGGCCGACGTTGGTGCGGATGTCGAGGAGCGGCGTGGTGACCTCCTCGGGCGGGAACTTCCACGCGATGGCCCAGCGGGGGGCCTTGCTGGTCGAGCCGAGGCGGCGCTGGATGGCGACCTGGTCGACCTTGACGACGACGCCGTCGATCTCGTGGACGAGCCGGTTGCGCTTCTTGGCGTACTCGGCGATGTAGGCGCGCACGCCATCGATGTCCGGGACGACCTTGAAGTACTCGCTGGTGGGCAGGCCCCAGGCCGTCAGCGCCGCGTAGGACTCCGACTGCGCGGTGGGCGTGAAGCCGCGCGCGGCGCCGATGCCGTAGACGGTCATCCGCAGGGCCCGCTTGGCCGTCACCCGCGGGTCCTTCTGCCGGAGGCTGCCCGAGGCGGTGTTGCGCGGGTTGGCGTAGGGCGGCTTGCCGTCGGCGACCAGGGCGGCGTTGAGGTCGGCGAACTCCGCGACCGGGAAGTACACCTCGCCGCGGACCTCGATGAACTCCGGGACCGGGAACTCCTCGGTGCCGGTGAGCACGTCGGGGATGTTGGCGATGGTGCGCACGTTGGCGGTGACGTCCTCGCCGACGGTCCCGGTGCCCCGGGTCGCGCCGCGAACCAGGCGGCCGTTCTCGTAGGTCAGGTTGAGCGCGAGGCCGTCGATCTTGAGTTCGCAGAGGAGGTCGACGCGCGGGACCTGCTGGTGGATCCGCTCCGCCCAGGCGCTCAGTTCCTCGTCGTTCATCGCGTTGTCGAGGCTGAGCATGCGCTCGGCGTGTGTGACGGAGGCGAAGTCGGTGGTGAAGCCGCCGACCTTCTGGCTGGGCGAGTCCGGCGTGACCAGTTCGGGGTGCGCCTCCTCGATGGCGATGAGCTCGCGCATGAGGGCGTCGAACTCCGCGTCGGAGATGATCGAGGCGTCGCGCACGTAATACAGGTACCGATGCTCGTCGATCTCGGCGGCGAGGGCCGCGTGCCGGGCGCGCGCGGCGTCGAGATCCTGCGGAACCGGGGTGTCCGAGGCCGCCGCCGACTGATCCGGGGTGGAGGTCGCGTCACTGTTCACGCCGAACATCATCGCAGGAACTTCCGACATTTTGGTGTGCCCGGGGTCTCGATCCCGTCGTGACCGTCACCCCTCGCCCGTAGTGTCGGCGACTCCAGAGGCGAAGGTCACGCCCGCGGAGAGCGGATCCTTACTGCGTACAGTGTACGATCAATGCCGCACTCCACGCAGGACCCAGCGAGAGGACCCCAGTGACCGCCACGCACGACCTCCCTTCGGGGCACGCCGGCGCCGACATCCGCATCACCGGCGCGCGGGAGCACAACCTCAAGGACGTCTCCCTCACGATCCCGAACAACCGGATCACCGTGTTCACCGGCGTGTCCGGCTCGGGCAAGTCCTCCATCGTCTTCGACACGATCGCCGTCGAGGCGTCCCGGCAGCTCTACGGCACCTTCAGCTGGTTCATCCGCAACCAGCTGCCCAAGTACGAACGCCCCAACGCCGACGCCATCGAGAACCTGACCACGCCGATCATCGTCGACCAGAAGCCCGTCGGCGGCAACGCCCGCTCCACCGTGGGCACGATGACCGACATCTACGGGATGATCCGCGGCCTGTTCGCCAAGTGCGGCTCCCCGGTGACCGACAACGTCGGCATGTACGGCTTCAACGACCCGCAGGGCATGTGCCCCGAGTGCGACGGCATCGGCCGCACCATCCGCCCCGACCTCGAACTCATGCTCGACCGGTCCAAGTCCCTCAACGAGGGCGCCATCCTGCTGCCGGGCTACAAGGTCGGCGGCCTGGAGTGGCAGAACTACGGCAACTACCCCGGCCTCGACCCGGCCAAGCGCCTGGCCGACTACACCGAGGCCGAGTGGCACACCCTCCTGCACGGCAGCGAGGGCAAGGTCGAGCTGAGCATGAAGAACGGCAACTTCAAGGCCAACTACGAGGGCATCCACGACAAGTTCGTCCGCCAGGGCGTCAAACGCGACCTCAGCGGCCTGAGCGAGCGCACCCGGGAGAACATCCAGAAGTTCCTCACCGAGGGCGTCTGCCCCGCCTGCGAGGGCGCGCGGCTCAACCCGCGGGCGCTGGCGACCACGATCAACGGCCGCAACATCGCCGATTGGTCCCGGATGCAGATCACCGACCTGATCGAGGTCCTCGCCGAACTCGACGACCCCGTCGCCGGCCCGATCGCCGAAGGCGCGCGGGTGCAGCTCCAGCGCGTCGCCGACATCGGCCTGGGATACTTGAGCCTCGACCGCGCCACCGCCACGCTCTCCGGCGGCGAGGGGCAGCGGCTGAAGATGGTCAAACACCTGGGCAGCAGCCTCACCGCCGTGACCTACATCTTCGACGAGCCCAGCACCGGCCTCCACCCGCGAGACGTCGGCCGCCTCAACGACCTCCTGCGCGCGCTGCGGGACAAGGGGAACACCGTCCTGGTCGTCGAGCACGACCCCGACGTCATCGTCATCGCCGACCACGTCGTCGACGTGGGCCCCATGGCCGGCGCGCACGGCGGACGGATCGTGTTCGAAGGCGGCGTCGCCGAACTGCGCGACGCCGACACCCCGACCGGCCGCGGCCTGCGCCGCAACGCGACGGTGAAGGCCGTCGTGCGCGAGGCGACCGGAAAGCTCAGCATCGACGACGCCGACCTGCACAACCTCAAGAACGTCTCGGTGGCCGTGCCCACCGGCGTGCTCACCGCCGTGACCGGCGTGGCCGGCTCGGGCAAGAGCACGCTGATCTCCGAGGTGTTCACGGCGGCCTACCCGGAGACGATCTTCGTCGACCAGTCGGCCATCGGCGCCTCCTCCCGCTCGACCCCGGCGAGCTACCTCGGGATCATGGACCCGCTGCGGAAGGCCTTCGCGACCACCAACGGCGTCGCGCCCGGCCTGTTCAGCTTCAACTCCACCGGCGCCTGCGAGGAGTGCCAGGGCAAGGGCGTCATCATCACCGAACTCGCCTACATGGACCCGATCACGACCCACTGCGGCAGCTGCGACGGACGCCGCTTCAAGGAATCGGTGCTGGAGCACAGGCTGCGCGGCAAGTCCATCGCCGACGTCCTGGAGCTCTCGGCCGAGGACGCGCTCGACTTCCTCACCGAGAAGCCGATGCTGACCAAGGCGCGCGCCCTCGTCGACGTCGGCCTGTCCTACCTGAGCCTCGGCCAGCCGCTGAGCACCCTGTCGGGCGGCGAGCGGCAGCGCATCAAGCTCGCCACCCAGCTGCACCGCACGGGCAGCGTCTACGTCCTCGACGAGCCCACCACCGGCCTGCACATGTCCGATGTGGACACCTTGCTGGCGCTGATGAACCGCATGGTGGACAAGGGGAACACCGTGGTGGTGATCGAGCACAACCTCGACGTCATCCAGCAGGCCGACTGGATCATCGACCTCGGCCCCGACGGCGGCAAGGACGGCGGCGAGATCGTCTTCACCGGCACCCCGGCGCAGCTGCTCGAATCGCGGCGATCCCTGACGGGCGAGTACCTGCGCAGGTACCACGCGAGTTAGCGGCGCGAGCGGGGCCTGCGGTTCAGCAGGTCCCGCGCTCGCCCTCGCCGACGCGGTCCAGGAGTTTGGCCTCGAACTCCAGGGAGGCCGCGATCCAGCGTTCGAGGCTGTGCTCGAAGTGCGAGCGGAGCACACCGAATCCGGCGTGGAGGAAGATCTCGCCGACGCAGCTGATGGTGCCGTCGTCGAAGGTGTGCGTGTAGACCTTCGGCCACAGCGTCCGGCGGTTCCAGTCGTCGACGGCGGCGAGCAGGCGTCGGCGCAGGCCCTCGTCGTAGCGCCGGTCGTAGAAGGTCCGCACGGAGAACATCCGGTCGGCGCCCTCCTCCCGGAAGCCGAAATAGACGCGCAGGTCGTCCCAGGGGGCGAGGACGTCGCCGTCCTCGTCGACGGTGTGGTTGATCTCCAGCCGGTCGAGCAGGCCGGCGACCATGCCCTCGTCGATGATCACCGCGCGCTCGGCCGGATCGAGTCCATGATGGAACGCCGAAAAGCGGTCTTCCACGTTTCTTCCTTTCTCAGGGGGACTCGGCCATCTTCGCCGGTCTGCGCCAGCCGCCGGCTCAGGGCTTGCGCAGGAACCGCGCCGGAACGTGGTCGGCGAGCCAGACGCCGTTGGCCGAGACGTAGAAGTCGTGGCCGGCGGCGGCCATCTGCGCCGCCAGAACCGTGAGGACCACGGGTTTCCCGTGCCGGGTGCCGACGCGCGTCGCGGTCTCGGTGTCGGCCGACAGGTGGACGTGATGCCGTCCGCCGCGAACGAGGCCGCCGGCCAGGATCGCGTCGAGGTTGCCGATCGCGGTGCCGTGGAAGAGGAGCGCGGGCGGCTCGGCCGGTTCGAGGGCGAGGTCGACCTCGATCGAGTGGCCCTGGTTGGCGCGGATGCGGCCGTCGGCGATGGTGAAGCGCCGCTTGTCGTTGCCCTCGACCACGTCGTCGAGTTCGGCGCGGGTGAGCGGGTACCCCTTCGACGCCAGGGCCGTGAGGAGTTCGTCGACACCCGTCCAGCCCTGGGCGTCGAGGGTGAGGCCCAGCCGCGCCGGGTCGTGCCGAAGTGTCTTGGACAGCATCTTGCTGATCGTGACCAGTTTCTTGGGATCCATGCCGACGAGGGTATGGAGCCCGGACCCCTTGGCGCGACGGTATTGCGGCCGCGTCCCCGCGTTCGTCGACCGTGGCGGGCGCGGGGCGCGTTGAGCAGGGACCGGCTACACGGGGTCCCGTTCGATGGCCTGGCGGGCCACGTCGGCCAGGTGCCGGCGGACGTGCGGTGGGATGATGACGCGCCAGGACACCGCTAGGTGGTGGGACCTGCTCGGATGAGACTGCTCGGCCGAAGACATGGTGCGGCGGCCCGCGCTCGGCGGGCCGCCGCTCGGTGTCCGCTGCCTTCTTCCGGTCTCAGCCCGGACCGGATCGGCGGGGGCCTAAATGAAGCCGACGTAGAGCAGCACGTTCGGCGAACCCGGTCCGGGGTTGCCGACCACGCCGGGAGTGCCGTTGTTCACCAGGGCGTCGCGGACCTGCTGCGGCGTCGCCGTGGGGTTGGCCGACAGGTACAGCGCGGCCGCGCCGGCGACGTGCGGGGATGCCATCGAGGTGCCGCTGATGGTGTTGGTGGCGCTGTTCGAGCCGATCCACGACGACGTGATGCCGCTGCCGGGGGCGAAGATGTCGAGGCAGGTGCCGTAGTTCGAGTACGAGGCACGCGCGTCGTTGCTCTCCGTGGCGCCGACCGTGATCGCGTCCGGCGTGCTCGCCGGCGAGAAGGAGCAGGCGTCGGCGTTGGAGTTGCCCGCCGCGATCGCGTAGGTGACACCGGAGCCGACCGAAGCGGTGACGGCGTCGTTGACGGCCTGGCTGAATCCGCCGCCGAGGCTCATGTTGGCCGCGGCCGGCTTGACCGCGTTGGCGGTCACCCAGTCGATGCCGGCGATGACGCCGGCGTAGCTGCCGGATCCGGAGCAGTTGAGCACCCGGACGGCGACGAGCTGGGCGTTCTTGGCCAGCCCGTACTCCGAACCGCCGACGGTCCCGGCGACGTGCGTGCCGTGGCCCTGGCAGTCGGTGGCGTCACTGTCGTTGTCGACGGTGTCGGTCCCGTGCGTCGCCCGGCCCCCGAAGGTGTCGTGCGTCGTCAGGATGCCGGTGTCGATGATGTAGACGTGCACGCCGGTGCCGTCGTTGGGGTAGGTGTAGCTGTTGTCGAGCGGCAGGTTGGCCTGGTCGACCCGGTCGAGGCCCCAGGACGGGGGATTCGCCTGGGTGCCGGTGATCGAGACGGCCTGGTCGGCCTCGACGTAGGCGACGCGCGGGTCGGCGGCCATGCGCCGGGCCTGCTGCTCGGTCATGCTGGCCGAGAAGCCGTCGAGCGCGCTGCCGAAGGTCCGCGTGACCTGCCCGTCGTACCGGGTGACGAGGGTCCGCGCGGTGTCTTCGGACGAGGCGGCCAGATCGGCTCGCAGCGACACGATGTAGTGGCCTTCGATGGCCGTTGGGCTGTCGGCGCCGAGAACGGCCGCCTCCGCCTGCGCCGGTGCCGAACCGAGCAGTGCCCCGCCGAGGATCGCGGCGGTGAGCAGGCCGAGTCCGGCCGCTAAACGGTGACCGCGGGATGTATTGGGACGCAAGGTAATCAACTCCCTTGGGTTGGTACGAGTCGCGCTAAATGCGACTAATGGCCGACGTTACCCACATCCTCCACGATGGACAAGGCCTGAACGCCCGTTAATGACCCGGCGGTTCCGGGCGGGCGACGGTGGCGACGGCACGGCGAAGCGGCGGCCCGCGAGTGCGCGGGCCGCCGCTCGGCGTTGCCGGGTCTGCGGCCTCAGGGGCGGCCGGATCCCTTGGCTCCTAGATGAAACCGGTGTAGAGGAGCTTGTTCGGCGAGCCGGCGCCCGGGTTGGTCACGACGCCGTTGGTGGCGTTGTTGACCAGGGCGTTGCGGACCGTCGCCGGTGAGGCGCCCGGGTTGTTCTGGAGGTAGAGCGCGGCCGCGCCGGCGACGTGCGGTGACGCCATCGAGGTGCCGCTGATGGTGCTGGTGGCGCTGTTCGAGCCGATCCACGCCGAGGTGATGGACGTGCCGGGGGCGAAGATGTCCAGGCAGGTGCCGTAGTTGGAGTACGACGCGCGGGCGTCGGTGCTCGTGGTCGCGCCGACCGTGATGGCCGCGGGCGTGCGGGCCGGGGAGTAATTGCACGCGTTGGCGTTGGAGTTGCCCGCCGCCACGGCGTAGGTGACGCCGGAGTTGATCGAGGCCGCGACAGCGTTGTCGATGCTGGTGCTGGCACCGCCGCCGAGGCTCATGTTGGCCGCGGCCGGCTTGACGGCGTTGGAGGTGACCCACTGGATACCGGCGACGACGCCGGCGGTGGTGCCGGAGCCGGAGCAGTTGAGAACGCGGACGGCGACCAGTCGGACGGCCTTGGCCACGCCGTACTGACTTCCGCCGACGGTGCCGGCGACGTGGGTGCCGTGGCCGTTGCAGTCGGTGGCGTCGTTGTCGTTGTCGACGGTGTCACGGCCGTGCGTGGCCCGTCCGCCGAAGGTCGTGTGGGTCGTCAGGATGCCGGTGTCGATGACGTACACGCGCACGTTGGAGGCGGTGTTGTTGTACGTGTAGCTGCGACTCAGCGGAAGGTTGCGCTGGTCGATGCGGTCGATGCCCCACGACGGCGGGTTCGTCTGGGTGGCCGCGGTGGTGACGACCTGGTCGGCCTCCACGAAGGCCACGCGCGGGTCGGCGGCCAGGCGCCGGGCCTGCTGTTCGGTCATCTTGGCGGCGAACCCGCCGAGGGTCGTCGGGAAGGTGTGGGTGATCTCGCCCGCGTAGCGGTCGGCGAGTTTCGCGGACGTGGCCTCCACGCCGGAACGGGTGTCGGCGAGCTTGACCAGGTAGTGGCCTTCGATGACGCCGGCGTTCTCGGCGCCGATGACGACTCCTTCGGCCTGCGCGGGTGCCGCGCCGAGCAGTGCCGCGGCCACGATGGCCGTGACGGCCACACCGAGGGCCGTGCTTAAGCGGCGGAGTGCGATTCGGGGATGGGACATGAGGGTCCTCCTTCGCGACCCGGCCGGGATAAGCCGGGCATTGCCAGCAGGCTATTGGACATACCCATGCATGGACAAGAGGTCACAGGCCGTTGATTTTCCACAGATTCGTTTCGTAACATATGTTATGCATATTTAAAGGGCACAGTGGACGGCCCCCTGAGGGGGACCGTCCACTGTGTTCGTACCGCCGGTCGGTGGAGGGCGCGACCACCCGAGCCGGGACGGAGGTCGCGAGGTCCTCGCCGCAGCCGTCAGCCCACCGCGCCTCCCGCGAACGGGTCCGGTGGAATGAAGCCGATGTAGAGCAGGCAGTTCGGCGAACCCGCGCCCACTCCGGTGATGACGCCGGTGGTGCAGTTATTACGGAAGGCGGTCGCCACCTGCGCCGGCGTCGCCGTGGGATACCTGTGCAGGTAGAGGGCCGCGGCACCGGTGAAGAACGCCGCCGACATCGACGAACCGCTCAGGGTCGCCGTCGCCGTCGGTCCGCCGATCCACGACGAGGTGATCGACTGGCCCGGGGCGAAGATGTCCAGGCAGGTGCCGTAGTTGGAGTGCGAGGCGCGCGCGTCGGTCTGGGTCGTCGCCCCGACCGTCACGGCGGGTGCCACACGGGCCGGTGAGTAGTTGCAGGCGTTGGCGTTGCTGCCGCCGGCCGCCACGGAGTAGCCGACGCCCGAGTTGATGGAGTTGGTCACGGCGGTGTCGAGGGCCACCGAGATGCCGCCGCCGAGGCTCATGTTGGCCACGGCGGGCTTGACCGCGTTGGCGGTGACCCAGTCGATGCCGGCGATGACACCGGCGGTGGTGCCCGAGCCGGTGCAGTTGAGGACGCGGACGGGCACGATGGTGACCTTTTTGGCCACCCCGTACTCGGTGCCGCCGACGATGCCGGCGATGTGCGTTCCGTGTCCGTTGCAGTCGTCGGGGTTCCCGTCGTCGTCGATGAGGTCTACTCCCCCGACGACGCGGGCACCGAAGGACGTATGTCCCTTGTAGACGCCGGTGTCCAGGATGTAGGCGCGTACCCCGGAACCGTCGTTGGGGTAGCGGTAGTAGCCGTCGAGCGGCAGCGTGCGCTGGTCGATGCGGTCGAGGCCCCAGTTCGGCGGGTTCGGCTGCACTCCCTGCGCGGTGACCGTCGCGTCGGCCTCGACCGAGGCAACCGACGGGTCGGCGGCCAGGCGCCGCGCCTGCCGCTCGTCCATCGAGACCGCGAAACCGTGCAGCGCGGTCGTGTAGGTCGCGGTGACCTCGCCGTCGTAGCGCGCGGCCAGCCCGCTCGCGGTGCCGTCCACTGTGGCCTTGGCCGTCTCGGCGGTCAGCGTGACGATGTAGTGCCCGTCGATCGCGCCGGGTCCGCCCGCGCCGAGGACGGTGCCCTCGGCCTGCGCCGGACTCGCCAGCAGCGTGCCCGCGAGGGCGGCGACCGCGGCCAGGCCGAGCACGCGCGCGGCGCGCCCGGATTCGTTGCGTGTCATGACGTTTCGCCTCCGTGGACGGGCCGGGCCGGGTTTTCCCGGCCACGGCCCGTCGTCGTTGCGGGCGAGACCCCAGGGGTCGCGGAGCCCACCGCCCGCGCGGTCGTGTGGGGCGGACCCGTTACAGCGTCAGGGTCCAGGTGTTCAGGGTTCCCGAGTCGCCCGAGTAGACGTCGCGGACCCGAAGGGTCCACGAGCCGTTGGCGGCCTCGCTCGACAGGTTCGCCGTGTAGGTGGTGATCACGTTGTCGGCACCGTCGAAGAGGCTGCTGTTCTTCAGGCGGTAGGCCGTCCCGTCCGGGGCGATCAGGTCGATGACCAGGTCACCGCGGTAGGTGTGGCTGATGTTGACCGCCACGGTCGAGGTCGCGCTCGCGTTGCGGTTGCAGCCCGAGATCGCGATGGTGCTGTTGACCGTCGCGAGGTCGGCGATCGGCGTCGAGGTGCCGTTGGTGCCGGAGCAGCCGCCACCGCCGGTGCCGTTGACCGTCAGGGTGTAGGTGGCCGCGTGGGTCGCGGCGGTACCGGTGCCCGTCAGGCTGATGTTCGCCGTGCCGGTGCCCGCGGTCGCCGAGGCCGTGAAGGTCACCGTCGAGGTCTGGCCCGAGGTGATCGTCGACGGGCTGAAGGTCACGGTCACACCGCTCTGCTGGCCCGACGCGCTGAGCGTGATGCTCTGCGCGGAGCCGTTGGTGGTGGCCGTGGTGACCGTCGCCGAGGTCGACTGACCCTGGTTGATGGTGCCGCTGGCCGGGCTGACCGAGATGCTGAAGTCGTCGCCGGGCGGCGGTCCGCCGATGAAGCCGGTGTAGAGCAGCTTGTTCGGCGATCCGGTGCCCGGGCTGGTGACCACGCCGTTGGTGGCGTTGTTGACCAGGGCGTCGCGAACCTGCTGCGGTGTCGCCGACGGGTTGGCCGACAGGTACAGCGACGCGGCGCCGACCACGTGCGGAGTCGCCATGGACGTGCCGCTGATGGTGTTGGTGGCGGTGTTCGAGCCGATCCACGAGGACGTGATCGACGAGCCGGGCGCGAAGATGTCGACGCAGGTGCCGAAGTTCGAGAACGACGAGCGGGCGTCGGTGTTGGTCGTGGAACCGACCGTGATCGCGTTGGCGACCCGCGCGGGCGAGTAGTTGCACGCGTTGGCGTTGTCGTTGCCGGCCGCGACGCCGTAGGTGACGCCCGAGGCGATCGAGGCGGTGACGGCGTTGTCGAGCGTGGTGTCGGCGCCGCCGCCGAGGCTCATGTTCGCCGAGGCGGGCTTGACGGCGTTCTGGGTGACCCACTCGATACCGGCGACGACGCCCGCGGTGGTGCCCGAACCGGAGCAGTTCAGCACACGCACGCCGACGAGCTGGACGCTCTTGGCGAGGCCGTACTGGCTGCCCCCGACGGTTCCGGCGACGTGCGTGCCGTGGCCGTGGCAGTCGGTGGCGTCGTTGTCGTTGTCGACGGTGTCCCTACCGTGGGCGGCACGGCCGCCGAAGGTGTTGTGGCTGATCAGGATGCCGGTGTCGATGATGTACGCGTGGACGTTGGCGGCCTCGTTGGGGTACGTGTAGCTGCTGTCCAACGGAAGGTTGTTCTGGTCGACGCGGTCGAGACCCCACGACGGCGGGTTGGGCTGCACGCCGTCGATGTGCACGGCCTGGTCGGCCTCGACGTACTCGACCGACGGGTCCGCGGCCAGGCGCCGCGCCTGCTCCTCGGTCATGGTCGCGGCGAACCCGTGCACGGTGGTCGGGAACGTGTAGGTGACGGTGCCCTCGTACTCGCCGGCGAGGGCGGCGGCACTGGCGTCCACACTGGACACCGAGACGTCGCGCAACTTGACCAGGTAGTGCCCGGGGATCACGTCGGGCTCGTTGATGCCGAGAATGGTTCCTTCGGCGTGCGCGGGCGCCGTGCCGAGCATCGTCGCGGCCATGGCGGCGACGGCGGCAAGGCCTAAGCCCGCGGCTAACCGGTGCCTCAGGGACTTCGTTTCTCGCATGGGAGGGTCCTCTCCAGGGGGCGCGCCCGGTACGGGTGGATCCGGGCATCGACAGCAGACTATGAGAACCGGAGTGCGTGGACAAGAGTTGACCAGGAGTCAACTTTCAAGGAAAGTCGAACCCGCACGGATACTTTCCGATGACCAAGGGCGATGTGCGGACGGCCGCCTTCGCGGGGTTCGGCGCGCCGCAGCATCTTTCGTCCCTTGTGGATCAGTCACCGCGGGTGTCCGCTGCGCGACAGCGCCCGGCGGCCCGGTCGACGGCACTGACGGTGAGGGAACGGCGGTCCCGCATGTTGCGGAACCGCCGTCTCGTGCCCACATCGACGAGGGAGCGAGGATCGACTTTCGGGGCTGATCGCACCCTCTCGCCGACGTGTGTCCGTCCCCTGTGGACCGGTCGCGCGCTAGAGCGTGACGGTCCAGGAGTTCAGGGTGCCGCTGTCACCGGAGTAGGCGTCGCGGACCCGCAGGGTCCACGTGCCACCGGCGGCCTCGCCGGACAGGTCGGCGGTGTAGGTCTCCTTGACGTTGTCGGCGCTGTCGAAGCCGCTGTTCTTCAGCGTGTAGGAGGTCCCGTCCGGAGCGATCAGGCTGATCACCAGGTCGCCGCGGTAGGTGTGGGTGATGTCGACGGCCACCTTCGACGTCGCCGAGGCGCTGCGGTCGCAGGTCACGGCCACCGTGCTGTCGGTGGTCGCCGCGTCCGGAAGGGCCTTGGCGGTGCTGTTGGTCGCCGTGCAGGCGCCGGGCTGCGGTTCCCCGCCGCCGTCACCGATGAACTCGATGTTCAGCAGCTGGTTGACCGAGCCGGTACCAGGGTTGGTGACCTTGCCGCTGGCGGCGTTGTCGACGAGGGCGTCGCGGACCTGCTGCGGGGTCGCCGAAGGGTTGGCCGACAGGTACAGCGCGGCCGCGCCGACCACGTGCGGCGTCGCCATCGACGTGCCCGAGATCGTGTTGGTCGCGGTGTTCGAGCCGATCCACGACGAGGTGATCCCGCTGCCGGGGGCGAAGATGTCGAGGCACGTGCCGTAGTTCGAGTACGAGGCGCGCGCGTCGGTCTTCTCGGTGGCGCCGACCGTGATCGCCGCCGCCGTACGGGCCGGCGAGCTGTTGCAGGCGTCGGCGTTGTCGTTGCCCGCCGCCACGCCGTAGGTGACACCGGAGGCGATCGAGGCGGCCACCGCGTTGTCGAGGCTCGTGCTGGCACCGCCGCCGAGGCTCATGTTCGCCGCGGCGGGCTTCACCGCGTTGGTCGTGACCCACTCGATGCCCGCGACGACGCCGGCGGTGGTACCCGAGCCGGAGCAGTCGAGGACGCGCACGGCGACGAGCTGGGCCTTCTTGGCCACACCGTACTCAGTACCGCCGATGGTCCCGGCGACGTGCGTGCCGTGGCCCTGGCAGTCGGTGGCGTCGCTGTCGTTGTCGACGGCGTCGTAACCGGAGGTCGCCCGCCCACCGAAGGTGCTGTGGGTGAGGTTGACGCCGGTGTCGATCACGTAGACATGGACGTTGGCCGCGTCGTTCGGGTAGGTGTAGCTGCTGTCGAGCGGCAGATCCACCTGGTCGATGCGGTCAAGGCCCCACGAGGGCGGGCTGGCCTGCGTGCCGGTGAGGGCGACCTTCTGGTCGGCCTCGACGTACTCGACGCGCGGGTCGGCGGCCAGGCGCCGGGCCTGCTGCTCGGTCATGGTCGCGGCGAAGCCGCCGAGGGTGTTGGTGAACGTGGCGGTGACATCGCCGTCATACCGGGAGACGAGGGTGTCGGCCGCGGTGTCCACACTGGACGCCGAGAGTCCGTCGCGCAGCTTGACCAGGTAGTGGCCGCTGACGATGTCGGGCGAGTTCATGCCGAGGACGGTTCCCTCGGCCTGGGCGGGGCCGGCGCCGAGCACGGCGGCGGCCATCGCGGCGACGGCCGCGAGTCCGAGTCCGGCCGTTAAACGGCGGCGCGGGGACGAAGTGTCTCGCATGGGAGACCTTTCTCTAGGGGAGCGCCCGCATGGGCACGCGGGCTTTGACGAGATTAGGTGCGCCCGAACGGGCTTGTACAGACGTGTGCACCGCTTTCCTACTGGCGAGTAGCTTCTGCCTGCGTGCGCACGGAACGTTTTCCCTTGCCAGAGGGCGAGACGAACCCACGGAATGTGATGCGAATCACTGCAACCTTCAGTCACACTTCGCCGTTCGCCGGTGGACGGTGTGTCGCGGGGCGGTCGCCCGGCGTGGCGTACCCGGAAGCGGCGGATCCGGCCTAGAAGCCGTGGTCGAGCGCGTCGCGGTCGACGGTGGACTGCACGCGCCGCGCGGCCGAGCGGACGATGGAGTCCGGATCGGACAGCATCCCGCGCGCCACCTCGGCGGCGTCGTCGATCCCGAGGTGGCCGACGAGCGCGATCGCGAGGGCACGCACGGCCCTTTCCGGGGAGCCGGTGGCGGCGACGACGGCGGCCCGTCCCGGTGCCGTCAGTTCCGGCAGCGTCGCCAGCGTCCAGGCCGCACGGAAGCGGGAGGTGCGGTCGGGGGCGTCGGTGAAGGCGGCGATGAGCTCGGCCTCGTCGCCGGGATGGGCGGTGCGGCGCGAGGCGTCCTCGACGCGGGTCGTGGTGTCGAGCCAGGTCTCGTACCAGTCGAGGAAGTCGTCGGCGGCGAAGGTGCAGTCCTCGGCGTCCCGGTTCGCGCAGAAGACCCGGCCGCGCTCGGGGCCGGTGAGCACGAGCCGCGTGAAGTCGGCGCAGCCGTGGTAGGCGATCTCGATCGTCCCGGCCCACGGATCGTCGTCCTCGCCGAAGGCGCGCAGCCAGGCGGCGACATCGGGGTTCCCGTCGCGGACGGCGCTCTCGGTGGCGTAGTCGCAGCTCGGGTGGTCGTTGCTGGAGAGCGTCGAGAGGCCGTAGCCGGGCCCGACGCCACCGCCGGACACCTCGGTGAGGAAGCGGCGGTAACCCTCGGGCAGCTTGACGCCGTGGCGCGCCTCGAAGTCGGCGATATCGCCCTCCGGCACCAGCGGCGCGACGCGCAGCCGGTGCCCCTGCTCGCCGTGGGACTCCCGGCGGCCGTGCAGATCCGGCAGCAGTGCGAGCTTCGCGCCGATCCGTCGCAGCGTCTCGTCCATCTGATCCCCACCGCCGAAACCGGCCCCGCCCGGACGGGCGCGGCCTTGAGATGCCGGGCGCGACGGCCCGCACGCCGGGGCGTACGAGCCGTCGCGGATGAGCGGTCCTACAAGGTGATGTAGTGCAGGATCACGTTGTGGGCGTGCTTGGTCTTCTTGTCGCCGCGGAAGTCGACCTCGTAGATCTGCGTCCCGACGTGGATCGCGATCGAGCCGGAGGAGAAGAACTGGCCGGCGAGCGAGCGGTTGCTCATCACGCTCACCGAGCTGATCTTCGAATAGGGGACGCTGGTGAACGCCTCCTTCTTGCCGGCGAAGGACTTGTCCATCACGATCACGCGCCGGTCGGTCAGGCCGATGAAGCCCGTGCCGAGTCCGATCGCGTCGTAGACCGCGATGATCTGCTCGCCTTCGAGGAGCGCCTCCTCGACCTGCTTGAACTGTTCCTTGCGGTCGTAGATCGGCTCCACCTGCGTGGTCATCGCGCACCCTCTCGTCGCCCGTTCAACGGCGCCACCGTACTTTGAGCGCGCGAACCCCGGCAACCGCTGTGCGTGACGCGGCGCACACAGACCCTTGTGGACTGTCCTTAGAAGACGGTCGCCCAGTCGTCGCGCATGCTGACCAGCGTCCATCCCTCCGCCCCCGCGCGGGACAGCGCATCCTCCGCGCCGACCGAGTAGGAGAACTCGCGCTCGCCGTCGTCGTGGTCGACGAGCAGCCGCAGCGCCGGCAGCCGCGGGCCGCCCGTGAAGCGCAGGAGCGGGATGTCTCCGTTGGAGTTGCCGACGGTGAGGATCGGCCGCCGCCCCACGCGGGCCCAGAACCGCGCGGGCTTGTCCCGCCCGTCGTCGAAGAAGTCCAGGTGGTCCTTGCCCACGGCGTGCCCCTCGTCGCGGTAGCGCAGGCCCAGCGAGCCGCCGACGACCCGCTCGGGAGGAAACCCGTAGAAGCGGTCGGCGAGCGGGCGGACGAAGTCGCGATCCCCGCCGGAGGCCAGGTAGCAGGTGAAGCCGCCGGCTTCGAGATAGCGGCGCAGCTCCACCATGGGCGCGTAGGCGCAGTGCAGGTAGGGGCGGCGTAACACCGGATGCGCCGCCGAGGAGAGGAAGAGCGAGACCTCGTCGGTGAACTGGGCGACGTCGGTCCCCTCGAAGGTGCCGCCCGTCGCGTGCGCGAGCGTCTTGAGGTCGGTGTCGTCGCCGCGGTAGTGCCGCGCCATCGCCTCACCGAACCAGCTCAGGTCGTTCTCCGCCGCCGCCCGCCACGGCTGCTTGTCGCGCACCGAGGGGTCGCGTTTCGCGCGCTCCACGAAGCGGCGGATGAGGAAGTCGTGCTGGATGGGCAGCGGCTTCTCGCACCACAAGGTGCCGTCGGTGTCGAAGGCGGCGACCCGCTCGGCGGGTTCGACGAACTCCCGCGAGCCCGGTGTCGTGACGCGCGTGACGAAGCCGGTGACGGCGAGCCACGCGACACCGTGTCGCCAACCGTTGCCGAGTGTGTTCATCCGGGATCCCCCATGACGGTGTGTACCCAAGCCCCACGTCAATCATCCACAGTCGACGGTGGAGGATGCGGGATGAGCGGGGACCGCGCGTCGCGTCGGCTAACGTCCGGGCCATGCCGTCCAAGAGCCACTACGAGCTCCACTTCGCCGTCTCCCCCGGCGCTATCCGCAAGGACGTCCACGCGGTGCGAGCCACCCTCGCCGAGATCGCCGAGGACCTGAAAGACCAGCTCACCGACAGCATCGGCGTCTACCTTCTCTGCTGGGCCCGCCCGACGCTCGCTCTCCACGCCCACGAGAAGGGCGAGCGGATCGCGTCGGTGCGCCTTCACCCGTTCGTCACCGTTTCGGTCGAGGGGTTCGGCGACATCACCTTCACACGTGGCGGCAAGCCCGTCGGCATACCTGCGGGCGACGCGGGTGCGCAGTTGCGCGAGCGGATCTTCGCCGGCGAGCTGGACGACTCGATCAGGGTGACCGTCGACTGGGACCGCGTCGAGATCCCCGCGCTGTCGGGCGAACTCGCCGGCGAGGACGACGTGGTCGGCGAGACGGAACTCCCCTACGGCGTCATCGATCTGGAGGAATGAGCCCGGAGGCGAAAGCGCGCGACCGGAGACGTCTCCGGCCGCGCGTCACGTTCGGAGCGGTCAGGGCCGCTCGTCCCCGCGCGCCGAGACCGGCGACGCGGCGTCCAGTGGAGCCGGCGGCGTCCGGCTCAGCTTCTCCTCCACCGCGCGGTCGGCGCCGGACGTGCGCGACGACTTCTTGCGGCTCCTGCGGTGCTTGGCGACGTAGGCGCCCGTTCCGACGGCCGCGGTGCCGAGCACGGCACCGGCGACGACGGCCCACCATTTCTTGACCTTCACGACTCGACCCCCTTCATTCAGCGCCAAGGTACCGCCGACCTGCGACATCCGCAGCCTGGGCGGCCGAACGGGGGTCGGCCGCCAGACCCGGTACATGCTGACAAAACGGATCTTGAGCTACCTGCGGGTAGCCGGTGTCGCCGCAGGTCAGCCTCTGGTCAAGGTCAACTTCTCGGGCGTACGGCCGCCCGCAAGGCATCGAAGGTCATCTGTGCTTGATGTCACCGGTCCGGGGGAGTCCGAACGGTCCGGAAACTTCGGCCGACAGGGCTCGCCAGGTCGCCGGCATGCCCTGTCCGAGGTTCGCGACAGGACTGCCGACGACTTCACGAGTGACTTATATAAGCAGTCGATGATACGATGTCGGCATGCACGCCTTCGACGTACTCGGCGACCCCGTACGGCGCCGCATCCTCGAACTGCTCGCCGACGGCGAGCACAGTTCGGGCGCGGTGAGCGCGGTCATCGGCGAGGAGTTCGGGATCTCCCAGCCGGCCGTCTCGCAGCACCTGCGGGTCCTGCGCGACAACGGTTTCGCCGTGGTGCGGCCTGAGGGCGCCCGCCGGCTGTACGCCGTGCGGCCCGAGGCGCTTCGCGACGTCGACGTGTGGCTGGAGCGCTTCCGGCGGTTCTGGGCACCGCCGCTGGCCGCCTTGGAGACCGAGGTCGCGCGCGGCAAGCGGCGGCGCCGGATGGCGTCGCAGGACGAGACCAACGAGGAGAGGGACACACCATGATCGACGTCGACAAGCAGATCAGCGCGGTGAGCCGCAGGCTGGGCAACCGCACCCACGAGGCCGGTGAGCTCCTGGAGATGACGGTGAGCCAGGCCTACGACACCGACGCCGCGGACCTGTGGGAGTGCGTCACCGACGCCGAGCGCATCCAGCGGTGGTTCCTGCCGGTCAGCGGGGACCTGCGCGTCGGGGGGAAGTACCAGCTGGAGGGCAACGCCTCGGGGACCGTGGAGAGCTGCGACCCGCCGCACACGTTCACCGCGACCTGGGAGTTCGGCGGCGGGGTGAGCTGGATCGAGGTGAGCGTCACCGCCGAGGGCGATGGCCGCAGCCGTTTCACACTGGTGCATCTCGCGCGTGTCGAGGAGGAGCTGTGGGACCTGTACGGCCCCGGCGCGGTCGGAGTCGGCTGGGACGGGTCCTTCATGGGGCTCGGCATGCACCTGGCGACCGGTGCGGCCAACGACGCCACCGAGGTGGAGGCGTGGTCGGGGACCGAGGAGGGCAAGCGCTTCACCAAGCTCAGCAGCGACGCCTGGTGCGAGGCGAGCATCGCCCACGGCACCGACCCGGACAAGGCCCGCGCGGCGGCGGAGAAGACCCGCGAGTTCTACACGCCTTAGGGTCGTGAGCGTGACGACCGGAACGAACATCCGCCCACTGCGGCCCGGCCAGCGCGCGCGTCTCCTCATCGGGGACGTCGACGGCGGGACCCCGCGGCTGGTCCACGAGAGCACCGCGAGCGCCCTGGAGGCGCCGAACTGGACGCCGGACGGGCGGTGGCTCGTGTTCAACCAGGACGGGCTGCTGTTCCGGGTGGCGGCGGACGGTTCGGGTGCGCCCGAGCCGATCGACACCGGTTCGGTCACCGACGCCAACAACGACCACGTCCTCTCCCCCGACGGCGCGACGATCTACCTGTCGGCGGGAGACGGGCACATCCACGCCGTGCCCTTCACCGGCGGTCAGCCCCGCCGGGTCACCAACGAGCACACGCCGGGACCGTTCCGGCACTTCCTGCACGGCGTCTCCCCCGACGGTTCCACGCTCGCCTACGTGGGCGTGGAACCGTACGCGGGTGACGAGTGGGGGTACCGCAACATCTTCACGATTCCCGCGTCGGGCGGGCCGGACACGCGGCTCACCGACAGCCCGGCGCCGGCCGACGGGCCCGAGTACAGCCCCGACGGCGAGTGGATCCACTTCAACTCCGAGCACGGCGCCGCGACCCCCGGTCACGCGCAGATCTTCCGGATGCGCCCCGACGGGTCGTGCCTCGAACGCCTCACCGACGACGAGCGCGTGAACTGGTTCCCGCACCCCTCCCCCGACGGGCGCCACGTGCTCTACGTGAGTTTCCCGCCCGGGACGCTCGGGCACCCCGCCGACGTCGACGTGGTCCTGCGCGTCATGGGACCGGCCGGGGAGACCCCGCGCGACGTGCTCGCCCTCTTCGGCGGGCAGGGCACGCTCAACGTCAACAGCTGGGCGCCCGACTCCCGAAGGTTCGCCTACGTGGACTACCCGGTGGACTGAGCGCCCCCTACGCGCGCGTCCGGCTGCCTACCATGCGGACATGCCCGAGATTCACATCGATCTCGACGCGCCCGAGAGCACCGGCGGAGCCTCCCGGCTCGCCCGCCCGCCTCGCTGGCTCGTCGTGACCGCGGTACTGACCGTCGTCGGCGGCGTCATCGCTGTAAAGACGGTCGAGCCCAGCCCTCCGCCCGTTCACCTCACCGAGGCGCCCCCGCAGTGGACGGCGGGCTTAGCCCTCGAACTCGGGCCGCCCGTCATGGCCGACTTCGCCGAGGGCGTCGTGGTCGTCACCGCGAGGAACGGCCTGGCCGCCTACGACCGCGTGAACGGTGCCGAACTCTGGCGACACGACCCCGGTGACGGCTTCGAGGCCGACCTGTCCGGCGTCACCGGCGACGACGTCGAGATGGTCCCCGGCGCCGTCGTGATCACCGACCGGGACGACGTCGAAACCACGAGGTACCGGGTCCTCGACCTCGACGACGGCAACCTGCGCTTCGAGCTGGCGCCCGAACCGCCCGAGCTGCCCTGGACCCACTACTCGCACATCACCACCGAGTCGCTGCTCTTCGTCGGCTGCCGCGCCGATGCCTGCGAGATGACCGCCTACGGGCTCGACACCGGCGAGGCGCGCTGGCGCCGTGCCCTTCGACTGGGAACGCAGGTCTGGCCGAGGCCGCTGGTCGACTGGGAGCACCAGGGGGCGGCGCAGGCTCCGTTTCGGCCGGCCGACTCCCGTCCCGACCCCGAGGCCAGGTTCTTCGCGCTCGTCGAGAGCACCGACGGGCCCGGGGACCGCGTCGAGACGGTCGACCTGGCCACCGGCGAGACCATCGGCGAGTGGGTGGCACCGCAGAGCGGGTACACCGACTACGCCGTGCTGGGGAGCAGGTTGCTCAGCACCGACCACGGGCACGCCGGCGCCGTGGACCCCGTCACGGGCAAGCGGCTGTGGAGCGTGGAGCCCTACCGCGACCCCAACGACCCCCAGCGGCCGGCGGCGCTCCTGTCGGGCGGGAAACTCCTCGACAGCACCGGCGACGGCGGCCTCAGCCGCCTCCTCGACCTCGCCGACGGCACCGTCGGCCCCGCCTTCGACGGCGAGCATCCCCTCATCGCGCGCAACGGCGTCGCCGTGACCGTCTCCGACGCCGTCGCGCGCGGAACGGACATGACCAGCGGCGCCGAACTATGGGGCACCCCGCTGGACGCGCAAGCGTGGGAGGAGTTCACCGAGAGCGGCGCCCACGCCGACGAGGACTGGCTGGTGATCAAGGGCGGGTTCGGGCTGACGCCCGCCTCCGCGCCCTGGACCTACACCGTGAACCTCGCCTCGGGCGCGGTGCGGGCCCTGCCGGTCGAGACGCTCGGCTACGGCGGCGGGCAGCTGCTGGCGGTCGCCGCGGCCGAGGGACGGCCGGGCGAGCACGCGCTGGTGATGGTGGGAATGGGCGGCGGGTAGGACGCCGGCCGGGTGGTCACACGCCGATTCCGGCCGCGCGGCAGGCTTCCGGGTCGTCGCCACCGGTGGTCACGGTGGCGGCGATGACGGTGTCGAGCGTGTCCCGTGCGGCCAGCAGGCCCGCCACGGCCTCGTTGATGCGTTCACGTTCCCGGTTGAGATCGGGCAGCATGCCGGAACAGGCGGGCACCAGGGTCTCCCCGTCGTGGGCCATGCAGGGCATCAGCTCGGCGATCGTGGCGGTGCCCAGACCTGCGCCGAGGAGCAGGCGGATCCCCTTGACGGTGGCGACGTCGTCCTCGGTGAACTCGCGGTATCCGCTCGGCCGCCGAGACGGCCTGAGCAGCCCCTGCTCCTCGTAGTAGCGCAGCAGGCGCTGGCTGACGCCGGTCCGCCGGGAGAACTCCCCCATGTGCATGTGATGACCGCCATGTTCGGTTGACTCTCACATCGATGAGAGATCGCAGTCTATGCGGCATGACCGACCAACGATCATCACGTCCGCTCAACGCACCCGTCACCGTCGTCGGCCTCGGCCCCATGGGCCTCGCTCTGGCCGAGACACTTCTGGAACGCGGCCACCCCACGACCGTCTGGAACCGCACTCCCGAGAAGGCCGATGGCCTCCTCGCCAAGGGGGCCCACCGCGCGCGGACCGTCGCCGAGGCGCTGTCGGCGAGCCCTGTCGCGATCGTGTGCCTCAAGGACTACGAGACCATGTACGCGGTTCTCGACCCCGCCGGAGACGCCCTGAGGGGGCGCGTGCTGGTGAACCTCAACTCCGGGACCCCGGGTGAGGCGCGCACCGCGGTCGGCTGGGCGAGCGGGCGAGCCGCCGGCTACCTTGACGGCGCTGTCATGGTGCCCCCGCCGCTCGTCGGGAACCCCGAGTCCGTTTTCCTCTACAGCGGGTCGCAGGACGTCTTCGACGGGCACCGCGAGACGCTGGCGACCTTGGGCGACCCCCGGTACCTCGGCTCCGATCCCGGCCTGGCGGTGCTCTACAACGCGGCACTGCTCGACATGATGTACGCGACCATGAACGGCTTCCTGCACGCCACCGCGCTGGTCGGGTCGGCGAAGGTCCCGGCGGTCGCGTTCGCCGACCTCGCGCTCAACTGGTTCATGCCCACGGTGCTGGACGCGACCCTCGTCGAGCAGGCCGCCGACCTGGACAAGGGCCACTATCCCGGCGAGCTCGGCACCATGGAGATGAACCTCAACGCGCTGGAGCACATCACCCGCACCTGCGTGGAGCAGGGCGTGCACTCCGAGCAGCCGCGGCTGATGAGGGCGATCGCCGAGCGCGCGATCGCCGACGGCCGCGGCGGCGAGAACTACCTGGCGGTGTTCGAGGTCTTCAAGGAGGCGACGCGGGTGTCGTGACCTGGTGCCGGAGGGGATTCGGTGGGTCTCGGCCGCGCGGATCGGGGCTCGCGCGGATCGGGCGGCGGTCCTCCGGCGTTCGCGAAGTTCGCGCTTCGCCCAACGGGGAGCCGTGGCGGGAGTCGAACCGGCGGCGGGCGACGCAGGCGAGGCTGAGGCGGGAGATCCCGGCTCTCCCCGGAGAACCACGTGGCGCCGGATGTGCCGAAGAGCACCGACTGTTCGCCAGGTAACGCCCTCGCGGGTGAGCTGGAGAGGCTCCGGTGGCCAGAGGCAAAACGGCCGCTGACCCCGATTCAGCGAGGTCAACGGCTGCTTCCGTGCTCCGTGCATCTTCCAACTGTGGGCGCGGCAGGTTTCGAACCTGCGACCCTCCGCTTGTAAGGCGGATGCTCTCCCACTGAGCTACGCGCCCCAACGGGTCCGATCAGCCTACCCACCGGTTCCCAGGCGGCGTCCACCGCCTGGGAACCGTCGGATCGGTCTCGTCGGTCAGCCCGCGAGTTCGCCCAGCGCCTTGGTCCAGGCGGTCTGGTCGCGCGGCTCGCCCGGAAGGTTCATCTCCGCGAAGCGGACGACGCCTTCCTTGTCGATGACGAAGGTGCCCCGGTTGGCGAAGCCCTTCTCATCGTTGAAGACGCCGTAGGCGCCGGCGACCTCGCCGTGCGGCCAGAAGTCCGAGAGCAGCGGGAAGTCGAATCCCTCGCGCTCGGCCCAGACCTTGTGCGTGAACGGCGAGTCGACGCTGACGGTGAGGACCGCCACGTCCTCGCTCTGGTAAGCCGACAGATTGTCCCGGACCCCGCACAGTTCGCCCTCGCACACACCGGTGAAGGCCAGCGGGTAGAAGACCAGCAGGACGTTCTTCTCGCCGCGGTAGTCGGCGAGGCTCACTTCCTGGTTGTTCTGGTCCTTGAGCGTGAAGCCCGGGGCGGTCGCGCCGACCTCGATTGGCATGTGTTCTCCTCTGCGGAATCAGTCAGATACGGGGGAGCCTACGTCGGCGGCGGGTCAGCGCCGGCCGACCTTGGGGCTCACCAGCCGCGTCGCGATCCAGTCCTTGCCGGCGTTGACGTTCGAGGTCTGCTGCAGACCGACCGTCTGCGCCGCCTCGGCGATGTCGCTGGGCTCGATGTGGCCGTCGCGGCCCGCTTTGGGCACGAGCAGCCAGACGACGCCCGACTCGGCGAGCGGTGTGCGGACGTCGACCAGGACGTCGACGAGGTCGCCGTCTTCGTCCCGCCACCACAGGAGCACGGCGTCGCAGACCTCGTCGGTATCCTCATCGACGAGCTCCTCGACCCGTTCGATGATCGCGTCGCGGAGGTCTACGGCCACGTCATCGTCGTAGCCGACCTCCATAACGACCTGTCCCGACTCGATGTTGAGCCGGTCCGCCAGGCTCTGGACTTCGCCCGCCTGGCCAGCCGTCGCGCTCACAGTGTGGTGCCTCCTTCTACGTACGCATGGGTTGTTCGGTCATCGCGCGCCCTGAGAATAGCGAAAGACCGCCCATGCGTGGTTGAGGAATGCCCGCCAGCCCGACGTGTGGTCGCCGTCCCAGTAGATCGGGTCCTCACGCTACCGGTCGCGGCCACAAGAGGCAGGATGGGGAGCGACACCGTAGTCCACATCGTCGAGTAATGAGGGAACGCCCGTGTCCACCGAACGTAAGCGCCCGGTTATCAGCGACGGTCTGCCAAGCCAGCTGCCCGACATCGATCCCGCGGAGACCGCCGAATGGCTGGAATCCCTGGACGGCCTGCTCGACGAGCGGGGACGGCAGCGAGCACGGTACGTCATGCTGCGGCTGCTGGAGCGTGCTCGCGAGCACCAGGTCGGTGTCCCCGCCCTGACCAGCACCGATTACATCAACACGATCCCTCCGGAACGCGAACCCTGGTTCCCCGGGGACGAGCACATTGAGCGCCGGATTCGCGCCTTCATCCGCTGGAACGCGGCCATGATGGTTCACCGCGCGCAGCGCCCCGGCGTCGGTGTGGGCGGTCACATCTCCACTTATGCCTCGTCGGCGAGTCTGTACGAGGTCGGTTTCAACCATTTCTTCCGCGGCAAGCAGCACCCCGGCGGCGGCGACCAGATCTTCATCCAGGGGCACGGTTCGCCGGGCATCTACGCCCGCGCCTACCTGGAGGGGCGTCTCACCGAGCACCAGCTCGACGGATTCCGCCAGGAGCTCTCGCACCCCGGCGGCGGTCTGCCGTCGTACCCGCACCCGCGGCTGATGCCCGACTTCTGGGAGTTCCCGACCGTCTCGATGGGCCTCGGCCCGCTGTCGGCGATCTACCAGGCGCAGTTCAACCGCTACATGCACCACCGGGGCATCAAGGACACCTCGCAGCAGCGCGTGTGGGCCTTCCTCGGTGACGGCGAGATGGACGAGGTCGAGTCGCTCGGCGCGATCCACCTCGCCTCGCGCGAGGAGCTCGACAACCTCACCTTCGTCGTCAACTGCAACCTCCAGCGCCTCGACGGGCCGGTCCGCGGCAACGGCAAGATCATCCAGGAGCTGGAGTCGATCTTCCGGGGCGCCGGCTGGAACGTCATCAAGGTCGTCTGGGGCCGCGAGTGGGACCCGTTGCTGGCCGCCGACACCGACGGCGCGCTGGTGAACCTCATGAACACCACGCCCGACGGCGACTACCAGACCTACAAGGCGGAGTCGGGCGCGTTCGTGCGCGACAACTTCTTCGGACGCGACCCGCGCACGAAGAAGATGGTCGAGCCCTTCAGCGACGACCAGATCTGGGGCCTCAAGCGAGGCGGCCACGACTACCGCAAGCTCTTCGCGGCCTACAAGGCGGCCACCGAGCACACCGGCCAGCCGACGGTCATCCTCGCCAAGACCATCAAGGGCTGGACGCTCGGCTCGCACTTCGAGGGCCGCAACGCCACGCACCAGATGAAGAAGCTCACCGCCGACGACATCAAGACCTTCCGCGACCGGCTGTACCTGCCGATCCCGGACTCGGAGCTGTCGGACCCGTACCTGCCGCCGTACTACCACCCGGGTACCGAATCCGACGAGTACCAGTACGCCATGGAGCGCCGCAACACGCTCGGCGGCTCGGTCCCGTCGCGCAACACCACCGTCATCCCGCTGAACCTGCCGCCGTCGAGCACCTACGACTTCGTCAAGCGCGGATCGGGCAAGCAGAAGGTGGCCACCACCATGGCCTTCGTGCGGCTCCTCAAGGACCTCATGAAGGACAAGGAGACCGGTCAGCGGTGGGTGCCGATCATCCCCGACGAGGCGCGCACGTTCGGCATGGACGCGATGTTCCCGACGGCGAAGATCTACTCCCCGCACGGCCAGAACTACCTCTCGGTCGACCGGGACCTGTTCTTGTCGTACAAGGAGGCCGAGAAGGGGCAGATCCTGCACCTCGGCATCAACGAGGCCGGTTCGACGGCCGCGTTCACCGCTGCGGGCACCTCCTACGCCACGCACGGCGAGCCGATGATCCCGATGTACATCTTCTACTCGATGTTCGGGTTCCAGCGCACCGCCGACTCGCTGTGGGCGGCGTCGGACCAGATGACGCGCGGGTTCCTCCTCGGCGCCACCGCCGGGCGGACCACCCTCAACGGTGAGGGCCTCCAGCACGAGGACGGGCACTCGGTGCTCATCGCGGCGACCAACCCCGCCGTCGTGGCCTACGACCCGGCCTTCGGGTTCGAGATCGCGCACATCGTCGAAGACGGCCTCAAGCGCATGTACGGGGAGAAGCAGGAGAACGTCTTCTACTACCTCACCGTCTACAACGAGCCGATCTTCCAGCCGGCCGAGCCGGAGAACGTCGACGTCGACGGCATCTTGAAGGGCATGTACCTGTACTCGCCCGCCAAGGGGCACCCCGACCTGCCGCGAGTACGGCTGCTCGCGTCGGGCACCGGCATGCAGTGGGCCCTCAAGGCCCAGGAACTGCTCGCCAACGACTGGGGCGTGGCCGCCGACGTGTACTCGGTGACCTCGTGGACCGAGCTGCGCCGCGACGCCGTCGAGTGCGAAGAGCACAACCTGCGTCACCCCGACGCCGCGGAGAAGGTTCCGTACGTCGCGCAGAAGCTGGGCGACAGCGACGCGCCCGTCGTGGCCGTCAGCGACTTCATGCGCGCTGTGCAGGACCTCATCGCGCCCTGGGTGCCGGCGAAGTACCTGTCGCTGGGCACCGACGGGTTCGGGCAGTCCGACACCCGCGGCGCGCTGCGCAGGCACTTCAATGTCGACGCCGAGTCGATCACCGTCGGCGCGCTGCAGCAGCTCGCGCGGGCCGGGGTCGTGCCGGCCGAGGCGGCCGTGCAGGCGGCGAAGAAGTACGCGATCACCGACGTCACGGCCGCCGACGCGGGCGAGACGGGCGGGGACTCCTAGGGCCTTCGGGTGAGTTAGTTCGTGTGAGGGGGCGGTCCGGGAGGGCCGCCCTTTCGCGTGGGCGCGTGCCCTCTCCAACTGGCTGAATATCCGTTGGGATGTCCCCCTCGACGCGGTGTGGCTCCTGGCTTGAGCCAACGGCACGTGTTCCCGCCCCCAGCCACACCCGGGCCGTCGGCTCCGCACGGCGGCCGGCGGTTCGACACCCGTCGCGACGGCAGAGACGGGCGGGGCTCGCAGGGCCTTCGGGTCACAGACTCACCTGCCCGGGGCCGCCATGGTGGTCGCGGTGATACCCGACGAGGATCCGAGCCTGGAGCGCCGACCGTCCACGTCTCCAGCCCCAGCAGCCCTGACGAGCACGTCATCCCCTACGAGATCATGCGCTGGTTCATGGAGCAGGCGGCCGGGCAGGCCGAACGCTGCCGTCTTACGATCGAGCGGGAGCACCCGCGGCAGGCGGATTGACGGCCCCTATCCCTCCCCCTCCACCCACCTCACGGCCGCCACGATCTCCGCCGCCGTCGGCCTCGGCGCCACCTGGTCGGGGTAACGCAGCAGGTAGTGCTCTCCCGCGACCTTCCGCGCGAGGGCCCGTGCCGCCGACGGCAGCTCGGCGCCCTCGGCCAACTCCACGGCCCGCAGCCACCAGCTCCAGCTGCGCGGGTCGACGTCGTAGTGCCACAGCGGCTGGGCGGGGTCGGCGGCGCCGACCAGCACCCGCTTCAGAACGTGTTCGCGCAGGTCGGGCCTGCCCACGAGGCCGGCGGCGACCTGCCTCGGCGGGACCCCGTCGAGGCGTGCGCGCATCAGGACCCAGGTCAGCAGGTGCCCGGAGTCGTGGGCACCGGAGGTGGCGTACGACCACAGGCGCGCGGCGGTGTCCTCGCCGGGCGCGCCGAGCCAGGTGAGCGGCCGCAGCGCGTCCTTCCACTTGGGCGCGGGCTTCACCCACCACTTCTCAAGTTCCTCGGCGAGGGGATGGCCGAGGTCGCGCGCCAGGCACGTGAGGGTGACCATCGGGTGGCGCCACTCGGTGTAGGTGGTGCGGTAGGTCTTGGCCAGCAGCGACTTCCAGCGTCCGGCGAGCGCGTCGGCTTCCGCGGCGGTGGCCATCCCGTGGGCGTACAGCAGCTCCAGGCTGACCGCGACGCCTTTCTGGTCGGTCGACGGGTCGGCGATCCGCGCTTTCAGCCGGCCCGCCTCGTCGGGCGAGAGCCTGCGGTACCGGTGCCAGATGTCGCCCAGATTCGCGTCGGACGCGGTCAGGTCCGGGCCCGTCCCCGACAGCAGGTCCCCGGCGAGGCTCTCGAAACGGCCGATGTCGGCGCCGAACTCCTCCGACGGCCGCGGCCATAGCCGGTCGATCCACTCGCGGGTCATGTGCGCGGCGTGGACCCGTGCCTCGCGGGGAAGGCGCTCGTCGAGGGCGAGCCGGAGGGAGGCCGACTTGCCGGCGGCCTCGACGTCGCCGTCGGGCGCCGACTCGGCGACGAGCACCGCGCGGGTGGCGCGCACCAGGGCCCGCACCATGTGGTCGTCGCCGGAGATCTCGGCGGCGATCGCGGCGGCGGCCTCGGCGAGGTCGCGCTCGTGGAGCGCCCGGCGGATCCGCAGCCACGGGTCGACGGCTCGGACGTCGCCGGTGTTGAGCACGAGGCTCCGCACCGTCTGGAGGCCGCGCTCCGAGGGGACCTCGGCGAGCGCGTGCGCCGCGTCGGGCCCGTCCTCGTCGGCGAGGTTCCAGGCTTCGGGGTGTTCGGCGCGCAGGAGCGCGCGCAGGAGGGCGCGGCGGCCTCGCAGGTAGCCGGGGCGGCCGGCGGCGCGGCGGGCGGCGAGGAGGCGGTCGAGTTCGTCGGGGGTGAGCAGTTCGCGGTCATCGAGCGCGCGGATGAAGGGCGCGATGGCTTCGAGGTCGGACAGGTCGTTCAGGCGGTCGTGAAGCCAGGCCGCCTCGGCGCCGGTGAGCGGGACCTCGGGTCGCAGTCCGGCCAGGAACTGGCGGACACCGGCCCGGTCGTCCGGGAACGGCAGACCCTCGGCGTCGCGGGCGGTCTGGCGGTCGAAGGCGAACACGGCGCCCGGGCCGCCGTCGGTGACGGCGTACCCGGCCGGCGGGGTGCCGAGCGCGGCTCGCACCAGGGCGTGATCGCCACCCCAGTGCAGCGGCAGCGGGCCGGCCAGCGCGCCCGCTCGGGTGAAGACAGCTGTGCCGGAGGCTAGCCAGCAGGCGAAGGACGTGCCGGCGGGCAGGCCTTGTGCCGCGGCGGTCCGGGCGGCCTCGGCGACGGCTTCCTGCGCCCGTTGGCGGCCGACCCCGGGTGGTGGGAGCGCGAGGAATCCCGGGGCGGTGAGCGTCGGCCACCACTCATGGAGGACCTGCCGGTCGGAGGGCGCGGCGGGGTTGCGTCTGGCGGCCATGGGGGTCCTCGTCAGTCGACGTGCGGGGGTAGCGGCGCGGTCATTGTCGCGGGCTGGAGCAAGCGACGGCTCAGACCGCCTGCGTCACCGGCGCGAACACCCGCGCCGGGTCCCCCGGTACCGCCGCGCCGCCGACGACCATGAACGTCCCGTCGAACCCCGGCCCGATCCCGTTGGCCGTCGCCCATTCCCGCAGTGCCGGCCGGGAGTGGAGCACGTCGACGCGCACCGGCGCCTCCGCGCCGGCGGAGAGGTCGGCGATCAGCGCGCCGGCCGTGTCCAGGTCCTCGGCGACGACCGGCCCGATCACGAGGTGGTGGGTGTTGCGCCAGGCGGCGGCGTAACCGGTGACCTTTCCGTCGGCCTCGACGACGCGGAAGGCGGCGGCACTGGCGTGCAGCACGGTCAGCAGGCGGGTGCGGTCGGCGCCGAAGGCGTCGCGGTCGTAGGCGAGGACGGTGTCCAGGTCGCCGGCGGTGACCGGCCGCGACAGGCCCGGGGCGGCACCCTTGAAGACGCCGATGTGCGAGGTGTTGACGTCGACGACCTCGAACCCGAGTTTCTCGTAGAGGGGGCGGCCCATCTCGGTCGCGTACAGCGACACGAGGGCGTCGCCGGCGATGTCGAGGGCGTGGTTCATCATGCGGCGGCCGAGGCCCCGGCCGTTGTAGCGGGCGGCGACCAGGACCATGCCGATGGCCGCGCTCTCCGTCCCGTAGCGGGTGAGGGTGTAGCACCCGGCGAGGCCTCCGTCGGGGGCGTCGACGCCGTAGACCTCGGCGACCTCGAAGAGGAATCGCCACTTGGGCTCCTCGCGGCCCCATTCGCGGTCCACGGCCAGGTCCATGCACGCCTCGCGGTCGTCACCGGTGAGGCGGCGGACGGGTACGGCGACGGGGTCGGCGATCCACGGCTCGGCCTGTTCCACGTCGTCCTCCTCGCTTGATCGTTCGGGGCAGTGGCGAGGATAGCCGGGCGGTAATTTGGTCGACCTCACCCTCAGGAGGCCCCATGGACGTCTACGACGCAAAGATCCTCGACATCGCCGGCGAGGTCACCGACCTCTACGTCGAGGTCTTCTCCGCTCCCCCATGGGACGAGGACCCTGAGGAGCTCTCCACGTCCTTCCCGGCCCGCCTGGAGGTCGACGTCGCCCGACCCGGTTTCCGGGCCGTGGCGGCCCGCTCGGCGGCGGGCGTCGACGGTTTCGCGACGGGCTGGACCACCCTGGCGCCCTTCCCCGCCAACCGCGCCTACGGCAAGGTCGCCGAGCAGCTCGGGCCGCAGCGGCTGGAGCGGCTCATCGTGGGCGCCCTGGAGGTCGAGGAGCTCGCCGTGCGGGAGCGTGCCCGCGGAACGGGACTGGGCCGGCGACTGCTGGCCGAACTGGTCGACGGCGCGCCCGACGGTGCGTGGCTGCTGACGAAGGGCAAGGCGGTCGACACGGTCGCGTTCTACGAGAAGATCGGCTGGATCCGGCTGGAGCCGCTGCCGGGTGTCGACAACGGCATCGCGGTCTTCGTCTCACCGGGGCACCCCGGCCTCTGACCTGCTCGTGAGTTCTCGACTGGCGACATCTCCCGGCACCTGCTAGATTCTCTTGGCATGTGCCGGGTTCTGCTATGACCACCGTGCCGACACCGAGCGGCGACGACCTCGTCCGCACGCTCGCCACGCTGGCCAACCCGCACCGGATGCGGGTCGTTGCCGCCCTGGCGCGCGAGCGCCACTACGTCTCCGGCCTCGCCCGCCGGCTCGGCATCAGCCGCGCCCTCCTCCAGCTCCACCTCAAGAAGCTGGAGGCCTGCGGCCTGGTCACCTCGAAGCTCGAACTCTCCGAGGACGGCAAGGCGATGAAGTTCTACGAACTCGCCGCCTTCGACATCCACCTCACACCGGCGTCGGTCGCGCGAGCCGCCGACGACCTCACCGTCGACGACGCGAAGGGAAGCCAGGAATGAGCGGCAACGACTGGACGGAGGTCATCGGCGCCATCGGCCTGTTCACGCTGGTGATCTCGACGGTGCTGGTGACGGTCTGGCAGATCAACGCCAACCGCCGCACACGCCTCGTCCTGGCCCGGGAGCGCTCGGTCCGCGACACCGAACTCGCCGACCTGCGGGCGCGACTGGAACGCGTCGAGAACATCCTCAAAGAGGTCGACTAGGGCTTGTCCTGTGGGTCTTGTGGGTGCGAGGCGGAGATCATTTTTCTTCTGGCCAGACGTTTCGCGGCCCTGGTACCGGTGTTGTACTCGGGCCGTGAAACGGCGCCGCCAGGGGACCTGTGCTCCAAAGAACGCTGAGCCCGTCGCAGCCCCGCAGTGATCCACCGGACACGCCCTAGGGCTTGCGCCGAGGCCGGCCCGCCGAGTTGCAGCTCGGCGGTCCGGCGGCGAAAGGGCACCACCCCGCCCGAGGGCGGGTCTTCATCGCGACACCCCTTCACCTGGAAGGACAGCACCTCATGCTGCCCAAAAGCAAATCGGGCGCGCTCTCGCCGCCCACGACCTCTCCCCCACCCGCGAAGCAACCCTTCGTCGACAGGGTCGCCGGCTGGTCGGTCCGGCACCGAGTGCTCGCCCTCGCGGGCTGGTTCGCGCTCGTGGCGGCCGCGCTGCTCGGCAGCGCGCTCGTGCCGGGCGAGGACGCCTCGGCCACCGACCCGGGCGAGTCGGGCGTCGCGCAGGAGGTCCTGCGCGCCCAGGACGCCTACGAGCCGGCACTGGAGAACGTGCTCGTCCAGCCCGCGAACGGCACGGATCTTCCCGCGCGGGCCGTGGAAGATCTCGCCGACAGCCTGCGTGCGCGCGCCGACCTGGTCGCCGACGTCCGTTCACCGCTCGACGGGGGCGACCCCGCCCTGCTCTCCGGCGCCTCGGCGCTGGTGACCTTCCGCGTCGCGGGCGCCGAGGAGTCGGTACGCGCGAACTTCGAGGCCGCGACCGCGCTGATCGCCGAGGTCGGCGAGCGCCATCCCGAGGCGCTGCTGGCGCAGGCGGGGGATCTGAGCCTGTCGACGGTGGTCGACGAGAAGCTCAAGGAGGACATGAGCCGGTCGCAGCATTTCTCGCTTCCGTTGACGCTGGCGATCCTGTTCGTGGTGTTCGGGGCGCTGGTCGCCGCTGCGATTCCGCTGCTGCTGGCGGCGAGCGTCGTGGCGACGGGGTTCGGGTTGCTGGCGGTGCTGGACAACTGGGTCGCGGTGAACAGCGCGACCTCGGTGATGATCATGCTGGTGGGCATGGCCGTCGGTGTCGACTACGCACTGTTCTACCTGCGGCGGGTGCGTGAGGAGCGGGCCGCCGGGCATGATCTCGACACGGCCCTGGCGACGGCGACGCGCACGTCGGGCCGGGTCGTGATCGTCTCGGGCCTGACGGTGATGTTGTGCCTGACCGGGTTGTTGCTGACCGGGCTGGACAACTTTCGTGGGCTGACGCTGGGCACGGTGCTGGTGGTCGGTCTGGCGCTGCTGGGTTCGGTGACGGTGCTGCCGGCGGCGCTGGCGCTGCTGGGCGACAGGGTGAACCTGGGCCGGCTGCCGTGGATCGGGCGGCGGCGGACGGGCGCGGAGGAGTCGCGGGTGTGGGCGGCGATCGCCCGCACAGTGGTCAGGCGGCCGTTGTGGTGGGGCTCGGCGGCGGCGCTGGTGCTGGTCGTCATGGCGTTGCCGGCGCTCGGCATGCGCCTGCAAAGCCCGGCGCAGGTGGAGAGCCTTCCGTCGAGCGTGCCGACGATCGAGGCGGCGCTGCGCATGCAGGAGGCCTTCCCGGGTGCGCCGACTCCGGCGCGGATCGTGGTGTGGGGACCGCGCGCGATGTCGGCCGAGACGACGGCGGCCGTCGGGGATCTGGCGTCGCGGCTGGGGGTGCCGGTGAGCACCGCCGACGTCGGCGACGCCATCGTCGTGCGGGTCCCCATGCCGGGTTCGGGCAGTGACGACGCCTCCAACGCCGCCTTGGAACACTTGCGGGCGACGGATCTGCCGGCCACGCTCGGGGAGGTCGACGGGATCGAGTTCGCGGTGGCGGGCCGCACGGCCTTCGCGCACGACTTCGCCGCGCGGGTCGCCGAGCGGACCTGGCTCGTGTTCGCCTTCGTGCTCGTCCTGGCCTTCGCGCTGCTGGTGGCGGCCTTCCGTTCCCTGGCGATCCCGGTGGTGTCGATCCTGCTGAACCTGCTGTCGATCGGCGCGGCCTACGGGATGCTCACCTGGGTCTTCCAGGACGGCAACCTCGCCTCCGTGCTGGGCTTCGAGCCCTACGGGGGCGTCGTCGACTGGCTGCCGCTGTTCATGTTCGTGCTGCTGTTCGGGTTGAGCATGGACTACCACATCTTCATCCTCAGCCGGATCCGCGAGCGCCTGTCGGCGGGCGTGTCCGTACGCGAGGCGGTCGTCGGCGGTGTCGCCGGCAGCGCGGGCGTGGTCAGCAGCGCGGCGGCGATCATGATCGCGGTGTTCACGGTCTTCGTGGCCCTCTCGGCGATCGAGTACAAGATGCTCGGGGTCGGCATGGCGGTGGCGATCCTCATCGACGCGACGCTCGTGCGCGGGGTCCTCCTGCCCGCCGCGATGGCACTCGCCGGAAAGCCGTCCGCTCGTCCGTCATAGAAGCCCACGGGGGCGCGGCCGACTCCTCACCTCACGGCCGCGCCCGCGGTTGTCACCGGTCACCGGGCAGGACCACAATCGGTGCATGCCATTCGTGCCCGTCACCGCCGCAAGCCGCGAAGCCCAGCCCGACGACCTGTGGATCCCCGTTCGAGGAAAGGACGTCGGGCACGCCCCCGGTGGCGGCTGGCTCACCGTCGCCGACGCCGGCGACGCGACGATGGTCTGCGTGGGCACCGACGGCGAGCGGCTGGTGTGGACCGGCGAGGCCGCGGCCGTCGGCTCGTACACGCCGTGGACGGCGCTGGCCGCCGACCCGGCGCACGGCCCGGCGGCGGTCGTGCGCGCGGTGCAGGTCGTGGGCTGGCGGGCCGCTCACCGCTACTGCGGTTCGTGCGCGGCGCCACTGCTCGACTGCCCGGGCTTCCTGTCCCGGCGCTGCCCGATCTGCGAGCAGCTGTACCTGGTGCGGCTCGGCCCGGTCGCGTTGGTGATGGTGACCTCCGGCGACAAACTGCTGCTCGTGCGGCACAGCTACGCCGTACAGCACATGTGGGCACTGGTCTCGGGCTACCTGGAGTCCGGCGAGTCCCTTGAGGACGCCGCGCGGCGCGAGGTCGCCGAGGAGGTCGGGCTGAGCCTGTCGGACCTCACCTACGCGGGAAGCGCGCCCAGCGCCTTCGGCGACCCCGACGTGCTGCTCGCCGGCTTTCGCGCCGAGGCGGCCGGCACCGAGGTACGCGTCGACCCGGCCGAGATCGCCGAGGCGCGCTGGTTCACCCGCGACGAGGTCGCCGCGCTCGGCCCCGAGCAGCTCCCCCCGGCGGGTTCGCTGCCGGTACGGATGATCGCCGAGTTCCTCAAGGTGTGATCAACCCCGCCCTGGACTTCACCGAAGCCTTAGCTTAGCCTCGCCTTAGCAACCGCTTCGTGAGGAGCCCGATGACCACCCTCAGCTTCGCCCCGGCGCTCGCCGCCCGACTCGCCTCCGAGGTGAGCTTCCCGGCCGTGCTGACCTCGCCGGACGGCGAGGGCGACTGGGTGAGTCTGCGCGAACTCATCGGCGGTGAGGCCATGCGCGGCCAGTTCGCGCGCCAGTCGGCCCGCGCCGACTCCCCCGCCGAGGTCCAGGTCACCCACGTCGTCGGCTGGCTCGCGGCGGCCGTCATCGCGCCGATGGTCGCCGCCCGGCGCACCGCCGGCGTCGTGCCGCTCCTCGACCCCGACGACACCTTCGTGCGCTGCGACCCCGGCGGCTGGTTCAACGCCATCGCCATCGGCGAGCCGGTGACCGTCGACGGGGGCGACCTCGACGCCGCCCTCGTCATCCACCTCACCGAGTTGTTCACGCCCGTGGTCGCCTACGCGCTGCCGCACTCGCGGCTCGGCCGCCGCACCGTGTGGGCGATGGTCGCCGACCGGCTCGTCCAGGCCCTGTTCCCAGAAGACCCGGCCGACCCGGGCGCCCGCGCCGCGCGCGAGCTGCTGGAGTCGATGCTCGCCGGGCGCGGCCCCCTCGAACAGCGTCGCCGCTGGACCAGCGTCCGGCTCGCCGGCGACCGCGAGGCGCTCTCGCCGGTGTCGGCCGCCTGCTGCCTGGCGTACAAGACCGACGGCGAGTTCTGCGCCCGCGTCTGCCCCAAGAGCAGCGAGGACGCGCGGGCCGCCGAGATCCGGCAGCTCTGCGGCGACTGACCAGCCCGCCCTGAACGCCGAAACGGCCCCCGACGCGAGTCGGGGGCCGTTTCCAGGTTCTCGCTAGGAGCGCGTCACCGAGATGAGCATCGGCAGAAGCGCCGAGCCGTCCCAGATGATGCGGATCTTCACGCCTTCCCCGGCGACCTTCACCGAGTTCTGCGGATTGTCGGCCCGCCAGTAGCGCAGCGGGTCGGAGTCGTCGAAGACCGGGATCCCGGAGCTGGCCGGGATGACCTTCTCCACACCGTTGAGGTGCAGGGTGGTCTTGTCGGTCTTCGCGTTGCCGAAGGTCGCGTCGAAGGTCTGGATCCGGTTGCCCAGCTTCGTGGTCCCGTTGGCCCAGAAGAGCGGGGCCGGACGGGCGTCGACGGGCAGGACCAGTCCCTGACCGGGGTGGACCGAGACGTTGTTGTCGCCCTGGGTGGTGTCGACGTACCAGATCAGCGCGCCGTCCTGGTACTTGTAGCGCTCGACCCAGTCGGGGGCGGTGTTGCCGAACCCGAAGTTGTACGGGCCGGTCTTGAGGCCCTTGTCGTAGCCGGTGTACTGCCGGTTCTCGACCAGGTAGAACCGCGCGCGGCTCTGCTCCTCGGTACCGGTGGTCCGCGTCCAGTTGTAGGCGGTCCAGCCGTTGTCGCCGTTCTCGACGTCGTCGGTCCAGGCGGCGGCACCGTCGACGGTCAGCACGACGTCGTCGATGAAGACGCCGGTGCCGTGGGTGTTGCTGTCGGTGGTGTACCGGTAGCGGAACTTGATGTTCTGGCCGGCAAAGGCGCTCAGGTCGAAGGAGACGTCGGCGAAGCCGCCGTTGTCACCGTCGAGCTTGTCGCCGAGAACCTGCCAGGTACCGCCGTTGTCGGTGGAGACCTGCGCGAAGAAGTAGTCGTAACCCTCTTCGGTGTCCAGCCGGACCTTCGCCGAGAGCGAGGCGCTCGTCGCGCCCGTCAGGTCGATGTCGCGGGTGAGCGCGGCGTTGATGTCATCGCCGTCGCCGCCCATCCACTCGTAGGAACCGCTGGACGGCTTGGTGTACTCCTTGACCACCGTCACCGGTGGCAGGTTGACCAGCGTCGCCTCCTTGAACGCGGAGGTGCCGCCGGCCGCGCCGAGCAGGCTGAAGGAGAGGTTGTCGTCCAGGTCGACCATGTCGTAGTCGAGCCAGCCGAGGAAGAACTTCTCCCACGGCCCCATGTAGCCGGGGACGTCGCCGATGGCGTTCTTGCCGGGGTTGAGCCACGAACCGCTCGACATGAGCGTCCAGAAGCCGGTCCCGTTGGTGCCGCCCTGGGTGTCGTACAGGTCGGGCAGACCCAGGTCGTGACCGTACTCGTGGGCGAACACGCCCAGGCCGCCGTTCTCCGGCTCGGTGGTGTAGTCGCCGAGCCACAGGCCGGTGTCACCGATCGGCACACCGCCGCCGGGGTTCCAGGCCGGGCCGGGCAGGTTCGACTGGGCGAACCAGCGGTGGGACCAGATGGCGTCCTCACCCTGAGCGCCGCCGCCGGCCTCTTCGCCCTCACCGGCGTGGATCGCCTGGAAGTGGTCGATGTAGCCGTCCGCCTCGTCGAAGTCGCCGTCGGCGTCGTAGTCGTAGCGGTCCCAGACGTCGAACTCCGCGAGGTGGTCGCGGATCTCGGCGACGGACTTGCCCGCCGCGATCTGGGCGTCGTACCACGCCTGCGCGGTGTCGGCGAGGAAGGCGCCGTAGCCCTCGCTCTCGTTGGTGTTGTTGCCGTAACGGGCCTCGTTGAACGGCAGCGTCACCCAGTCCTCGACCGCACCGGTGACGGTGTAGCGGCCGGTGGACTGCTTGAGATAGAAGTCCGTCATGGACGGACCCTTCTTGCTGAACAGCATCTCCTCGAAGTACTCCCGACTGTGATCGGGGGCCCACGCGGTCGAGTTGTCCTTGGTGCGGTCGGGCTCGGGGATCTCGTTGACCCTCGGTCCCGCCTCACCGCCGTGATCGCTGATCTGGTCGCCGAACTCCACCAGGAAGTTCAGGATCTTCTCGGTCTTGGGAGTACCCCACTGAACCCAAGTCCCGTCGGGCAACTGCACCCCACGGGACTCACCACGCGACTGGATGGCGGCCTCGCCGCCGACGACGGCGCTGACCGCGTCCATCTTGCGCTGGTGCTGCTCAAGCTGCTGCGGCGTGAGCGGAAGCTCCTCACCGGACAGTTCGGTGCTCTTGGGGTCGACCGTCTTGAGCGCGGTCAGGGACTCCGAGTCGTCAACAGGGGGTGACGCCTGGGCAGGCGTCACCACCCCGAATGTCATTACTCCCACCGCTGCTACGGCGGTGAAAAGGCGTGTGCGATTACGCACCGGGCTCCTCCCCTACTAAGGAACTAGGCTGCTGCAACACCTTCCCGTACGGATCACCGCCAGCGCAAGCCTTTGCCCGCCCGGGTTCCCTATAGGGCGATCACCTCTCCGGAGGTGCGGGAACGCTCGGCGGCGAAGACGATGCGGTGAGTGGCGAGGCTTTCTGAGACGTCGGTGAGAATCAGCTCGGGACGACCGAGCGAAATCGCCTCGACGAATGCCTTCATAAGCCCCAGATCCCCGCCTCCGTGACCTCCGGATGCGGAGTGGTCGGCCGGCGCGGTCTCGTGAACGGTCTTCTCGCGGGTGCGGAAATCAGTGATCTCGATACGGTCGGAGTCGCCGTAGAGCTCCCCGTGGGTGCCGAAGAAAGTCGTGCGGCGCCCGCCCATCATCGCGAAGGCGGTGACGGTGAAGGCGGCGGTGACCCCGCCCTCGTACTCAAGGTTGACGACCTGGTGGTCGGCGACGTCGTTGTCGCATTTGTACACACAGCGGCCGTAGGGGCTCTCGGCGAGCGCCTCGCCGATGAGCTGCTCGGTGGGCTCGCGGCCGCCGAGCATCTTCGACAGGGCGAAGGGCAGCCGGCCGATCCGGTAGATCTTGCGGGCGTCGTACTCACAGTCCACAAGGGGGCATTCGACGCACTTGTCGGCGGCGCCGGAGGGCTGCTGGTCGGCCTTGAAGTGGTGCAGGCCGCCGAAGGAGGAGACGCGCTCGACGGGCTTGCCGATGACGTAGGAGAGCCAGTCGATGTCGTGGCAGGACTTGGCCATCAGCATCGTGGCCGCCTCCTTGGTGGTGCGCCACGGTCCGCGGACGTAGGAGTGCGCGAAGTGGTCGAAGCCGATCGGTTCGAGGTGCTCGACGCTGACGATCTCGCCGATGGCGCCCGCGCGCAGCAGCTCGACGAGCTTGGTCGTGTAGGGCGTGTAGCGCAGGACGTGGCAGACGGCGATGGAGACGCCGTACTTGCGCGAGGCCTGCTCGATGGCGACGCACTCCTCCTCCGAGATGGCCATCGGCTTTTCGAGGAGGATGTCGTAGCCGAGTTTGGCGAAGGCGACGGTCGGTTCGAGGTGGTCGGCGTCCTGGGTGGCGATGACGACGGCGTCGGCCAGGCGCGGCTGGGCGGCCAGGTCGCGCCAGTCGGCGTAGAGGTGCTCCGGCGGCACGCCGTGCTCTCTTCGCATGGTGTCGAGGCGGACGTCGTTGGCGTCGGCGACGGCGGTGATGTGAGCCGGCGTGTCCAGCAGGGCGTTCATGCGCGCGTACTGGCCGCCGCGTCCGCCGGCACCGGCGATGGCGATGGTCAGGGGCCGGTCGAGGCGGGATTTTGAAAGTAGGTTGTGAAACTCCATGGGCTCGGAGGGTAGTCGCGAAGATCGTCAAATGGAAGAGGTGCGGCAGGATGTCGGCATGACCGATTCGGGCCGGCGCCGCGGACGACCGAGCACGGGCGTGCGCGAGGCGGTACTGGCGGCGACCGAGGAGATCCTCGCCGAGGCGGGCGTGGCGCGCCTGTCGACCAAGGAGATCGCGCGCCGGGCGGGTGTCGCCGAGTCGAGCATCTTCTACCACTTCACCGACCGGCTGGGGCTGCTCCAGGCGGTGGTGGCGCTGCATCTGCCCCGCTTCAAGGACGTCGCCGAGGGGCTGCGGGCCGGAGAGGGCGAGCTGCGCGGGAACCTGGTCGCGCTGGTGGAGGCGCTGGAGGCCTTCTACACGCGGATCGCGCCGATCCTGGCGGCGGTGCAGTCGGACGCGGAGTTGCGCGCGCGTTTCGCCACCCGGGGCGCCGGCGAGGTGATCGGGCCGCGCCGGGGTGTCGCGCCGATCGCGGCGTATTTCGCGGCCGAGCGCGAGGCGGGCCGGCTGCGCGCCGACCTGGACGTGGAGTCGGCGGCACTGCTGGTGATGGGCGCGGCGCACCAGCGGGCGGTGTTCGCCGGGCTCGGCGGGCCGGTGCCCGGTGCGGTCGGCGAGATCGTGGACGTGCTGATCCCGGGCCTGACGGCGGGATAGATCCATTGCTGCGCAAGGCATCGGATGACGCGGAGTACATTTACTGAGTCTTAACTCAGTAAACCTGGAGGACCGATGTTCGACCGCTTGGCAAGAGTCGTCGCACTGCTGTCGACGGGGCTGCTCTCCGGCGCCTTCATGTACGGCGCGGTGAACCTGGTGGAGACCTTCAAGGTCGTCCCGCTGGACATGCGGCTGTCCTTCCACAGCGCACTGATGCGGATGAACGGCGCGGTGATGCAGACGCTGATGGGCGTGGCCATCGTGAGCTCGATCACGCTGGCACTCGCCAACCGGGGACTCGACCGCGTACTCGCCGCCGTAGCGGCCGCGCTGGCGCTGACCTCACTGCTGGTGACCCGCTTCGGCAACGTGCCCATCAACGGCAGGATCAAGGTCTGGGCGGTCGAGGGCGCGCCGGCCGGCCACGCCGAGATCCTGGCCCGCTGGGAGGCCTTCAACTACCTGCGGACCTCGACGGCGATCGCCGCCTTCGTCCTCGTCATCGTGATCGTGACGCTCCGCCGGAAAACGGACTGACCGGGGCGTATGCGCCCGCGTGTGCGCTTCGGGCTCTAACCTTCGGGCATCCGTCCACAAAGGACGGCGACCCGGACCGGACGGGCGGCGCCCTACCGCCGCCCGTCCCCCGCTTTCCATCGGAGAGTGACCCCGACTTGACGCCGGCGAGGACGGTCGCCTACCGTCTGATGCATGCAGATATTCGCATGTGATTACTTGAGCCTGCCGGTGACCGGGACGGCGGTGGCCGGGTAATGGGACACGGCCACGACCACGGAGCCGGGCACGCCGGTGGACGCCACGCCTGGCGCCTGGCGGTCTCCTTCGGGCTCATCGGCGCCTACTTCGTCGTCGAACTCGTCTTCGGACTGCTCTCCGGCTCGCTGGCACTGCTGTCCGACGCCGGGCACATGGCCGCCGACGTGATCACCCTCGGCACCGCCCTGCTGGCCACCCGACTGGCGACGCGACCCGACTCCACCGGCCGCCGCACCTACGGCTCCTACCGCGCCGAGGTCTTCGCCTCCGGCTTCGCGGTCCTGGTGATGCTCGGCGTCGCGGTGTACATCGTCGTCGAGGCCGTCGGCCGCGCCGGGAACGGCGGCGAGGTGTCCACCGGCCCCATGCTGACCGTCGGCGCGCTCGGCCTGGTCGTCAACATCATCGCGATGGTCATGCTGCGCGCCGGCGCCGGCGAGAGCCTCAACGTCAAGGGCGCCTACCTGGAGGTCGTGGCCGACACCGTCGGTTCGGTCGGCGTCATCGTCGCCGGAATCCTCGTCGCCACCACCGGCGACACGATCTGGGACACCGTCGTGGCCATCGCGATCGGCGTCTTCGTCGTCGTCCGCGCCGTCCCCCTCGGACGGCAGGTCCTCGCCGTCCTCGCCCAGCACGCGCCGCCGGGCATCGAGCCCGCCGTCGTCGGCTCCTCCCTGGCCGGCATCGACGGCGTGGCCGACGTCCACGACGTGCACCTGTGGACGCTCACCTCGGGCATGCACGTGGCCACCGCTCACCTGGTGACCGCCGAGGACGCCGACTCCCACGCGGTCCTCGACCGGGCCCGCGACCTGCTGCGCAGCGACTACCAGATCGCGCACGCCACCTTGCAGGTCGAGCCGCGCAGCCACCGCGGCTGTGACGAACCGGGTTGGTGAGACGGCCCCGAAGCGCAGAGACCCGCACCGGACATCCGGCGCGGGTCTCCCGCCTTTTCGGGCCTTCGCGGGCCCGTCGAATAAGCGCCGCGCCAACTGCCCCAGCGCGCGGCACGTCGACTCGATCGCGCCCTCGATCCAGCAGCGGTACGCCGTCGACGTCCCGTCCCCGGCGAACACCAGCCGCCCCCCGGCCTCCGGCCGGCGCGTGTCCGGGCCGACCTCGACGGCCTGCCCCGGCATGTACACCGCGGCCTCGCCGCCGCTGTAGCGGTTCCGGGCCCACGATTCGACGTGGTAGCCGCCGGTGAACGACTCCGAGACCGCCGGTCCGTGCAGCCGTTCCAGGTGTGTGATCGCGGTGCGCGCGGCCTCGGCGGCGCCCAGCGCGTCCCAGCCCCGGGCGTCGTCGCTCCACGTGTAGGACGCGTAGATGACGCCGCCCTCGCCATTCGGGTGCGAGGGGTACACGATGTAGCGCAGCGGACCGTCGGTGACGTCGACGCCGCCGGGGGTGGTGCCGTCGCGGTCCCACCAGCGGGTATCGAACTCCAGCATGATCTTGGTGGCCGCGTCGTAGTGCAGCTCGCTGATGGCGCGCTGCTTGTGGTACGACAGCTCCGGAGCGAACTCGATGTGCCGCAACACCGGGTGCGGGCAGGTCAGCACCACCATGTCGGCCGTGAAACGCCGAACGCGGCCGGTGCTGTCGGTGGCGGTGACGACGCAGTCCTCGGCGCCCGTGTCGATCCTGGTCACCTTGTGCCCGGCGCGCACCGGCCCCGCCAGCTGGGCGAGCCCCGCGATGATCCGGTCCGAACCGCCGGGGATCTCCACCATCTCGACGCCCCGCGACAGGAACGTCCGCGACAGCAGGGTGTGCGTCAGCGACAGCGGCATCCGCGCGGTCAGATTCTCCAGCGTGCCCACCAGGTCGATGAGGTCCTCGCTGAATCCCGCCCCTTCCGTGAGATACCGGCGCAGGGACCACTCCCCGTACTCGGTGAGGTGCGAGCGCCACCCCTCGGTGTCGTGCCTGGCCGGGGTGATCCCGTCCAGCGCCGCGCCCAGGATCGCGCCCGAGTTGCGTTCGTCTCGAACGCCGAACTCGGCGTTCAGCGCACGCGGGTCGGCCTGGTACTCGCCCCGCGTCGTCCGCAGGTGCATGCAGTCCATGACCCGCTGGGGGTGTCCCATCAGGAACTGCCGTGACTCCAGGCCCAGCCGCCCGATCAGGGCGTGCGCCAGGGTGTGGTCCACCGGGAAGCGCATGGCGCCCGCCTCGGCGTAGGAGTCGGGCAGCAGCCACGGCTGCCGAACCGTCTTGATCCGTCCACCGAGGCGGATGTCGGCCTCCAGGACGGTGACCCGGGCGCCGGCTTCCCGCAGCAACGAGGCCGCCAGCAGCCCGGACACTCCCGCGCCGACGACGACCACGCTGCGGTCGGCCAGTTGGGTGAGCGGCGAATCCCCGGTCAGCATCGCGCGATAGCGCGCGGTCAGATCCGAACCGTCGACCGGATCGCGCCGGGTGATGTCACTGGCGACCTCGGTAAGACGATCGATGGCGATGGTGATGGCAGGCTCCTCTACAACGGTGTCAAAACACTCGAATGCATAGGATAAGCGCCATCCGGACACAAGCCGCGCGCCGCGCTCGCGACATCCACAATGGATCACGAGAAGGCCGATGATCTCCGGTCCGTGACCGTCCCTTGACAACCGGTTCACGACGGCGCCACGATGTCGCCAATTCATCGAAACGCTTCGATAGGAGCAGTTGATGCGACATCATCGCCTTCCACTGACGGCGGCCGCCGCGCTCGCGCTGGCCACCGCGAGCCTCTTAGCCGCACCGAACCCACCCGACGCGGCCGCCGCCGACGGCGCCGTGTCGGTGACCGTCAACGCCAACGCCGGGCTGGCCACCATGCCGGAGACCGGCCTCGGCGTCAACCACGCCATCTGGGACGCCGAACTGGCCTCCGACGAGACCGCCGACCTGCTCGCCGACGCCGGCGTGCGGATGGTCCGCTACCCCGGCGGGTCCTACGCCGACATCTACCACTGGGAGACCCACACCGCCCCGGGCGGCTACGTCGCCCCCGGCACGGACTTCGACGCCTTCATGGCCGCCGCCGAGCGGACCGGCGCCGAGCCGATGATCATCGCCAACTACGGCACCGCCAGTGCCGGGGAGGCCGCCGAATGGGTCAGGTACGCCAACGTGACCAAGGGCTACGGCGCGCGCTACTGGACGGTCGGCAACGAGAACTACGGCAACGGCCACTACGGCAGCGCCTGGGAGGCCGACGAGCGGCCGCGCAAGGACCCGGCCTACTACGCCGCCGAGGTCGTCGCCTACGCCGAGGCCATGAAGGCCGTCGACCCCTCCATCAAGGTCGGCGCCGTGCTGACCACGCCGGGGAACTGGCCCGACGGCATCGTCACCGCCGGTGACGCCGGCACCTGGAACCAGGTCGTGCTGTCCATCGCCGGACCGTCGATCGACTTCGTCGACGTGCACTGGTACCCCGGTGGGAGCAGTGCCGCCGAGTCGCTGACCAGGACCGAGCACATCGGCGACGCCGTGCGGATGCTGCGCGAGCAGATCGTCCGCCACGGCGGGGCCGGCGCCTCCCGCATCGGCATCAGCATGACCGAGCTCAACGTCGGCGTCGGACCGAACACCCAGCCGGGCGCGCTCTTCCTCGCCGACGCCTACAGCGAACTGCTCGCCGAGGGCGTCTTCACCGTCAACTGGTGGAACGTGCACAACGGCATCGGCACGGTCTCGACGGTCGCCGGGCAGACCGACTACGGCGACTTCGGCCTGCTCTCCAGCGGGACCTGCACCGCCGACGGATCGGTCTGCGAGCCGGCCTTCAACACGCCCTTCGCGCCCTACTTCGGACTGTCCATGATGGACCGCTTCGCGCGGCCCGGGGACCGTTTCGTCGCCGCCGGGACCAGCGACCCGCTGGTGGCCGCGCACGCCGTCCGGCGGCCCGACGGGAACCTGGCGCTGCTGCTGCTCAACAAGGATCCCGACAACGCCCGCGACATCACCGTCGACTACGCCGGTTTCGCCCCGGCGAGCACACCGCCGACGGTACACACCTACACCAACGGAGCCACCTCGATCACCGAGTCGGCGAGCGGCGGCGCGACGAGCCGGACCCTGCCGCCGTACTCGCTCACCACGCTGGTGCTGCGTCCGGCGCAGCCGGCCGTCGGCGCTCCCGGAGCTCCCGGGCAGCCGGTCGCCGCGCAGGTGACCGACACGTCGGCGAGGATCTCGTGGCCGGCCGGATCGGCCGGGGCCGCGCCGGTCGCCAAGTACGAGCTGTACCGGCAGAACGGGCCGGTCGGCGAGCAGCTGGGCGAGACGGGCGGGACGTCCATCACCGTCGGCAACCTCGTGCCGGGGACCCGCTACACCGTCAACGTCCTCACCAGGGACACCGCCGGGCGCGTCTCCTGGGCCTCACCGCCGCTGACCTTCACGACCGGTACGCCGGCGTCGAGCACGTGCTCCGTGCGGTTCGGCACCGACACGGACTGGGGCAACGGCTATGTCGCGAGCGTCGACATCACCAACACCGGCCCGGTCGCGCTCGACGGCTGGACCCTCACCTTCGCCTGGCCGACCGCCTGGCAGCAGATGAACGGCGGCTGGAACGCCGACTGGACGCAGACCGGCAGGTCCGTCAAGGTGACCCCGCTCGACCACAACCGCTCGCTGGCCGCCGGAGGCGGCACCACCAACGTCGGCTTCGTCGGCGGCTACAGCGGACCCAACGTCCGCCCGACCGTGTTCACCCTCAACGGGACCGTGTGCCGCACGGTCTGACGCCCTGACCCCTGACCCCGGACCGAGCCGTGTGGGAGCGCTACCCAGAATGGTTCGCGCGGCCGGGGAGAAGGAACATCGGCAAGAATCCCCGCCGCGACGGCCGGTCGGACCGCCCTCGGTGCCCGTTATGGACGATGATTCGACAATTGTCGTCTTCCATGAGGGGATCGGGTCCACATGCGAGCGAGCACTCTGCGCCGAGTCATCGTCGGTTCCGCGGCCGCGCTGGTCGCGGTGACCTTGACGGCCGGGCCGGCCTGGGCGGCCCCGAAGGAACCGCCGACGCCGAAGTTCGGGCCGTCGATCGACGACTACGCGCCCGACGAGACGCCCGGCAAGTGCCTCGACAAGGTCGAGCAGCCCGGAGTCGCCGCCTTCCGGGACTTCGTCCTCCCGCTGTATCCCGGGACCTCCAACGGCGGTATCCACGCCTGTAGCGGCTTCGAGCACAACGAGGGCAGGGCCTGGGACTGGATGGTCGACGCCGACGACGCCGAGGACAAGGCCGTGGCCGAGGTCGTGCTCGACTGGCTGCTGGCCGAGGACCGCTACGGCAACGACCACGCCATGGCCCGCCGGCTCGGGATCAAGTACATCATCTGGAACAGGCGCTACCTGCCCTTGACGGAGGGCGCGGATCACGACTGGGTCGCCTATACCGCCGACAACCCGCACACCGACCACGTGCACTTCAGCTTCAGCTGGGCGGGCGCGCGGAAGCAGACCACGTGGTGGAACGCACGGCTCGAACCCGACCGCCTCCTCAGGTCCCACGACCACGACGCCGATCGCCCCTCCGTTCGCACGTTCTCGACGGGCGACGACTTCTGGCAGGTGATCGCGTGGCGGGCTCCCTCGGGCCGCACCGACCCGGAGGGCGGCGGCCGGACGGTGACGGGCTGACGCCGACCGGCGAGGACCTCGACCTCGCCGGTCGCCACCGCATAAACTCCCCACGTGCTGATCCTCCTGCCGCCCTCCGAGGGCAAGACCGCGACCAGGCGCGGCGCCCCGGTCGACTTCGCCGGCCTGTCCTCCCCCGAACTCAACGACGCCCGCCGCGAGGTCGGCGAGGCCCTCGTGAGGCTGGCGGCCGACCCGGACCGCGCGCGGGCGCGGGAGGTGCTCGGCATCAGCGGGGGCCAGGACGGCGAGCTCGACAAGGACGCTGCGCTGTTCACCGCCCCGGCGTCGGCGGCGGCGAAGCTCTACTCGGGCGTGCTCTACGAGGCCCTGGGTCTGTCCACTCTCGACAGTGCGGCGAAGCGCCGGGCGACCTCTTCGGTGCGCGTCTTCTCCGGACTGTGGGGCATGGTCGGCACGGCCGACCGGATCCCGCCCTACCGGTGCTCGATGAACGTGCGGCTGCCCGGGATCGGCTCGCTGGCGGGCTTCTGGCGCAGGCACCTGGCCACGGTGATGCCCGCGCTGGTCACCGAGCGGGTCGTGCTCGACCTGCGCTCCTCGCCCTACATACCGGCCTGGCGACCGGGTCCGGCCGACGAGCAGGTCGTCACCGTGCGGGTGCTTCAGGAGCGGCTGGTCGGCGGCGAACCGACCCGAACCGTCGTGAGCCACTTCAACAAGGCGACCAAGGGCCGCCTCGTGCGCGACCTGCTCATCGCCGGTGTGCGCCCGAAGAAGGCCGCCGAACTCCTCGACGCCATGCGCGACCTCGGCTATCACGTCGAAGGTGACGGCCCCGGCCGCGCCGACGTGGTCGTCAGCGAGCTTTGACCTGCTCGCTGAGCGACCAGACGTGGGCGATGCCGGAGTCGCGGCCGTCGTAGTTGTCCTTGACCTCGTGCAGCGGCCCGACCCGCTCCTGCCAGGCGACGTTGGCCGGGTGCTCACGCAGCGCGGCCCGCATCGCCTGGTAGTCCTCGACGTCGATGATGTGGAAGAGATGCGTGCCGTCGCGCCAGATCCGCCAGTCGCGCACGCCGGCCTCCTCGAGTGCGGCGGCGAGCTCGGCCGGGATGGTCTCGTGGACCTCGTCGTAGTCGAGCTCGCGGCCGGGGACCAGTCGCGTGTGCAGGGCGATCTCCATGCGTTCTCCCGTCAGCCTTCCAGTCCGTAGACCTCGGCGGCGGTCCCGCCGAGGATCCTGCGCCGCTCGGTGGGCGCGAACTCGTCGAGGAGTTCGCCTGTCACGTCGAGGACGCGCTTGTACTCGGCGGCGAGGGTGCACACCGGCCAGTCCGAGCCCCACATGAGGCGTTCGGGACCGAAGGTCTCGACGGCGCACTCGAAGTAGGGGCGCAGGTCGGCGATGGTCCACTTCTCCCAGTCGGCCTCGGTGACCAGGCCGGACACCTTCGCAACGACGTGGGGGTGCTCGGCGAGCGGGGCGATGGCCTCGCGCCAGGCGGCGAAGCCGTCGGCGCCGATCTGGGGCTTGCCGAGGTGGTCGAGAATGAAAAGGGTGTCCTCGACGGCGCCGGCGAGTTTCGCCGCGTACGGCAGCTGCTCAACGCGCAGGACCAGGTCGAAGGTGAGCCCGGCGTCGGCGACGGCCTGTACGCCGCGCACGACCTCGGCGGTCGAGCAGTCGGCGGGGAAGGAGTCGGACTGGAGCTGTTCGCGGACGCCGACGAGCTTGTCGGCGCCGGGGAGTTCGCGGTACTCGGCGAGGGTGCGGCCGATGCCGGGGTCACGGATGTCGGCCCAGCCGACCACTCCGGCGATCGTGTCGCTGGTGGCGGCGAGGGCCAGGAACTCGGCCACCTCACCGGTCTTGCCGAGGCCCGCCTCGACCAGGACGGTCTTGTCGACCCCGGCGGGTCCGGTGACCGCGACCAGGTCGTCCACTGTGTACGAACGGCGCAGCGGCGCCAGTCCGGGCTCGGCGTCGAGCCACTTGTAGCCCTTGTTGTACTGCCACAGGTGGTGATGGGCGTCTATGATCATGGGACGGGTGCTTTCTCGTCGAGCAAACCGGCCCGGTTCAGGTCGGGCCACAACTCAGCGGGTATGTCGTGGCGGGCCATCGCCACGTTGTCGGTCACCTCTTCTGGACTGCGCGCACCGACCACGATGGCGCTCACGGCCGGATGGGCCAGCGAGAACCGCAGTGCGGCCGCACGTAGCGGCACATCGTAGCGTGCGCAGACCTCGCCCAGCGCGCGAGCTTTGGCCAAAGTGCCCGCATCGACCGTTGCGTAGTCGTATCGGGCGTCTTCCGACGGATCGGCCAGCAGCCCGGAGTTGTAGACGCCGCCGAGGATGACGCCGATGTCCTCCCGCTCGCACAAGGGAAGCAGCTCGTCGAGTCCGGACTGGTCGAGCAGCGTGTAGCGCCCGGCGAGCAGGACACAGTCGACGGCACCGGCGCGGACGAAGCGGGTGAGCATCGCGGCCTGGTTCATGCCGGCGCTGACGGCGCCGATGACGCCCTGGTCGCGCAGTTCGGCCAGCGCCACGGCGGCACCGGAGATCGCCTCGTCCCAGTGGTCGTCGGGGTCGTGGATGTGCAGGACGTCGACGCGGTCGAGCCCGAGGCGTTCGAGGCTGGCCTCCAGGGAGCGCATCACGCCGTCGTAGCCGTAGTCGAAGACGGGCACCAGCCCGGTGTCCTCGGCCCACGCCTCCTGCTGTCCCTCGGATCCCGGGACGAGCCGGCGTCCGACCTTCGTGCACAGCACGTATTCGTCGCGGGGACGCCGGCGCAGTGCCTCGCCCGAGCGCGTCTCGGACAGCCCGGCGCCGTACAGCGGCGCGGTGTCGAACAGGCGGATCCCGGCATCCCAGGCGGTGTCGACGGTGTCGAGCGCGGACTGCGCGCCGACCCCGGAGTACAGGCCGCCGATGGGCGCGAGGCCGAGCCCGAGGCGGGTCACCGGCAGGCCGCTGCGGCCGAGTGGGACGCGGGCGGTGGGCTCGTACGGGTTCGGCATAGCGCCACAGCATAGGCGCAGGCCGGGAGGGTCGCGTCGAGGGTCCCGCACGGCGCTCGCCCCGTCATAGAATTCGCGCGACCCGAAAGGAACGAACCCATCACCAGAACATTCGGCTCCGCCGACCGCCGGCAGCGCGCCGCCGCCTCACTGGCGGGCCTCAGCGTCGGCGACGCCCTCGGCGCCCAGTTCTTCGTCCCGGCCAACCGGGAGCACTTCGAGGCACGCACGGTCCCGCCCGCACCGTGGGACTGGACCGACGACACGCAGATGGCATGGGTGCTCACCGAGCACCTGCGCGAGTTCGGCGAGGTCCGCCAGGACGACCTGGCCGCCGCCTTCGCCGCGGAGTTCGACCTCTACCGCGGCTACGGTCCGGGCGCGGGACGCCTGCTGCGGCTCGTCCGCGACGGCGGCGACTGGCGCGAACTGTCGGCCGCCATGTTCGGCGGCTCGGGCTCCTTCGGCAACGGTGCCGCGATGCGCGTGGCGCCGCTGGGCGCCTGGTTCGCCGACGACCTCGACCGCGCCGCCGGACAGGCGGCACTGTCGGCCGAGATCACCCACCGCCACGGCGACGGGGTCGCCGGGGCGGTGGCGGTCGCGCTGGCCGCCGCGCTGGCCTCGGCCGACGAGACCCCCGAGCCCGGCGACCTGTTCACCGAGGTCATCGGACGCCTCGACGACGGCAAGGTCCGACGCCGCCTGGAACGGGCCCGCGCCATGCCACGCGGAACCGAACCAGCGGACGTCGCCCGCGAACTCGGCAACGGCTCCCACACCGGCGCCCACGACACCGTCCCGTTCTGCCTGTGGGTCGCCGCGCACGAACTCGCCGACTTCCGGAAGTCCTTCTGGGACACCGCGTCGGCGGGCGGCGACGTCGACACCACCTGCGCGATCGTCGGCGGGATCGTCGCGGCGAACACCGGCCCCGACGGGATCGCCGCGGAATGGCTCCGCTCGCGCGAAGCCCTTCCGGAGAACGCGGCTCAGGCGAGCTGACGGGTGATCGTCGGATCGGTGATCTTGTCGTCGGCGGCCAGCAGGAACACCTTCGACAGGATCACCGCGAGCATGCCGTCGGCCTCCTCGAAAGGCAGGAAGACCTGCTTTCCGCTGTGCGGCTTGGCGACGATGCACAGGTAGGAGTCGTTGGGCTCCATCAGGATGTTGCCCGATCCTATGTGGACCTTGAAGGTGCGCTGCTTGCCCTTGACCCGCACGAAGCGCTCGCCGATCTCGACGCGGTCGGCGACCTTCGTGCGGGGCAGCAGGCGCAGCAGCGCCTCCCGGCGGATCTGGGCGGCGGCGCCCAGCTCGGCGACGCTCGCGGTGCGCCAGTAGTCCCAGTGGGCACCGTCGCGGCCGGTGTCGGCCCAGGTCGGGTCGGTGGCGATGGAGGTGACGCCCACGGCCAGATCGCAGTCGCGGAAGGCCTCCGACAGCACCAGCGCCGGGATCTCGGTCAGGTCCACCTCGGCGCCGTCGCGGGTGAAGCGCACCCGGCCGCTCGAAGCCAGCGACGGGGTCATCCCGCCGTCGGCGGTGATGGCGTCGACGAGGGTGAATCCGAAGTGGACCCGGTAATCGGCGGCCGTGGCCTCGTCGCGATAGACGCGGTCGGCCTCGCCGTCGTAGCCGGCGTCCCAGTAGCCGAGGTTCAGCCCGCTCCAGTTGCGCGACGCGAGCAGGGCCTTGGCCTGCCCGTACCGCATCACGTGCGCGGCGAAGCGGTTGGAGTAGAAGCGCGTGGCCTCCTCGGCCGGCGTGAGCAGGTAGATCTCGCGGAAGGCCTGCTTGAAGGGCTGACGCAGCCGCTCCTCGGCGAGGCGGTCGCGCCAGGCGCCGACCTCCTCGCGGGCAGCGCGGACCGGATGCCACAGGCGGACCTCGGCGGAGGCGGGCACGACCAGCAGGCCGCCGTCGACCATGGACAGTTCGCCCTCGGCGGGCAGCCCGGCGCGCCAGCTCTGGCCGCCGTCGGTGGACACCTCCCAGATCAGCGAGCGCGCGATCCGGCCGGTCACCGGGTGTTCGAGGCAGTACGCGCGCCATTCGCCACCGGCCCAGGAACGCCCGGAGATCAGCGCCTCCTCGACACGGTGGCGCTGCGTCGGAAGCAGTTGCTTGAGCTCCTTGGCCTCCCGGCGCAGGTCGGCGAGCACGTCGCCGTGGTCGGCGCGCACGGCGGCGGGAACGCCCGACATGCGCCTTCCGGCGGCGTCGGCGAAGGCTAGCCCGACACCGTCGTCGGTGAGGGCGAGGATCGCGGTGTACGCACCGACGGCCTCGTGGCGCACGCCGTCGGCGTCGAGGCCGTGGTCGGGGACGGTCCGGTCGAGCAGCCGGTCGCGGGTCATTCCGGTGCGTTCGGCGACCGCTGCGAGGGCCTTGTCGACGGACTTGAGCGTCGTCTTGCGCCGAAGCCGCGAGCGGGCGCGGGCGAGTTGCGCGACGGCGGCGTCGTCGGTGCGCTCACCGAGGGAGCCGATGGCGGCGTTGACGAGGCGCTCGCTGCGCAGTTCGCCCCAGCCGCCGGTCACCCGCGCGGCGGCCACGATCGCGAGGTCTCCCAGCAGCGGTGCGACCCACGGCGCGTCGAGGGAGGCCGCGGCCCAGACCAGGCCGCGCATGGCGTCGAGGTTGGCGCCGTCGAGGTAGCGCGCGGTGGTGTAGGCACCGTAACCGGAGTCCTCGACGATCAGGTCCTCGCGGTGCGCGACGAGCATGGTGAGCAGGTCGCGGACGTCACCGTGCACGCGGGGGCCGACGAGGGTCGCGGCCTTCTTGCGCCACGAGGCCGTCGGCCGCGAGCCGCTGCTGATGGCCACGCAGTGCTTGAGGAGCGCGACGAGCGCCGGGCCGGAGAGGCGGTCGCGGAGGGTGTCGCGGACGCGCGGGCCGAAGGCGTCGTTGTCGTTGAGGATCATCGCGGGCAGCTCCTCGTCGGCCTGCGCGCCGACTCGGGCGGCGAGCTGGTCGAGCTGCTTGACGAGCGTGCCGCGACGGCCGGGGTTCATGTCCTCGAAGACCTCGGCGGCGCGGGCCCTGGCCGCCAGGATCGGCTCGCGCAGGGTGCTCAGCTCGTCGTCGGTCAGTCGCGCCGCCGCCGACACGGGAAGCCGCATGACGGTGGGCAGATCGCGGTAGGCCTCGGAGGCGGCCGCGCAGGCGAACAGGACCCCGATCTCGGCGAGCGTCCAGGGGAGCTTGCGCACGGCGACGGCGTCGGTGACGGCGTTGCAGAGGTGGTAGGTGGCCCGCTCCGGGCCGCCGGTCCAGCGGCACAGCATCGCCCACAGCCCGGCCGCGCGAAGGTCCTCTGTGGACAGCAGGCTCAGATGGGTGCCGGCGCCGGAGTTCTTCAAGGTGTCGCGCCAGCCGAAACGCCGGCCGACGGCGAACTCGCGCAAGGAGTGGCCGACCTCGATGAGCCGCTCGTCGACGGGCGGCAGCCAGTCGGCGAGGTGCTTCGTTTTCGCGCCGATCGCCGAGGCCAGCCGCTCGGCCTGCTCCGGATCGATTCCGCCGGCGCCGATGAAGGAGTCGCCCATCGTCAGCCACCGACCAAGGGGACGAGCCGCACGAAGGCGATCAGCGGGTCGGCGTCGAGGTCCACCTCGTCCTGCGGCGACTCGACCTGGCGGTCGCCGACCAGCACGATGAAACCGTTGCGCCCGAAGGCTTCCAGCGCCGCGTCGGCCTGGCGCTCCCAGTCCAGCCGACGCGGTTCGGCGAGCCTGTAGCCGTTGAGCTCCACCTCGGCGTCGGTCGGCTTGACCAGGCCCTGGAAATGCCGCGACGGCGCCGCGTTGTAGCGGGCGACCTCCTCGCGCACCCGAAGGCGGATCAGCTCGCCGACGCTGATGCGGCTGGGCAGGTCCGGCACGTCGAACTCGGCGAGGGTCTTGCCGGTCATGCTCTCGTCGCGGAATGTCACGGTCGCCATGCGTCCCTCCAAAGTAGATTTCGCAGCGCATGATGGCACGCCGCTGGGACAAATTCCGGTGCCGCCGTCACAGGCCCGTGCCAGGGTGTCACCGTGACCGAGCTACCGATGGACCTCGCCTCCGCCGTGGCCGCCGAGGCGGCGGGGCAACGCCTGCGGTTCCTGCATTTCTGGGGCCACGCGCCCTCCCCCGACGGCCGGGTGACCGCCTCCTGCCTGAGTCAGTGGTGGCCGGCACCGTTCACTGTGGACGGTGTCGGGTACGCCACTTGCGAGCACTACATGATGGCCGGAAAGGCGCGACTGTTCGGTGACGAGGAGATGGAGCGGCGGATCCTCGCCGCCGCGCATCCCCGCACCGCCAAGACTCTCGGCCGCAAGGTGCGCGGCTTCGACCAGGACCGCTGGGAGGCCGAGCGCTTCGAGATCGTGGTGGCCGCCAACGTCGGCAAGTTCGGTGAGCACGCCGAACTCGGCGGGTTCCTCGCCGGGACGAAGGCGCGGGTACTGGTCGAGGCAAGCCCCCGTGACCGCATCTGGGGCATTGGGCTGGCCGCCGACGATCCGCGCGCCGACCGTCCGAGCCAATGGCGCGGCCCGAACCTGCTCGGCTTCGCGCTCATGGCGGCACGCGACCGGCTCGCGTGAGCGCGGTCGGGCCGGCGCCCGGCGCCGGGCTCAGTTCAGCCTGAGCAGCCCGGCGGCGGTCGGCCCGAAGCCGCAGGAGCGGTAGAAGCCCTCAAGGTGCGGCTCATAGTCGACGTGCAGCCACGCCGCTCCACGTGCTTGGGCGTCCTCGATCGCCTCGATCACCAGTTGGCGGCCGAGGCCGCGCAGCCGCTGGTCGGGGTGGACGGTCGTGTCGAGCAGGAAGGCGTGCGAGCCGCCGTCAGTGGCGACGTTGACGTAGCCGACGAGCTCGTCGTCGAGGCGGGCGATGACCCAGGTCAGGCTGCGGGCGTGGATGCGGGCGAAGTCGATGGGGCTGTGGTCGCCGGGCCAGGAGGCGGCGAAGAGGGCGTTCAGTTCGTCGTCGGTCACGTGCGCGTGGGCGCTCAGTTCGATCTCTGTCACCGGCCAAGACTGGCACCCCGCCAGCGGGGTGCCAGTCAAGCCTATGCCGCGAACTCGACAGAACGTACTTTTGTCGACATTAGGACGAATACGGATGTTACGGTCGAAGACGTTGCGGGTGGGCCGGGTATGGCCCGCCATACGTCAACCAGGGGGTGGATGTGAAGTCGGGCTTGAAGTTCGCGGCCGTCAGCGCTGTCATGACCGGGGTGGTGGTCGCCGGTCTCGCCGGTGCGGCGGCGGCCGAACCACCGGTGATGCCGGAGCAGGGCGCGGTCGACCACGAAGGCGGGTGGCCGGTCCTGCCGTCGAGGCCCGGGACGCCGTCGAGTCCCGGGACGCCGTCGGATTCCGGATCGCCGTCGGATTCCGGCACGCCGTTGACCGAGCCGGACGGGGATGACGACGGTTCGCAGGTCGGGCTCGTGGGTGTGGCCGCGCTCGGCGCGGGCCTCATCCCGCTCGGCGCGTGGATGTGGCGCAGGCAGCGCAACCGGCGGGAGGACTAGACGCCGGGAGACGAAGGCGCGGCATCCTCGGGGGGTGCCGCGCCTTCGCGTGTTGGGGGGCGGTCCTCCGGGGCGGTCAGCAGGGGCGGGGCGAGTGTTGCGCGGGAGGCCGGCGCCGCCGACCGTACCCGGAAGTGGAACAACTGTTGCGGAAAGGGATCTGGGAGCACGGAAGGGTGCTACCGCCGAGCGAAATCGGAGGTTCCCGATGGTTAAGTAATGTGCGGGATGATTTGACGGAGTAGCGTCGATTTCGAGTGAACTCTGATATCGGGGGGTGAGTTCACATGACTACCCCACCGCATGACCCGGGCGGATCAGAAGCGCCCGGCGCCGACACCAATCCAACGACGCCACCCGGCGGCACATCGCAGAACGATCTGCCACCCGGCACTCCAGAGCACCCGTCATCCGACGCGCCGGCCGCCGGCCCCGCCGGATACGCGCCACAGCCGGCCGCAGGCACCACCGGGCAGCCATCGGCCCACCCGCCACCGGGCACACCGACCGCAGGCCCGGCCGGTCACCCGCCGCCCTATCCACCTCCACACGCGGGGCCGCCGCCTCCGGGCTACCAGGCTCCCTACACTCCTCAGAGTGCTCCGCCGCAGTACGTGGCGCTCACTCCGACGAAGAAGCGCTCCAAACGCGGCCGCTTCATCGTGCTCGGCGTCGTCGTGGCGCTGCTGGTGGTGTGCGGAGGCGGTATCGCCCTCCTCGTCGCCAACAACGGCGGCGACGAGGCGACACCCGCTCAGCCGGCGACGGAGAACGGGCAGGACGGCCAGGAGGACGCCATGCCCGGCATCGGCGATGAGGCGCGCGACGGGTTGTTCGCCTTCACCGTGACTGACGTGGAGACCGGGGCAACGGAGGTCGGCGACGAGTTCTTCAACGAGTCGGCGCAGGGCGAGTTCGCCATCGTGCACCTCGCTGTCGAGAACATCGGCGATGTTCCCAAGCCGTTCATGGACGACGAACAGCGCCTGTTCACCGCCGACGGCAACGAGTACTCCGCCGACACCGCGGCTGATCTGTACCTCAACGAGGACGGCTCAGCCCTCTACGAGGAGATCAATCCGGGCAACAAGATCGATGTCCAGATCGCCTTCGACGTCCCGGAGGGCGCCGAGCTGTCCACCATCGAGCTGCACGACTCGTTCCTCAGCGACGGCGTCACCGTCGCGCTGAAGTAACACGGTGGGGCCGTCGCCGGACAAGCATCGCGGCAGCCCCGCCCCAACCCCCGCCCACCCCTCCAGCGCCCCGACGCCGAGCCCACGCCTCAGCCCCCTCCCCCGGTTTGAGAAGAACATTCAGATAACTCCGCATTCCTCCAGCTACGACCCGGTTCGGCAGGGTAGCGTCGGAGCCGAGTGGACTCCGACGACGGGGGTGAGTTCACATGCCGCTCTCACCGCACGACCGGAGCGAATCCGGTGCGCAGGACCTCGACCCGGCCCGGGCAACGCCCCCGGACGCCGACCTCCCGCCCGCCGGGCCGCGGATGTACCCACCCGCAGCCCACGGCGCACACACCACGCAGGCCGCGGGAGGCACAGGAGGCGCACAAGGCACCCCACCCCCTCACCCCGCGCCGCCTGATCACCCGGCCCCGCAGCCGCCGACTCCACAGCGCCCCTCCCGGCGCGCCATGTTCATCACCCTCGGCGCGGTGGCGGGCGTCCTGCTCCTCATCGGCGCCCTGACGGCCGTGGCGATCGCGTCGGACGGCGACAGGTCGGCGACGCCCGCGCAGCCGGCGGCCGAGGACGACACCCGCGACGAACTCCCCGCCCAGCCGCCCACGACGCCGCAGGCGCCGGGCACGGGGCCGGGGTCCGGCGTCGGCGAGGAGGCCCGCGACGGCGTCTTCGCCTTCACGGTCACTCAGGTCGAGACCGGCGTCCAGTCGGTGGGCGACGAGTTCTTCGGCGAGACCGCGCAGGGCGAGTTCGTCATCGTGCACCTGACGGCGAAGAACGTCGGCGACGTCCCGCAGTTCTTCACCGACGCCGACCAGCGCCTCTTCGACACCGAGGGCAAGGAGTACGCGGTCAACTTCACCGCCGACCTGCTCCTCAACGAGGACGGCTCCTCCTTCTACGAGGAGATCAACCCGGGCCTGTCCATCGAGGTCAAGATCGCCTTCGACGTCGCCGACGGCACCGAACCGGGCGCGATCGAGCTGCACGAGGCTCCGGGCAGCCCGGGCGTCACCGTCTCACTGAAGTGACGGTCACTGCCTCCCGAGCCCGCGCAGCGCGAGGGAGGCCGCCAGCGCGATCTCCGACCCGGCCGGGTGCGTCAGCCCCGACAGCCACTCGAAGAGCTCCTTGCGCGAACCCTGCTCGACGTGCCGCAGCAGCGCACCGACCGTGTGCAGGATGGTCAGCCTGATCATCGGCTCCGGCTCGTCGAGCCAGCGGGTCCGCAGGGCGCGGCAGACGTCGTCGGCGTGGTAGCTCGCGTCGGACAGCAGGAAGACCGCCATGCGCCGGACCTGGGGGTACTCGTGCTCGACGAGGGTCAGCACCGTCGACAGCGACTGCCGCCAGGTCCGCTCCCAGTTGGGCTCCAGGTCTTCGGGATAGGCCGAGGCGTGGCCGACGACGGCGGTCACCGCGAGGCGCAGCACGCGTTCGCGGAAGGCCGGGTCGGCGTGTACCGCCTTGGCCAGCAGCGCTGGGATGGCCGCGAGTACGGTCGCGTCGGCGGCGCCGTAATTACTGCGCAGTCGGTGCTCGAGGTCGGCGAGTGCGTCGGGGTACAAGGTCGTTGTCCTTCAAGGTTTGCCGGGGTGTGGTGCGATGATGCCCTACCGGCGCATCCCACGTTCCGGAACCCGCCGGGCACCACCGGCCAAGATCACCGCCGGGGTCGGGCAGGATGGCGGCCATGCGCATCGCCCTGTTCATCACCTGCGTCAACGACCTGATGTTCCCCGAAACGGGCAAGGCCGTGGTGCGGTTGCTGCGAGGTCTGGGCCACGAGGTCGACTTCCCGCTGGAGCAGACCTGCTGCGGCCAGATGCACGCCAACACCGGTTATCGCGAGGAGGCGGTGCCGCTGGTGCGGCGTTTCGCCGACGTGTTCGGGTCCTACGACGCGGTCGTGTCGCCCAGTGGTTCGTGCGCGGCGATGGTGCGCGACTCCTATCCCGGCCTGGTGCCGCGCGACGACCGGGTGGCGAGCGTGTCGTCGCGGACCTATGAGCTGTCCGAGCTGCTGGTCGACGTGCTGGGCGTGACCGACACCGGCGCGTACTTCCCGCACCGGGTGACCTATCACCCGACCTGCCACGGGTTGCGGATGCTGGGGCTGGGCGACAAGCCCTTGTCGCTGCTGCGCGGTGTCCGCGGGATCGAGCTGGCCGAACTGCCGGCCGCCGAGGAGTGCTGCGGTTTCGGCGGGACCTTCGCGGTGAAGAACGCCGAGGTGTCCACGGCGATGCTGACCGACAAGTGCCGCAACGCCCTGTCGACCGATGCCGAGGTGCTGGCCGCGGCCGACAACTCGTGTCTGACGCACATCGGTGGCGGTCTGTCGCGGATGCGGGCGGGGATGCGCGTGATGCACTACGCGGAGATCCTGGCGGCGCGAGAGCACGATCTCGGTCCGAGCGCGGGCCACGTCGACGAAGGGACACTTCGATGACCATCCCCCACGGTTCGGGAAATCTGGTGGGCCTGCCTTTCCCGACGGCGGCGAAGCCGCGGGTCCGCGACATCGGGCTGCGCGCCAACCTGCGGCGGGCGACGGGGACGATCCGCGCCAAGCGCGCGGCGGTGGTCGGCGAGGTCGAGGAGACCGGCGACTGGGAGCCGCTGCGCGAGGCGGGCCGGGCCATCAAGGCGCGGACCATGCGCCACCTCCCGGAGCTACTGGAACGCTTCGAGGCCAAGGCGACCGAGGCCGGCGCGGTGGTGCACTGGGCGCGCGACGCCGGTGAGGCCAACCGGATCGTCGCCGACCTGATCCGCCGCACCGGCGAGCGCGAGGTCGTGAAGGTCAAGTCGATGGCCACCCAGGAGATCGGCCTCAACGAAGCCCTCGCCGCCCAGGGGATCGCGGCGACCGAGACCGACCTGGCCGAGCTGATCGTGCAGCTCGCGGGGGACGAGCCCTCGCACATCCTGGTCCCGGCGATCCACAAGAACCGCAGTGAGATCCGTGAGTTGTTCCGCGCGCGCATGCCAGGGACCGACGACTCGCTCACCGACGAGCCGCGCGACCTCGCCGAGGCCGCGCGCAAGCATCTGCGGGCGAAGTTCCTGTCGGCGAAGGTGGCGGTGTCGGGGGCGAACTTCGCCGTGGCCGAGACGGGGACGCTGGTGGTCGTCGAGAGCGAGGGCAACGGGCGGATGTGCCTGACCCTGCCCGAGACGCTCATCAGCGTGGTGGGGGTCGAGAAGATCCTGCCGGAGTTCGCCGACCTGGAGGTGTTCATGCAGCTGCTCCCCCGGTCGTCGACCGGTGAGCGCATGAACCCGTACACGTCGATGTGGACCGGGGTGACCGAGGGCGACGGACCGTCGAGTGTCCACATCGTCCTGATCGACAACGGGCGGTCGGCGACTTTGGCCGACGAGGTCGGGCGCCAGGCGCTGCACTGCATCCGCTGCTCGGCCTGCCTCAACGTGTGCCCGGTCTACGAGCGGACCGGCGGGCACGCCTACGGCTCGGTGTATCCGGGCCCCATCGGGGCGATCCTTTCGCCGCAGCTGACCGGGATCGAGGCGAACAAGACGCTGCCGTTCGCGTCCACGCTGTGCGGCGCCTGCTACGAGGTCTGCCCGGTGAAGATCAACATTCCGGAGGTGCTGGTACACCTGCGGCAGGAGTCGCCCAAGAACCTCGCGGAGAAGTCGGCGATGGGCGCGGCGGCCTGGGTGATGGGCAGCAGGCGGCGCTACGAGGCCGGCCTGCGGGCGGCGCGCATGGGCTCGTTCCCTTGGCGCGCCAAGGGATCACTGAAGCACATGCCGTGGCCGATGTCGGGCTGGACGTCGTCGAGGGACCTGCCGGTCCCTCCCAAGGAGTCGTTCCGGGACTGGTGGAAGCGGGAAGGGGAAGGCCGTTGAACGCCCGAGAGGAGATCCTGGGCCGTCTGCGGACGGCATTGCGCGCCGCCCCGGAGGAACCCGAGCCCGTCCGGGACTACCGGCGCACGGGAACGGCCGACCCCGAGGAGTTGCGGGCACTGCTCGTCGACCGCCTGCGCGACTACCGCGCCACCGTCCACGAGACCGAACCGGACGGCCTGCCCGCCACGCTCGCCGCGGTCCTCGCCGACGTCGCCGTCCTCGCCGTGCCCGCCGGCCTTCCCCCCGAATGGCTCGCCGGGCACACCGGCGAGCTTCGTGAAGACCCCGGCGTCGACGGCCTCGACACCAGCGACGCCGTACTGACCGGCGCGGCCGTCGCGATCGCCGAGACCGGCACGATCATCCTCGACGCCGGCCGCGCGCAGGGCCGCCGCGCCCTGACGCTCGTCCCCGACCGCCACATCTGCGTGCTCTTCGCCGAGCAGGTCGTCGCCGGCGTCCCCGAGGCCCTGGCCCGCCTGGACACGCCGACGGCGCCCCTGACATGGATCAGCGGCCCCTCCGCGACCAGCGACATCGAGCTGCGCCGGGTCGAGGGCGTGCACGGTCCGCGACGGCTCGACGTCGTTCTCGTCTATGCAGCGGACGGGTGAGCTGACCGTTCGACGGGTTGCAGCCTCCGATCGGCTTTGGCAAACTCCCCGACACGAGCCGGTGGCCTTCGAAGGACACCGGCACGGCGCGTGGGACGCGCCGCGACATTGGGGGATGTTTTGCCGAACGGAGTGCTCGTGTCCGTGCTGCCCAAACCTCGTGAAGTACGGCTCGCCACCGCCTTACTGGCCGTACCCGCCTGCCTGGCCGCCCTCGTCCTGCTCCGCGGACTCGTCGCCGGCTGGTTCACCAACTCCCTGGGCCTGGCCACCGCCGCCCTGGCCGGCTCGGCGCTCGCGGCCGGCGTCACGACGCTGATGTTCCGCCAGGGCCGTCCCGCGCCGCGGCGCACCGCGACGACCCTCGCCACGATCAACCTGGCCGCGATGGCCGCGATCGGCGCCATCGGCGCGGTGCTGGCCTTCACCCGCGCCGGCCAGGAGGACCGCCACGGCCTGGCCGCGATCGGCGTCATCGTCTTCGGCCTCGTGTCCGTCGTCGGCGCCGCCGTGGCGATCATGAACGCCGTCGCGCTGCGGATGCTGCGCTCCGGACCGGCCTACGCGTGGTTCGAGGGCGAGGCGCCCGCCGAGGAGGAACCCGCCGTCACCGGCCCCCTGCCCGGACGTCCCCTGCCCGTTCTCATGCTCGCGACGGGCGCGGCCAGCGTGCTCTTCCTGCTGGTCGTCCGCGGACCGGACCTCATCGAACGCCCCTGGCTCATCCTCACCTCGATCACCGACCCCGGCTACCTCGGCGCCTACGCTGGCATTCTCGTCGCAGCGCTGACGTCCTGGGTGATCCGCGGTGTCCGCGCGGCCCGCAAGACCGCGATGGTCGCCGCCGTCTTCAGCGCGGTCATCTGGACCCTGTTCACCCTCTCCGGCCTCATCTCGCTGACCTCGGGCCGGGCACTGGGCGAGTTCGCCGGCTCGGTCGTGCTCGCCGCCGCCTCCTTCGCCGTGATCGTCATGCTCGCCCGCGCCGCGCCGCTTCCGGCCCATGACGACCCGCTCGGCTGACCGTACGGCCGCTCCACCCAAACCCGCCGATGAAGGCGGACGCGTCCGGCGTGGCATCTTTGGCACACTGACTCACGTCGGTCCAACGCGCACGCCCGCCGGTCAGGAGCCCATGAGCAACGCGGAGATGCTCGAACGCGCCGCAGAGGTCGAGAGTCTGCTCGGCCAGCTCACCGCGGCCCGCCGCACCATGCTCGCCGCCGCCGAACGCGCCGAGGACCTCCGCGAGCAGATCACCGACGAACGTGTCGAAGCACGCTCCCCCGACGGCCTGGCGCGAGTCGTGTGCGACGGGCACGGCAAACTCCAGCGGGTCGAACTTGACACGGTCCGGTACAACAGAGCGACCGAGGAACAACTGTGCGCAGCGGTACTCACCGCGCTCAGCTTGGCCCGCGGCAGAGCCGAGAAGATCGCCGCCGTGCACTGGCGCGAATACGAACAGACCGCCCGGCGCTAGGAGGTCACGTGGAGGACAGCGATACGGCCGGGGACGGCGCGGCCGCTCAGGTCGCCGAACTCGCCGACCGGCTCACCGCCGCTCGCATCACGGCCACCTCCCCGCGCAACATCGCCCGCGCGGTCTACGACGGGCACGGCCGGGCCATCAGCCTCGAACTGCGCCCGGGCGCCAAGCTCCAGCACAGTCCGGAGAGCATGAGCGAGATGATCACCGCCGCCCTCCAGGCCGCCGACCGGGCCGTCGACGCGCTCCGCCAGCACGCCTACGACGACGTGCGCGTCGCCGGTGACACCATCGGCAACTGGCGCAGGCACCCCGCCGATCCCGGCGCCGCGGTCGCCGCCGCCTTCGGGACGCAGGGGTGAGAGCGTGAACGGTGAGAGCATGTCCTCGATCCTGGCGAGCCTTCCCGTGGACCTGCGGGCCGCCGCCGCCGACCTGTACGCCAAGGTCATCGTGGTCGCCTGGGAGGCCGAGGAGACCCTCGCGATCTCCTTCAAGATCCTGCGCGAGACCCGCGGCAAGCCCGAGCTCCTCGACTCCGGCAGCGAGCTGCTCGACCGCTCGGTGGCCGCCGAGATCATCGCCGCGCGCGACGAGATCGGCGCGGCCGGCGCCCGGTTCACCGGTTCGTGGACCGGTGGCGGCGCGGAGTCCTTCAACACCTACCTGCCGAAGCTGCTCGCGGTGATCGAGTCGATGGAGGAGTCGGCGCTGACGACCGCCGAGGCCGTCCGGCTGTTCCGGCAGGCGCTCGACGACCTGTGGCAGCGCGTGGTCGAGCGGACCTGGAACACCGGCGCCGAGGTCACCGCGGCCGTCGCGCAGGCGGGCGGCAACCAGGCCGTCGCCGTCGCGCTGGTGCTGGGCATCGTCGACCGCTACGCCGCGCACGTCAGCGGCATCGCCGGGGCCTTGATCAACCTGGCCAACAACCAGTACAAGGCCGGCGAGAAGCTCGGTGAGGTCGCCGCCCTCCCCGGCGTCGCCGACCTCGGCGATCCGCGCCTGCCCGTCCCCACCGACCAGGCGGCCAACCCGTCGTGGAGCGACGCCGACCGCAAGGACAACTGGCGGCCCGGCGGAGAGCTGCGGATGGACACCGAGGCCATGGCCACGATGGTCGCCGCCTTTCGGAACAACGGAACGTACTGGGGCAGCGCCGCCCGCCACCAGGCCGAGGCCGCCGACGCCCACCTGACGCCGGGCGCCTTCGGGATCGGCGTCGACTTCTACGCCGACGTCCACGCGGTCATGGCCCGTGACCGGCGTCTCTACCGCGACGCCGACGCGCGCATGGACTCCGTGGCGGGCTCCCTGAGCGAGATCGGCGAACTGTACGGCATGATCGACGAGGACACCACGTCCTCGTTCAACAAGCAGATGGACGACCAGTAGCCCACGGAGCAGCATGTCCGACCGCCCCGCCTGTACCGGTTCAGCGCATGGCAGGCTGACGCGATGAAACTCGCTGCCACGATCCGCAACGTCGAGCGGGCGGCCGGAGCGCTGGCCACCCAGAGCGTTGCCCGGATGGACGAGGTCCTCCCGTGGTTCCGCGATCTGCCCGCCGACCAACGGTCGATGGTCATGCTCGTGGCGCAGGCCGGCGTGCGGTCCTTCGTCGAGTGGCTGCGCGCCGATGGCGTCGACTCGGCGATCTCCGACGAGGTCTTCGAGGCCGCGCCGATGGAGCTTGCGCGCGCGATCACCCTCCAGCACACCGTGGCACTGGTGAAGGTGACCATCGAGGTCGTCGAGGAGCAGGTGCCGCAGCTGGCGGCCAAGGGCGAGCACGCCGAGCTGGCCGAGGCGGTGCTGCGCTTCTCGCGCGAGGTGGCCTTCGCCGCCGCGCGTGTGTACGCGCGTGCCGCCGAGACGCGGGGCGCCTGGGACGCGCGCCTTCAGGCGCTGCTGGTCGACGCGCTGCTTCGCGGTGAGGCCGGCGACGAGCTGACCTCGCGCGCGGCGGCTCTCGGCTGGTCGGACGCGACGCCGGTTTCGGTGGCGGTCGGGCGCTCCCCCGGTGGTGAGGCCAGTGCCGTGCTGCACGCGCTGCACCGCACGACCCGCCGTTTGGGCGTCGACGTGCTGGCGGGCGTGCACGGAGACCGGCTGGTGGCGGTGCTCGGCGGGGTCGCCGAGCCTTTGGCGACGGTCGAGAAGCTGGCCGGGAAGTTCGGCGACGGGCCGATCGTGGTGGGTCCGGCGGTACCGACGCTGGAGCAGGCGAGCGAGTCGGCGCGGGCCGCGCAGATGGGTTTTCGCGCGGCGGCGGCCTGGCCGGATGCGCCGCGTCCGGTGTCGGCGACGGAGTTGATGCCCGAACGGGCGCTGCTGGGCGACCAGCACGCGCGGCAGGTCCTGTCGACGCAGATCTACACGGCGCTGACGAAGGCCGGCGGCGAGCTGCTGGAGACGATGGACGCGTTCATCACCAGCGGCGGCGTCCTTGAGGGGACGGCGCGCGCGTTGTACGTGCACCCCAACACCGTCCGGTACCGGTTGCGGCGGATCACCGAGGTGACGGGGTTCTCGCCGACGGTCTCCCATGACGCTTTCACGCTGCGGCTGGCGCTGGCGATCGGGCGGCTCGATCCGAGCGGGGAGCTGCCGCGCTAGCGGTGGACCGGTTCAGCGCATAGCCCTCCGCACAGTCGCACCCGTGCGATGGGAAGGTTTCCACCCGGCCTTCTTCCCCCACTGTGGATGATCCAATAGCCTGGCGCGGTCCCTCGACGAAAGGACCGCCCTCCATGCGCCTGACCAAGCCCTTGCGCGCGGCCGCCCTGGCAGCCGTGACCGTCGCCGCGACCGCGGCCTCGGTGATCGTCTCCGAACCGGCCCAGGCCGACTGGGTCTTCAACGAGGACTTCAACGGCACCGCCGGAGCACAGCCCAGCACGACCCGGTGGACCCAGCAGACCGGCTGCGAGTGGGGCGGACGGCCTGCCGACAAGGAGCGGCAGTGCTACACCGACGGAGGCCACAACGCCGAGCTGGACGGCAACGGCAACCTGGTGATCACCGCGCGGGACGAGGTCACCGTCGTGGACGGCAAGTCCTACCAGTACACCTCGGCGCGTGTGGAGTCGAACACGCTCATCGGCGCCGGCGGCGGCGTCGAGGTCCGGGCGAGGATGTCGGGCTTCGAGGTGGGCGCCTGGCCGGCGATCTGGACGCTCGGGCAGCCCGAGGACGTCTGGCCGCAGTACGGCGAGATCGACCTGATGGAGAACGGCGGCGGCGGATCCTGGGTCCCGCAGTGGCACGTGCACACACCCGCCAACGGCAACGGGGCCGAGTTCGCCGGCATCGACCCGAGCCAGTGGCACATCTACGAGGCCGAGTGGACCACCGGTCCGCAGGGCACCGTGAAGATCTCCATCGACGGCGTCTTCGTCGTCGAGGAGCCCTTCGTCGTACCGGCGAACTCCCCGGCCAAGATCGTGCTCAACGTCGCGGTGGGCGGCTGGGCGACCGACCGCCAGTGCCCCGACGGCACGTGGGAGTGCAAGGTCTCGCCCGATCCGGACATGAACAGCACCCTCACCGTCGACTACGCGAGGGCCTGGTAGCCCTCGGGGCGGTCGTGGCGCACTATTGTCACGACCGTTCCACTCCCGCGCGTAAGGACCGATCCGTGATGCCCAAACCCATCGAGCTCCTCGCGGACATGCACGAGATCAAGGCCGTCGTCGACGCGATCGACAACTCCGTCGACGTCAAGGACTGGGAGCACTGCCTCTCGCTGTTCACCGAGCACGTGCACGTCGACTTCTCCAGCCTCGGCGGCGGTGCCCCGACCGTCATCCCGGCGGCCGCGCTGGTCGCCTCGTGGCGCACCAACCTGCACGAGCGCAAGTCGAGCTACCACCTGCGGACCAACCACGAGATCAACCTCGACGGCGACACCGCCTGGGTGTTCTCGAAGGGCGCCGGGTACAACAAGCTCGACAACGACCTGTGGGAGTTCTGGGGGACCTACGAGCACACGCTCGTCCGGACCCCCGCCGGGTGGCGATGCTCGGCGATGGTGTTCACGCTGACGCACACGCGGGGGTCGGACGCCGTGCGGCTGGGGTAGGAAGCCCTCGTCTCACCGCGAGTCGCCCTTGGCGGCATGTGCCGCGAGGTCGTCGATCAGGCGGCCGAGCAGGCGTGTGAGGTCTTTCCGGTCGGCCGCCGGCCAGTCCGCCAGCGCCTCGCCGAACCAGTCGCGGACCGCGCGCAGGCAACGGTCGGCCGTCTCCTCCCCCGCCTCGGTGAGCGCGACGTGGCGAGCGCGACGATCATCGGTGACCACGACCCGTTCGACGAGGCCACGCTGTTCGAGCCCGTTGAGATGCCGGGTGACGTGAGGGCCCTCCACCTGCATTCTCGTGGCTATCTCGCCGACGCGCCGGGACTCTCCTCGACACCTACGAGGCCGAGCGCCTGCCGGTGGCCCGCGCGGTCCTCGCCGACAGCACCGAGAAGATGCGCATGGTCATGCGCGCGGCGGCCGCCGACGACGGCCCGGCCGCACAGCGCGGTCTCACCGACGACTTCACCACCGGTCTCACATCGCTTACCCCAACAGTCCGCTCACCGCGACCCCACTCGCCGGACGACACCCGGCACGACCGGGCGAGCGCGCGCCGGACGCCGTCGGCGCGGATCCGTCGACCGGCGGGAGGATCCGCCTCTTCGACGTGTTCCGCGGGCCGCACTGGACGCTGCTCGCCTTCGGCGGCCACGCCGACGCGCCGCCGGTACCCGCCTGGATCGACCTGCGGGTCCACCGGGTGAGCGGCGAGCTCGGCCGGGACGCCTACGGCGTCACCGGACCCGAGCTCGTGCTGGTCCGGCCGGTCACATCGCGGCGCGAGGCGGGAACGCCGAGATCGGCGCGTACCTCGACAGGATCGGCGGCGGCCCGCAGTGATCAGACAGGCTGCTCCTCGACTCCCAGGGAGCGCTTGAGGAAGCGCACCTGGTGGTACAGCAGCCCTTCGGCCGCGGCGCCGTCGGTGGGCATGTGCGTGGCGCGCATCAGCGGCAGGACCTCATGGTGACGGCCGGCGGCGAGCAGTGCCGCCGACAGCCGCATCGTGTGCACGGGGAACACGTTGTCGTCGGCGAGGCCGTGCACGAGCAGCAGCGGCCGGGACAGGCGCTCGGCGTCGGCGATGAGGGAGCTGTGGTCGTAGACCTCGGGCTTGCCCTCGGGGTCGCCGAGGTGGCGCTCCTGCCAGTGCGAGTCGTACATGCGCATGTCGGTGACCGGCGCGCCCGACACCGCCGCGTGGAAGACGTCGGGACGGCGCAGAACGGCGAGGGCGGCGAGGTAGCCGCCGAAGGACCAACCGCGGATGCCCACTTTGGACAGATCCAGTTCGGGACGCAGCCTGCCCAGTTCCAGCAGGGCGGCGACCTGGTCTTCGAGGACCGGCGTCGACTTGTCCAGGTAGGTCTCGCGGGCGAAGGCGTGGCCGCGGCCGGGGGTACCGGCGCCGTCGACGACGACCACGGCGAAGCCCTGCTCGGCGAACCACTGCGACACCAGCGTCGAGAAGTTCTGCACCGCCATGACCTTCTGGGCCGCCGAGCCGCCGTAGGGGTCCATCAGAACCGGCAGCGTCGCCTCGCCCGGCACGTACCAGGACGGCAGGAACAGCGCGGTGTTGAGCTTGCGCTCACCGAGCACGAGCAACTCGGGTTTGGCGGTGAGCACCGGCTCCTCGACGAAGGACTTGATCTCGGCCGCAGGCCTGTCCTCGCGGGTGACGCGGACGCGCGCGGCGACCGACTCGGGGGTGTAGGCGGTGTGGACGAGTGTGTCTCCACCGACGGCCCCGCGGTGCAGGCCGGGCTCGACGCTGCGGCGGCGGGCGCCCTCGCCGGGTCGCCAGGTCCACAGGTGGACCGCGACGGGGGCGGTGGAGGCGTTGAAGAGCACGGTGTCGCCGTCGACGGCCGAGACCGCGCGCACGTAGAGGCCCTCGGGGGTGACGGGCTCTCCGCCGATGTAAAGGCGGCGGTCGAGGGTTCCGATCCACACCAGATCACCCGAGGCCGTCCGGGCGGGCGTGCCGGGGATGAGGTCGACCCAGGCGTCGTCGCGCTCGGTGTGCAGGACGGTGGTCGAACCGTCGGCGGGGTCGACGGCCAGGACGAGGACGGTCTGCTGGTCGCGGCTCTGCACGGCCGCGATCGGGCCGTGGGCGTCCCAGCCGGCCTCGGCGAGGTACTCGAAGCCGGCGCGGTCCCAGTCGACCTCGACCGGCGCGGAACCGTCCAATGTGTACACCCACAGGCCGACGTCGGCGTTGGTCTTTCCGGCCGCCGGGTAGCGGAACTCGCGCGGCGGGGCGGCCGGCTCGGCCGGATCACTGATGTACCAGACGTCGACGGCCGACTCGTCGACCCGCGTGATCAGCAGCCGCTCGCCGTCGGGCGCCCACCAGTGGCCCCGGTAGCGGTGCATCGACTCGGAGGCGACGTGCTCGGCGACGCCGTAGCGCACGACCGGGCCGTCGGGTTCGGCGATCGCGCGGTCGTTCGTCCCGTCGGACTCCACGACGCGCACGGAACCGTCGCGGACGTAGGCGATCCGGCGGCCCGTCGGGTCGATGCGCGGGTCGACCGCGCCGTCGGTCCCCGCGACGCGCTTGGCGACACCGGTGGCGACCTCGACCGTCCACAGTTGACCGGCGAGCGCGAACACGGCAAGGCGCGTCTCGGCGTCGGTGTTGAAGGCGGTGATGCCCGCCGAGCGGATGCGGGCGCGCTCCCGGCGAATCTTCTCCGCCTCGGGCAGTTCGCCCTCGACGGCCAGCGCTGCGGCGTCGACGAGGACCCGCTCCTCGCCGGTGGCCACGTTGAGCGCCCACAGCAGCGCGACCGGGTCGTCGCCGGCGCGTGAGCGGAGGAACAAGACCGTGCCGCCGTCGGCGGAGACGGCGAAGGACCCGGGCGCGCCCGAGCCGAAGTGGCGGGTGCGGCTGAGCTGGCGGGGAAGGCTCTCGGCGGACATGACCATCATCCTGACACGCCCGCCGAGGGAACGTCAGGCTCCGCGCAACTGGAGCCAGGCGTGGACGACGGGGAGGTCCCCGTGGCCGATCAGGCGGTGCTGCTCACCGGGCTCGATGATGAAGACGTCGCCGCTGCCGAACGGGGTCGGTATGCCGTCGATCTCGACGATGCCCTCGCCGTGCAGCACGCACAGGACCTCGGGCACGTCGTGCGGCGGGTGATGACCGTCACCGTCGTTGCCGTCGGCGGAATGACCGGCGACGACCGGAACGTAGACCGGGCCGATGCCCCGGGACTCCAGGTCGGCGAGGGTGAGTCTGCGCATGTGGCACACGGTACCGATCGCGGGCGGGAAGGGTCGCGCTCAGGCGTGCGCGTCGTGCGCACGCGTCCTCTACGATCCCCGCATGATGCTCGGCTGGTCCGACGGAGGCTCGCCCGGTCTGCGCGCCACCCACGCCGATCGCGACGCGGTGCGCCGCATCGTCGATCTCGCGTTGGAGGAGGGTCGCCTCGACCCGGTGGAGCATGAGCAGCGGCTGCTGACCGTCGCCTCGGCCAAGGCTCGCGGCCGGCTCGCGGCAGTGGTCGCCGACCTGCCCGCCCGCAGGAACGAACGCGACTGGGTCGACGGCGCCCGGATCCGTGCCGCTGACAGGCATCTGGCCGCCGGTGTGCTCAGCGACGCCGCCTCGGCGGGCCGCCTGACGCCGGAGGAGTACACCGAGCGGGTCCTCGGCCTCGGCGAGGCCGTGACCTACGACGGGCTCGCGCGGATCCTGCACGGCCTGCCCGACTGGCCCCGCGCGACCGAGGCGGACCTGCGCCCGGCCGAGGCCGACCGCGACGCGGCCCTCGCCGAGCTGTCCCGGGCGGTCGCCGACGGCCGCCTCGAACCCGGCGAGCACGAGGCCCTCGCCGCCGAGATCGCCTCCGCCGGGCTGGTCGGCGGCCTGGCGGCGGTCACCGGGCGCCTTCACGAGCGCGCGAGCGACGCCGACCGCTCGCGCGTCGCAGGGCAACTCGCCGCCGCCCTGGACGACGGCCGCCTCGACCACGGGAAGTACGAGACCCGCGCCGGACGCGCGGCCTCCGCGCGGACGACCGCCGACCTGGGGCGGCTCACCCAGGATCTCACCGGCAGGTCGCGCCGCCTGAGCAACGCCGACCGCGCCGAGACCGCCGCCCTGCTCAAGAGCGCGCTCGACGACGGCCGCCTCGACCTCGACGAGTACGACAGCCGCCTCAAGGCCGCCTACGCCGCCAAGACGGTCGCCCAGACCCGCCCGCTGCTCGCCGACCTCGCCGTCCCGGCGCGCCCGGCCTGGCGCGGCCCGCTCGACCGGCTATTCGACGCGGGTGTGCACAACTCCGCGCTGCTCCCCCGGCCTCGCCACTGGTGGGGCCGGCTGCATCCCAAGCCCTTGTGGAAGCTCGGTTTCATCGCGGTCCTCGCCGCCTGGGGCTGGGGCATCGCCGCAGGCGGAACCGTGCTGCTCGGCCTGACCGTCGGCGGCGGCTGGGTGCCGGTCGTCGCGCTCCTCCTGGGGATCCACGCGCTCGCGCACATCGGCGCCAAGGAGGTTCAGGCACGCACCCGCGAGGTCATCGCGGGCATCGCCCGCGAGCTCGGCACTCGCCCCGAGGCGCGCACGTGCAAGGCCGAGTTCGGGGACGGCACGGTCACGGTCGGTTTCCATCCCGCTCCGGGTGTGAAGGGTGTGCCGGACGCCCTGTTCGACGAGGCGGTCAGGCTCTGCTGGCAGAGCAGGCTCTATCCGCTGTCGGGCCTCACCGTCACCAACCGCGAGGAGACGCGAGCGGGCCGCACCGAGGGCACGTCGAGGACCGAGCGCTTCGGCCCCCACGAGACCGGACTGCGCCACCGGTACGGCCCGCGGCCGTACGGCTGGATGCCCGCCGACGCGGACTAGGAACGGCCCGGGCCGGCCGCCTACATCAGGACGCGTCCTGTGCGGGGCGCTCGTAGAGAAGTTCCAGGCCGTCCTCGTCGTCCATCAGCTCGCCGACGTGGACGAAGCCGAACTTCGCGATCGTGGCCAGCGAGGCGACGTTGTCCGGGCTGACCGAGGCGCGCACGACGAGCGCGTCGGGCGCCTCGGCGGCCCGCTTGAGCATGGCCGCCAGCAGCGCCGTGGCGTAGCCCTTGCGGCGGTGCCCGGGATCCACGGAGTAGCCGACCTCGACCATGCCCCGCTCATCCGGGGGGCCGTGGAAGCCGCCGCGCCCGACGATCTCACCGTCGGCGTTGAGGGCCACCTGCGGCAGGGCCCACGCCTCGGCGGCGGGGTCCACGGCCAGCAAATCGACACGGTACTTCCAGGTGCGCTTGTTGCGTTCGCTGATCAGCTCCGGCGTCAGCTCGATCCCGGTCAGGCGGCTGCCCTCGGCGAGGTCGTCGGCGAGCAGGGCCTTCAGTGCCTCGTGCGACAGGTCGACCAGGCGGACGGGTGGTACGTCATGTGTAGTCATCGGTGGCATCGTCGCCGCTGGTGATCACCGTGTCGACCGCTTAACTAGCGCACCGAGTTGATCGCCTTGGCGATGCGCTGCTCGGAGATCGCGTAGGCCGTGCCGAGCCCCTGCGCGAAGTAGCTGACCCGCAGTTCCTCGATCATCCAGCGGATGTTCTTGACGTCGACCGAGGACCGCCGCGAGGGCGGCAGCTCGGCGAGCAGCTTCGCGTAGGCCTCCTCGACGTACTCCAGCTGCTCGGTCAGGTCCCGGTCGCGGCCGGGGTTCTGGCCGATCCGGTCGAGGCGCCGGTCGACGGCCTCCAGGTAGCGCGGCAGGTGCGCGAGCATGTGCAGCCCGGTCGCCGAGACGAACCCGGGGAACACCAGGCCGTTGAGCTGCTGGCGCATGTCGGTCAGCGACGGCAGCCAGGCCAGGTTGCCCGTTCCCTTCAGGCGCTTGTCGATGCGGTGCCAGATGACCAGCACCTTGCGGACGGTCTGCACCGCCAGGTCGGTGGTGTCGATCAGCTCGGCGCGGAAGGCGTCGTGGAGCGCGGTGAAGGAGTCGCGGTCCCACACGACCCCGCCGTTGCGGGTCATGAGGGTGTCGGCGGCGCAGGTGACGCAGTCGTCGAAGAGGTCGCCCATCTTGGCGTAGGGGTTGGCCGCCAGCGCCAGCTTCGCGGGGTTGGACAGGCGCCCGAGGACGTGCTTGATCGGCGAGGGACTGTTGAGCAGCAGGAGCCTGCGGGTGCCCGCCCACATCGCGCGGCTCTGCTCGGCGGGGGTGTCGAGCAGGCGGATGGCGACGCTGGCGCCCTCGTCGACCAGGGCCGGGTAGGACTTGATCTCGTAGCCGCCGCGTTTGCGTTCGTACAGGCGCGGCAGCGCGCCGAAGTCCCAGGTCCGCAGGCCCTCGCGGGTGACGCTGTCGGCGTCGAGGTTCACCTCGGCGCGGATCTGGCCGGCCAGTTCGGTGCGCAGCGCCGAGAGGTCGCGGCTCTCACCGATGCGCTTGCCCTTGTCGTCGAGGATGCGAAAGGTCATCAGCAGGTGCGCCGGGACCTTCGTGAAGTCCCAGGAACCGTGCGGGACCGGCACGCCGGTCAGGGTCCGCAGCGCCGTCTCCAGCTCGTCGGTCATCGAGCGCTCGCCGGGCGACATGGTGTGCAGCGCGGCGCGGGCGTAGTCCGGGGCGGGCACGAAGTTGCGGCGGAGGTTCTTCGGCAGCGACTTGATCAGCGTGGTCGCCAGTTCCTCGCGCAGGCCCGGGATCTGCCAGGTGAACTCCTCCGGCGTGATCTGGTTGAGCACCGGGAGTGGAATGTGGACGGTGACGCCGTCGGCGGCGTCGCCCGGCTCGAACTGGTAGGACAGACGCAACCGGATGCCGGCCGCGCTGTCCCAGAAGTCGGGGTAGTCGTCGCGGTTGACGCCGCCGGCGCCCTCGTTGATGAGCATCGACTTCTCGAAGCTCAGCAGGTCGGGCTGATCGTGGCGGGCCTTCTTCCACCAGGAGTCGAAGTGCCTGCCGGAGACGACGTCGGCGGGGATCCGCTGGTCGTAGAAGTCGAAGAGCGTCTCGTCGTCGACGAGGATGTCGCGGCGGCGGACCCGGTGCTCCAGCTCCTCGACGTCGTCGAGCAGCGCGCGGTTGTCGCTGAAGAAGCGGTGGTGGGTGTCCCAGTCGCCTTCGACGAGGGCGCTGCGGATGAACAGTTCCCGCGCCACCGGCGGGTCGATGCGCCCGTAGTTGACCTTGCGTTTGGCCACGATCGGCACGCCGTAGAGCGTGACCTTCTCGAAGGCCATCACCGCGGCGGCCTTCTTCTCCCAGTGCGGCTCGCTGTAGGTCCGCTTCACGAGGTGGCCGGCGAGCGGTTCGACCTGCTCGGGCTCGATCTTGGCGGCGATGCGGCCCCACAGGCGGGAGGTCTCGACCAGTTCGGCCGCCATCACCCAGCGCGGCGTCTTCTTGAACAGCGAAGAGCCCGGGAAGATCGCGAACCTCGCGCCCCGGGCCCCGGTGTACTCGCGCTTGTCGCCGTCCTTGAGGCCGATGTGGCTCAGCAGACCCGACAGGAGCGCGGTGTGCACGTTCTTGGGGTCGGCGACGGTGTCGCCCGGCTGGATCCCGAGTCCTTTGAGGACCTGGCGGAGCTGGCTGTGGATGTCCTGCCACTCGCGCACCCGCAGGAAGTTCAGGTACTCCGACTTCACCGTGCGGCGGAACTGGTTCGACGACAGCTCGCGCTGCTGCTCGGTGAGGTGGTTCCACAGGTTGACGTAGGCCATGAAGTCCGACTCGGGGTCGGCGAAGCGGGCGTGCTTCTGGTCGGCGGCCTCGCGCTTCTCGACCGGACGCTCCCGCGGGTCCTGAATGGACAGCGCCGAGGCGATGATCATGACCTCGCGCACGCAGCCGTTGCGCTCGGCCTCCAGGACCATCCGCGCCAGGCGCGGGTCGACGGGCAGCGCGGCCAGCTTGCGGCCCAACTGCGTCAGGCGCTTGCGCGGATCCTCCTGCGCCGGGTCGATCGCGCCCAGCTCGACCAGCAGCTCGATGCCGGCCTTGATGTTGCGGCGGTCGGGCGGGTCGATGAAGGGGAAGCTCTCGATCTCGCCGAGCCCGGCGGCGGTCATCTGCAGGATGACCGAGGCCAGGTTGGTGCGCAGGATCTCCGGATCGGTGTACTCCGGACGCGAGGTGAAGTCGGTCTCGGCGTACAGCCGGATGCAGATGCCGTCGGAGGTACGGCCGCAGCGGCCCTTGCGCTGATTGGCCGAGGCCTGCGACACCGGCTCGATCGGCAGGCGCTGCACCTTCGTGCGGTGGCTGTAGCGCGAGATCCGCGCGGTGCCCGGGTCGACCACGTACTTGATGCCCGGGACCGTCAGCGAGGTCTCGGCGACGTTGGTGGCCAGTACGATCCGCCGGCCGGGATGCGACTGGAAGATCCGCTGCTGCTCGGCGCTGGAGAGCCTGGCGTACAGGGGAAGCACCTCGGTGTTGCGGTACTTCTTCTTGTTCAGCGCGTCGGCGGTGTCGCGGATCTCGCGCTCGCCGGACAGGAAGACCAGCACGTCGCCGGGCGCTTCGAGGGACAGTTCCTCGACGGCCTCGATGATCGCCGAGATCTGGTCGGGGTCCTCGTCGCGGTCCTCGGCCTCGTCGAAGATCGGCCGGTAGCGGACCTCGACGGGATAGGTGCGCCCCGAGACCTCGATGACGGGCGCGTCGCCGAAGTGCTGGGAGAAGCGCTCGGTCTCGATGGTCGCCGAGGTGATGACGACCTTCAGGTCCGGCCGGCGGGGCAGGAGCTGCTTGAGGTAGCCGAGGATGAAGTCGATGTTGAGGCTGCGCTCGTGGGCCTCGTCGATGATGATCGTGTCGTAGGCGCGCAGCAGCCGGTCGGACTGGATCTCGGCGAGCAGGATGCCGTCGGTCATCAACTTGACGAGGGTGTTGTCGCCGACCTTGTCGGTGAAGCGGACCTTCCAGCCGACGGCGCCGCCGAGCTCGGTGCCGAGTTCCTCGGCGATGCGGGAGGCGACGGTGCGTGCGGCCAGGCGGCGCGGCTGGGTGTGGCCGATGCGCCCGCGAATGCCGCGGCCGGCCTCCAGGCAGATCTTGGGGATCTGGGTGGTCTTGCCCGAACCGGTCTCACCGGCGACGATGACGACCTGGTTGTCGCGGATGGCGGCCAGGATCTCGTCGCGGCGCTCGCTGACCGGCAACTGCGGCGGGTAGGTGATCTTCGGCACCGCCGCGCGGCGGGAGGCCATCTTGGCCTCGGCCTGCTCTATGTTCGTGATGAGTTCGGCGAGGACGCCCGGGTTCGGCTCGGCCCCGCGCAGACCGTCCAGCCTGCGACGCAGGCGCGCCTCGTCGGCGGGCAGGAGCTCGGACAGGCGGCGGCGCAGGGCGGCGGGGGAGGATCGGTCAGGCGCAGTCATGGCCGATCAAGAATAGGCCAGCACTGTGACGAGGTCGTCTGGTTTTCCGTCACGCCCTCTTGGGCATACCCACCAGCCCCATTTGTAGGAACCCTCCAACAGACCTCGTTCGATCTCGTAGGCGGCGCTCTCGCGCGGAGAGTGACAAGTGGGCGACAGTCAACGGGTGCTAGCTCTACTGGCTCCAGGCCAGGGCTCCCAGAAGCCCGGCTTCCTGTCCCCCTGGCTCGACCTCCCGGGCGCGCGAGCGCGCCTGAACTGGTGGTCGGCCCTCGCCGGCGTCGACCTGGTCCACCTGGGCACCGAAGCCGACGCCGACGAGATCAAGGACACCGCCAAGACCCAGCCCCTGCTGGTCGCCGCCGGTCTCCTGGCCGCCGAGCACCTCCCGCTGCACGACGTGGGCCTGCTCGCCGGGCACTCGATCGGCGAGATCACCGCCGGGTCGCTGGCCGGGGTCTTCTCCAGTGAGACCGCGCTGACGCTGGCCGCCGTCCGCGGCCGCGAGATGGCCGCCGCCTGCGCCCTCGAAGAGACCGGGATGGCCGCCGTCCTCGGCGGGGACCCCGACGAGGTCGCCGCCGCCATCGAGGCCGCCGGCGCCTACGCCGCCAACGTCAACGGCGCCGGGCAGACCGTCGCCGCCGGCTCGGCCGAGGCGATCGACAAACTCGCCGCGCAGCCGCCCGCGAAGGCCCGGATCATCAAGCTCCAGGTCGCCGGTGCCTTCCACACCCCGTACATGGCCACCGCCCGCGCGGCCCTCGAAGAGCTCGCCGGCGGCATCACCAGCCACGACCCGCGCCGGATCCTGCTGTCCAACGCCGACGGCGCCGCCGTCGCGGGCGGCCAGGAGACCGTGCGCCGTCTGGTCCGCCAGGTCACCTCGCCGGTCCGCTGGGACAAGTGCATGACGACGCTCGCCGACCTCGGCGTCACCGCGATCATCGAGCTGCCGCCCGCCGGGACGCTCGCGGGTCTGGCGAAGCGCGCGCTCAAGGGCATCGAGATCGTCACCGTCAACACGCCCGACGACCTCGGCAAGGCCCGCGACCTGATCGCGCGGCACGGGGTGGTGCCGAGCACCGAGCCCGGCGTCTCGTTCCACGTCGCGGTCTCACCGGCCGCCGGGCGATTCGCCCCGGCCGAGATCGCCGAGGGCGCCGAGGTCACCGAGGGCGACCTGCTCGGACGGGTGCTGACCCGCCGGGAGCCCGTCGACCTCGTCGCCGCGCACACCGGAGTGCTCGTCGAATGGCTCGCCTCCGACGACGACCCGATCGCCGCCGGTCAACCGCTCGCCCGCATCCATCCTGGAGGCATCCTGTGACCACCGGCGTCAACGGGACCAAGGTCATCGGCATCGGCCACTACCAGCCGTCGAAGATCCTCACCAACGAAGACCTCGCCAAGATGGTCGAGACCAACGACGAGTGGATCGTCAGCCGGGTCGGCATCAAGGAGCGGCGCGTCGCCGAGGACGAGTCGGTCGCCGACATGGCCGCCTCGGCCGCCGAGAAGGCCCTGGCCGGCTCGGGCCTGGCCGCCGCCGACGTCGACATCGTCGTCGTGGCCACGTGCAGCGCCGTCGACCGCGTGCCCAACGTCGCCGCGACCGTCGCCGCCCGGCTCGGGATCACCGCGCCCGCCGCGATGGACGTCAACACCGCCTGCTCGGGCTTCTCCCACGCCGTCGCCGTCGCCGACCACGCCATCCGCGCCGGCGCCGCCACCAGGGCGCTGGTCATCGGCGTCGAGAAGCTCTCCGACTTCACCGACTGGACCGACCGCTCGACGTGCATCCTCTTCGGCGACGGCGCCGGCGCGGTGGTCCTGGCCCCCGTCGAGGGCGACGAGGCCCCCGGAGTCGGCCCGGTCGTGTGGGGATCGGTTCCCGAGATGAGCACCGCCGTGCGCATCTCCGCCGAGCACCCCTACATCAACCAGGACGGCCAGTCGGTGTTCCGCTGGGCGACCACGACCCTCGCCCCGCTGGCCCGCAAGACCGCCGAGGCGGCCGGGGTCGACATCGGTGACGTGGGCGCGGTCGTCTTCCACCAGGCCAACCTGCGCATCATCGAGGGCATCGCGAAACGACTGGGCGCCGACAACGCCGTCATCGCCCGTGACATCGTGGAGTCGGGCAACACCTCCGCGGCGTCGGTCCCTCTCGCTCTGTCCAAGATGGTGGCGCGCGGCGAGATCGCTTCGGGCGCGCCGGTCCTGCTCTTCGGCTTCGGAGGCGGGCTCACCTACGCCGGCCAGATCATCCGTTGCCCCTAGCTGTCACCCAGAAGTGACTGACAACCGGAAGGAAGAACCAGTAATGACCCGTGACGAGATCCGTGAAGGCCTTGCCGAAATCCTCGAAGAGGTCGCCGGTGTGAACCCCGAGGACGCCGCCGAGGACAAGTCGTTCACCGACGACCTGGACGTCGACTCGCTGTCCATGGTCGAGGTCGTCGTCGCCGCCGAAGAGCGCTTCAACGTCAAGATCCCCGACGACGAGGTCCAGAACCTCAAGACGGTCGGTGACGCCGTGACGTTCATCGAGAAGGCTCCCAAGTGACCGACGTAGTCATCACAGGTCTAGGCGCGACGACCCCGCTCGGCGGGGACGTCGCGTCCACCTGGGAGGCCATGCTCGAAGGCCGCTCGGGTGTCGGACCGCTCACCCAGGACTGGGCCGCGCAGCTGCCGGTGCGCATCGCCGCGCAGCTGGCCGTCGAGCCCTCGGAGAAGATCGATCGGGTGCGCCTGCGCCGGCTCGACCGCAGTGAGCAGATCGCGATCATCGCCGCGCGTGAGGCCTACGCCGACGCCGGACTGGCCGCGGTCGACGACGACGTCGACAAGTACCGCCTCGGCGTCTGCTTCGGCAGCGGGATCGGCGGGGCGACCACCCTGCTCGCCCAGGACGACATCCTGGAGGCCTCCGGCCCCCGCCGGGTGTCGCCGCACACCGTGCCGATGCTCATGCCGAACGGGCCGGCCGCCTGGATCGGCCTCGAACTGGGCGCCAAGGCCGGGGTGCACGCCCCGACCAGCGCCTGCGCGACGGGCAACGAGGCCATCGCGTGGGGCCTCGACATGATCCGCTCCGGCCGCGCCGACATCGTCGTCGCCGGCGGCTGCGAGGCGGTCATCCACGCCCTGCCGCTGGCCGGTTTCGCCTCGATGCGGGCCCTTTCGACCCGCAACGACGAACCGCAGCGCGCCTCCCGTCCCTGGGACAAGGCCCGCGACGGCTTCGTCATGGGCGAAGGCGCCGGTGCGGTGGTCCTGGAGCGTGCCGACCACGCCGCCGCGCGCGGCGCGAAGGTCTACGCCAGGCTCGCCGGCGCGGGTCTGACCTCCGACGGCTTCGACATCGTCCAGCCCGACCCCGAGGGCGGCATCCGCGCGATGCGCTTCGCGCTCAGCGACGCAGGCCTGGAAGGCGGCGACGTCAAGCACGTCAACGCCCACGCCACCTCGACTCCCGTCGGGGACGTCGGCGAGGTGCACGGCATCAAGACCGCCATCGGCGACCACGTGCTGCTGACCAGCACCAAGTCGATGACCGGTCACCTGCTGGGCGGCGCCGGTGCCGTCGAGTCGATCGCCGCGATCCTGGCCGTGCGAAACGACGTGGTCCCTCCGACCATCAACCTCGAGGACCCCGACGACGCGCTCGACCTCGAAGTCGCCCGCGACGTCAAGCGGGAGATGGCCGTCCCGGCCGCCCTGAACAACTCCTTCGGCTTCGGCGGGCACAACGTGTCGCTGCTGTTCGTGAAGGCCTGAGGACGAAATGACGACCCCGGTCACCGCCGAGGCGCCCGTGATCGACCGGCGCGACCCGGAGGTGCGGCTGCGTGACCTGTTCGACCAGGGCACGATGCGCCACATCTCCGGTCGCGACGACTCGGGCGTGATGACCGCGCGCGGCGACGTGAACGGGACACCGGTGGTCGCCTACTGCTCCGACGCCCGCCTGATGGGCGGCGCGATGGGGCTCGACGGGTGCGCGCACACCGTCGAGGCGATCGACCTCGCCGTTCGCGAGCGCGTGCCGGTGGTCGGGATCTGGCACTCGGGGGGAGCCCGCCTCGCCGAGGGCGTGGTGGCGCTCGACGCGGTCGGGCAGGTCTTCGCCGCGATGGTGCGCGCGTCGGGCCGGGTCGCGCAGATCTCGATCGTGCTCGGCCCGGCCGCCGGCGGCGGCGCCTACGGGCCGGCGCTGACCGACGTGGTGATCATGTCCGACGCGGGCCGGATCTTCGTGACCGGTCCCGAGGTCGTCCGCAGCGTGACCGGTGAGCAGGTCGACATGGCCAGGCTCGGCGGTCCCGAACCGCACGGCCGCCGCTCGGGCGTGGTGCACGTGACCACGAAGACCGAGGCGGAGGCGATCGACACGGGCCGCCGCGTCGCCTCCCTGCTGGGCGGGCAGGGCCGCCTGTCGGTGGCCGACGCCTCGCCGAGCGAGGACCTGTCGCTGCTGCTCCCCGACCGCGCCAACCGCGCCTACGACGTCAAGCCGGTCGTGCGGCGTCTCCTCGACGATCCCGAGGGGAGCGACATCGAGGCGCCGGTGGAGCTGCACGCCCGCTGGGCGCCCAACATCGTGACCACGCTCGGCCGCTTCGGCGGGCGCACGATCGGCGTGATCGCCAACAACCCGCTGCGGCTCGGCGGCTGCCTCGACACGTCCAGCGCGGAGAAGGCGGCCCGCTTCGTGCGCATGTGCGACGCGCTCGGGGTTCCGCTGGTGGTGCTGGTCGACGTGCCCGGGTACCTGCCCGGCCTCGGCCAGGAATGGGACGGCGTGGTGCGACGCGGCGCGAAACTGCTGCACGCCTTCGCCGAGGCGGTCGTCCCGCGTGTCACCCTCGTGACGCGCAAGACCTACGGCGGCGCCTACATCGCGATGAACGGACGCGCGCTCGGCGCGACGGCGGTCTTCGCGTGGCCCGACGCCGAGGTCGCCGTCATGGGCGCCGCCGCCGCGGTGAACATCCTGCACCGCAGGAAGCTCGCCGCCTGCCCGCCCGAGCAGCGCGAGGTCCTGCGGCAGGAGCTGATCGCCGAACAGGAGCGGGTCGCCGGCGGTGTTGCCAAGGCCGTCGAGATCGGCGTCGTCGACGAGGTCATCAAGCCGGCCGACACGCGCCGGCGCATCGCCGAGGCGATCGCGGCGGCACCGGCCGCGCGCGGCGCGCACGGCAACATCCCCCTGTAGGACGAAGCGCTTTCACGATGCCCCGGTCCGGTGCGGACCGGGGCATCGATGCGTCCTGGAGCCCGCACGCGTGGCCTCGTCTCGACCCGGCGCGATGACCGTTGTGCGATTCGACGGACTTGTGCAACGTTGTCGGCGTTCGACGCCTCTTCGACGTTTGGAGCCGAGATGGATCCCGCGATCGTCCTCGCGACAGCCCTCATCGTCGTCTTCCCGGTCACCGTCGGCGTAATCGCCTACGTCGTCGCCCGCCGCAAGGAAAACGAACGGGTCGCCGCGCTCGCCGCGACCCGGCCATCGCGGGCACGGCTTCCACCCGCGGGCTCACCGGTCTCCGTCGAGGCGCTCGGCCGCCACGTGCAGACCTACACCACCGACAACAACCGCCGGGCCGTCACCGCGATCTGCGCGTTCTGCGGCGGGTTGATCGTGCTGGCCTTCGCGGTTCCGGCGACGGTCCTCACCTGGGACAGCGTCACGACCCCCGGCCCTTGCGGCGGTGTCCTGCTCGGCGGCGGGCTGGGCGCCGTGGCCTTCGGGCTCGTCCTGGGCGGCCTCTCCTGGGCCAGGCGCGGTGAGGTCTTCGACGTCCACGAGGGCGGCCTCGCGCACTCCTACGCCGGTGCCACCAGGACCTTCGCGTGGGACACCATCGCCGATGTGAAACCCACACCCGGCAACGGCGGCTGGTACCACCGGGTGACCGGCCGAGACGGGCACTGCCGCTTCCTGCTGCACGGCGGCGGCACCGTGACGGTCACCGGCTTCACGCCGGGCGCGGAGTACCTGGTGCAGGCCGTCGAGCGCGCGGTGTTCCACGGTGAGACGCCCGGCGCGCGGAGTCTGCCCTGCACGATCTGCGCGGGGACCGGCGGCTACGCCGATGGGAGCATGTGCGACCTGTGCGGTGGGACCGGGCGCTCGGGGAGGTGAGCAGATGCCCCGGCACGACGGCCGGGGCATCGCGGTCAGGCGACCGCGCGCCTGCGCAGCCCGGCCACGCCCGCGGCCGTGAACAGCACCGCCAGGGCCGCGAGGGCGAGCACCGGCAGGGCCGTGAAGTCGCCGCCGGAGATCACCTTGGGCAGGTACAGGAAGGGAATGACGGTCTTCGAGGCCGAGTAAGGGATCCCGACGATCGGCCCGAGGATCTCCCCGAAGAGGTTGACGAAGAGGAAGACGCCCCAGCAGATCCAGCCGGTCGCCTTCGGCAGCAGCCCGAAGGCGAGCACGCCGACCGAGGCGGTCGCCCAGACGGCGGGTGTCTGGAGGGCGACGGCGCCGAGCACGCGCCACGGGTCGCCGGCCACCGCGCCCATCGCGAGTCCGCCGAGGGTGAGGATCGCGGCGGAGCCGGCGGCGGCGATGAGCAGGTGCCCGCCGGCCCAGCGGGTGCGGGAGAGGGCCCCGGCGAGGAGGAGTTCGGCGCGGCCCCCGGTCTCCTCGGCGCGCATGCGCAGGACGGCGAGGAGCGGGTAGAGGGCGGTGACGTAGCCGAGGCTGAGGGCCATGAGCCACAGGTAGGTGTCGACGAGGTCGGTGTGGCCGCCAGCTGCGTAGCGGTCGAAGAACTCGGTGATGGACGCGCCCTGCCCGGCCAGGCCGGGGATGGCCGTGGCGAGTGAGCCGAAGGCGATTCCGGCGACGGTGATCCCGGCGAGCCACCCGGTGAGCAGTCCGCGCTGGACGCGCCAGGCGAGCGCGAGCGGGGAGCGGAGCCGACCGTCGGCGGGGCCGGACTTCTGGGCGATGAGGCCGGCGCCGAGGTCGCGCCGGGCTCGCAGGGCGTAGGCGCCGGTGGTGGCCGCCGTGGTCAGGGCGAGGCTGAGGGCGAGCGGGGTGAGGTCGTTGCCGGCGTAGGCCTTGACGAGGTGGCTCCAGCCTTGCGGGGAGAACCACTTGAGCGGTTCGCGGTCGCCGCCGTCGGCGAGGAAGCGCAGGACGTAGCCGACGGCGAGGGCGAGTCCGGCGAGGCCGACGGCGCCGCGGGCGTTGTCGGTGAGCTGCGCGGCGAGGGCGGCGACGGCCGCGAAGACGATGCCGACCGCGGCCACGGCAAGGCCGAACGCGATGGAGCCTTCGGCGTCGAAGCCCTGCTTCATCATGCCGAGGGCGGCGACGAGTCCGGTGAGGGCGCAGGCCGACCAGGTGAACAGCAGCGCGGCGGAAAGCGGTGCGGCACGGCCGACGGCTCCGGCGCCGAGGAGTTCGGCGCGGCCGCCGTCCTCCTCGGCGCGGGTGTGGCGCACGACGGTGAGGACGGCGACGAGGCCGATGAGGACGAAGACGGTGTCGGCGATCTTCCAGACGGTCATGCCGGGGAGAGTCGGTGAGTAGACCTGGCCGGAGAAGGCGAGCAGGGCCTTGTTGCCGGCCATCTCGGCGGCGAAGTCGGCGATCGCGGAGTCGGAGGTGAAGGTGGCGGCGTAGCGGCCGGCCTGCCCGGCGGCGAAGGAGCCGAGCAGGAGGATCCACAGTGGAGCGAGGACGCGTTCGCGGCGCAGGACGAGCCGCAGGAGCCGGAGTGTGCCGGTCATCGGACCGTCGCCTCGCTTTCGTAGTGGCGCAGGAAGAGTTCTTCGAGGGTGGGCGGGCGGCTGGTGATGGAGCGGATGCCGACGGCGGCCAGGAGCCTCATGGCGGCTTCGAGGCGGCCGTCGGCGACGTGGAAGGTGACCGTGTCGCCGTCGGTGGCGACGTCGGTGACGCCGGGGAGGGCGGCCAGGCCCGCCGGGGGTCCGGCGAGGGTGGCGGTGACCGACGTGCGGGTGAGGTGGCGGAGGTCGGCGAGCGTGCCGGTCTCGACGGTGCGGCCCTTGCGGACGATGCTGACGCGGTCGCAGAGGGCCTCGACCTCGGAGAGGATGTGGCTGGACAGGAGGATCGTGCGGCCCCGGTCGCGTTCGGCGAGGACGCGGCGCTGGAAAACGGCCTCCATCAGCGGGTCGAGGCCCGAGGTTGGTTCGTCGAGGATGAGGAGTTCGGCGTCGGAGGCGAAGGCGGCGATGAGGGCGACCTTCTGGCGGTTGCCCTTGGAGTAGGCGCGGCACTTCTTGCGGGGGTCGAGGTCGAAGAGTTCGATGAGCTCGTTGCGGCGCGCGGTGGGGGTGTTGGGGGCACGGGTGGAGGCGACGCCGCGGACCGCGCCGAGGAGGTCGATCGCCTCGCCGCCGGTGAGCTGCGGCCACAGGTCCACGTCGCCGGGGACGTAGGCGATACGGCGGTGGAGTTCGGTGGCGTCGCGCCACGGGTCGCCGCCGAGGACGACGGCCCGCCCCCCGTCGCCGCGCATGAGGCCGAGCAGGATCCGGATCGTCGTGGACTTGCCGGCGCCGTTCGGGCCGAGGAAACCGTGGATCTCGCCGGCGTGGACTTCGAGGTCGAGGCCGTCGAGGGCGGTGGTGGCGCCGAAGCGCTTGCGGAGGCCGGTGGCGGTGATGGGGGTGGGAGCGATCATGGTTTTTATCTTTCAGTAAGTAGTGAACCTTCTGAACGTTGTTGACGGTACACCCGTGCTGGGACGAGGGCTAGGGGGCGGGTGGAGCGGGCAGGGCTGGGGTGGAGCGGGGCAGGCGGGGCGGGTGGAGATCCGGTGTGAGGGCTGCGGGGGGGCAGGGGGCGGGCTGGGCACGGACTGCGCGTGGCGACTGGGCGGGTGGCGGGGACTGCGGGGAACCCGGCGGGCGGACACCCGGCGAGGGGCGGTGCCGGGCTGGGCGCGGGGCGGGCTGCGGGAAGGGCCTGCCGGAGGACTGGACTAGGCAGACTGGGCGCGGAACGGGGCAACGAATGTCCCGCAGGGGATCAGCGGTGCTGGGCGGCACGCGAGCGCAAACTCGCAGGAAGGCGAATCCGGCGACGGCCAGCGCTTGGGCGCAGGTCCGGCGGGAGAGGCCGGAAAGTCCCACGCTGGCGGGCGAGCGCGTGGGCACGGTCCGGCGGGAGAGGCCGGGAAGCCCACGGTGCCGGACCAGCGCGTGAGCGCAGGTCCAGCGGGAGAGACCGGGAAGCCCCACGGTGCCGGACCAGCGCGTGAGCGCAGGTCCGACCGGCGGAAGGGGAAGCCCGGCGGCGCGCAGCCGGTGGGCGCAGGAGCGGCGAGGGAGCGGGAAAACCTGACGCCTCTGAACCGGTCGTGGGCGCAGACCCGCCGGGAGGAAGAGGTAACCCGCCGACGTTGGGCCGACGCCTCGGCGGAGAACCCGGCGGCGCCGGGCGAGCGGATGGAGCGGGCAACCGGGACGGGAATCCCGCGCAAGGAGGCCGGGGCTCGGGACGCCGGACCGGCGGACCGGCGGACCAGCGTGAGTCGCGGATTGGCGGATTGGCGGATTGGCGTGAGTCCGGCAGGAGATATGCCCGACGACGCCGACTGGCGAGAGGGGAACGCGAGCAGGAGAACCGGATGGTCGGCCGAGGGGCGCCCCCGCAGGTCCCGCCATGGACAGATGAAAGGCGCCCGGCGGACCACCGCCACCGGTGACCTGCGGCCGCGCGAGAACGGCCTGGGAGACGTGTTCACCACCGCAGCACGGTCGCGCGCGGAGGGGTGGGAGTTGACGGCGCGGTCCTCACGTCGGCAGCGCGCGACGCGGCCGCCACCCTCACACCGAGGCCCGCACGGCCCGGCCCAGCTCGGCTCGCACGACCCGGCCCGTCTCGGCCAGTACGGCTCGGCCTGGTTCTGCTTGGTTCTACCTGGCCCTGCCTCACCCGGCCCGGCCCGCCCTGTGCGTGCGCCACGCTAACAGCGCCCGCCCCGCTCCACGACCACCGCTGCGGCCCCAATCGCCATCGCCATCGCCAGCGCCGGGCAGGCACGCCTTGCGGTCCTCCACCCGCGCACCGCCATGCCGCGAGGTGAAGACACAGGGTGGAATCCACCAGGCGCGCCAGGCCCACGCACCCCTCTGCCTCTCGGCCCACACCTGCGACGCAGGCCTGTGCACGCCACTCCTCCGCTCGCCCCGCCCCGCGGTCCCAGCCCGGCCCGTCATCTCAGCCCCGGCGCCGATCGCGTTCCTTCCCTGGGCTTGCCGCGCGAGGGCCGGCGACCCCTCCCCGCCGACATCCCCCATAACCCCTCCCACTCCACTCGCCATCTCCCTTCCCCCCACCCACCGCCATCTCCCTTCCCTCCCACTCCACTCGCCATCTCCCTTCCCTCCCACTCCACTCGCCATCTCCCTTCCCCCCCACCCACCGCCATCTCCCTTCCCCCTGCGCGGCCGGGGTTCGGGTTCGGTTCGGTTCGGGTGGGACGGTCCTTCGCGGAGCTCGGCACTTCCCTCCCACCCCATCCATCACTTCCCCATCTCCTCCTCCCATCTCCCCCGCCGTCCATCACCTCCTCCCCACCCGTCCCGCCGTCCCCATGCCTTGCCACCAGGCGTTCCACCCCATCCCCCACTCCTTCCCCACTCCTCCCCCACCCCGGTCCCCCAGCCGCACTCGATGCCTCCCCACACCCCGCCAGAAAATCTCCACCCGCCGCTGTAGACATCCCTTGCCTCGAGTGCTATCTTTTCTCTTGTAGAACTAAGAGGGTCCATAAGGGACGACAGCGACTAGTCGTCCGTGCTGGATGCAGACCCGCCGGTTCGAGCCGCTAAGGGAACGGGCTCCCGGCGAGGTTCGCGGACGGTCGGCAACACAGACCGTCCCTGGGAAAGGGTGAAGTGAAAGTGCACGGCAAGAGCGCGGCTCAGGCGGCCGGGACCAGGTAAGCGCACGGGGTTCCGGGGCGGTGAGCCGCGAACAGCAACACAGCGCTACCAGAACCACAGCACTACCAGAAACATTGCGATACCAGAAAACCAGCGCTACTAGAAACAGCAATACCAGGCAAGACCGCAATACCAGAAACACGGCAACATCAGAACCGCCGCAACATCAGCAACACAGCAGAACCAGCGACAAGCAAGTCGGCAACACCGAAACAGTAAAGGCCCCAGCGGCCGGAAATCCATGGGAAAGGAGTGAGCGCGCCATCCGATATCACCCGAGCGGTTCGCACGACCCCCGCCGGGTGCAGCGGTCCCATCGAAAGGGAGGTGGTCAGCGGTATCGACAACGCATTCGCGTGTCGCCGCCACCTTCGTGGTCGACGCGCAGTTCGGTACCGGCTCTAACGGCCGGTTGATGGTGTAAGAACACTCCGGGCTCCGGTGCATCCGCACCGGAGCCCCTGTCCGCGTTCATCGAAAGGTTGCGTTTATTGGAAGCACAGGACATCCCCACCACGGGCCACGAGGACAAGTTCGACGACGACAACTACCCCGCCTACAGCATGGGCCGGGCCGCCGAACTCCTCGGCGTGACGCAGGCGTTCCTCCGCTCACTGGACACCGCCGAGCTCATCACCCCGCAGCGCTCCGACGGCGGCCACCGCCGCTACTCCCGCTACCAGCTCCGCCTGGCCGGCCGGGCCCGCGAACTCGTCGACAAGGGCACACCCCTCGAATCGGCCTGCCGCATCATCATCCTCGAAGACCAGCTCGCCGAAGCCCTGCGCATCAACGCCGAGCGCGACGCCCACGGCAAGACCTAGGACGCGCACTGACCTCGACGCCTTCGACCTCGACGCCCTACACCCCGACCCCCTAGACCTCGACGCTCTCGCCGACCGGGATCCGGCTGTACACCGTACGGCCGGCCATGTCGAACCAGCCGTCGACCAGGCCCTGCCCCGCTTCGCTGAGGATCGCGTCGTGAATCGGGTGCGCGCGATGCGGCCGCACCGCCCGCACGAAGTCGAGCGCCTCCGACAGCTTCAGCCACGGCGCGGAGGCCGGCACCAGCAGCGTCCCCACCGGCACCCCGGGCACGAAAAGCGAGTCCCCGGGGTGGTAGACGACCCCGCTCGGCGCGTCCACGAGGAAGCCGAGGTTGGCACAACCCGGCCTGCCCTCGTAGATCTCGGCGTGCTCGCCGCCGACGGCCTCGACCAGGAAACCACCGACGGTACGGTTCTCGCCCGCGCTGATCGGCTCGACGGCGTCGGCGAGGTCGGTCAGCTGCTCGGCCACGTCGGGGTGGGCGTGGATGCGCACACCTCGCTTGGCGGCCTCGGCGAGGAGTTCGGCGTTGAGGTGGTCGTAATGCTCGTGGGTGACCAGCACGTCGGTGACACCGTCGAGTGCCTCCGGCTCGACCCAGACACCGGGATCGATCACCAGGGCGCGGTCCCCGTCGTCAAGGCGGACACAGGCGTGGGTGAACTTGGTCAGTCGCATGGCCCTCAGACTAGGACCGTCCGGCGAATCTTTCCGCCGCGTCGTCGAATCGTTCGGGGCGCTCACGGTCGGCCCCGGACTCGCCCCACCGACGCCGGCCCGACAGTCACGCGAGGGACGGCCACCGATCGGCGGCCCACTCCGGCCATCCCGACCACCCAGGGGGCGGGCCTCCAGGCCCGGGCCCGGCGAGTTCGGCGGCGTCGGGCTCCTCGAACAGCGTCCTCCAGTGCGCGAGATCTGCCTCGCTCATCGCGAAGGTCTGCTCAGGCGTGGTCGACCGGCGATGGGCGATCCGGGCGCGCTGGGTCTCATGGTCCACCGGCATGTACACGAGTTCGCAGGACGCGCCCACGGACGTCACCAGCCAGCGGATCGCCGACCTCTCGTCCCGAGACCAGCATCCGAAGTCCAACACCACGTTGGTCCCCAGCCTCAGCGCCTCCAGACCGAGCCAGAGCAGCCGTCCTTCCAGCACGTCGCGCTTCCCGTCCGGCTGCGGATCGCCGAACAACGGGATCATCCACTCGTCCGGAGTCAGCCGCAGCGCGCTGTGCCGCTTCGCCAGCAGCCGGGCCCTCGTGGTCTTTCCGGACCCCGGCAGCCCGACCGTCAGGAACAAGGTCGTCACGCCCCGATCTTGTCAGGCGGGCCGGATCTCGTGCTTCCCGCTCCTCGCAGAGTCACGGGATACGCCGGACCGCCCCCAGCTTCGCGAGTTCGGCGCTCAACTTCTCCCCCGCCCGGCCGCTCGCCGACAGGCGCACACCGCCCCCGTCGACGCGAACGACGTCGATGACCGGCCCGGGATGGAAACGAAGCTCGGCGATGCCCGAGGCCGGCGTCAGATACCGGTCCTTGAGGGGTTTCCCCCAAAGTTTCCCCAGCGTGCGGCGCACGGGCCGGAAGAACAGCAGCGGGAAGCCGATGACCACGACCGGCAGCAGCATGAGGAAGAGCACGTGGCCGATCGCCTCGGCGACGAGCTGGACGAGCGCCGGCACGCCCCCGACGATCCCCGCCAGCAGGAGGACCGCCCCCAGAGGCACGCTCCCCGACCCGAGTTGCCCGACACCGATGAGCCCGACCACCAGCAGCCACAGCGCCGACAGCCCGACCGCCCAGTCCTCTCCGAGGAAGTCCCACCGGCCCTGCGGCCAGACGTGGAGTCCACGCGCCGAGGCCTTGACCCGCACGCGCCCGCCGGGCTGGGCGTGCACACCGCTCACTGACATGCCGGGAGGGTAAGGGAGCCCCGCAAGATCACGCCGCCACGGGCGCGCGACGGCGGCTGGTGAGCCGGCGGCCGGCGGCCACGACCGGCCACAGGCGCGTGGCCATGTTGCGTACGGCGATGCCGGCGCGGGTGGCGGGGATCAGCAGGTTCGCCGCCGCCCCCACCCCGCGTTGCTTGGCGCCGACGACCGCGCGGTGGCGCTCCTCGTAACGGCGCAGCGCGACGGCCACCGGTGAGCCGTCGGCCAGCTCCTCGGCGAGGGCGCGGGCGCCGACCATGGCCGTCGACGTGCCGTCGCCGAACAGCGAGACGCAGGAGGCTGCGTCGCCGAGAAGGGTCACGCGTCCTTTCGTCCAGGAGTCGATGTCGACGCGGCTGACGGCGTCGAAGTAGAGGTCGGGCGTCTCGGCGACCCGCGCGAGCAGCTCGGGGACCCGCCACCCGTCGCCGGCGTAGACCTCGGCGAGAACCCGCCGGTGCCGGGCGGTGTCGCGGTGATCGAAGTCCGGGATCGGCGGGTGCCGGAAGATGAAGGCCGCCAGCGCCCGTCCGCGCGAAGGGTGCAGGGACAGCATCCTGCCGGGGGTGTTGAACATCAGCACGTCGCGGCCGACCTCCCCCTCGACCGGCATGGTCGCGACGTATAGGCCGAGGCCGCGGACGTACTCGGCCTCCGGGCCGAAGGCGAGGCGGCGGGTCGTCGAGTGCAGACCGTCGGCGCCCACGACGAGGTCGAAGCGGCGGGGCGCGGTCTTCTCGAAGGTGACGTCGACACCCTCGGCGTCCTGGACGAGGGCGGCGATGGAATCGCCGAACAGGTACTCGGCGACGTCCCGGCTCGCCTCGTGGAGCACCGCCGCGAGGTCGCCGCGCGGGATCTCGACCTCACGACCGCCCCCTACGCGCTGGAAGGCGCGGAGGTCGACGTACCCGGTGCGGCGGCCCTTCCCGTTGAGGAAGCTGAGGCCGTCGACCTCGGTCGCCGCCTCCCTGAGACGCCCCATGACGCCCATGGCCTCGGCGACCTCGACGGCGCCGGCACGCACGTCCACAGGGCTGCCGCTGGAGCGCAGGTCGCCGGCGCGCTCCACGACGGTGACCCGGTGGCCGCCACGCGCGAGCCAGTAGGCGAGGGTCGGGCCGGCGACGCCGGCCCCGGAAACAAGGACGTCCATGGGAACGCTCCTCTCGGGGGGATGAGGAAAGCGTAACTGCATCGAGTGCAGAATTGCAATGAGTGCGAGCCGACATCGGATGCAGTACACTCGCGCGCATGACGTCCCTGCGCGACCGCAAGCGCGAACGCACCCGCCGCGCGCTCGTCGAGGCGGCCACCGAGCTGTTCGAGACCCGCGGCTACGACGAGACGACCGTCGCCGACATAGCCGCGGCCGCCGAGATCGGCACCCGCACCTTCTTCAGCTACTTCGCATCGAAGGAGGAGGTCCTCTTCCCCGAGGCCGACGCGCGCATCGCCGCCGCCGTCGAGGCCGTCGCCACGCGCACCCCCGGCGAGACCCCCGCCGAGGTGCTGGTGCGCACGCTCACCGACCTCGGGCCCGCCGCCGACGAGATGCTCGGCCGGACGGCCGCGCTGCGCCTGCGCCTGACCGCCACCGTCCCGGCGGTACGCGGCCGGGGCCTCCAGCTGCAGCTCGACGCGCAGCGCGAGATCGCCCGCCATCTTCGCGACGCCTTCCCCGACCAGCTCGACGAGGTGTCGGCGGGCGCCCTCGTGGGTGCGTTCATCGGCGCGGTGACGGGCGCGCTCCAGGCGATCCTCGACCGGCCCGGCGCGCTCGACGGCGACCCGGCGGCGATGCGCGAGGACCTGAAGGCGGCCACGAAGGTGGCACTGCGCCCCTGGACCCAGGCGGAGTGACCGCACGAGGGCAAGAAAAAACGCGCACCCGGTAACCCGGGTGCGCGTCGAGCCAAGGGCCCGGCAGCGGTCTACTCGCCGCCGAAGACTCCAGCGTCCGCGAGACGCTTCGAGGTCTTGTCCCAGCCGTCCGAGGGGAACGCCGTCGTCAGCGCCTCCAGTTCGGCCTGGATCTTCGCGCCGTGGCCGGCCTCGCCAAGCGAGCGGACCTCTTCGACGAACCGCTCCGAGTCGGTAGCCGCGTGAACGGTCTTGCCGTTGGTGAGGTTGCGGACGTAAACGTGCTTGCCCTGGTTGAGCGGGATGAGGTACTTGAACTCACCCAGCACGCTCAGACCGCCACCCTGGCCTGCCTGGCCGGCGCGGACCGATGCGCGCGCGGTCTTAGACGTGTTGCTGGCCACGCAGCTACTCCTCACGATTAGGTATTGCTGAATATTTCCACTTCACACAAGTCACTTCAACAAGTCACTCGCCCGTCTCGCGAAAGACGGACCGGGCAACTCTACCCGTTGACCTCCCGCAGCGGCCAGCGCCACCTGGGGCACCACCCCCGGGGAGGCGGTGTTTCCCGACACGGGCCGCTCGGCGGCCCGGCGGTGCGGGGTCACCCGCAACAGGCGAACTCTACCCGATCGGCCGAGCGTGCATCCAGCCGACAGCGGAGTGGAGCCGATGGTGACTCCCCGTATCCTCCACCTTGGATAGTCAGATTCCTGGCGGCCAATCTCGCCGAATCACTGGCGCAACGTAGGACCCATAAGTCAAGATGGGGATCGGCTCGTGGGTACGGGCCGTTCTTGCGGTTCGCCAGGTGCGTTGGGGGAAGGCGCATCAAGGACAACCCAGGAGGTCTCACGTGCCCACGCGAGGGGTCGTTTACGTCCACTCAAGCCCAACCGCCGTGTGTCCGCACGTCGAGTGGGCCATCGCAAGGGTGCTCGCCACCCGCGCGAGTCTTGAGTGGACGAAGCAGTCCGCGGATCCGACAACTCTGCGGACCGAATGCACTTGGTCCGGTGCCGCAGGCACGGGCTCGCAGCTCGCCGCTGCCCTCAAACAGTGGCCGATGCTGCGATTCGAAGTCACCGAGGAGCCCAGTCCGGGCGTCGACGGTGAACGCATCATGTACGTCCCCGGACGCGGTGTGTTCCGTGCCACGATGAGCGCCAACGGCGACCTCGTCGTGCCGGAGGACCGCCTGCGCGCTCTCCTTTCCGGCAACGCCGGCGCCGAGGCCATCCGCCACGGCATGGAGAAACTGCTCGGCACGTCCTGGGACGCCGAACTCGAGCCCTACCGTCACGCCGGTGAGGGCGCTCCCGCCACTTGGTTGACGCAGGTAAGTTAGCGCGGGTGTTGACCCGACGGACATTGTTCGCGATTGCGGGCGTCTCGGCGCTCGCCGGCTGCCAGGCCAAGGAGGAACCCACCTCGCCCCCCTCGTCGGTACCTTCGCCCGAGTCCCCGGCGCAAGCTATGGTGGCGGCCATGACCGACGAGGAACTGCTCGGCCTTGTCCTGATGCCGCACGCCTACGGCAACGACGCCGACGACGTCACGGCCGCCTCCCGCGCCGCCAATCAGGCCCACGCGGGCGTCGACACCCCTGGTGACATGGTGCGGAAGTACCATCTCGGCGGGTTGATCCTGATGCGTTTCACCGCCGACGACCCCACCGCGGGCACCAACCCGAGCACCAACCTCGACTCCCCCGAGCAGATCCGCCGCCTCACCGACGGCCTCCAGAAGGCCGCCTCCGAGGTCAACGGCGGACTCCCCCTGGTCATCGGCATCGACCAGGAGTTCGGCGCGGTCACCCGGATCACCTCCGGCATCTCCGCACTGCCCGCCGCGATGGGCTTCGGCGCCGCGGCCGACCCCGCGCTGACCACCCGCGCTTGGCAGGGCGTCGGAGGCGAGCTGTCCGCGCTGGGCGTCAACGTCGACTTCGCGCCCACCTCCGACGTGATCGCCAACCCCGGCAACACCGTCATCGGCTCGCGCTCCTACGGTTCCGACCCCGCCGCGGTCGCCGAGCAGGTCGTCGCCGTGATCGCGGGCCTGGCGGGCGCCGGCCTGGCCGGCGCGGTCAAGCACTTCCCCGGACACGGCAACACCGACGTCGACAGCCACAAGTCGATGCCCGAACTCAACCAGAGCCGCGACGAACTCCTCGCCGCCGACCTGGTCCCCTTCAAGGCCGCCATCGCCGCGGGCGTGCCGATGGTCATGTCAGGGCACCTCGACGTCCAGGCCATCGACCCGGGCGTGCCCGCCACGCTGTCGTCGAAGGTCCTCATCGACCTGCTGCGCGACGAGCTCGGCTTCAAGGGCGTCGTGGTCACCGACGCCATGCAGATGCAGCCGATCACCGAGCGCCACGGTGCCGGCGAGGCCGCCGTGCGCGCGCTGATGGCCGGCAACGACCTGATCTTGATGCCCGAGAACCTCAAGAAGGCGTACAAGGGCCTCCGCGACGCCCTCGCCAGCGGGAAACTCCCCCGCGAGCGCCTCGTCGAGGCCGCCACACGCGTGGTCGCCCTCAAGCAGTGGCTGGCCGGTTTCACCCGCCCGCCCGCCGACGAGCTCGACGAGGTCCTGGGTTCGGCGCGCGATGTCGCCGCCGAGATCTCCCGGGCGGCGATCACGCAGGTCGCCGGTGAGTGCGGCAAGTCGATCGGCTCGCCGGTGCGGGTGGTCGGCGGCGCCGACACGACCCGCGAGCGGCTGGCGAAGGCGCTCTCGGCCAGGGGCGTCGAGGTCCGCGGCGACGCCGGGACGACGATCCAGCTCGCCGGCTTCGGCGACACCGCCGCCGACGTGGACGTCGACGCCGAGGTGATCGTCTCCACTGACGCGCCCTTCATCCTGGGCAAGGTGAAGTCGGGCGTGCGTGTGGCGGCTTTCGGGACCACGAAGGCCTCGATGGAGGCCGTCGCCGACGTGCTCACCGGCGAGGCCAAGGCCCCCGGCCACCTGCCCGTCACGGTGAAGGGCGTACCGGGAAGCAGCTGCTGACCGGGCTTGCGCCCGCTGCGTACGATTGACGCACCCGAACCCCTGTGAGGCCGTGCCATGACCAATCCGCCGCAGCTGCCGTCGGACGTTCCACTGTGGCCGGAGGAGGCCCGTCCGGCCGCTCCGAGGCCGCCGGCCACGGCCCGCCCGGCCGAGCCGACGCCGGGCAACCCCCTGTGGGATCCGCCCTCGCAGCCCGCCGCGCAGGCCGCGCCGAGCGCGGGCAGCTTCTCGCTGCCGCCCGCGGAGACCAGCGGGAGCCGTCGCAGCGGCAGCGCGCCGCCACCGCCTCCTCCTCCGGCGACCACCGTCGCCCAGCAGCCCGCGCAGACGCAACGTCGCAAGAAGCAGGTCGCGGCGACTCCGGCTCCGCCCCCTCCGGCGCAGCCCTCCTACGAGTACGAACCGGCCGCGTACACGCCCCCGGCCTATGACATGCCGAGCTACGAGTCCTCGCGGGAGCCCTACAACCCGCAGGCCGTGACGCCGGACTACCGGGCGGAGCAGGCCTGGCAGCCGCCGCCCCCGCTCCCGCCGGCGACCACGGGCGGCCAGAAGGTCGCGCGGGTCTTCCGGATCGGCTTCGGGCTGCTGTTTCGGGGCACCGGTCGCTGCATCTGGCTGCTCGGGCGCGCCATCGAGCGCGGCGGGCTGAAGATGGCCCCGCCGAAGCGCAGGTAGCGAAACGTCCCGCCGGTGACGGCGGGACGGGCGTTTCTCAGTCGACGAGCCGGACGAGACCCGAACCCAGGTCGTAGCGCGCGCCCACGACGTCGGCGGCCGCGAGGTCCTTCGCCGCCCGCAGTTCGGCGACGGTGTGCATCACCTGGAGCCGCATCGCGGCCTCGTTCGGGTTCTCCGGATCCTCGCGCAGCGCCTGCGCTGAGGAGCGGTAGAGCTGTCCGACCAGGTAGGACATCGAGCCGCTCGGTGCGGCGGTGCCCTCGATGGTGTCGCGGGCGGCCTTGACACCCAGTTCGATGGCCCCGCAATGTCCGTGCCCGAGGACGACGATGAGCGAAACGGCGAGCTTGGCGACGGCGAACTCCAGCGACCCGATCGCCGCGCGGTCGGGGACGTGACCGGCGGTCCGCACGACGATGAGCTGCCCGAAGTCCTGGTCGAAGAGGGCTTCGGCGGTCACCCGCGAGTCGACGCAGGTGAAGATCGCCGCGACGGGGTTCTGCTCCTCGGCGTGGCGCCGGGCCGCGGCGACATCATGGCCGTGCTCGGGTTCGCCGGCCACGAACCGCCGGTTGCCCTCCTGCAGCCGCCGAAGTACCTCGGTGGCGCTGGGACGGGTCTCCGCCGCGTTCAGCTTGATCGACATGCCGCCGATCCTTCCAGTGGGGCTCAGAAGGTCGCAAGCCTTTCCCACTTCCCTGTGATGAGGAACGGCGGTGATGGCGCGCACATGTCCGCGCGGGACGAGGGCGTGTCGATGGACGGGCATGAATGGGACGATACTCGACATAATGCTCAGGAGCCCCGATGGACGCGCCGTGTCCCGGCACCGGCGCTTGTCGCCATCGTCTAGGCTGCCAAACGGAAAGCTCCCAACGGTCCGGAAAGTTCTCATGCCTCTTGAGCTGCGCAGCCGTACCGCCACCGGGACCGAAGCGTCCACAGTCGACAGGGTCCGCAAGCGTCGCAGGACCCTGGTCGCGGTCGGCGGTCTCTGCGTCGTGTGGGCCGCCGCGCTGATCGCCGCGGTCCCCTTCTACCGCCTCTACGACCTGCGGATCTACCACAACGCCATCGCCGGCTGGCTGGACGGCGACGATCTCTACGCCTACTTCCAGGCCAACAACGGACTCGGATTCACCTATCCGCCCTTCGGCGCCTTCTTCCTCACGCCGATCACCGCCTGGCCGATGTGGGCCTCGGGCGTGCTCACCACCGTCGCCGGCGTGTTCGCGCTGCTGGCCTGCCTCTACTTCATCGTCGCGCCCTTCGCGCGGGAGCGGGCCTGGAGCGTCCCCGTGGTCGTGCTGACCGTCGGACTCGCCGCCCTCGCGATCGAGCCGGTCCGCCAGACCCTCGGCTACGGCCAGATAAACCTCGTACTGGCCGCGATGGTCCTGGCCGACATGGCCGCACTGCGCTCCGGATCGAAGTGGGCCGGCCTCGGCATCGGCCTGGCCACGGCGATCAAACTCACCCCCGCGCTGTTCATCGTCTACCTGCTGGTCGCCCGACGATGGCGCGCCGCCGCCGTGGCGACCGGAACGACGCTGCTCGCCTGGGGCATCGCCTTCGCCGTGGCGCCCGGATCCTCGGTGACCTACTGGGGCGCGGTGTTCTGGAACTCCGCCCGTGTCGGACGCGCCGACTTCACGCCCAACCAGTCCCTCGCCGGATTCCTCGCGAGGCTCTACGACCGCACCGACACCCCGCTGCTGCTGTGGATCTCCTTCGGGCTGCTCATGCTCGTCCTCGGACTCACCCGCGCGCTCGCCGCCCACAAGGCCGGCGACGAGCTGTCGGCCTTCGCCATCATCGGCCTGACCGCCAACGTCATCAGCCCCATCTCCTGGTCGCACCATCTGGTGTGGGCCGTGCCAGCGGTCGCCGTGCTCGTCTTCAACGCGCTGGAGCGGCGCTCGCGCTGGATCGGGCTGGCCGCGGTGGCGACCTACACGCTGTTCGTCGTGTCGCCGATATGGTTCTTCGACCCGTGGAGCAACAGCCACTGGACCGGCGGGCCGCTGCGGGTGGCCGCCGAGAACTCCTTCGCGGTGGCGATAATCGTGCTGGTCGCCGCGCTCCCCCACTCCGAACCGCGCCGTACCCGCCTCCCCTACCCACGGCGGACGCTGGCCGCTTGAACGCACGAGAAGAGCCCCGGACCACATCGGTCCGGGGCTCTTCTCGCTTCTCAGGCGAGGCCGTTGTCGGCGAGCCAACGCGGGTCGGGCTCCACCATCTGCAGGATCTCGACGATGACGCCGTCGGGCCCCCTGAACTGCACCCGGCGCTGACCCCAGGGCTCGGTCGCCAACGGCAGCACGACGTCGAGTCCGGCCGCCCGGAGACGGCGGTCCTCGGCGTCGACGTCCTCGACGAGGAGGCCCAGGAGGGTCCCGGCGACGGACGCGCCGCGCAGCTCGGCGGGCAGGGACTCATGGTCGCGATCGACGAAGTCGAGGGCCACGTTCGGGTGGTCGGAGTGCTGGGCGTTGACGTACCAGCCGACGTCGATGCCCACGGTGAAGCCGAAGTGCTCGGTGAACCAGCGGGCGGCGGCTTGCGGGTCGGCCGACATCAGGGCCGTTCCCATCAGGGTGAATCGCATGTCGTCTCCTCAGTCGTTTGATACCACTGCGAACATAGTACTTTGGTCGTAGTGGTGTCAAGGATGAGAGGATCACCGACATGGCCAGATCCAACCCCGAGCGGCGCCGGACCCTGCTCGACGCCGCCATCGACGTCCTCGCCGACGAAGGCGCGCGAGGGCTCACGTTCCGCGCCGTCGACGTGCGAGCGGCCGTGCCCGCCGGAACCACCTCGAACTACTTCGCCAGCCGCGACGCGCTACTACAGCAGGCCGGAGAGCACATCTACGGACGCTTCGCCCCCGGCCCGGAACAGGAGGCCGCCTACGCGCAGGCCCCGCCGGACCGCGAGACGATCCGAGCGTCCATGCACGAGCTGCTGAAGAGGGTCGCCGCCGACCGCAACGGATACCTCGCGCTGCTGGAACTGCGCCTGGAGGCGACCCGACGACCCCACCTGCGGGCGACACTGACAACGACGACAGCGGCGAACCTCGAAGCCGATCGACGCCGACACACCGACGGCGGATTCCCCGGGGACGAGCACACCGCGATGATCCTGTATCTCGCGATGAGCGGACTGATCGTCGAACAGCTGACACTGCCGGGGGCATGGGACGGCGTGGAAGTCGACAGGCTGGTGGACAACATTTGCGACCGGGTAGTGCCGGATCGGTGACGGGCGAAGTTCAGGGGTGCGGGAGGACCGAGGGGCAGGGCTCCGGGGGGGGGAGGGCTGCGGGGTGGGGCTTCGGCGACGCCCGAGACCCGGCGACGCCCGAGGCCCGGCGCGGCCAGCGGGCTGACGGACTGACGGGCCTGCGGCCAAGGCGAAGCCGGCCGCACACAAGCGCCGACCAAACGGCCCGCAACCCAGGCGTAGGTCCGGGTCCAGGGACGGAGTTCCTGGTGGGGGTCTGGGGGCGAAGCCTCCCAGCAGGGTCTGGGACGGAGTCCCAGCGGGGTCCGGGGCGGAGCT